>JBGTAI010000248.1:0-62816 GCA_041749955.1 Pirellulaceae bacterium | reverse complement strand
CCTGACAAACTTGGCGTTCTTCATCCGAGAGTCGGACGATATACTTTTTGATCATTGGAAACCTCCGTGTGTTGACGAAAGTTTCCGCTAATTTAAGCAAATCAACCAACCCCAATTCTTAGGCTGGATGACGCACTAGCGCCTCAGGCTCATCGTTCAGCGTTCATCAATGAAGATTCTCTTAAAATTGCCAGCGTGAGTGCCGTCGATCAGCGAGAAGTGTCTATTAAAAATCGATTTCAACCAAATCTCATTGGGATAACCATTCGAATGTCCACTCTTCGCTAAGACTTCTGTGGGGTGGTTCGTGATTGCTAGTTCGAGGGAACTGTACCATCGAAACTACATCATCCCCATGTCCCGTCGCGAAGGCGGCCACTCTGGCGCCTCAAGGGGACGTGAGACGCCGTAGCGCATTGTTCGATGAACTTGAATCATTCTACACCAGTCATACCTCGCGGGAACGACTGATTCAGATTGCTGGAAGGCAGGCAAAAAATCCCGGTTATCCCGAAGTTTGGGGCCGTGCAGACGAACTGGGTGTAAACTAGCATTGCCCCAGTCACTTGGACAATCTTAGGCGGTTCGTACCAGTGACGCCTGCAAACAAGCCCGTTCAACGTTCGTTTTTCGACACGATCTCAACCCAAATACGTTAAGTATCACGACCGCCCTATGACAATCCATGTCGCGCTGAATCACCGAACCAGCTACTTCTTTGATCGCCCCGTCGTTGTCACGCCGCACTCCATCCGATTGCGACCCGCGCCGCATTGTCGTACGCCCATCCGCAGCTACTCGCTGACGATTCGTCCCGACGATCACTACGTGAATTGGCAACAGGATCCTCAAAGCAATTTCGTAGCGCGTGTGAACTTCGAAAAGCCAATCCGGTCGCTCGAGGTCGAAGTCGACTTGATTGCGGAGATGACTGTCATCAACCCGTTTGACTTCTTCCTTGAACCTGAGGCCGAAGAGTATCCCTTCGCGTATGCTCAGAGTTTGCGAGAGGAACTCAAGCCGTACTTGCCAACGCCAACAATTGGACCGAGGTTGGCGGAGTATATCGACACGATCGATCGCAGCAAACGACGAACGGTCATGTTCCTCGTCGATTTGAATGCCAAGCTGAGTCGCGATATCAGCTACTTGATTCGGATGGAGCCCGGCGTTCAAACGGCCGAAGAGACGCTCACGAAGGGCAGCGGTTCTTGCCGTGACTCCGCTTGGTTGATGATCCAAATCTTGCGCCACTTCGGCATCGCAGCTCGCTTCGCAAGTGGTTATCTGATTCAACTCACCGCCGACGTGAAATCGATCGACGGTCCTTCCGGCCCTGAAGTGGACTTCACCGATTTGCACGCTTGGTGCGAAGTCTTCTTGCCAGGCGCCGGTTGGGTTGGGCTCGACCCCACAAGCGGTCTGTTCGCCGGCGAAGGCCACATCCCGCTCGCATGCACACCCGAACCAAGTAGCGCCGCACCGATTTCCGGCACAACCGAGAAATGCGAAGTCGAGTTTGACTTCTCGATGAGCGTGACTCGCGTTCACGAAGACCCTCGCGTGACGCTTCCTTACGATGACGCTACCTGGAACCGCATCGTCGCAAGCGGACATAAAGTCGATGAGTCGCTCAACGCGAATGACGTGCGGCTGACGATGGGTGGCGAACCCACGTTTGTTTCAATCGACGACCAAGACGGCGCAGAGTGGAACACCGAAGCCGTTGGTCCAACGAAGTTGCGCTACGCAAACCAGTTGCTTGGCAAGTTCAAAGACCGTTTCGGCCAAGGCGGGTTGCTGCACTACGGACTCGGCAAGTGGTACCCCGGTGAACCGCTGCCTCGTTGGGCGCTACGTTGTTTCTGGCGCAAAGACGGGCACGCACTCTGGGAAGATCCCCAGTGGCTGGCGGACCCGAGCAGCGATCTCGGTCACACCGTCGAGGACGCTCGCGCTTTCGCACGCAAGCTGGCTGAGAAGCTTTCCGTCAACCCAACACACGTCACCGACGGCTTCGAAGACATCCTGTATTACATGTGGAAAGAGCGTCGCTTGCCTGCGAACGTTGACATCCGCGACTCGAAACTCGATAGCGAAGAAGAACGCACGCGATTGAGTCGCATCTTCGAGCAAGGCGTGACGTCGTCCGTCGGTGTGACGCTGCCACTTCGTTATGTGTGGTGGGCGAACAAACCCTATTGGGAAAGCAGCCCTTGGGTCGTACGCAGCGACCAGATGTTCTTGATTCCTGGCGATTCACCGATGGGGCTGCGATTACCGCTGGCCGGATTGATGTTCGTCGAGGAAGCCAAGAAACTCGCTGACTTTATCGAAGCGGATCCGATGGAAGACCGACGCCCGCTCTCAAGCCGCGCAGAGATTATCCAACAACGGGCCACCGCGATCGCCTCGGCGGATTCATGGAACCATTCCACGACGACCGCATCGTCGTTGGCGGCGTCTGCCGCAGCTTCGTCACTTGCAGCGTCCGCGCCAGCGTTGGCAGCGTCCGCGACCGCATTGCAAGCGTCCGCGACAGTCGCGGGCTACGGTGGCAATGGAGGGTTCAGTCCCAATGGATCAAACGGAGCCGGCTCAGCATCTTCGCTAGCCAATGATTCGGCCGATCCGAGTTCACCGTTTGCAAACCACTTGTACCCGACCGACTCGAGCTTCTCGTCATCCGATTACTTCGCGAGTCGTCCCGCCGACCAACCGGTTCGAACGGCCATGTGCGTCGAACCACGCGGTGGAAAGCTGCACGTGTTCTTGCCGCCAATCGATCGTATCGAAGGCTTCATCGAACTGATCGCAGCGATCGAGCAAACAGCCGCTGAGCTGAGAATGCCAGTCGTCGTCGAAGGCTACCTGCCACCACACGATCCACGACTGCAGCACATCAGCGTGACGCCCGACCCAGGCGTGATCGAAGTCAACGTGCATCCCGCAGAAAGCTGGGACGAACTCGTCTCGATTACAACCGGCGTCTATGACGATGCTCGACATTGCCGACTTGGGACTGAGAAGTTCGACCAAGACGGGACGCATACCGGCACCGGCGGCGGTAACCACATTGTCATGGGTGCGGCAACGCCAGCGGACAGTCCGTTCTTGCGTCGGCCGGATGTGCTTCGCAGTCTGATTGGTTATTGGATGAACCATCCGAGCTTGTCGTATCTATTCAGCGGCAAGTTTGTCGGTCCAACCAGCCAAGCGCCGCGTGTTGACGAAGGTCGCCGAGACAGTGCCTATGAATTGCAAATCGCCTTCGAACAGATCCCTGATTCAGGCGATGTGCCACCGTGGCTCGTCGATCGCATCTTCCGTCACTTGCTCGTTGACTTGACTGGCAATACGCACCGCAGTGAATTCTGTATCGATAAATTGTTCAGCCCAGATTCGTCGAGCGGCCGACTTGGACTTGTCGAGTTCCGTGCCTTCGAGATGCCACCGCACGAGCGAATGAGCCTGACCCAGCAACTGTTGCTGCGGGCGCTCGTTGCTCGATTCTGGAACACGCCGTACCGCGACAAGATTCACGATTGGGACACATCGATTCACGATCGTTGGCTCTTGCCGCATTTCGTTTGGGAAGACTTCGGTGACGTCATCGAAGAGACCGCGGCAGCCGGTTTTGATCTAGTCCATTCATGGTTCCGACCACACTTCGAGTTCCGCTTCCCGAGCATCGGCAGCATCGAGACTCGCGGAGTTGAGATCGAATTGCGTGAAGCCGTCGAACCGTGGTACGTACTCGGTGAGGAAGCGAGCGGTGGCGGCACGAGTCGCTATGTCGATTCGTCGGTCGAGCGAATGCAGGTGATCGTTCGTGGTATGGTTGACGATCGACACAAGGTGTTGGTCAACGGCCGGCTGCTCCCGTTGCACCCAACCGGAACCCAAGGCGAGTTCGTGTGCGGCGTACGCTATCGAGCATGGCAGCCACCAAGTTGCCTGCATCCGTTGATTCCGATCGACGCACCGCTCGTGTTTGACGTTTACGACCAGTGGATGAAACGCAGCCTGGGAGGAGCACGTTATTACGTGGCTCACCCAGGAGGACTGAATCCACCGACGTTCCCCGTCAACGCGAACGAAGCCGAGTCACGCCGAATCGCGAGATTCACCAAGTTCGGCCACACGCCTGGCTCCATCCCCGAGCTACCACCGGAAGAGCACAACCCGCACTTCCCACTCACGCTCGACCTACGCCGCGGCCGCAATCGATCGTAACCGTCAAACGAGATAACTCCTGCCGACGTGCATAGCGTTGCGCGATAATACGTAGGGCAGGCTGCCAGCCTGTCACTGGTGAAATAACAGGCTGGCAGCCTGCCCTACGTTCTAATTCGTCAGGTGTTGTTCACACGACGCTAATCGACGTGGATTGCTTGATGGTTGACGACGGCTACCGTTTTCCGTTGATGCGTTGCAATCACAATTTCAAACTGCCATCGCCGCAAATATTTGGGCCCAGCGAGTATTGGGGCCAGGCAAGTATTGGGGCCAGGCAAGCATTGGAGCCCACAGCCGGTTGTCATTCCGGCAATGCAAACGCGACGACGGTTCCGCCACGCGGTCGGCCGCTCTTGCCGCCTCCAGCCGAGATGACGACGTATTGCCGTCCACCTGCCATGTAGGTACTCGGACTGGCGTTACCTCCAAACGGCAACCGCGCTTTCCATAAGAGATTACCAGTCTCCTTGTCAAAGGCCCGAAAGGTTTCGTCCGCAGTCGCTCCGATGAAAACCAGACCTCCGGCCGTTACCAGCGGACCGCCGTAGTTCTCCGTCCCAGTCGGCGGGATTCCTCGGGCCGTCAGTTCGGGATACTCGCCGAGTACAACACTCCACTTGATTTCGCCCGAGTTGAGATCGACTGCATTCAACGTGCCCCACGGTGGCTTGATCGCTGGGTAGCCTTCATCGTCGAGCCAGCGACGGAATCCTCCAAAAGCATACGTCGGGACTTCATTGTCGGTCGCAACGGAGGCTGGCTGTGGCGTCTTAGATAGGTCGCGATCCGAGTTCGGCGGAGTGCCTTTGCGGAGGACATAATCGAGAATCGCGGAACGTTGGGCCTCGGGCATGTCGCCATACGCGGGCATCCGGCCTTTGCCTTGCCGCGTCTGTAGCTCAATCTCGGCTCGCGTTTTTCGCTTATCAATGTCAAGTAACGGCGGGAACTGCAAGTCAAGATTCCCTTTAAGATCCAGACCATGGCACACGCCGCAATAGAGCATGTAATCGCGTTCGCCTGGCACTAGCTTCGAGCCATCCGGATGACGTGTTTCGATCATCTGCAGCAGCCACGGCATCTCGTTCACGTTGACATAGTAAATCCCCTCCGGATCCGCAGCACCCCCGCCCCACTCCATACCGCCGTCAAACCCAGGAAACATCACGGTCTCACTCAGACTTGGCGCTGGGAAGGGCCCAAAGTTCGGTGCGGCACGAATCCGGTCCAACGTCTTTTGGTGTGTCTGCGGCGAAATGTTCGATGCATCTTCTTCCGTGTAGGCCTGGCGCATGAGCGGCGGTGGCTTGGTAGGGAAAGGCTGAGTCGGCCAAGCCTGCTCGCCGACTAATTCGGATGAAGGAACCGGACGCTCCTCGATCGGCCAAAGTGGTTCGCCCGTGACGCGGTCGAACACAAACAGCAAGCCATGCTTTGTCCCCTGTGCAACTGCATCAATCTGCTTGCCATCGTGATGCACCGTGAGCAGAACCGGTGGACAAGGCAAGTCTTTGTCCAGCAGATCATGATGCACGATCTGAAAATGCCAGATCCTTTCTCCGGTCGCAGCATTGAGAGCGAGAATGGAGTTGGCGAACAAGTTCTCTCCATGCCGCTGGGCGCCGTAGAAATCCGGTTCGGCGGTCTTGGTCGCGATGTAGACGATTCCTCGGTTTTCATCCAGCGACTGGCCGCACCAAGGCATCAGCCCCGTTGCGGTTTCATACGCGTTTTCTGGCCAAGTGTCGTAGCCCACCTCGCCAGGCCGCGGAATCAGATGAAAGATCCAGCGCTGCTCGCCCGTTCTGACATCGAACGCTCGAAGGGCTCCTTTGCCACCAAGGCCACCAACGATCAACAAGTCTTTGTAAGTGACACCGGGAGTATTCAGGCCGGAGCCCAGATTGATCGAACCATTGTCTCCAAACTCACGAATGGTTTCACCAGTCTTCGGATCAATCGCGAAAAGGTAGCCATTTACCCCAGTAAACAATCGCTGCTCGCCACCAGTTTCATTGGCCCAGTAAACTAGCCCTCGTTGTCGTGGGCTGCCAGCGCCGGTGTGTTCATTGGAAGGATCCCATTGCCAGAGTTCGTCGCCCGTGGCCGCGTCCAGCGCGATCACCTTACGTGTCGCCGTCGGTGTATAGAGCACGCCGTCAAGAATCAGATTGTTCGCCTGATACTCGGCTGCATTGCCTGTGTCATACGTCCAGGCAACTTTCAATTGCGTGACGTTTCCGCGATTGATCTGTTCGAGCGATGAATAGAGATCGCGATCTTTCCCACCGAGATATTGTGACCAATCAGCGTCCTGGCCGTGGGCCGAGTTGAACCAGCAGCAACCTAGGACAATTATCGCAAATTTGTACGATGCGTTCATATAACGTCTGAAAAAGCGAGCGAGGCAGAGCGGGCGTTGATTCACTTCGAAGGGATCCCATGGTGGACGCACTTCGCTCCACAAAGGACACTTTAGCTTACCTGATATCTTCTGCTCTCGCCCAAGCGACGTTCGAGTGCGTCCCAAGCCACTAGCTCGCCCTACCCATGCAAAGCTGGCTTCGAGAATCCCAATCGGGCTGAGTAATTGTTGGACGCCCCAATTCATCGATCACGTGCGGAGAAGCATTCCGCCGGATCGCGTGAACCATAACTGACGAATTCGCACGTGGGTCAGGCTGCCAGCCTGTCATTTCACCAGGATCAGGCTGGCAGCCTGGGCTACTTAGTGATCACGCCAAGCTTAGTCGCAAGGTTACTGGAGCAGAAGCTTGTCAGTTATCGGCACGAAGCGTGTTGCAGCACGAACGAGGCTCGCTGCGGAGAGCGACTTCTCGCCGTAGACTTCGACGTTGACGGTATAGCCTTCGTTCAATCGCGTCGCGAGCAAATCAAAATCACCATCGCCGGATGCAAGTACCGCAACGTCGATTCGGTTTGCGAGCTCGAGCATGTCAATCGTGATGCCGACGTCCCAATCACCTTTCGAAGAACCGTCGCTGCGTTGGATGTAGGGTTTGAGCTTCACCTCAAAGCCAATGCTTCGAAGAATGTTTTGAAACTGAGCCTGCTTTGCGTCCCCGCGATCGATCGCATAGGCGAACGCTGCAACCACCTCACGACCGCTCGTCACCTCATCCCAAAACGCTTGGTAATTGAAGTGGCATCCGTGGGCTTGGCGAACGGTGTAGTAGATATTCTGGACGTCGACAAAAACAGCGACTCGGTCCTTTCGGTTGACTTCTCTCATGCAAGCCACGATAGCGAACTCGTCACTCACACGCTACTCAATAGTCGAGACCCAAGACTCTCATTCTTTCAGAATGAGTGGCATCGATATCAGCAATCCGGCTTTACGCGGTAAGTTGCTGGTCCGCATTTTGACGTGGCATTTCAAGCATTGTGATTCCAAGCGGATCGGGCCCGCGAAGCGGTAAAGATTGCCCACGGTCGCTTCAACATACGGTTTGTCTGCAGCAAGCAATATGGCGGCATTCTTCTCGAAATCGTCAACGGCTTGATGGTCTACATTCACGACGTCAGCATTCACGACGAGCCATCGAAGCTTGACGTCGAACCTATATTCAACTCCATGAAACACGTCTTCGAATGAAGCTGATGGAATTGCGAGCGAATTATCTTCATCGAAAAAGTCACGATGCACAACCTGGAGCGTGCCACGAATCACTTCATGCAACAACATGGCACGTGACCGCGCTTCGACAATCGTCGTCGGTGTACTTGGAGCAGCATGAGTTGCCGTCTCCTCGTCATCGCTCGCCACCAGAGCGCTGGAACTTACCAGAAGAAGCACCGCAAGAAAGGCAACAACAGGATTCAAGAACTTCATCGGTATGCTTTCAGCGACAATTTTGCGTAGGGCGTGTGTCCCGTGGCGCGGATTCAACGCATTTCTTGCAAGCAAGTTGGTACCCCAGCATTGACGATCTGCCTTCGTCACTGGTAACTCCCGCGCGATGCACGAGCGGAGCGTTGTGGCGAACATGTTGGTTATGCCCGCAAGCGAGTTGTGCAACCCAGTCACCAAGGTCGTCTAAATGAAAACCTGTGATAGCCTGCTTCATCGCACGCACCTCAAACTAGCCAGCTACAAAACGAAACTCGTACGACGCCAATCGACGACCGAAGATTTGTCGATCATTGACCAACCGGAGCCTATTCTATACCATGGGGTGCAGGAAACCAGGCCCAGTTAGGACGATTTAGAGACAGCGTGCGAATCGATGAGGAAAGAATGCATTCGAAATCCGCTGGACGCCATACTTCCGTGTTTCCTGAATTTCTAACCAGAGCTGGTGAACGATTCGTGACTTTCTTCTTCTGCACCCTTTCGAGGCTTGTCGCTATCGCCGCTGGGTGGATCGCTCTCGAATGCACGCCAGTATTCGCACAAGTCAGCGTCGATATTGATATTGAGAAGCCACCGTTTCAGTACACTGAAACTCTAGCCAACAATCGTGTCAGTCGCTTAGTCGACGCAATGAAGACGAAGTCGATCAGCCTCGAATACACCGAGGAGCAAGGCTACCTACGTTCGCTTCTGAAAGCACTTGAAATTCCGGAGTCGTCCCAGGTGCTTGTGTTTTCCAAGACAAGTTTGCAGGTCAACTATATTTCGCGGCGTAATCCGCGTGCGATTTACTTTAACGACGACACATACGTCGGTTGGGTCAACGGCAGCTCGCTCGCGGAGATCTCCACCGCTGATCCCAAGCTGGGCGCCGCGTTCTATACCGTCGACATGATGCCATGGCGAGCCAAGATTTCGCGATCGAACTATGACTGCTTAGGCTGTCACGCAACCACGATGACGCAAGGTATACCTGGGCACACGGTACGAAGTGTGATGCCATCGTTTGATGGTAGCATCAGCGCCCGTTCCGAATCGTTCATCACCAGTGATTCGAGCCCGATCGCTCAACGTTGGGGAGGATGGTACGTGACCGGGCTACACGGCGACATGCATCACATGGGCAATGCAATCTTACGTGGAAGCAGTTTGGACACGTCGCACAACGGCAATCGAATGAATCTGCGAGATGAATTCGACACGACAAACTATCTTTCACCGTACAGCG
This sequence comes from Pirellulaceae bacterium, assembly GCA_041749955.1. Lineage (GTDB taxonomy): Bacteria > Planctomycetota > Planctomycetia > Pirellulales > Pirellulaceae > JBBSJZ01. The sequence goes on along the minus strand of JBGTAI010000248.1, from coordinate 53,475 downwards.
ATATCGTTGCGTTGATGATATTGGAGCATCAAACCCAGATGCACAATGCGTTTACGAAAGCTGATTTCTTTACACGCCAAATTCAGTATGATGCTGCTGGAATCGCTTCCACACCCGAGCGAGAAGCGGAGTTGAAAGCGCAATTGAGCCTCATTGCCAAGGAAGTCGTTGATCGCATGCTGTTTGTTGGCGAGGCACTTCTAACAGACGAAATCAGGGGTTCGGTTGTCTTCTGTGAGAACTTTGTCGGCCGCGGACCGAAGGATTCCAAGGGGCGTTCATTGCGTGACCTCGACTTACGAGGAAGGATGTTCCAATATCCGTGCAGCTATCTTATCTACTCGCCTGCGTTCGACGCGCTGACGCCTAACCTTCGTGACGAAATTCTGCGTCAGCTTCACGACGTACTTACGAGCGAACAACTGTCGGAAAGCTACAGCCACCTCACTGCCGAGACGCGTGCTGACATTTTAGAAATCCTCTTGGAAACGAAGCCTGACCTCCCGAATACTTGGCGTTAGGCATCTATACCGATAACCCAACTGGTTCTCCGCATATTCTGCAACCCCTGAGAAAACAACACAGTCTTCGATGCCCTGTGATGGTGGTGTGGTTAGTCACCACCGCATCCGCCACAGCCGCCGCCGCAACCCGCGTCGCCTCCTCCTCCTGAATCACTGCTGCCGGAGTCGAACCAGCCTCCGTCGCCGGAGCTACCGGACGACATACTTCTCGCTTGCAGTTGCCGCATTTCTTCGCCGTAGAGTTCATCGACAGCAAACAAACTTGTCGCGTCAAACAGGCACTCACTTGCCACCGCTGCTCCAAGCACCGCAAGTACAAGTGGCACTGTCGAGTCGCCAACAAACTTTCCGTCGCTCACCGAATTGGCTCGCTCTTTTACCGCCAACTCGTGCACTTGCTTTTTGCGTCTTGCCCCAGCGGGTGTCAGCGGATTGTTGAGCGACAGTGCATAAACCGCGGCGCAAGCCACCGCGATCATTTCCATCACAAGGAACGAGACGGGGCGTCCGCTGGAGACACCTTGGACAACTCGAATTCCGCCAATTGCAAACAAACCAATGAGGAGCGTGAATTGCAGCATTCGGTAAGAAAAGTTTTGCGACGATGTTTTCATCAGTCCCGATGACTGCAATTGCGATTCAGCACGTGTTGCCTCAGTCATGCCGTACATCCGCAAGTGTTCAAGCCGCCGAGGCTTTTCCTCATGAGATGCAGCATCGAAAATCGCATTCATCATCCGCTGTGCTGTCTCGTCGTCGCCATCGACTGGCGCAAGCGATCCAGAGCCCGTCGCTTCAAAGCCTCGGTCGGTGCACGTGAGCTGACCACGATGCACGAGTGTGCCAATCGAGGTCTGCAGCAATCGCGATTTTCCCCCCGACAACATCGCTGCGTCGCCCCAGCCACTCACGTCGGCGTCATCCATCGTCGCTGGATTGCTGGCTGAGTAGATGACGCGATAACCGATCGCCATGATCACAAACACGGCAACCGATAGGAACGCGTAGAACACCAGGAACTCGCTTCCATTGAGGCTGAACGGAAACACGACTGCGAGTGGCATGCTTGCCAGAGCCAGCAAGAGAGCAGGCGCTGCCATACCATGACCTTGCGTTGCGACTGGCTGCAACCATTGCATTGGTTTGGGGACGATCCAGTTTTTCCCCGAGTCCACTCGCACCGCCGCGACCGATTGGCGGAAACGCTCCGCAGCGACTGGCCAAATATCGCTCGGTGGAGCACCGAAATACTGCTGGTAAGTCTCCAGTGTCTGTTCGTACTGGTCCACGTGACGGACTCGCTCGGCTTTGCCGCCGCGTGTCGGACCATGATGCAATGGACTCGGCAAAACATTCGCACACAAATCGCTCCAATAATTCTCGGTGTAGACCAAGTGCTGGTGCCAAACTTGGTCGACGGCATCGGAGGGTGTGACTCGATGAGGTGCCCGTGCGGCGAGATAAAGAAATCGCTTGTACTCATCGATACAGCGGTGCGCGAACTCGATGTTCCAGCGGTTCTCTCGGGCCAGTCGCATTGCGAAACTCAAAGCCGGACCGCTTGAGGTAGAGGCGTCACTCTCCTGAATTCCACCGACCTGAAAACTACATAGCGAACTCCACAGCGGATCCTTGTCCGGCGAACGGTCTGGTAAAAGATCGGGCGAACCAGTGGACGCATGATCGTTCGCATGAATCGTTCGCGAAGGATGTGTGTCGGAAAGTAGAGTATTCATTCGCGTTCTCCATGTTTTCCATTGAGAAAATTATCTGACTCAGCCATCTCAGGCATAGAAACTTCGAGACTAGGGCGCGTCTCGAGCAATGGACGCTTAAGTAACCTGGGCAAATTGAGTTCTGCGAAGGCCCCCGTGATCTTCCTGGCAGTGATAGCGACGCCGAGGGAAGTGCGACATTCTCGATAAACTTGCTTGATTGAGGCGTTTCAAACTGTCATAACCATTGCACGTTCAACTCATCGCTTTTCGGAAGGTGCGCAGATGCTCGACAACGGAATTCGTTTACTTGTTGCCGTATCAGCGACAATGGTAATCGTAGCTGGAATTTCGGCTCAAGACCTGCAGCCCACGAGAGCTGGGCAAGAGAATGGAATTGCAAACGCCAGGATGGCGCCTCCACTTGCAATGGACCGGCCGCATTTAACTGGCCGCCAACTGTTCGAACTCAATTGGGAATGGACGAACGGATCGGTTCGAGCGGCCAGCCACAGTTCCCGTGCGACGTCCCGCGTGAATAGCTCAATCTTGGATACCGGGCAGGGCGACGGGCTTGGACCGCTTTACAACGCAACGTCCTGTGTCGAATGCCATGTGGATGGCGGCGGATCCGACGTGAAGCACAACGTAACGCTCATCACGCTCGATCCTCGCGTTCGTCCAGGTGACAACGACGAAGTGTTTGCGAGTGAACTACGAGAAGTGTTTCCGGGCTTGATCGCTCCTGGTGGTGTCGTCGCGTACAACACCATCGTCCACAACTATTCGACACGACCTGGATATGAAGAGATTCGTGCACGCTTGGCGAGCCATGTTGAGGGTGGGGTCACGGACGAGTGGTTTACTCCGGAAGTGCGTACGACTGCGGCAATCGCTCGCCAACCGGTGATCGCAGGCCGCTTTGGTGAGATCGACTTTTATTTGAGCCAACGAAATTCGCCGCCGTTGTTTGGCGTCGGGTTGATCGACGGGATCAACCCGCAGCGCCTCGCGAATCTTGCGAAACAGCAAGCATCGAAATCCGACGGCAAGATCACCGGCCGATTTGCTGGGAAGTTCGGTTGGCAGGGCCAGTCGCAATCGCTGTTCTCGTTCGTCGAGTCGGCTTGCGCGGGCGAGTTGGGGCTGAATCAACCGTCGTTGGCTCAATCACCTGATCATGCGGACCTGCGTTATGTGAATTCCAGCTTCGACATGTTGCCAGAGGAAGTAATGAAGCTGACGAAGTTTGTTTCCGTGATCCCTCGCCCGCTCGAAGTCGAAGGCGATGTCGAATCGCATGAGCAAATTTTTGCTGGTGAAGGGATTTTCAATTCAGTCGGCTGCGTTGATTGCCATGTTCCCGACATCCATCCGGCCAAAGGCCTCTTTAGCGATCTGCTGTTGCACGATATGGGAGATCGTCTGCAAGGACCTTCGCCAGCACCAGTCGGATTCGTTTCGACGTTCACCCCAGCTGTGTTAAATATTGTTGACCTTCCACGCGTTGGTGCTGGAGGCGGTAGCGTGGGCTATTACAATTCGGGACCATTTGGAAGAGCTCTACCGGTACCGTATGCGATCGAGCGTCCAGCAAAACCTCAATTTCCACGCGGGCAAATTGATCTTACTCAAGTGAGATTTATCGAAACTTATCTCACCAGCTGGGACGCGTTACAGCGTGAATGGAAAACGCCGCCGCTATGGGGCGTGCGTGACACAGGACCGTATTTGCACGATGGACGCGCCGACACGATCGAAGAAGCAATCCAATGGCACGGCGGTGAGGCTGAGGCATCCCGACTTGCGTTTGACGACCTCTCGCGTGGCGACAAAGACCTCGTGGTGACGTTTTTGAATTCGCTCCGAGCACCAAGCCTGCCGGACTATTTTCCGTAACAACGGACCGCGTGAAACTTGTTTTCTCTGCTTGCTCTCTCGTTGTCAATTTTGCGACGATTCCAACGAACGATTCAGTTACGTTCGCAATGACATTGCTTGCAAAAGACACGAGGGACCGAGATGTATTGCGTTCACTGCGGCGCCAACGGTGCAATGAAGTTTTGTGCGAGTTGTGGTAAGAGCCAAATGCTTGAACCGAGCGTTCCGGAAACGAACTCGTCGGCGGTGACACAAAATGTTCCCGCTCAAGTTTCCTCAACGCCGACGCCTGTGATCACGGCAAAAATCGTTAACTCGGAGTCAACGCGACTGAGCACCGCGAATGCTGAGATGGGTGATGGCTTGCTCGAAAGTACCCCTGCATCGTTAGTCGATCCACAACATGATCGAGTGCCTGTCTTGAAGCCAGACGATTGGACGATGCAGCTCAATTACGAGACGCTTTTGAGCATTCCCGCCGCTCGAGCAAGGATTGCGGCGTCGAGTCGCGGTGCGTCCATCGGACTGACATCACAAGATCTGCTCGCAATCTTCGATGCCGTATCTCCGGTTGGCATCTCGTTGGAAAAACTCAATACGGTGCTCCTGCCGATTTATGACAAACTCGGGCTCAAGACTCTTCGTTGGGCGCAAGATCGATTCGCGGCACCTCCGGGACGCGTCCTGCTAGCGCTACTTTGTGTGCTAGCTCGCGAGTCACTCATGGTCACTGAAGTCCAGCAGGATGTTGATCTCTGCCAAATGGCTGTCGACATCCCATCGTCGCTGGTGACAAATCCAGGCCAGTTGTTCGTTGTGCTTCAGGCAGACTCAAGCGGCGTGTATCTTGAAATGCGAACAAGCATACCCGGCCAGCTTGTCGACTTTGGCAAATCGAAACGCCTCATTCAAACGATCCTCACCGGCATCGCTGCCGACCTCCAAAGCCAACTGTCTGGATCGAGAGTTTCTATCTTACGCGCCGCCTAAATCATTGCGTCTCCAAGTAGCGTCGCGCGAGATCCATTTTGCGTGAACAGATGCTGCGTAGAGATTTACAATGGTGATCTTATTCGGCAAACGCACTAATCCAGCACGCGTGACGCGTCGGATATTGATTCAAGTTCATGAAATTCCGATCAAAATTGGTGATTCCGCGGCGAACAAAACACCAAACGGAGTTCCCAATGGAAACGAGTTTTCCCTAGGTTGGTCACGCCACTGCGGAGGTAGTGCTTTCCGTCTAGGGTCGTGTTTTAATTTCATCCCGAGGTGGACGCTGTTTGAGTGACGTTGTGTTTCTGAATGGTGAAGCAAATGCGTTTTAGTGAATCGTGTCCGAAATGTGGCTGTGAGATGGAGCAAACACCTCGCCGTTTGTTCGAGAAGTTGATTCTTGTTTGGAAATCGTACCGCTGCCGAAACTGTGCACGATACTGGTACGCCTGGGATTTCCTCGGTCACTCATCGCTTACGAAATCTTTGATGCGGCAAGACAATCGCCTACGAAGGCACTGACCGTTTAACGCCGGGGATTAACGTTTTGTTTGTGCGGAGTTTTTTTCTGGATGTGATCTGATCACTGCCCAGCTAAAAAAGCTCGAAATCTCCGCTAAACCGGCGTCTTTCTTGATTCTACTCGCAACTGTTATCGACCTTAGGTTGGTACCGTCGGCGAGACGAGAGTTTTTGATTAGACTTTGTTGGATGAACAGGCGACTCACCAAAATCAGCAAATATCTGAGCTTCGTGCTCAAACATGAACCAGCATCCATTGGGTTGAAACTCGATCCAGAGGGTTGGGTGAGCCTTGACGATTTGATCACGGGTGCGAACTCCCACGGCAAGTCGATTACGGCGGTCCAGGTGAATGAGGTTCTTAAGCTCAGCGAGGAAGTCCGTTTCGCACTGAGCGACGACGGGCTTCGAATTCGTGCGGTTAAGGAAGGCAACTAGACGTCGTGGCGCTGTTACCGATCGAGGTTCCTGAGTCCATCAAGCGACTCGACCATGAGCCACTTGCTGCCGAGCTGATTGACGAAGCCAATGATCGCATCGAGGCATTCATGCTTGGTGATGAATCCATTAGCGAGAATTTCGTCAATTGCGATTTCCATTTGGTCGACCAAGCTCTGACTTGGATCGCGGACAATCATTTATTGACTGGGAATCGCTTCCTTGAATTGGGCAGCGGTTTCGGTGTGGTCACGATGCTTGCCGCAATTCGCAAGATGGAAGCTGTGGGAATCGAAATTGAACCCCCGCTGGTTGAGCAGTCGAGCGAACTTGCGGATGACTGGGCCTTATCAGCTCGATTCTTCTGCGGCAGCTTCATTCCACGCGACGTCCCGCGTCTTGCAGATCTCGCGGCGGAGCTTGAGCATGTCGAAACGGATGAAGGCGATGTGTATGATGAGATCGGACTCGGCATGGAAGACTTTGATTTGTTTTTCGCTTTCCCTTGGCCTGGTGAGCACGGATTCTTTGAAGCAATCTTCAAAGCCTGCGCCGCCGACGGGGCACTGTTGCTAACGTACCGTGGTCGCGAAGGCATGGAGCTGGTTCGCAAGGCGTAGCGTTGTTTAGGGTCATTTATTTGGAAAACGCGATCGCGACACTCCACGCCCCGAACACAATCAAGAGAGTTGTGCCGGCGGCAAGCGATTGAAGCGTCGTGCTCCCGAGCCATCGATCTGGAATTCGGCAACCGATCCAGCCGATCATGGTGCCGGCGATGAATCCGGTGATATGCGCGAGCACGTCTGTTCGTTCACCGCCCACGCCAATCAACGCGAGCAAGAGCACGCCAGCAACTAGTGGGCTCCATCGTCGCATTGGAGATTCCAGTACAGACGAACGTGGGCGCAGTGCGTGCGCAACCATGACTCCGAGCGCTGCAAACACAGCGGTTGAGGCTCCGATCGACGTATGGTCGGCATTACGTATCGCAGCATTCATCGCGTTGCCCAAGGCGCCGGCAAGTACGATGATGTACCATCCGACGCCTCCACCGAGAATTCGCCCAACGAGATATCCGAATCCAATGCCGAACAGCAGATTCGATCCTAGATGTGCCGTGTCCGCGTGGAGTGTCAGCGCAGTGACGGTTCGCCACGACTGCCCAGCCATCACGAGTCCAGCTTGCATGTTTCCCAGCGCGGACCATTGCCAACCGTACGCGGACACATCGTCGAGTACGTACACTGAAATGACGACAGCGGCGTAGAAAAACACAGCAAGCCCGGCGCCGCCGAACGTTGCGACTTTCACTCGAACTGGCCCAGCATCACCCTTCATCTCAAGGCGATACGCTTCAAGCTCGGAAAATGCCGCTGCCGAATCACCGCGGGCAACCAGTAGCTGCCACGAACCGTCCACTTGGACAACTTGCGACGCGATGTTGGCGGCCTCAAGCACCAAACGCGAGTTCATGCAATCTTTGCGATGCAAGGATTCAAATGCGATTTCGTGACCTTCGGCGTGATTCTCCATTTCGTCATCGTTGTCGCGAGCGTGCGGATTGGCAACACACCAGCACCACGAATCTGGGACGCGTTTTATCGGCTTTGTGGTGTGGTTCCGCCCAAGCTACCGTAAACGGTCCAAAAACGATACGCTTTCGAATTCGCAAGTCGCGTCACAGCTCACATTTTCTTCGCAAAACGCAAGTATGAAACATATTCGGAACTTCTGCATTATCGCCCACATCGATCACGGAAAATCGACATTGGCAGATCGATTGATCCAGTCCTGTGGTGGCGTGTCGCAGCGTGAGTTCCATGACCAATTGCTTGACTCGATGGATATCGAACGAGAGCGAGGCATCACCATCAAGAGCAATACGGTGACGCTTAACTACAAGGCTCCCGACGGTCAAGACTATCTGCTAAATCTCATTGATACGCCGGGGCACGTGGACTTTTCCCATGAAGTGCGCCGCTCTCTCATGGCTTGTGAGGGCGCGTTGATCGTGGTTGACGCGTCTCAGGGAGTCGAAGCGCAAACAGTCGCCAATCTTTACCTCGCGCTAGAATACGACTTAACCCTTCTCCCCGTCATCAACAAGATTGATCTTCCTGCGGCGGATGTCGAGCGGGTTCGCGAAGAGATTGACGCCGACCTCGGACTGGATCCATTTATCGCGATTCCGGTTTCAGCAAAAACGGGCGTTGGTATCGATCTCGTGCTGGCAGGGATTGTCGAGCATCTGCCTGCGCCTCAAGGCGATCCCGAAGCGCCGCTCAAGGCGTTGATCTTCGATGCGCATTTCGACACGTACCGTGGAGTGATTTTGCAATGCCGCGTGATGCAAGGCACACTCAAAACGCGAGACACCATCCACTTCATGCACGCGAATCGAAGCTTCACAGTGGACGAGATTGGGTACAACCAACTCAAACTTGTACCGCGCGAGCAACTCAGTGTTGGTGAGGTGGGTTACATCGTTGCTGGCGTAAAGTCCGTTCAAGATATTGAAATTGGCGACACGATCACACTCGCCGACAATCCGGCGACTGAGCCGATCCCAGGATATCAACCGGCTCGCCAAGTCGTCTTTTCGTCGGTCTACCCCATGAGCACCGACGAGTACCAAGATCTCACCAAGGCACTTGAGAAGCTGGCGATCAATGATGCAGCGTTGACGTTCGAGAAAGACAGCTCCGCAGCTCTTGGTTTCGGATTTCGCTGTGGCTTTCTAGGGCTATTGCATTTGGATGTAATTCAAGAACGCTTGCAACGCGAGTTCGATCTGGGGCTCGTTATCTCGGCTCCGTCAGTCAAGTACAACATTACGCTTCAAGATGGCTCGACGATCGAAGTTGACAACCCATCGTATTGGCCGGATCCGTCGTTGATTGATAAGATCTCGGAACCGTATATCAGAGCCCAGATTTTGATTCCTGAGGAATATGTCGGCCCGGTCATGGAGCTCTGTCGTGAGCATCGCTCGGAGAGCCAGACGATGAACTACTTGTCGGCGGGGCGAGTGGAAGTCGTCAGTGAGATGCCGCTCGGTGAAGTTCTGTTCGATTTCTATGGGAAGTTGAAGATGATCACGCGAGGCTATGGATCATTCGACTACGTCCCAGTCGAGTACCGGCCCACTGACGTGGTGAAGGTCGACATCTTGGTCAACAAAGAGCCTATCGACGCGTTGTCTTATTTGGTGCACCGCGACAAGTCACGGACTCGGGCACTTCATTACTGTGAGCAACTTGCCGAAGCGATTCCTCGACACCAATTCAAGATCCCGATCCAAGGCGCGATTGGTGGTACGATCATCGCTCGAGCAACGATCCAGCCTTATCGTAAAGACGTCACGGCGAAGCTGTATGGCGGCGACGTGACTCGAAAGAAGAAGCTGCTCGAGAAGCAGAAGAAGGGCAAGGCGAAGATGAAGCAATTCGGAAGCGTCAACATCCCGCAAAAGGCGTTCGTCTCGGTTTTACGAGCTGACAAGGACAATTAGTCGTCAAGCGTCACTTCGAGAATGACGCTTGATTGCATCGATTTACCTTGGCGAACGCTACTGCGACCATTCGTTCGCGAATAACAACAATTCCGCCAGATCCAGCTCACTCGAAAACAACTCGTCAACGGCTTGTGTGGTGTCATCGATGAGTTCGAAAAGCGAGTCGCTGCCTCCAGAGAGTGAAGAAGCTGTGTCCTCCGTGGCGTCTGATCGTGCGCTTGCAGATGCATCAACATCAAAGACCTCTAAGTTCAGCTCTAGCGGTTGCCCGGAGTTGATCGCAAACGATTGTTGACGAAGCAAATCGGTGATGATGCTTTCGCCTTCGCCGGTGCCGCCACTTCCAAATTGTTGTTGGAAGAGGTCATTGATAACGATGAGAGCGTCCAGGGCGCTGACTCGGCCGTCGCCGTTTCGGTCAAAGTAGACGCCGGGGAACCGGCTCGCGGTGAGCGGGTCGATTAGGACTCCCGTGACCGGATCAGAAAACTGCGGTTGATTCAGTTCAAAGATGATCGCGAGCGCATCCGACGCGCTCACGTCGCCGTTGTTGTTGACATCGCCTGGACGTACAAAGTTCCTCCATGCGAGTGGCGAATTGACTTGGATCACTTGCCCGCCAATTGAATTGATTGCGGCAAGAATGAACTCACCACCCAAGACAGTCGACGTCGTCATCCGCCAATCCGCCGCATCCGTGAGATTGATGTTGGCGTTCGTGCCGCTGGTGATCGCGAGGTTCTTTGTGACTGGGGCAAGCCGGTCGATGGTTGCGGCATTGAGGGTCAGTGTATTCGTAGCAGTCGCTGGCAACTCGATCGCGCGGAAATCACTGACCACAATATTGGAGTCCGTCAAATCGAGTGAACCGTCACCTAACACCGACAAGGTGTTCGAACCTGCACCGCCAGCGATGGCAACGCCGCCAGCTGGCAATAGAAAACCGCTGGCGAAATCGATGGTGACGGTGTCGTCGGTGGCTGTGCCGACAATGTTGAGCGAAGCGATACTCGAAGCGAGAGCCCGGAACAACTCTGTGGCACCGCTTGAGATGACGTTGTCATTTGTGTCGAGTTTCAAAACGATGGAACCATTAATGACGTTGATCGTGACTCCGGCTGGTGAATCACCATCGACGATGGTGTTGATATAGTCTTCGACTTCGCCATCGTTCGCTGAACCGGTTGGTGCGAGTCCACCTAGGCTGCTATTTCGGAATCTCGCAGCGGTACTGCCAGCTGATGCACCAGATGGGATCGTGTAGGACAAGACGTTCGAGCCAGGTTGGACATCAACGCTTGTGAAGATTTGCTCGCCGGCATCATCCCAATCCCCGTCTTGGTTGAAGTCGATCCACGCATCGAGCTTGCCAGGTTGGGTCGCGACGACCCGATAGCTTGAGCGAGTCGAAGCGTCGGCCGTTGTGAACTGGCTTGCGATTGGGAATACACCATCATCGCTGTTGCCGTCGCCATCGGCCAACGTTGTCGGTTGTCCATCCGCTTCACCGTTAACGATTGAGCCTAAGAAGAGTGATGTGATGGTATGCCGTGCGCCGTCTTGTGCGAGAGTGACTGGATAGTCACTCGCAAAGCCGGATTGAGCCGCAGTTGGCGCGTCACCGTAATCTTGAGCTGGCGGGTCAATGTCCGTCGTCGTCACCGCGACCGTTTGATCGGCAAGATTGTCGAAGCCGCTGTCGCTGTTTGGAACATCAATGCTGAGTGTGACAAGTGTTGACTGGTCACCATCGAACGAGTTGTCGACAACGCCGGTAAGCGTGACGGTTTGTGCCGTGTCCCAGTTTGCAGAAGTGAAAGTCAGCGACGCGGCGTCGACAGTCACTTCACCTGTATCGGCACTTGTAACAAGCACAACGACATCAGTCAGCGGTTGTGAGGTAAGGACAACGGTGAATGTGTCGGTGGTCGCTGACTCAGAAACCGTGGACGTTACTTTGCTAAGCGTGAATCCGGCGGTATCGTCATCTGTGTTCGTCACGCCAAGAGTTTGATTCGCCACGGCGTCAAAGGTGTCGTCGCTCAAGGCGTCGTTGATCGCTAGCGTGATCAGCAACACTTCGTCACCGTCATCAACGAGATCATCAATACCGGTCAGGGTGACGGTTTGTGGAACGTTCCAATTTGCCGACGTGAAGGTGAGTGAGGCGACATCAACGGTTGACTCACCAGGATCGTTGCTTCCGACCGTGATCACGACGTCCGAGAGGGGTTGGGAGTCAAGGACGACTGTAAACGTGTCGGTCGTACCGTTCTCCGCTGTGGTCGCAGTTGTCTTGCTGAGAGTGAATCCGGCGGTGTCGTCATCGACGTTCGTAATTGAGACGGATTGGGTGGCAAGACTGTCGAAGGCATCATCGCTGTTTACCGTGTCGACTGTGACATTGACCAAGATGGTTTGGTTGCCATCATCAACAAATTCATCAACCCCAGTGACCGTTACTGTTTGAGGCTGGTTCCAATTGAGCGAGGTAAATGTCAATGTTGCAAGATCCACAGTTACTTCAGTTATGTCCGCGCTCGTGACATTGAGCACAACGTCACTGAGCGGTTGAGCGTTGAGAGCCACAGCGAACGTTGTGGTAGTGCCATCTTCCGAGACCGTGGGAGCGGACAGCGAGATGGTGAAGCCGGCGACTTCGTTGTCGATTGTGGTTGCTGTGACAACTTGACTCGGAACTGAGCCGAACAACACATCACTGTTGGTGGCATCGATACCTACTGTGATTGAAGTCGATTGGTCACCGTCAACACTCGTGTCATCGGCACCGACAATTGCTACGCCTTGCGGCTGATTCCAATTTGAAGAGGTAAACGTCAAGGTCGAGGTGCTCACATTCGACGCACCAATTGTGACTTCACCGGTGTCGCCGCTTGTGATTGTGATCACGACGTCACTCATAGGTTGAGCACTGAGAGCAACTGTAAACGTGTCAATTGTGCCTGTTTCGGAGACTGAAGTCGTGGTCTTGTTCAGTATGAATCCCGCGAGATCGTTCTCCGTAATCGTTCCAGTGGCGGATGCGTCCGAGATCGCTAAACCAATCGCGTTCGAAATGGTGACAGTGAACGTCTCATCTGTTTCGACAAGGATGTCGTCACGAAGGACGATTGAGACGGTTTGCGTCAGCGGGCCACCACCAACAAATGTGACTGTTTGTGCCGTAATTGCCGTGTAGTCAAGTCCTGCCACTGCGGTAACGTCCGTCGTGTCAACTTGGACGGTCACCGTCTCGCCCAGCGCAAGTGGGGCCGAGAGCGTGATCGTAAAGTCAATCGTGCCATCTCCTTCGTTTGCAACTGCATCGCTGATCGCAATGCCAACGGTTTCAACAGCGCCAATGTCGGTACCATCGCCGCCGACAGCATTGGCGATCGACACTAGATCAATTGTGCGATTGACACCTCGTTGGTCGTCACTTGGTGCCATTGCAATCGAGATCCCCGCATCAATTGCAGGACTGTTGCTCAACAGTACAATCGATTGAGTCATGCCGCCGTTGTTCTTGAGCGTAACGTTGGTGCCGTCGTTTTCGATAACGGTCTTCCAATCCACGCCGACGATGTTGTTCGTGCCGAAAGTGGCAACGGCTTGACCGACAAGATTTTGTGAGCCAGAGAACGTTCCGCTCAAGTCATCTTCGGTGGTTGTCGACGCAATCACATTGCCGGCAACAAGGGTACTAGTAAGTGTTGTTGTGTTGACATTGCGGATCCCAGCTCCGACCGCCGCAGAATTACCAGCGATCGTCGTTGAATTTACCGTCGCAGAACCACTGGCACCGTTGTACAAACCACCGCCTTCGGCGGTGGCAACGTTCTCAGCAATGGTACTACTAACTAGAGTTGCAATGCCAAAGTTGTTGATGCCGGCGCCAAAGTTTGCCGTGTTGCCCGAGACTTCGACTTGAGTCAGTCGCAAGGATCCAGCGATACTCATCACGCCACCACCACCGTTGCCCGCGACGGATGACGTGGCTGTATTGCCAATGATGGAGGCGCGGGTGATCGCAAGTGAGCCGCCATCATTGAATGCACCACCGCCACCTTGCTCGATTCCATTACCGTTGGCCACGTTGTTGCGAATGACTGTATTGCTAACAAGGCTTTCGTCGATGGACATCACTCCAGTGGACGAGTTCCAAACGCCACCGCCTTCCTGACCGGCAGTATTTCCCTCGATAACGCCACCGAGAATGGAGACAGTTCCCGCACCACTAACGTGCAATCCACCTCCATTAATGTTGGCTACGTTTCCGTCGCCAAGGCTTGGCCCACCGAGGGTCGTGTCAGTGATTTCAATTGAGCCTGAATTGTTCTCGATCCCACCACCGGCTCTCGCAGCAATGTTGCTCGCGATGCGACTGTTTGTGATTACGAGCGTGCCGCCGTCCGAATTCAAGATGCCACCGCCGTTGCCGAGTCCCGTCGAGGCGGAGTTTCCGATAATGCTTGAGTTGGTAATCGACATCGTGCCGTCATTGAAGATGCCGCCACCACCGTTTCCGACAGATGCCGCAGTCGACACGTTTTGATTGATTGCGGCCCCAACGATTGTGAATTCTCCGCCATCGTTGAATACACCGCCACCACCTTGCTCTGTGCCGTTACCGTTTGCGATGTTGCTGCGAATGAGTGTGCCGCCGAATGCACTTGTGAGGATACTCATCGTTCCAGTTGACGAGTTCCACACACCGCCACCCTCTTGCCCAGCCGTGTTGTTCTGGACGAGTCCGCCACGAATCGTGACCGTACCAGCTCCACTTGTGTGCAAACCACCACCGTTGATGCCTGCGATATTACCGTCGGTCGCAAGCAAGCCGCCGAGTGACACATTGGTTAGCGTGACAACGCCTAAATTGTTCTCAATGCCCCCGCCTGCTCGAGCAGCACTGTTACCCGAGATCTTTCCTCCTGTGACCGTTAACACGCCATTGTCTGAGTTGAGAATTCCGCCACCGTTACCAGTTCCCACGGTTGCCGTGTTGCCGCTCACATTGGTATTGACGATGGTTAGCGTTCCATCGTTGAAAATGCCGCCACCCCCGTTGCCGATTGCGGTGGCCGTTGAAACGTTGAGCGAAATTACTGCATTGTTAATCGTGACGATACCGCCGTCATTAAACACGCCACCGCCACCTTGTTCAGTCGCATCGCCATTGGCGGTATTGCCCTGGATCGTGGTTCCACCAATGGAGCTGGATTGGATCGTCATCGTTCCAGTTGACGAGTTCCATAATCCGCCACCCTCTTGTCCGGCGGTATTGCCGTCGATGAGGCCGCCAGAAATCGTCACGCTTCCAGCGCCGCTTGTATGCAAGCCACCGCCGTTAATTCCGGCGATGTTGGTGGAAAGATTGGTATTTGTGAGTGTGACTGTGCCCGTATTGTTTTCGATGCCACCGCCAGCACGTGCGGCTTCGTTGTTCTCAATGATTGAATTAACGACAACGAGTGCACCACCGTCTGAGTTCAAGATGCCACCGCCGTTTGCGGCGCCTTGATTGGCAAAGTTACCGATCACGGTAACGCTTGTGAGAGTCAATTGGCCATCATTGAAAATGCCGCCACCGCCGTTTCCGATTGCTGTTGCCGATGACACGTTCATCGAGATTGTGGCGTCGGTGATAATTACGACACCACCGTCATTGAAAACGCCACCACCGCCTTGCTCGACATCGTCACCATGGGCCGTGTTGCTCGAAATCGTCGTCGCGCCTGCCAGACTCGATCGGATCGTTAACGTTCCCGTGAGTGAATTCCAAAGACCACCACCTTCGGCAGCAGCCTCGTTAAAGTTCACTGCACCACCATTGATTTCTACGTTTCCGGCACCTGTGATATGCAAGCCACCGCCATTGCCGGGAGCTGCTGCGGCTGGCGCAACACCAGCGTTGTTCCCGACGAGTTGCACGTTACTAAGTGTTGTGGTGGTCGCGCCAGTCACTTCGATACCGCCACCGGCTCGGTTGGCGACGTTGTCCGAGATTGTTGAATCAGTGACCGAAACGGTTCCCGATGCGTCATTGAGAATCCCACCCCCACTGCCAAGGGCTCCGTGCGCTGTGTTGAACGAGATGGTCGCGTTCAAAAT
Organism: Pirellulaceae bacterium; assembly: GCA_041749955.1. Taxonomy (GTDB): domain Bacteria; phylum Planctomycetota; class Planctomycetia; order Pirellulales; family Pirellulaceae; genus JBBSJZ01. Next base: position 37,768 of record JBGTAI010000248.1, on the reverse strand, counting down.
ATTGACGGTGCCGCCTGCATTGAAGACTCCACCACCACCCTGATCGGCTGCAGCACCACTTGCCGTATTGCTGATAATGCTCGTGCCATCGATTGTCATCGTCCCGGTGCCGTTCCACAGACCGCCGCCTTCTGCTGCGGCAGTGTTTGACGACACTGTTCCGAGTGTGATGGTCGCGCTACCATTACCTGTGATGTGTAGTCCGCCGCCGTTACCTGGCGCCGCAACGGCGGGCAAGATTCCAGCGTTGTTGCTTACAAGAGTCACCGAGTTGAGTGTCGTCGATGTCCCGGCTGTCGCTTCGATACCACCGCCAGCACGATTCGCTACGTTGCCAGAAATGCCTGTGTTGGTAATCGTCACTGTGCCAAGAGCATCATTGAACACGCCACCCCCGCTCCCAGCGAGACCATCCGCGGTGTTGAGCGTAATGAACGCATTGGAAACATTGATGGTTCCACCGGCATTGAAGATGCCACCTCCGCCTTGATCTGCACCCTCACCGCTAGCCCTGTTCCCAGTGATCGTGGTGCCGTCGATCGTCATCGTTCCAGTTCCGTTCCACAGACCACCGCCTTCTGCTGCTGCGGTGTTCATCGACACGGTACCATCAATAACGGTTGCGTTTCCGTCGCCCGTGATATGCAAGCCGCCGCCGTTACCGGGTGTCGCGAGCGCGGATGTGGGGCCAGCCACATTTGACGTGAGCAATACAGTATTGAGTGATGTCGTCGTGCCAGCTGTTGCCTCGATCCCGCCGCCAGCTCGGTTTGCAATGTTGCCGCTGACCTGTGAGTTCGACACAGTCACGGTGCCAGTCGCATCGTTGAGAATCCCTCCACCGCTACCAGCAAGCCCATCCGCGTTGTTAACGCTGATCGTTGCATTGTCGATGTTAACGATACCACCAGCATTAAAGACACCGCCACCGCCCTGGTCTGAACCTGCACCACTGGCGGTATTCTCCGTAATCGTCGTGCCATCGATCGTCATCGTGCCGAATGCGTTCCACAGGCCGCCGCCTTCTTGTGCTGCTAAATTGTTTCGGAACAAGCCACCGTTGACGTTCGTCGTGCCTGTGCCGCTAACATGCAAACCGCCGCCGTTGATTCCCGCAGAATTTCCGTCGGCTGGCAGTGCTCCACCAACGGTGACACCGTTGAGCGTGACTGTGCCACCATTGTTTTCGATCCCGCCACCTGCTCGTGCGGCCGAGTTACTCGCGATGACGCCATTGTTGACCGTCAGTACGCCACCATCGGAGTTAAGAATCCCGCCGCCGTTCGCGCTGACTTGATCAGCCGTGTTGCTGGCGATGTTCGTGTCAGTCAGTGTGAGTGTTCCGTCATTGAAGATCCCTCCGCCACCGTTTCCAATAGCGGTCGCAGTGGAAACGTTTTGCGAGATCGTGGCACCCGTGATATTGACCACACCGCCGTCGTTGAACACACCACCGCCGCCTTGCTCGGTTGCATCTCCGTTCGCCGTGTTGGATTGGATCAACGTTCCCGTGCCAATGGAAACGACTGTCAGCGTTCCCGTCGCTGAATTCCAAAGTCCGCCGCCTTCTTGACCAGCCACGTTGTTCTGAATCGAACCGTCGGTGATTGTCACTGTTCCCGCACCGCTGGTATGCAAACCGCCACCGTTGAATCCAGCAGTATTGCCATCGCTGACGAGTGGACCGCCAAGCGTCACATTCGTCAGCGTGACGGCGCCAGCATTGTTTTCGATACCACCGCCAGCGCGATTGGCCAAGTTTCCAGCAATGATGCCTCCCGTGATTGACGTCACACCACCAGGCGCATTGAAAACGCCGCCACCATTACCGAGCGCACCAACGTTCGCGAGATTGCCAATGATGTCAGAGTCAACAATCGTTAACGCCCCCAAGTTGAAAACGCCACCGCCGCCTTCTCCAGCTCCATCGCCAGCGGCCGCGTTATTGCTGATCGTAGCATCGTTGATCGTGACAGTTCCGCCAGTCCCCAGTCCGTCGCCTTCATTGAAGACGCCGCCTCCGCCTTGCATGTCCGTGTCCGTCCCGTTTGCGACGTTGCTGTCGATCAGCGTTCCTCCAACACCGCTCGTTTGAATTCTCAGTGTTCCCCCGGGCGAATTCCAAAGCCCACCGCCTTCTTGACCAGCCACGTTGTTCTGGACAGTGCCACCAAAGATATCCACAACGCCCGCGCCGCTGGTGTGCAGTCCGCCACCATTGATCGCAGCGTTATTGCCATTGCCAGCCGTCATGCTACCGAGCGTTACATCAGTGAGGGACACGGTGCCGCCATTGTTTTCGATTCCACCGCCCGCGCGATTGGCAACGTTTGCTTCAATCATGCCACCGATCATTGTGACGCTGCCACCGACCGTCATGATTGCTCCACCGTTGCCGAGCGCACCGAGAGCCTGGTTGCTACTGAAGCTCGACGGGCTCATCATTCCGTCATCAATTGCAACAGTACCGCCGTTGTTGAATAATCCGCCGCCGCCATTCGTGACTAAACCGCCAGCCGCATTCGCAACGTTACCATTCACCTGCACAGCGCCCAGGTTCATCGTGAACCCAGATTGGTTCCAAAGTCCGCCGCCTTCGTTTGCGGCAGTGTTGCCTTGAACAATGACATCCAGCAAGGATGTCGTCAGCCCCGCGGTTCCGCTCACGTGCAGTCCACCGCCGTTGCCTGGGTTTGCCGTGCCAGCACCGCCATTGGCATCATTTCCGCGAAGGGTTACGCCAGTCAAACTCGCAGCGGAGTTCAACAACTCAATGCCGCCGCCCGCGCGATTCGCTGAGTTCTCTTCAATTGCGACGTCCGCGCTCAGTGTCAGCGATCCACCACTTGAGAAGATACCGCCACCACTGCCAGACGTGCCTGTTGCACGATTGAGATTAATGAGCGATGTGCCGGCGACAGTTAAGTCAGCGCCATTGTTGTAGATACCACCGCCGCCCTCAGTCGCTGCGTTGCCTGTTGCTGTATTACCTGTAATCGTCACAGCACTGAACGTCGCATTCGTGTTTGTACCGCTCGTCGAATTCTCAATCAGCACACCACCGCCAATTGTTGCGGTATTGCCAGAAATCGTACCGCCAGTCACCGTAATAACTTCGATCTCCAGCAGCCTCAACCCACGGCCAGGCGTGTTGATTAAATCTACATTGGTGAGTTGAACCGAGTCATCGCTCGCAGTACCGCCGTCAATAATCAGCGATGCAGCATAGAGCGAGTCAAGTGAGTTGACATTGATGGTGTCTGTGCCGCTGCCGGACTTGATGCGAAGCGAGTTGCTTGGGCTGGCAAAGGTAACACTCTCACTCAAGTTCGAGTCGATCGTGATGAAGCCATCGTCCGCGACAGCATCATCTGCAAGCGTGATCGTTTCAGCACCACCTTCGAAAGTGAATACTCGATCGACGGCGCTGAGGTTGTCGATGATCGGCTCCAGCCCTGTGTAGGTCACCTTCACCGAACCGAGCACGTTTCCAAACTCGATTTCCACGTCTCCACTCGAAGCGTCATTGAAAATATGCTCGATCGTGTCGGCCGACCCGCCCACAAGCTCAAGTGTGTCACCAGGATTCGTCGTCGGGTTTCCACCATCGAACTCAATCACACCAGCAAGCGGCCCACCAGCAAAATCAAGAACGATCGTGTTAGCATTTGCTGACCCAAGAATCTGAATCAACGAAGTATCATTCGCAGGAGAACTGCTGACGACGGTTCCTGATACTGTCTCGCGAATTTCAATCGTCGCGCCGTTGCGAACGAGCGTATAGTCGTTCGGGTCCAGATCCTGGATCTGGTAGTTTAACGTCAACCCGCTGACATCAATGACTTGAGGGCACAAGTCAATGGATTGTGTTGCATTGCCCGCATCCGTCAGCGTAACTTGCACGTCGTAAATGTTGTCTGAGTTTTCGTCGCCCGGATTCTCAAAATCTGGTGGGGCGAGAAACGAAAGAACGCCAGTGGTCTCATCGATTTCGAACAAGTCCGCGTCCACGCCACCACTGATGCTGTAAACGGAACCAGGCAAACCCGAGACAATCGTGCCGACATCTTCAACGTCAAAGACAAACGTCTGATTCTCATTGACTGGGATCACCTGGGCCCCATCACCTGCCAATAGCATCCGGCCTTCGAGCGACTCAAGAATCATGCGCCGACGGGCTGCACGTGACAATTGACGACTTCGAGACACACGATTCAGAAACGACATGTTGAATAGACCTGTGGTGCAGCGAAATCGCGATGCAGCAAAATACGAATTAAGAAGCAGAAAACCGAAGATATTCCGACCGCGGTTGGACGTGCCAACGCTCTCGGAAGTTCACAATATAGATGAACACCATTAAAAATAGACAAAAAATCTAATCTCGTCAGCTTGCTTGGACGTTCTAGCAAGTCAATCCAGATAGATAAACTCGCTGGCGTTCAGCATCGCGACGCAAGCGACCAGCAAATTTTCTCGTCGTTCCGACGATTGCTCACCGAGGATGTCCCGCAATCGATTTGATTCGGCTTGGGTCGGTCGTCGCGAAAATGCGACAAGAAACAGCTTGAGAATTAAATCGTCGTCCGTGGTCTCTTCTTCAAGCAATCGATCACAGAGACCACTGGCCGCCTGGAACGTCAATTCACTATTGAGCATCTGGAGAGATTGAATTGCCGTCGTTGATTGACTGCGCAACGCACAGGAAGCACCCGCGTCGGGACGATCGAACACGTCAAACAATGGATAGCGAAGATTCCGCCTCGCGAACACATAAATGCTGCGTCTCGAATGCTCCGCAAATCGTTCGCTCTCGGTCCATTGACCCTTCAACAGCGTCTCGACAAGCTCCTGCGGCAATGGGGGACGAACACTCTCGCCGCCATACTCATTGCAAAGCGAACCGCTCACCGCAAGCAAGGCATCACGAATCGTCTCACCGTCCAACCGTCGCCGCGGAAATGCCTCCGTTCGCTCAGCCATTCGATAGGTCGACGAGCACACGATTGTCCGGTGCAATTGCTTCAAGCTCCAACCGCCATCACGCAACTCCACGGCCAACCAATCCAGCAACTCTGGATTCCAAGGCCCACCTGCGACCACACCAAAGTCACTAGGGTTTTCACACAATGCTCGACCGAAATGATGCTGCCAAACTCGGTTGGCGATAACACGTGCTGTCAGCGGATTCTTTTCATTGAATAGCCAATTCGAAAAAGCCAAGCGAGGATCGATCGAATCAAAGTCGTTGTTGGAGTGTTCCCAGTCCGCAATTCTGGGAGGCCGAGCTTTCACTCTCGGTCCAGGATGCGTTAACTCGCCGCGGAGAAAGACAAATGGTGCCACGGGCTCACTCACACGCTTCAGTCCGAGTGCCGGTTTGTCGCGTGTCAGTTCTGGAACAGCCGCCTCAAACACTCCACGCAGGCGATAGAAATCTGCTTGGCTGATCGCATCGTATTTATGGTCGTGACACTGGGCACAGTGCATTTGCAACCCCAGTAGCGCTGAACCAACCGTCGATGTGATCTCGTTCATCTTGTCGTGGCGACGGAGATCTTGCTCGTTTAGATCCGGCATGTCCGGCCCAGCCATGCAAAACATGGTCGCGATCGTATCGACTCCATCGCCAATCAAATCACCAGCAAGTTGGCTCCGTACAAATTCGTCGTACGGCATATCGTCGTTGAGGGCATCAACGACCCACTGGCGATACTTCCACGCTCCACTTCGCACTCGATCATGCTCAAAGCCGTCGGTTTCCGCAAACCGTGCTAGGTCCAGCCAATATTGGGCCCAACGCTCGCCGTACGCCGGTGACGCAAGGATAGAATCGACCAATCGCTCGTAAGCATCTGGTGCTGGATCTTGTTCAAACGCCAGCACTTCGTCCGGTGTCGGAGGCAACCCCAGCAAATCGAATTTCAATCGACGCAGGATGACATTGCGGTTTGCCAGCGTCGGTGTCGGAAGCTGTTTACGCTCCCTATCCTTCAATACAAACAGATCCACCGCTGTCGTTGGCCACTCGCTTGCAATGACGACTGGAAGCGGCGGATGGGCAATCGGCTTGAACGACCAATGCTCACGGTCATCTTCGGTGATTGCAACTTCAGCAATATTGGACTCACGCGATGAGTCCGGTTCGGTCGCAAGAGAAGTAAGCGATCCGATCAAAATAAAACTTAATCCGCTCTGCAGCAGGAACCAATGAGACTTTTGCTTATCACGATGTGTCATGCCAAGATCTCCGGCACAATTTCTACATCCGCGGTCGGGCCAATCAATCGCTCATCGAGTCCGTTGTGGTAGTACGAAAGGGCTTCGTGGTCGATGCCGAGCAAATGCAAGAGCGTGGCATGAAAGTTCCGTACATGCACGGGGTTCTCTTCCGCACGCAATCCAATAGCGTCCGTTGTTCCATGTGCGAAGCCACCCTTTACACCGCCACCAGCTAACCACACCGAATAACCCCAGGGATTGTGGTCCCGCCCTGTTCCCGATTCGCTCATCGGCATCCGACCAAACTCGCCACCCCAGATCACGAGCGTGTCGTCCCACAAACCACGCTGTTTCAAATCTTTCAACAAGGCAGCGACAGGCTGGTCGGTTGCCTGGCAATGCTTTGAATGGTTCCCGAGCACATCATTGTGCGCGTCCCAACCATTCGTATCGCCCGAGTAGACTTGCACGAATCGTACGCCGCGCTCAATCATCCGACGCGCGAGCAAACATCGTTGACCGTAATCGCAAGTCTCTTTGCGATCGACGCCGTACATCTTCAGCGTTGACTCAGATTCCTGTGAGATGTCGACGAGATCCGGTGCCGACGCTTGCATGCGAAAGGCCAACTCGTACGCATTTATCCGAGCGGAGAGCTCGTCATCATTGCCACGATCGGTTAAGTGCTGACGATTAAGAAACTCCGTCATCTCGAGCGCTCGCTTTTGCTGATCGCGAGTAAAGCCTGGCGGTGGATCCAAATGCAAGATCGGACGCTCCCCACCGCGCATCGTGACGCCTTGGTAGCTAGCCGGAAGAAACCCATTGCCCCAAGCTGGCGGACCGCCCTTGAGTCCACCAGCTGGATCGGGCAAGACAACGAATGTGGGCAAATTCTCGTTCTCGCTTCCAAGTCCGTACGCAACCCAGCTGCCAACACTGGGGCGGCCCATCAAGATGCTGCCCGTGTTCATCTGATAGACGGACTGGGGATGATTGACGCTGTCACCATGCAGGCTGCGGATGACGCACAAATCGTCGGCGTGCTCAGCGATCTGGGGCAGGAATTCACTGATTTGTAATCCAGATTTCCCTCGGGGCAGAAACGGTTTGATCGGCCCCAGCAACGGATTCTCCGCGACCTTCCGCCGAGTTTTGAACGCACCAAAACTATCGGGAACGCTCTTGCCAGCCAACCTCGCCAAGTCCGGTTTGGGATCGAACAAGTCCACATGACTCGGCCCGCCATGCATGAACAACCAAATGATTCGCTTGACCTTCACACGTTTCGGGTCAAACCAAGGTTGGATTGAAGAGGAACCGTTCGCGTCAGTCCCAGAAGTTGTTTGAGTTTGCAACAGAGCCGAGAGAGCCAATGCCCCAAACCCACCACCTGCCTGAATCAAGAACCGACGCCGAGCGTCCAGCTCACCATTCGCTTCGATCCTCGCTGAATTGGGTTTGGACAGGGATGATGCAAGAAAGGCCATCGGAATAGCAGGAGAATAGGCGGCGACGGTGCGGTAGGTGCCATTATGCTAACGCAACGGCGGCATCACCGCAAAACAATCTTGCAGATCGTCGCATTCGCCATGCGGTGCAATGCATTCAATGCGGTCTGGGCTCGCCTAAACGATCCATTCGGCTTAGTGTATTGGGCCTCGTAACTGTCCGATGGCTAACTGAAACGGAGATCCCCGCTCGTGTCTCAGCGAATTCTTTTTGAGTCGCATTCTCATACGCCGCTTTGCAACCATGCTGATGGGGATCCGACGGAGTATGCCGCGGTTGCACACAAGCGAGGCCTGCGCGGGCTGATTGTTACGTGTCACAATCCGATGCCGAACAAGTTTTCGCATCACGTACGGATGCGTGAAGACCAGTTCGATGAGTACGTGGACTTGGTCGCGCGAACGACTGACGAATGGCGCGGACGCGTTGATGTACGACTTGGGCTCGAGGCAGACTACTTCGAAGGCCACGAAGCGTATTTGGAGAAACAACTCGCGTCGGCAAACTTCCACTTCGTGCTCGGTTCAGTCCATCCTCAAATCCCAGAGTTTCGGGCCAAGTATTGGCAAGCGGATGAAGTCGAAGTCCAGCGAACGTATTTCCATCTGTTGGCCAAATCTGCTGAGACGGGACTGTTCGATTCGCTCGCTCATCCAGACTTAGTGAAGAACCATACTCACAAGGTTTGGCAGCCGGACGTGATCATGGACGACATTCGTGCGGCTTTGGATCGAATCGCGGCGACCGGCGTCGCGATGGAGTTGAATTCGTCGGGGCTGAATAAGACGATTTCTGAGATGAACCCGTTTCCCCAGATGTTGACAGAAATGTGTCAACGAAATATTCCTGTGACGCTCGGCGCGGACGCACACCAACCGAACCGAGTCAGCGACGGTTACGAACAGGCACTCCAGATCCTCTCGGAATGCGGATACGAACACGTCAGTTTCTTCCTGGACCGTAAACGAAACGATGTAGCGATCTCGGATGCACTCGAAAGTCTCGTTGTACGATCCACTGTCAACTAAAAATCACAGTCAACTAACGATTACAGTCAACTAACTCCAAGGAGTACACCAGTGAAGGTCAACGAGTATTTCGGCGGCAACGTCACGTCAATCGGTTTTGAGAATAGCGAAGGTCGTGCGACCGCCGGCGTGATGGCTGTCGGCGATTACGAATTTGGAACAAGCGAAAACGAGTTGATGAAGGTCGTTTCGGGTGCGTTGCAGATCCAACTGCCAGGAAGCGACAAGTTCGAATCGTTCCCCGCCGGGACCGAGTTCAAGGTAGCCGCTGGTAATAAGTTCAAAGTCAAAGTGACTGAGACGACAGCTTATCTGTGCTTCTACGGTTGATCGTTGACGATGTGTGCTTTGGCGAATAGTTCGCCAAGGCTTCATCTTTTGAACGGCAGCTTTAAAAAGTCAGAAAGCTTTCGGCCGATGCTTGGCTTCTCCAGGATCGCGTCAATTTCTTCATCTGACATCTCGCCGTCACCGTCTTCGTCGAGATTTTTGAACTCGACGTCTTGGTCCAAGTTGATCATCCCCTCGTCATCGCCAGATTCGATTAAGCCGTCCCGGCGGACGGGGTCTTCGAGGTCAAGCATTTCCTCCGAAGGCACTGATCCGCCTTCATAACGGGAGACTGAGGCGGACGGCGGTTGGCTGTACGGATAGCACTTTTCTTCGCCAAGACGACCAAGTGGTCCGATGGATCGAAATCGCTCTTCAAAGAACACAACGTTGTGTGATTGCAGGATCGTTCCCGTTTGTAGTTCTAGCACCGCAAGCTCCGTGTTGTACTGGGACAGTGCGCGTGCTTCATTGCTGACCGAATTGCCCCAATCGATGATGGCTTGCAATACGACGATGAATTGGACAATGCCTTCGTTGTATTGTGCGAGTTGTTGTTCCAAGTTGATCCGAGCGGCGCGACGTACGGCCTGGAAACGTTCGTACTGCGCATAGAACTGCTCGATGTTTCTTAGACTGACCGCGAGCAGATGCTGGACTTGATGCAGCCCCTGGTCCAGGTTCGCTTGGTCACGTCGGATGATGAGTTCACGCTGGCGAAGCGTGGCCCGCTCAAGACGTAGTCCGAGCGGCACAGAGAAGTTGACTCCGAGTTGCCAGTCGTCGAAGTCACCAGCACCGCTTCGAATTCGATCGCCCGATGGCGCGATGCCTTCGAGTCCATTCCAGCGATAAAGTGCAACGCCATCTAGCTTGGGCCGGTTCTGGTTATCGGCAAGAACGAGCTGTTGTTGATCGGCATCCAGCACCAACTTGAGCTCGATGATGTCTGGTCGTTCACGCTGGGCCAATTGATTGATCTCAATCCAATCCACTTCGATCAATTGATCAAGCATCGGAGTCACGGGGACCAACCGCTCTTCTTCGAATGGAGGAAGACCCAGAATATTCCGAAGCGCGGCTTGTTGTTGCAGTACACTCGCCTGGGACGCGAGTAGATTTGCCCGGAAGTTTTCTAATGCGAGTTGGGTTTGTGCTAGATCGCCAGCGTTCGCATCGCCAGTTTCAACCCGAGCGAGTGTGCGATTGTTTGCGAACGTCGCTTGTTCCACTTGCTGTCGTCGGGCCCAAAGATCTGTCTTTGCGAACACGAGCGACCAATACGCGTTGATGACGCCTTGGACAGATTGCTGGACAGCGTTCTTATATTGAAAGTAGGATCGCTCCGTTTCGATGCGTGCTAGCACGATCGGCACCTGATTGGCGGCTCTTCCAGCTCCTTGCAAGAATGGCTGCGTGTAGCGGAGATTCGTCGACGTTCGATCGCTCGGGTTCAATGCAAATAGCGGAGGAATGTCGCGAGCGTAGTTGTTCGTAATCCCCAGGTTCGCGGTTCCACCCAATAGATTGCGTTGTGACAAGCCAACGTCCAATCCGTAGCCGTCGCTGTGCGTGCCACTGATGACCGCGCCAGTCGGGTCGAGCGGTGCGAGTCGAGCACTGGGAGTCTCGGTATGACTCCAAGCGTTATTCGCTTGCAAATTGGGATCGAAGCTAGCTCGTGCTCGATCGATGCCCGTGTTGGTGATGGCTGTGTCATAGATCGTTCGGCCGCTCGTTGAAGCCGTTACACCAGTGAGAACACGAACAACTTTCGAGTTCGCCAACGTGATATTGATTGCATCGTCGAGCGTTAGAAGTCGCTCCGGTAGATCCGACTGGGGATCGTACACGGTCGCCGGACGCGGTGTGATTGGAACTGGCACCTGGCAAAGTTGGTCTGGCCGCCGAATTTCCAAGCAACGCTGCTCCGGCAAGATCACACGCCAGGGTTCATCTCCCATGACTGGCTGAGAATCGGTCGCGGCCCATGCGATCGGCGCAGCCGCTACGCCAGACAGTAGCAAGCGGCTGAATCGAATGCGTTGATTGGTTGTAGCGGCCATTTTATTGGGATCGGACCAATAATGCCGAACTGCCCAATTGTTTCGCGCATGCCGTCACGACCGAAACTCACGATGTTGCTAACGGATACAATACGCCGGACTGTGATGATTAGCTAAACCTAACGGCGTTTGAAATCGAAACCTGTCCGTTGCTATCATTCGGTTTCGGATTCCAGCGGATCGTATTCGAGAGCCGCTTTAGCGATCGCGAAATCCTCGGTGTCTTCCACGACCTCTCCATCGCGAAGCACAAGCGTTCGCCTCGCGTTGCGAGCCACGTTGGGGTCGTGCGTGACAAGAATCACAGTAATTTGCTGCTCTTCGTTCAACTCACGAAAAAGCTCGACGACTTCGCGGCTCGTCCGTGAGTCCAAGTTGCCCGTCGGTTCATCGCCCATCAAAATCGACGGTCGATTGACCAGAGCACGTGCGATGGCAACTCGTTGCTGCTGGCCGCCAGACAGTTGGCTGGGGTGGTGATGATAGCGATCAGCAAGCCCGACCTTGCCGAGCATCTCCATAGCACGATCGCGTCGCTCGCGAGCTGGGATTTTTTTCCCATACATCAGCGGTAGCTCCACATTCTCGAGCGCCGACGTTCGATTGAGCAAATTGAAGTTCTGGAACACGAAGCCAAGCTGTTTGTTGCGAATACGTGCGCGTTGGTCTCGGTTCATCGTTACCACCTCCTCGCCATCGAGCTGATAGCTCCCATGCGTTGGCCGGTCCAAGCATCCAAGAGTGTTCATCAGCGTCGACTTGCCACTCCCCGAAGGTCCAATCAGTGCAACGAACTCCCCCAGTTGTATATCGCGAGTCACACTGCGCAGCGCATGCACCTGGACTTCGCCCAAATCGTAAACGCGTCGAACGTCCCTCAACTCGATTAGCGACATACGATCACTCGTACCTCAACGCATCAATCGGATCGAGTCGACTTGCACGCAAGGCTGGATAGTACCCAAAGAATATGCCAACTACAGCTGCGAATCCCATTGCAACCAGAGCTGCTGGAAGCGAAACAACCATTGGCCAGTCGGTCCCGGGCTTGTATGCGTTGATCAACATCGTGGCCGCCATCGATGTCGCAGTGCCCAGCGCTAATCCGATCGCACCGCCGATACAGGACAACACAACTGACTCAATCAGAAACTGTCTCAGGATATCTTTCCCTCGAGCACCAATCGCCATGCGAATGCCGATTTCCCGCGTTCGCTCCGTCACCGACACCAGCATGATGTTCATGATGCCCACACCACCGACCAACAGCGAGATTCCCGCGATGGCCGACAACATCAATGTCAACGTGCCAGTAATCATACCGAGTGTGGCTGCAATCTCGGTCGTGTCCTGAACGCTGAAGTCCGCTTCCTCCGTCGGGCCGACTTCATGCCGTTCTAACATCAACGTTCGAATCTCGCGTGTTGCCTTAGCCATTTGCTCCGTACTGCGGGCCGAAACCATGATGGCGTGAACACTGTCGAGCGGCGAACCATTGATCCGCTTGCGCACTGTCGTATGGGGCATCAAGACAATATCGTCTTGATCATCGCCGACCATGTTGGCGCCTTTCTTCTTCAAGATGCCAATCACCCGGAACGGAACATTGTTGACGCGAATTAACTCATCGAGCGGATTGACCGTGCGAAACAACTTTGGAATCAACGTCTGGCCAATGACACAAACTTTTGCGTTCGATTCGATATCGTTCGTGGAAAAGAACCCGCCCGCTTCGAGTTCCCAATTTCGCACGACCAAGTAGTCGGCCCCAACGCCTTGCAACTCCTTGGGGTTCCAGTTCTCATTGCCATAAATCACTTGGCCGCCGGTGCCAACGATTGGCGATGAAGCTAACACCTCGGGACAGTCTTCACCGATGGCGTCGGAGTCAGCGGCGGTTAATGTTGGCGCGCCGGACTGGCGAACGCCACCTCGACGAGTTTGTCCTGGCAACACAACAATCACATTGGTGCCAAGAGCTTCAAACTCACCACTCACGAGCTGGCTTGCGCCTTGGCCGATTGAAACGATCGTTGTCACAGCAGCAATACCAATTACGACCCCAAGGATCGTTAACACGGCACGCATTTTGTTCTTGAGCAATGCACGGATCGCAATCCGGATTGTATCGAGGAAAGACATCGAGCTAGTCCTTCTTTCCTGTGACCAATGCGTCACCGACGTTCAAGTCACCTTGGGTCATCTCAGTAAAACGATTTTCCGTTAAACCCGTGGTAATCGCAACTGCTTTGAGGAGCTCTCCGTCGACAATCCACACATGTCGCTGGTTTTTCTTCTTTTGCGCTTCTGCCTTCTCCGTCGCTGTCTGGTTCGCATTCTCCTCCTCTTCGTCTACATCGGGCTTGCTCTTCCAGGAGGAACCGTCGATCAGATGACGATCGACTTCTCGCACCCGTTTGACGTCGTCTGGAAAGAACCTCAGCGCCGCATTGGGAAGCTTTGGCACATCCTTGGTGGAGTCCACTTCGAACGAGATGCTTGCAGTCATGCCAGGAAGCAATTTCAGCTCTTGGTTACTCGCCGCAATCACAACTGGATACGTGACCACGTTTTGAGTCGAGACACTGCTGACTCGAATCTGTTCGATCTTGCCGTTAAACACTTCGTCGGGGTGCGCATCCACCGTGAACGTGACCGGGCGATCTTCGGATTGGGCTGTTTGAATTAATCCAATATCCGCTTCGTCGACCGACGCGAACACGTGTACCTTCTCTCGAAGATCCGGTGCCACGATAAACAACTCAGGCGTTTGGAATTGTGCCGCCAACGTTTGTCCCGGGTTGATCTTTCGGTCGATCACCACACCGTCGACTGGGGCAGTCACTTCGCAATAGTTCAAATTTGCGAGCGACGTATCCAATGAGGCTTTCGCCTGCAAAATGGATGCGCTGGATAACTTTCGCTGAGCTTGTAACGATTTCACCTCAAAGACCAATGCATCCATTTCACGATCGGACATGAAGTCTTTGTTCTTCTCACGCAGTTTCTTAGCGCGGATATAGTTATTCAGGGCTTGGTGTAATTGAGCTTCGACGCGTTGCAGATCCGCTTCGCGAGTGGTCAACGTTGCTTGATCCCGATCCACGTTCGCTTGATAAAGCCGCGGATCGACGCGAGCAAGAATCTCGCCAGCTTTGACCTCGTCATTGAAATCGACGTTCAGCTCAACGATTGGCCCCGATACAAACGAACCGACGGACACTGAAAGTACGGGCTGGATCGTTCCCGTCGAGTTGACATACCGGGTAATGTCACCCGATTCAACTTTTGCTGTTTCCCAAGTGATTCGATTGCGATCGTGCAAATAGTTGAGCGCAGGTTTGTACCCAGCGAAGCCAGCAGAGCCGACAACGACCAGAGCGATCAAGAGTTTGACGAGGGTCTTCATCGCTTTCGGTGCGAATTCAATCGAATTGAGCAGGATCGGGGCCGCGGCGGCGGCCCAGACTCACACGGGGCATGAACGTACCACTACATCATACCATCGCAGACGAATTTCGCTGGATTTTGCCCGTATCGAAGTGTAGAAACCTCAGATTCTCGCTATTTCGACTTCGCCCCAGCTTTCTTCTTTTTCTTAGCCTTGGGAGCCGCGTCCGTTGCTTTCGGGTTGCCTGGCTTAGGAATTGCATGCACCTGGCGGGCCCATGTCTCCCATTGCTTGCGAAGCTGTTCCGCTTCGCCGACGTTCTGGTGAGCGAGGTCTATAAGCTCTGTGCGGTCGCTAGCGAGATTGAACAGCTCCCATTCTCCACGTTCCCCTGCACGTACTAGCTTTTGATCACCGACGCGTATTGCTGCGTTACCTTCATGTTCCCAATACAGAGGACGCTCAGCGAAATCGCCTTCTCCAACTAGCAACGGTTTGAGGCTTTGGCCTTGCATCGGGATGATTGCGTGCTCGTTGAACTCACTCGGATAAGTTGCTCCGGCAAGGTCGACACAGGTCGCCATGATGTCAATCAAATGGGTTGGAGTGCGAATCCAGCCTTCGCTTCCGGTGGTCGGTTTCACAGCGGCGGGCCAATGAGCAATCAGTGGAGATGCGATGCCACCTTCGTGGTTATAGTGCTTGTATCGTCGAAAAGGCGTATTGTTCAAATGGGCCCAGCACTGGCCAATGAAGACGTCCGAGTGTGCATCACCAGGATGCTCACCGACGTATTTGCCTTTCACACCGGACTCAGCATTCCCGCCATTGTCCGAGAGAAACAGGATCAACGTGTTGTCCAATTGCCCGCGTTCTCGCAGTGCACTGACCATGACGCCAATGTTCTTGTCGACTTCCTCGATCATCGCCGCGTAGATCGCCATCATATCGTCATAGCGTTTCTGTTCCTCAGCCGAGATTGAATCCCACGCTGGCAATCCTTCAGGACGCGGAGCGAGCTTGCAAGATCTGTCGATCAGTCCAGACTTGAGTTGGCGAGCGTAACGTTTCTCTCTAAGAACATCCCAGCCTTGCATGAACTTTCCGCGGTACTTCGCGATCGTCGACTCAGGTGCCATGCATGGAAAGTGTGGAGCTGTATGTGCGAGATACCAAAAGAAAGGCTTCTGTTCCGCAATCGCTTCGTCGACAAACTTGATTCCTTGGCGAGTCCATAAGTCTGATCCGTACCAAGGTGGATTTAATTGGGGGGCATCACGTGAAACGAGTTCACCGTTGAGATACAGCTCCGAATTACCCTTGGAACCTGTTTGGTCGGAGAAGTGCAACCCACCAGCCGGCATGTTCAAGCTGCGGTCGAACCCGCGTCCCCACGGCGTCACACCGTTATTGAAACCGACGTGCCATTTGCCTGTCATGGCGGTAAAGTATCCGGCACTCTTGAGAACCTCAGCGATGGTCACGCACTCATTGGTCAGTTGCCCACGATAGCCGAGTATGCCTTGATCGTCGGTCATGTGGCCGATACCGGCTTGGTGCGAATACAGACCGCTCAGCAACGAAGCTCGCGTCGGGCAACAACGTCCCGTGTTATAGAACTGAGAAAACTTTGCTCCGCCCTCGGCGAGTGCATCTAGGTTCGGTGTTGGAATCTCGGATCCGTACGGGCCAATATCGGAAAACCCCATATCGTCCACCATGATGACGATGACGTTCGGACGCTCTGCTGCACGGGCATCACTGTAAACGTCGTCGCTGAAAACGTGCCAGCCAAATAAGGCTGTGATTAGAAGAAGAGATCGCAGTTTCATGGTATTCGGAACTAGAAGTTGGGGTTGGCTTGCGTAGCCGGACTCGTCAGAGTTCGGTTTCTGGGGACACGCTCAAGTCTGGTGACTTCAGCTACCGCCGAAATTATAATCGGACACCGCGTTACGCGTGTTGAAGCTCGATCACGGCGCCTTTGGGCTGGTGGATTGCGGCGAGCAACTCACCGAACCAAGGCGTGTCGATGCTGAATGGCTTGCCGCCTTTGATGCGATCAAACTCGATGGCTCGAAGTTCGTCGCCGCGTTCTTCGTCTTCTCCGATCACCCCTCCGTTTCCAGCGAGAGCACAGTCAACTGCTTTGCTTGCACAGCGGGCGATCAATGCGAGGTCTTCTTTGTTCGCACGCGCCGCTCGGCTGAAATAACCGCTCTTTTGAATGAGCGTTTTTTCGGCACCGATCATGTTTGCGAACTGAGCACCGAACCATTTTCCTGGGTTGACCGTGTCCAGTTTGTAGTGCCCGAATGCGTCTTTAGGGACTTGCTCGCCACGTGATTCCATTTCTTGCACAATCGTGTCGACTCCGGCACCTTCGGAGATGAAGATGTTGACACAATCGTGTTCGTCCATGATGGCCCGCAAGCGTTTGGCTTCTTCTTCGAAGTTGAATCCCATCTCTGGAACATAAACGCCGTGAACTTCGCGCCGCTCGCGGCTCAATCCCATTTCGGGAAGGAAGTTCAAGGCATCAAGTCGCTCTCGGTACTTTGCTGCCGTAGCGGCTGTTAACCATCCGCAATTGCGACCCATGACTTCGTGCACGATGAGCATGCGGGGATTGGCGCTATGTTCGCCGACAACGTTCTCGAAGTACTTAGCGCCTTCTTCCGCAGCTGTCCACGCGCCGAGACTTTGCTTGATGGGAATGACGTCGTTGTCGATCGTCTTGGGCAGACCTACAACCGTGAGTGCATAGTTGTTGATAGCCAGGAATGCGGCTAAATCGGCTGCGGTTGTATTCGTATCGTCGCCACCGATGGTGTGTAGGACGTCGATACCGTCCGTCCGCAATCTTTCGGCGGCAACTTCCAATGGATTTTGCCCCTCTTGAACCAAGCCACGCTTGACACAGTCCGCGACGTTGGTGAGCTTCACGCGACTGTTGCCAATTGGGCTGCCACCGTGCTGGTGAAGCACCTCGGCATGCTTGCGCACATCCGGCGACACGACAAAGCTATCACCAAGCAACAAACCCTTGTATCCAGACCGATAGCAGACGATCTCTACGTCCGGGGCCTTTGCGGAGTAGGATTCGATCAGAGCGCCAATGGCCGACGAAAGGCATGGTGCAAGTCCTCCGGCTGTCAAAATTCCGACGCGCTTGACCGACATATTGTCTGCTCCCAATGGACTGGTGTGATGATGAGGGCGAGGTTAGCGAACGCCAAACTGCCTAAGCACACAAGCTATCGTTTTCCAGGGAAACTGCCACCGGGTTTCGGCTGACTCCGAGCATGACTTGCCAAAAGTCCACGGATTTCAGCAGAAACGCGGTGGCTGGCCAGTCGACTCGAGCACGGTCATCCACAAATCGCCGTTCGGATCGACGGAATTTCGGTGGCGTATCGCAAGGCCCATCGGGACATGGACAAATCGAGTGTGCCACCGACTCACCACCATTTCGGTTCGGCCGCACATTGCCGCGTGGACCGCGTTGTGTGCCAACCGTGAACAAAAAACACTGTCGTACGGGTTGGCGGGAACGCTACGAATCACGTAGCTGGGGTCAATGTACTTGAGATTCAGCTCAAGCTTTCGGCTTGCGAAATGCGATGTGATCTGATCCTTGAGCCACGAACCGATGTCACCCAATCGCACATTGCCCGATGCGTCGGTCTGGCCGCTCGCGTGCATCAGGTCTTGCCCGGCGCCCTCGGCGACGACGATCACCGCATTGCCTCGTCGCACGAGCAGCCTCTCCAAACTGGGCAATAACCCTTGCTCACCATCCAGACGAAATGCGACTTCAGGAATCAAGACGAAATTTGCATCGTTTGATGCAAGTGACGCGTAGCAGGCGATGAAACCACTGTGACGCCCCATCAACTTGACCAGCCCAACGCCTCCGGGCGCGCCGCAAGCTTCGACGTGTGCAGCACGGATCGTCTTGGCACCTTCGCTGAACGCGGTTTGGAAACCGAAGCTTTGGTCGATAAACTGAATGTCGTTATCGATGGTTTTCGGAACACCGACAACAGCAATCTTCAATTGACGTCGCGTGATCTCGTCGACAACAGTCATCGCGCCTCGGATGGTGCCGTCACCGCCGATGACGAACAGAATGTTGATCCCCATTCGTTCCAAACAATCGACGATCTCCTCTGGGTTCTGGTCGCCACGCGAGGAGCCAAGAACGGTTCCACCGTGTTCATGGATGTCAGCCACTGAGTCAGGCGTTAATTCCCGGACGTCACGTTTGAACGCCGGGATGAATCCTTGAAATCCGTTACTGAACCCGTAGACTTTTGAAACGCCGTAGCGACGAGTGCACTCATTGACGAGCGAACGAATGACATTGTTGAGCCCCGGGCAAAGCCCACCACAGGTGACAATACCGACGCGAGCTTTTGAGGGGTCAAAATAGATCAACCGCCGCGCGCCGGCTGGTTCCAAGCCCGGCAATTGATCCAATGCAATTGGCGATGAGTCAGTGCGGGACACGGAGGATGCTGCTACAGCAGACCGTGTGTTGTCAGCAAGAATGCGATCCGACTCTTCGACGTAGTTCACAGAGTGTTGTCGGAAATCGAGAAGTGGCGTTAGCGGCGAGGTGACTCGACAGCTCCCCAGAGTCTTGATGCGAAAGTCTTCTTCGCTGTAGTGAATGTCGTTGCTCAATTGGCGGCCTTCGTGCGAGCGTATTCGCTTTTGGGACTTGATTCCATGTCGACACGTCGTCGCCGCCTGCGCCGAATGTCACTTTCGCGAGGGTAATTCTTTGAGATGTGCGAGGCAAGCGCGAGTGAGGAACGCCGTTCACGAAGCACATGAATCGGCACCAGGTGACTTACGCTAGGGCGGACTGAGCAACGCTATCGACTGGAAAATTGCAGAAGTTTTTTGAGTGACTCGTATCCCAAAGCGAGTCAGTGAGGTGAATGTGGCCGTTGGAACGATTACACTGTCGAGGAACTGAGCCTGTCGTTATTTCGCTCACTCGAATTGTTCGTGCAGTTCCGAACTAAAACACGCTATATCCGCTAACCGTCCCACCGATTGAGAGTCCCTATGAAAACCTGTTTGCTCCCCTTGCTCGTGTTAGGTGTCGTATCGGCGTTCGCCCTGTCCACCGTTCATGCTGATGAACGAGGCAAGTTGATTTTCGAAGACAACTTCGAACGCAATGAAACCCAGGAACTTAAGGACGAAGTCGGAAGTGGGTGGGGTACCAACAGCAAAAGTCGCGCGAAGGGTAACAAGCAAGTCGATCTACGAGACGGTGCGATGTACATCTACATCCACGAGGCTGCTGACCATGCCGTCTCAGTCACCCATGATGCCGAGTTCCAAAACGGGTCAGTAGAGCCTCGATTCATGCTGGAGAACGACAAAGATACTTTGGGCTTGGATTTCGCTGATTTGCAATGCAAAACTGTCCACGCTGGTCACCTGTTTAAGGTGACCGTGGGCGCCGGCAAAGTAGACATCTCGGACCTGAAGACCGGAACGATGAGCTTGGACGTCTACAATATGAAGAAAGAGTCCAAAACCTTGCCTGCTGAAGTTTTGCAACGACTGAAGTCAACAAAGAAAGTTGTCCCTTTCAAGTTCCAGACTGGGAAGTGGTACACATTGAATGTCGATAATGATGGCGACATGGTCAGCGTTGCGATCGATGGTGAACCGGTGGATTCGTTCTCATCCGAAGGTTTCGCGCACCCGACCAAAAAGATGCTCCGTCTTTCAGTTCCCAAGCAAGCCGTTGTTGACGACGTCAGAATTTTTGCAGCGGTCGCAAAGTAGTTTGCCATGCAGTTGATCGGAGCTTCCGTGCGTCGGTTCGTCTGGGTCGTTGTTCTATTCGCACTTGTGCTGGAGTGCCGTGTCACTTTGGCGGAAGACCACGTCGCGATGTCGATGGATCTTGTTACGCCAGTAATGACACTGGACGATCCATCACCGGGGAAACGTGTCCGCCAAGTTGCACCCGAGTATTTCGGCACCGAAGTTCATCACACGCTCTATCTGCCCGTGGATTTGGTTCCTGGCGGGAAGTATCCCGTCATCGTGGAGTACACAGGCAATCGATTTCCAACCAGCGGTTCGAGCGGCAAGATCGAAGACGCGAACTTGGGCTATGGCATGTCTGGAGGCGTTGGATGTATCTGGGTGTGTATGCCCTATGTTGAGGTGAACCTTCGAGAGAACGCGGTCACCTGGTGGGGCGATAAACAGGCAACGGTGGATTATTGCAAAGTAAACTTGCCGCGGATCTGTGCGGCGTTCGGCGGTGATCCAGACAACGTATTCATTTGCGGATTCTCTAGGGGAGCAATCGGTGCCAGCTATATCGGCTTGGCGGACGATGAGATCGCATCGCTTTGGAAGGGTTTCTTCACGCACGATCACTTCGATGGCGAACGGAGTTGGAATTACCCTGCAAGCGATCGCGAGTCAGCACTCGTTCGGCTGGCTCGCCTCAAGGGGCGACCCGTGCTCGTCTGCGGAACCGGAGCAACGAACGTTCGCGACAACTACTTGAAGGAGCATCTGAGCCTTGCCCAGTTCACTTTCCTGGACATTCCAACGTCGAAGCTATTCAACATCCCCGAAGGCCCCGTGATTCATCCGCATACGGACTTGTGGATGCACAAGGACAGCGAGTGTCGGAACCAAGCAAGAGCCTGGTTTCGCCGCGTTTCTGAAGCCCTATCGGAGTCGAATGTAACGACGATCGAGTGACGAGACCCGGCATTCTGGATGGTAACGTCACGCAGTCGGGATGACAGTTTGCTCGCGCCCCGATAAAAACATGCACTCGCAATGGTGGATACAGGCGGATTCAACTCACCACTTAAGACAGAAACATGCTCACGATTGAAAAATTCACGTTTGGCGTCGGTGACCGTTTTGCACATCAGGCAGGTGCTCAGCTACGGGCGTTTATAATGCTCGCCAAGGACGGCGTCGATGTCACGCCCGTCTGGAACAAGTCCAACCGTGAGCACACCTTCGTCGGGTCCAAACCGCAAAGCGTTTACGACGCAGCCAAAGCGGCGGTGGATGCGAGTGGCTGGAACACGCCTTGGCACGTGGACGCAGACCATATCCAACTTGCAACCGTGGATCCATTCATTCCTTGCAGCGATTTCTTCACGATCGACGTCGCAGACTCGATCGGCAAAGCGGCTCCCGAGGCTGAGGTGAATGCGTTTGTCGAGCGCCACCCAGAACTCGTCGGTACATTGAATCTTGATGGTCTTTCAGAGCCACTTGAAGTTTCGAAAGCGGACGTGCGCCGCGTTGCGGAGCAGTACTTGTTGGCTGTTAAACAAGCTGGCGAAATCTTTCGACATATCGAAGCCGCCAAAGGTGCGGACAACGTGATCGCTGAGATCTCGATGGACGAGACCGACTCGCCTCAGACACCGCCTGAGTTGTTGGTGATCTTGGTGGCGATTGCGGATGAAAAGATCCCAGTCCAGACGATCGCGCCGAAGTTTACTGGACGTTTCAACAAGGGTGTCGATTATGTCGGTGACTTAAAGCAATTCGAGCGTGAGTTCAGTGACGATGTGGCGGTGATTGCGCACGCAGTCAAGACTTACGGATTGCCAGAGACGTTGAAACTGAGCGTCCACAGCGGAAGCGACAAATTCAGCTTGTATCCAATCATTCGCGAATGCTTGAAACGCACCGGGGCCGGCTTGCACCTCAAGACGGCTGGCACGACGTGGCTCGAAGAGATCATCGGATTGGCCGAAGCCGGAGGCGACGGGCTTGTGTTGGCGAAAGAAATTTATGCGTACGCCTTGGAGCACGTCGAGGAGTTCTGTGCTCCGTATGCAAGCGTCATCGACATCGACAAGAGCAAATTGCCGATTGCTGCAGTCGTGAACGAATGGTCGGGACCCCGCATGGCAAGCGCCATCCGGCACATTCAGGACAACGAAAACTTCAACGCACACATGCGTCAATTGCTTCACGTGTCGTTCAAAGTCGCCGCCAAGCACGGCGCTCGCTATACGGACTTGCTCAAATCCAACGAAGCAATCGTCGGTGCCGAAGTAACAAAGAACATCTACGAACGCCACCTGCGTCCGTTGTTTATCGGTGGCCGATAGGGCTGCCGAGTGCATGAGGCTTGTCGATGATTTGTAAGCGTCGGTAGCGAACTCAGCTGCCGACGTTGAGGCGACGGAGTAAGTTAAGAAGTTTCTTGCTTGTTGGTGTTAGCCGGGTGCGATTGAATTGATCGCCAAGTTTACGAATTGCTTCGGCTTGTGTTGGATACGGATGAATCGTACCGGCGATCGATGACAAACCAATCCCGTTCGTCATGGCTAAAGTGACCTCAGAGATCATGTCGCCTGCGTTCTCGCCGACAATGGTTGCTCCGAGGATCTTGTCCGTGCCTTTTCGCGTGTGGAATTTTACGAATCCGTCAGTTTGACCGTCGAGGATTGCGCGATCGACGTCAGCAAAATGTTGGACATAGGTGTCAATCTCAATGCCCGCTTTCTTGGCTTTGTGGTCATATAGCCCAACGTGCGCGACTTCCGGCGAAGTGTAGGTGGCCCACGGTATGACGAGATCGCTTGCTTTTTTTCTTCCGAAAGGACCAACGGCGAAGAGCGAGTTTTGAATCACGATCCTTGCCATGAAGTCCGCAGCGTGAGTGAACTTGTACTTGGAACAGATATCGCCTGCGGCATAAATGCGAGGATTGGAGGTCTGCAAATTGTCGTTGACGTCGACGCCTGAGGAGTCAAACTTCACGTTGACCGCTCCGAGATTCAGTCCATCCACGTTGGGTGCGCGACCGACTGCAACGAGCAATTGATCCACAACCGTTTCGAGTATTGTGCCGTTTTGAGTGATTTGCACGCGGATCTCAGAATTCTCGGCGGGACCGATGTTCATGTCTTGTGCATTAAGCAGAATCCGAATGCCGTCATGCTCAAAATGTTTTTGGACGATCGCGGATGCTTCGGCGTCTTCGCGTGGCAGCAAACGATCGCCGCGTTCGAACAGCGTCACCTCGCTTCCCAGTCTCGCGAACGTTTGCGCCATTTCGCTGCCGATTGGTCCGCTGCCAATAACTCCAAGTCTCGCCGGCAATTCAGTCAACGAGAACAGGCTCTCGTTGGTGAGATAGTCAACTGTATCAAGACCAGGAATCTTTGGTGCTGAGGCTCTCGCACCCGATGCGATCACAGCTTTCTTGAATTTCAAGCTCGACACCGACCCGTCATTTCGAGTCACCGTGATCGCGTTGTCATTAGCAAACGATCCTTGGCCGAGAAATACATCCACGCCCAAGTCTGTGAATCGCTTGGCCGAGTCATTCGGGCTGATGTCGGCCCTCAGCTTTCGCATGCGCTGCATCGCCTTCGCGAAATCGACTGTCATGCCGTCCGGGACATTGATCCCGAAGGGCTTTGCATCACGCACCGATGCCGCGACTCGCGCGGCACGGATGATTCCCTTGGACGGAACGCAACCGACGTTCAAACAATCACCACCCATGAGCTCTCGTTCGATGAGGGCAACGCGTGCGTTAAGTCCTGCGGCTCCCGCTGCCGTCACCAGTCCGGCTGTGCCAGCTCCAATGACGACGAGGTGATAGGATTCACGTGGTGTCGGGTTCGTCCAATCGCTCGGATGCACGTTCGATTCAAGCTGAAGGTTTTGCTCGTCACGCGGCTGAAGCTGGATCAGATCAGAGACGCTCATGAATTAGTCTTGTTGATGAGTCGAGTGGTGTTGGATATCCGAAGCCAATTTTCTGTTCGACATGAATTTCAGGACATTGCGCACAACCAGCGGCAAACCGCCGAGCAATCCAAACGCAACAACCATCTGCGTCAATTGTCGCGGGCTGAACACGGCACTGATGCCTTCGTCCGCTAGTGTTTTTAAGTCTGGCACACTAGCACCGGCGTAAACGTAAACAGCTGTCCCTGCGAGCATCCCCAGCTGGCTGACCCACCAAAAGGTGCTGGTGCGAAGTGGCGTTAGCCCCATCACCGCATTTATGACGAAAAACGGTACTGCGGGAATCAGTCGCAGCGTAAAGAGAAAAAACGAACCTTGCTCTTCCAACGCTTGGTTGAACGCTTCAAGCCGTTCGCCAAACCGTTTTTGAATCGCGTCACGAAAGAAGAACCGGCTGAGCAGGAACGCCATCGTTGCACCAGATGTTGACGCAAAGCTCACCAACACAAGCCCAGGCAACATTCCGAAGTACCATCCGTAAACTAACGTCAATACGGCGGCACCCGGCAATGACAAACCAGTCACAAGCACATAAATCGCAAACGCCAAGCCAAACACAAGAAACGGATGGTCCGTCTGGAACGCACGTAGATCCGATTCTCGCTTGGCGAGATGCGCGAGGCTTAACGCATCGCCAAAGAAGTAATATCCAAGAACCGTAATGCAAACAACGATGAGTAAGAGGAAAATCTTCTTTGTCATCGGTGGTGGAGCAAGGCTCTCGGGGAGGTCTTGTGAATTTGCATCATTGTCAGTCGTCATGGCTCTCTCCTTGATCAACGATGACTAATCGTGAGACGAGTCCGCCTGGGCATGAAGGAGTATACGCCATACAACGCCAAGCGGGTGCCCTCGCAAGAGCTCGAAGGCAAAGCCGATTACGCAACGCTAGACAATAAGCAAGTCGTTTTGCGCTACTCAGTCGTATCGGTATCGGATGGAGAGCTCGAGTTTTTGGTCGATGAAGATTTACTGCCGCCACGTAATTTCGCGAACAGCCCCTTGATGCCACGGGGCTGTTCAAGAAGGGCAAGTCGCTCCTCGAGAAGTCGATTTTGCTGGAGTATCGCCGAGTGCTCTTGCTGCGTCCGTTCAACGTGCTGCTCCGTCACTTTGTTGATCAACGCAAGTTTCTCGACGAGGTCAGCATGTTCGTGTCGCAGCTTGTCGTGCTCGTCACGAAGACGATCATACGCTTCGTTAATCGACGTGAACTCGACTTGGAACTTTTGCCAAGTTTGTTTGCCGCGTTCACGCAACAGTTGAATTTTCTTCTCAGAAGTGTCTTGCCCCTGAATCGCTAGCGAGCGAGTCTCGTCGATCTTCAATTGGACTTCGTCAACGACTGCTTCGACATGTGTTCTTGAGCGGTCAACGGCGCTGGACTCAGCCGCTTCAATTTTGGACTCAAGCGTTCGCTTCTGGTCCGTGATTGCGTCATTGATTTCAACGACAGACTGTTGTACCACCAGCTTTGCGGTTGACTGGGCGACAGCAT
The DNA here is from genome assembly GCA_041749955.1 of Pirellulaceae bacterium. Taxonomy (GTDB): domain Bacteria; phylum Planctomycetota; class Planctomycetia; order Pirellulales; family Pirellulaceae; genus JBBSJZ01. The sequence continues at coordinate 11,932 of JBGTAI010000248.1, read as the reverse complement.
CTGCCGCTTCCGTAATGACCGGGAGCTGTCTCTGGATTGCCTGGTCAACTTGTTCTTCCGCGAAGTCCGAAAGCGAGTTACCAAGGTCCGACACACCGACTTTTAGCGATCGATGGACAAGGTCCCCGATCAGTGTACCGATGTCACTGGATGTCTCGCCGATTGAGGCATCCAAGCGGTCGCCAAGCTGTGCCGATGATTGTTGCGGATCGGAAATCGAGATTACCCTTTGCATCATCCAGTATTCCATTAATGGTTCGTGGTTACTGCGGTTGACTCATCGCTCCAACGGAACGCCATCTCGGTGGTCGTGCAAGTTATCAAATCAAAGAGTGACTGGCGACACCCGCTTTGCACAATGGCTCAGCTTGCGCTCTAATCCCTGTGTCTTTCGGCGTATTCGTCCCCTTGCCAGGATTGGATTTACCTGTCGAAATTTGGATTTGCGAAACGCCCCGACGCGTCCAACGGCGAAGACAAGGAGCACTGGCTCTTGAACCCTGATACAATCAACATTTAAACGGATCGACATTCAAATGGATGGGCTTGTCGGTTCCCATCTTCTTTCCAACTCCCGGGATTCGATTCAGATGCGAATTTTCAAGTGCCGCAGAAGTGGAACTCAAGCACTGGTTTTTGCTTTGTGTTGTCTTGTTGCCGTGGGGCCGGTATCCCTGACAGACTTGGACAACCTTGCATGGAGCCAAACTCCAGACGCTGTAAGTCCAAAGAAATCGTTTCGAGAGTTGCACGACGATCTTCGTGAGCGAATGTCAGATGACTTGGGCCAGGCGGAGACATACCTCGAATCTCAGATTTTGGCTGATCCTGACTCTGGGGACTTGAACGTTTTGCGTCACTCGCTGGCAAGTAAGCTTTTGGATGCGGGCAAGTACAAAGCCGCCACGGCGCAGTTCGAAAAGCTGCTTGACTTCCAAATTCAAAATATTAACGACACCGAAAACCAATTTGGTATTTGGATGACGGTACAAAGCATTCACGAGATCGCCATCGAACATCGCGACAATGAGGCGCTCGATCGTGCGGTCAATCGAGCTATCGAGGCGTTCGCTCAACTTGACTCGGAGGGCGAAATCAACCGAGTTCATCCCGCGAGCCAACTCGCCGTTTTGAAGGCTCAACAATTAGCCCGCGACAAGAAGGCCGACGCTGGGAAAGCCTACGTCACCGAACAGTTGGCGAAGTTGGCGGGGATGCTGAGGACGCCCGATGCGACCGATGAAACGCTGCATACGATCATTCAATTCTTGTTGGCACTGGCGGATGAGAACTCAAGCAACGATCTATGGCGTGAGGACTGTATCTCGCAGCTCGACTCTGTCGTGGACGAAGCTTTCGAGCGATTCCCAGAATCCGAGTTGATCCAATCGGACTATGCGATGGTTCAGTATGGCATGATCACTCAATGGCGCCAGGATGACCCTGAGGCGACCAAAGAACGCATGGAACGTGTGACCAAGAAGCTAGTGTCGGTCGCAGCCAAGAATCTCGCTGTCGATGCCACACTTCGGCGGATCGAGTTGCGCCAAGAGATCTTGTCTTCAGCGGCGCCGGTATCTTCGCTCGTTGGAAAAGCCGCTCCCGAATGGGAAGTGGATGGCAGCGTCAACCGGTTGGAGATTACTCAGGATGCGTTCAAGGGAAAGGTTGTCCTGATCGATTTCTGGGCGATGTGGTGCGGCCCCTGCATTGCCACGTTTGATCATCTTCGAGAGTGGCGACAAGAGTTTGGTGAGAAGGGCTTTGAGATCGTCGGTGTGACTCAATATTACCAATTCGAATGGGATGACGAACAACATCGAGCGTCACGCGGCAAGGGACAAGTGTTGCCTGAGGATGAACGCGCAACACTTCGGAAATTCCTTGAGCACCACAAGCTGGAACACCCCGTTTTTGTAACGCCAGCACATAGCGAGATGCAAAGCGATTACGGTGTCCGAGGCATTCCACACGTCGTGCTGATCGATCGCGAAGGAATCGTACAATTGGTAAAAACGGGTGCCGGCGAAGCGACTGCCAAGGAGATTCATGCGAAAATCCAAGAGCTGGTTCAGTAACGAGCTGTTGAAGCCCTGTCGCGGCCTCCGGTTCATCACGAATATTTTGATGCACGAACGGTTGAGTGAACTTCCGACGATCCGTGGAATCCGCCTACTGTGTAAACAACTTACTGTGGAATCGGATCGCTTCGGCGAACCACGGTCCCCTCCCAGATGGCTTCGTCAGTCGCTTTGTCGTAGGTGAGTACACGATTGGCACTGTTGGGTGCTGGTGAACGATCGATCGTGGGCAGCCAACGACGATGTTCCTCAATAACCGCTTTGTTCGCGTCGACGCCCGCGACGTTCGTCCACTCGTTCGGATCGTTACGAAGATCGTAGAGTTCTTCGGTTTCATCGGCATAATGGATGTAGCGCCAATGCTCGCTGCGAATGCCGTGGTTTCCTTGGTTGTGGCTCGTAATTGCCGGCCGCTGCCGAACGGACTTTGCATCCTTGAGTTGCGGAACGACGCTCAAGCCTTCGAGTTCATTTCGCTCCGGCAATCCGCAAAGATCAATTAGCGTTGGATAGATGTCGAGCAGCTCGGCAGGTTGCATCACACGACCGCCTCCGCTGACACCTGGCCCAGCAAAGATGAGCGGCACGCGTGTGCCATCGTCCCACAGCGTGTTCTTCCCGGTGATCTCTTTCTCGCCCAAGTGCCATCCGTGGTCACCCCAAAGCACAACAATCGTGTTGTCAGAGATCCCGGCTTCATCGAGTGCCGTCATGATTCGGCCGACTTGCGCATCCACAAAACTGGTACAGGCGAGGTAGCTGCGTACAAGGTTTCGCCACTGGTTGTTGTCTTTGATCCACTTCAAACGTGGCTCTGGCAAGTGCCAATGAATGTACCACGAGAACCTTGGCGTATCTTCGCGATCATTCTCGAGTACCGGAGGCAAGACACTGTCGTCGTCGGGATAGAGGTCAAACCATTTCTGGGTCGCGTAACACGGTACGTGCGGCAGGAAGAACCCAGCCGCGAGAAAGAACGGTTGATCCTTGGGAGCTGATTGAATCTGTTCCACCGCCCACGAAGCGACTTGATAATCGCCCTTGGACGTGTCGTCATTATCAAGCGGCCACACGCCCCAGTCCATCAGTGGGTTATTGCCCATGGGCGTCGGCGGAATCAGTTTCTTTGGCGGCTTCGTTCCAACGCCACCAATCGGTCCAGTGAACTGGAATTCCGGTTTCGTTTCGTTCTTGCCTGCTTGCCGCCAGCTGTGGAAGATTTTTCCCGTGCTCATCGTTCGATAGCCGCTATTCTCAAAATGCTGAGCCAATGTCACGCGATCTTGCCATTCAGGCAACGTGCGAAACCAAGGGGCCAAACCATAGATACCCGTGGTGGTCGGACGCAGCCCCAGCATCAGGCTTGTACGCGACGGGTTGCACAGCGGTGCGTTGCAGTGGGCGTTGAGAAATACGGTGCCGCGATTCGCAAGTGCGTCGATATGTGGCGTCTTTGCCATTGGGTGGCCACCGAGTGTACCAATCCAATCGTTTTGGTCATCAACGGCGATGAACACAACATTGGGTTTTTCCGCAAACACGGACACACGAGTGACGAGTGCCGGAAACAGCACCGCCACGAACACCAGGATCTTAGAGAAGGTTTGTTGATTCATGAGTGGCGATTGGAGGTAGGTGGATGCTTGGGCAATGAGTTCAGGCGCGCCTGATCATTCTGTCGTCCATGGCTTTCGAGTCCGACTTGGCTGTGGACTCAATCGGCAGTTCTATCTTAACCGACAGATGCCCCTAACACACGCCAGCTTGGTCATTCAGTGCCGCTCGGGTTTTCACGTGCATTTCAGGAATAATCGTCGAGTCATTTGCGGTACGTGGCAAAGTGAATCGGAAAATTGATCCGCCAGATTCCGATGTCTCGACCCAGATCTGACCGCCGAGTTGTTCCACGATTCGCTTGCATATTGCCAGTCCGATCCCATTGCCCCTGTATTCGCTTTGAGTGTGCAATCGTTTGAAAATGCCGAAAATCTGGTCTCGATGCTCAGGCAGAATTCCAATTCCGTTATCTTCGATTGCGAACGACCAATGGTTTTTCTGGTTGACACCAGAAACGTGAACTTTCGGTGTGCGCTCGCCGCGGTACTTAATCGCGTTGCCGATTAAATTCTGGAACAATTGTGCGAGCTTACTTGGATACGCTTCCACAATCGGTAGCGTGTCGACGGTAATGACAGCCCCCGATTCGCGAATCGACTCCGTAAGATTGTCGATAGCGAACCGGACTGCTTCGTTCGTATCCACGTTGGTCAACTCACTCGCCGCCGACTCAATGCGTGAGTACTCGAGCAAGTCTTTGATCAATGTCCGCATTCGCCGTGCACTATCGACGATATACGTTATGTATTGATGGCCATCGCTAGTCAGTTCGCCGCTACATTCCTCGCGAAGCAACTCACAGAACGAAGTGACTTTTCTCAGCGGTTCCTGCAGGTCGTGAGATGCTACGTAAGCGAATTGTCCAAGCTCTTCGTTGCTTCGAGCCAAACTCGCGTTCGCGTTCTCGATTTCCTGGGATGCAATCTTGCGTTCGGAGATATCAGCGGCGATCCCAAGGTAACCATTGATGCGATTTTGTTCATCCCTCAGTGCCGTGACTGTCAGCAGCACGGGCACCACCGTTGAGTCCTTACGAACGTACTTCCACTCTCTCTGCTCCGAAACTCCCGCACTTGCTTTGGCAACAACCACTTCAAACCCCGGAGCAATCGTCCGATTCAATTCATCACTTAATTCCGTCGCGCGTTGAACGAGTTCGTTTTGATCATGAAACGTCGCGGGTGTTTGTTTTTCTAGCAACTCTTCCTTCGAATAGCCAAGCATTTGTTCGGCGCTACGATTAAAGATTTTGATCAAGCCATGGTTGTCCGTAGCAATAATCGCTACCCCCGCGTAATCCTGGATCGCTGCCTGCATGCGTCGCGTTTCTTCGAGCTCGCTCGCTGCGCGTTTCCGGTCGGTTATGTCCATATTGGTGCCGAGCATGCGAATCGCTCGGCCGTTTTCGTCAAAAAAAACCACAGCTTTCGCACTGATGTAGCGAACGACACCATTTGAATGAATGACGCGAAACTCGCAATCAAACGAACCGCTCTCGATTGCGGCTTGAAGAGTCGCCTCCGCCTCATTGCGGTCTTCTGGATGCAAGCTGGAGCACCACGCTTCATAAGCGCCGTTGAAATCCTCTTGTCGGCAACCGTATAGCGAGAACATCGCGTCGTCCCATTGAAGTCGACCTGAGATTGGGTCCAAATCCCAGACGCCAATTTGGTTGACGCGTGCAGCAAGCCCTAGCTTTTCCAAGTCGTTGGTCATTTGTTTTGCATACCCGAACGCTCGACGAGCGGCGCGCGAGTTGGCGACAAAGAGGCTGGTCAAGAGAAAACTGAGAAGCAGACCGACAAAGAGAATCGTGGTCGGCTGGGTCGAGTCAACCGATTCTCGAAATGACTTGGTGCTACAGATATTGAATTCCCAGGTTCTTCCGTAGACTGGGACGGGGATCTCGCGAAAAAATAGCGGTTCCGGGTCGTAGTCTTCGTGGCTTGCTAAGTGCTCATCGAACAGCAAATTCGCGTCGTCTGTGATGCGGATTTTGATATGACGTCGCTCCTTCTCCAGGACGCCTTCCAAAAGCTTTTGGAAAACGAATGGGGCGTACACTAGTCCACCAAACACTTTGGCGGGTTCACCGTCTATTGTTGTTCGGCGATAAAACGGTTCATAGAACAGAAAGCCCGGAGTTTGCATTGAGTCTTGCACAAGCACGATCGGCGCGGTTACCTGAGCCGTGCCAGTATCCCGAGCCGCTTTTGCCGCCGAGATTCGATTGCTCTCGTGAGCGATATCCAGTCCGAACGCTTGCTCGTTTCCGAGCAATGGGACGATCGAGTGGATTGGCCAATACTCCTGAGCGACTCGTTTCGGATGAATGTCGAAGCTCGGTGTAAATGACCTTTGCGTCTCGACGAATTCCGCAAGATTTTCTTGCGTAACCGACGCGATCAACCCAATCCCGTTAATGCCTTGATACCTTTGGTCCAATTGGATCGACGAGGCAAATTGCTGCCATCGCACCATGTCAACTTGTCCATCGTTCGCTTCGATGAACGCAGCGCTCGCTAAGAGAGCGTCTTCGTACTTGCTCATTCGTTCGATGACAAGTTCGACAACTTGATCGGCTTCACGCTCGAATTGTAATGAGATTCTATCGTTGAGTTGATTGCGGGCGTACTGCCACGCGAGAATCGTGAGACCCAACGAGAGGACCACGACGCTCCAGTGATACCAGCGTAGCGTCCCGGCAGCCTCCAACGCGGATTGCGCGTCGAGGCTTGCTTTCGTTGCTGGCGTCACTTTCGTGGACTCGCTCACGTTCAACACGCTCCGCAATTGCTAATGGTGTAATCGAAACCGAGCTCTGATTTTAGCAACGGAGAACCACTTCGCGACTAGGTCGCCGAACTCGCAAATCGCTGCGACAGTATTTCGGATAGTGAAACGACCGCTTCACTCGATAATGGTTTTGGCTGAGTCCGTACCACAGACGGATGGTTGGCCGCCCTCGTCTCAACCTCTGGGCCAATCGATGTCGAGAGAATCATCACCGCCGGACGACAGCCATCCTGATAATCGAGCTTTTCGTATTCTGTGAGAAACTCCGCGCCGTTCATTCGAGGCATGTTGAAATCGATGCAAATCAAGTCCACGCCATAGCTTTGGTTCTTGAGATACGCGAGTGCATCTTCCGCGTGCTCAAACGAAACGATAGACTCGACGATACCCGATTTCTCTAGGACGCGACGATGAAGAAAGTTGTCGGTGCTGTCATCGTCGACCAGCATCACGCGGCGAATCCGCTGAACCATGTTTTTTTGCCCCACAAGCTTGATGCGTAACCACCCTAGTGCCCCCAAGGTTATTCGCACCACAAGCATGCGCCATCGTTACGAGGCACGTCATCGGGGAATCGTTTCCTAACGCGGGTATGTCCAGTTTGAGGACGCCTTTTACTGGTTGTTCTGCCTGTAGCGACCAACTAATTCCACAACGGCGTCAACTGTTCGGCATCCCACTTCGTCCACGACTCGGTAAGCTCAGTCACGATGTCTGGGTAGCTCGCCGCAATATTGTTTGATTCCGAGATATCGTCGGCGAGGTTGTAAAGCTCCCAATCAGTCGACATGCGCACAAGTTTCCAGTCTCCAAGACGAATCGCACGTTTTCCACCGACTCGCCAAAAGAGCGGTCGCGGTTTCGAAAAAGTGGACTTTGTTTCGGATTCAAGCAAGTTCACACCATCAATCGCAAATTTCTTGCTGGTGCCAATTCCCGCAAGACGCATCACCGTTGCTGCGATATCAACGGACGACACCGCGGTGTCGCTGACTCCAGCAGTCAAGTGGCCTGGCCATGAAACCAAGAATGGCACACGAACACCGCCTTCATACAAGTTGCCTTTCCCGCCCCTCAGCGGTGCGTTGCTTGACGTCAACTCCTTCGTCGGACCACCGTTGTCGCTGAGAAATACAACCATCGTGCGGCTCTCAAGACCTTGAGTGCGAATCGAATCCATTACCTGTCCGATGCCATCGTCCAAGTGTGAAAGCATCGAAGCGAAGATACGGCGTTGGATGTCGTCGATGTGCGAGAACTTCTGCATGTAGCTGTCCTCTCCCTGCAGCGGACTGTGTACGGCGTTGTATGCAAGACAAAGAAAAAACGGCTGGTCCTTGCTTCGTTGGATGAAGTCGCATGCTTCGCGAGTGAACGCATCGGTCAGATTCGCCGTTTCTAAAACCGGCTGGCTCGAACGCAGGATCGGATTGTCCGTGTCGTACGACGGTTCGCTGCTTCCAAGATGCGTACTCCAAATCGTCCGAGAATCCTTCGACGTCCATCGGCCTTGAGTTCCATCCGGAAGGGTTTTGCGGCGTAACCAGGTCGTTACATTCAGCCACGGCGACGGCACAAAGAAATGGCCCTCGTGCAGGAACCCAAAAAACTCGTCAAAGCCACGACGTTGCGGATGAAAGTCGGCTGTACCGCCCAGATGCCACTTTCCAACGAGTGAAGTGGCGTAACCCGAATCACGCAAGTGGTCAGCGATTGTTCGCTCAGCCACTGGCAACCCGATTCCTGGTTTCGTGTTCACTGCACCGATCGGATTGAACTCGAAACCGAATCGTGTTTGGTATCTGCCAGTCATCATTGCGGCGCGCGAGGCGGCACAGAACGGCGCAGTGACATACCCGCTCGTAAAACGCACGCCACTTCCCGCAAGCGAATCAAGATGCGGCGTCGGGATATCCTTGCCGCCATAGCACCCCAATTCGCCGTAACCCAAATCGTCCGCAACGATCAGAACAATGTTTGGACGAGCCGCGTCGTCTCCGTGGACGTTGCTCATAAGCAATGCCCAACATGTCAATCCACAGAGAACGAACCGAGCATGGTTGACCGCATTCATGATGACTGCCTAAGAATTGCACACCAAACTTTTCGTCAAAACTTGACCGAAGTCTAGTTGAGTTCCCAAATGTGCAGATCGTCTAGCGACAGTGAATCACCTCGCACGACGAAACGGTAGTTCGGCTTGTCGGTATCCAGAGCTTGGTTGGAAACTTCAATGCTGACCCCGTTGTCGACTTGTGCGACGGCTCGATCACCGATCATCTCCACTTGCATTGTGTACCATACGCCTTGCTCAAACTTCGCCTTCGCGCTGCCCATCGCAACCGCTTTTGAATTCGGATCGCTCTTGTCTTTGTCCAAATTCACGCTCATCCCAGATGGTGTCACGTTGACGCGGAACAAGTGTCCTTTGGCGTGGTTGAGACTGAAGTTGAATCCCTTGGTATCACCATCGAGCTTAAATGAGAAGCGAACTACGGAGTTCCGATTCAATTTTTGGTAGTTCAATACGGCGGCGTGTTTGTCAGCAGCCAGTTCCTTGCCAACGAGTACGCCGTCGGAAACGGCCCACTCGCCTTTGACGCCCGACATGAGTTTCGAAAGTGGCTTATCAAAAGTCTCCGTCACCGTTGGCGACTCGAGCTTTGCGATCTTGGGTGCGATTTCAGCGTTCTTTTCAGCCATCGCTGGCGAAACGGAAACCAACGTACAAACGCAGCAAATAGCGGTCATGCGAAACATCAGGAAACATCCTCGAATTTGAGACAAGTTGGGAGTACAGTCGCCAGATTATAACCGAAACTGGTGGTCTGGGATTCAGTTATTGGCTTCATCAGCCTGCGTCTAGCTTAGCGGACGGCAACGATGGTATCTTGCGTCGGAACCATCATTCATCCCAAGCTCGTCGAGAATTCCGCATGATCCAAGAACTGAACCATCAATTTGGGCTTGGCCAACAGCTTGTTTTTCGTGAACACGCAAGTGGTTTTATCGTGGGTGAAGTTGATTCCTCACTTTCCAGCGGACAATTCTTTCTGCATGGAGCACATTTGGCATCGTATCGGCCCAAAAGTCAGTCCGAAGACCTGATCTTCATGAGCGAGAAGTCATTCTTCGAGCCTGGAAAAGCGATTCGTGGCGGCGTGCTGATTTGTTTTCCTTGGTTCGGACCGCATCCAAGCGATAGCAGTGCTCCAGCTCACGGGCTCGTTCGCACGACGTCTTGGGAGATGATCTCGGGGCAACTTGATGGCGATGTTGTCGTCGTTCGAATGGCGTGCGAGCTCGACGGACTCAGTCTCGTTTACGAGATGCGATTCGGAAGTGATTTGAAACTCTCGTTCACCGCAGAAAACACTTCACCAGTTTCCCAATCGTGTGAGTTGGCACTTCATACTTACTTTGATTTGAAAGATGCAACCACCGCCCAAGTTCATGGGCTTGAACAAATTGGGTTCTTTGACAAAGTATCGTCAACGCACAAGCCACCGTCCGGCAAACCGATTCGTTTTGATCGTGAAACGGATAGCGTCTATATCGGCGAGGTGAATGAGTTGAGAATTGACGATCCGGCTCGCGGACGCACGATCGTGGTGCGTCCTGAGAATTCACAATCGACCGTGGTGTGGAATCCGTGGATTGCCAAGAGCCAGAAGATGGCGGACTTCGGCGACGACGAATACCAACGCATGTGCTGTGTCGAAACAGCTCGAGTTGGCGAAAACCAACTCAAGCTTGACGCTGGCACGCAAGAAACCGTTGCCGTAACAATCAGCGTTGCATGACGCTGGTTGAACTATACATCCCATTCCCAGCTGATGATCGCACCCCGGGGAGTGTTCTTCCACTTCGAGATCGGCGGGTCACAGTGATGTTGTGTGTCTGACTTTTTTAGCTCGACAAAGATCTCGTCGAGGCGACGTGCTGCGGCACCTCGATCCAAGTTGTCGTCGACAAAATCGATTTGCATCCCTTTTGACTGGCATCCACGAAGTCGATAGGGAAACTCCGCGTCAAATTGCTTGAAGCCTTCGATCAGTCCGTACGTTCCGTGTCCATCCGGACGATCACCGATTCTTGACGCTGCCATCGCAGCGAATTTGTCTGACGTTGGCAGCAAATACACAAACTGGCCACGCTCGTCGCTGTGGAAGGAGTTGTAGACAAGGCAATCTTCCGCGAAAACTTGCTCGTAAACTTGGTCAATGAACGTGTCAACTGACTCTGGAGCAAGGATGAACGTGAAGCTGCCCGGGACAAATTGGTACCTCAAACCACTTCGGCCGCTGATTGTTTCCAAACGGCTCGCGAGCTCCGCGAATGCCGGTCGCGCAGCGAGTTGGGGGAAGTCCAAGGGTTTGATCAAGTGCGTTTCAATTTCGCGTGGAGTCGCCCCAAGCGTAAGCAAAGCAGTGACTGTTTCAAGCTTATCGAATGCCCAAGAGAGTGCCGTGTCACCTTGCGAGTCGACTGCGTTGATGTCCGCTCCAGCATTCACAAGAAGCGACATCATTTCAAAGTTCCCTCGCCACGCGGCGTGGTAAAGCGGTGTCCAGCCGCGGCGTCCACAAGCGTCGGGGGAAGCGCCATGCTCAATCAGCAATTGAGCAATCGCGAAATCGCCTAGTTCCACAGCTCGCCCAAGTGGCGTGTTGCCGCGATGGGTCTGGTTCACGTCTGCCCCGGCTTTGATCAGCGCGGTCACCATGACACTATCGCCATGGCTGATCGCCAAATCCAGTGACGTGTCTCCGTCGGATGAGATGTGGTTCGGGTCGGCTCCGGCCTTGATAGCCTCGTACGCATCATGCGAATTGCCAGCTCTTAGAGATTGGATGAGATCGTTCGTGGGGTACAACATTGCGAATTCCTCATTGCGAATTCTTCGTGACTCGAAACGCAGAAAAGTATCACCTCAGCATATCCGCGATTGAGCATCGCATGCGGGTTCGGAACAAATACGCACCACGGAAAGAATTGTTTGCATATCCCCCACCAGACCGTTAACGTGTCGCGTGTGGTTCAACAATGCGACGTCCGCCTCCATGGTAATTCGTAGCTACTCGCTCAATGTCGCGAGGATGAACAATGACCGGTCTGAGCGAAGATTCCGAAACCAAGCCCATTGAGCTTGTTCTTCAGAATTCGAGCTTTGATATCGACGAACCCGACCAAACTGTCGACGAACTAGGCCCGACTGTTGACGAAGCACTGCCGGAGCTCGACACTCCACAGTTCAAAGTTGTTCGCTTGCTCAAGCGAGGCGGGATGGGGCTTGTTTATACCTCACTCGGATAGCAATGGCACATTCTGGAATGTCTGGAAATTGAGGGTCAGCAAGGACGCGATCGCAGGTTTATGAGTGGTACTGAGTTCGTCGAGGCAGGTGTCAATCGCTGCCTGAAAGTCGGCGTAGTTCG
>JBGTAI010000247.1:0-25916 GCA_041749955.1 Pirellulaceae bacterium | reverse complement strand
AGAATCCGGCCGAATTTACAGTGGACAACTTCATGACGATTGGGAGCGTAATAACGTGAGTGACGCGAGTGATTTTCGCGAATTATTGGAAGTGTTTGATAACCCCAGCCCCAGCCGGGAGTTCACGATCGAGCACCATTGTCCTGAGTTCACCTCGGTGTGCCCCAAGACTGGCCAACCCGACTACGGGACGATCGTATTCACGTACGTCCCTGACAAAGTCTGCGTCGAGCTAAAAAGTCTGAAAATGTATCTCCAACGGTTCCGCAACGAGGGCATTTTCTACGAAGCCGTCACCAACCGAATCATGGACGACTTTCTAGCCGTCGTAAAGCCTCGTCAAGCAACTGTCGAAAGTCGCTGGACCCCACGTGGCGGTTTGCACAGTAACATTACCGTACGATACCCGAACGAATAGCCGAAACCGACATATAGCCGAAACCGACAAATAGCCGAAACCGAACGATTACCCGAGATTTGAATCCGATGACCACCCCGATCCTTTTGAGCGGTTTTGCTGACGAAGCCGCAAACGACAAGACCGCGATCCAGCAATTCGTTGCCTTTGCCGCTCTTGGACTGAAGTACTACTCCATCCGCTTCATTGACGCCGGCAACGGCATCAAAAATGTGATGATGCTCACGGACGCCGAGATCAGCGATTTGGTGCGGATGCAGTCCGATTATGGATTGAAAGTCAGCAGCATCGGGTCGCCGATCGGAAAAGTGAAACTGCTCGACGTCGATGACGGCACCAGCAACCGCTACGTACCGTTTGACGAGTACCTCAAGAATGACGTCAGCACCGCTTGTGACCGCGCCGAAGCATTCGGTGCAAAACTGATTCGCGGCTTCGCGTTCTACCACCCCAAGGGCACCGCCCCCGAAGACCATCTCAATCAAGTTTGCGACCAACTCGGCCAGATCGCTGAAGCTTGCGACAAAAGAGGGCTGACGTTTGGTCTCGAAGTCGAAGCGAACTTGGTCGGCCAAACCGGTGACATCCTCGCGAAGATTGCCTCGCAAGTGAATCATCCGGCGATGCTGACGATCTTTGATGCTGCGAACATCGTCACACAAGGCTTCTCCGCCGACGAAACTTTTGGCCAGTACCTCGCGATGAAGCCAAGCCTCGGCTGGGTCCACATCAAGGACTATCACGATCCGTCACCGAGCGGTCGTATCGACCATGTGGACGAAGCCAGCTTGAGCCACTTCGTGCCTGCGGACATCGGCGACAGCGGACACGAAGCGATTCTTCGTGACATGAAATCGCTGCTCCCCGAATTGCACGAACGAATGGCCAAGCGTGGCGTGGACGGAGTCTTCATCGACCTCGAGCCACACGTCAAAGGCGGCGGCCAGTTCGGTGGCTTCAGCGGCCCAGACGGATTCGGTGTCGCGCTTCGTGGTTTGTGCCGAGTGCTCGATTATGTCGGCATCCCGTACGACTTGCGCTCGTTCGCTGATATTAAAGCCACAGTCTAAGCAGCAGTTCAAGCAACGCGTTGGTCTCAACCGCGTCCGCCTTCACAGCACGTTTCACAGATCGAGTGACAACGTGCGCACTGCAGCTTGCCGCGAATTTCGATCAGCTGCTGTGCCCGGCAAACCGGGCACACGCCAGTCCCGAACGCACCGCCGCTCGAGCAAGACGCGACAGAATCGATTTCCCCTCCGGATGATGGACGATCATCGGAAGTTGAATTGGATTCGCTATTGGTCATTGAACTTCCTCACACCACAAACTACGAAATTCAAACCTAGAATCTTGAGACATCGCTTAGCTGGTCTCACCCTAAAACTCAACATAACCGCATTGGATTCCTTGGGCGACCGCATCGCCTAATGCCCATGGTTCGAATCAAGTGCTGACCCAATGAAATTATCTTTGTTCGCGTCATGTGCGCCTGGGCTGGAGCCTTGGTTGGAACGCGAGATTCGCGAGCTCGAAATGGGTTCGGTTGCCAACGAATCTCCACCCACGAACATCGTGCAAGACGTCGGCGGTGTTCGCTTCGAAGGCGATGAATTGACGTTGGCTCATGCGTTGGTGGGCCTCGGCTTGGCGGCTCGCCTGTTGATTCGTATTGCAACATTCCAAGTCACCGAACTTTCGAATTTGGATTCTTATGTCGGTCGCTTGTCGTGGACAGGTTGGCTCAAACGCGATGTGCCTCGAGTGATCCGAGCCTCAGCCAAGAAATCTCGATTGTATCACTCCGGCGCGATCGAGCAGCGTGTCATGCAAGCGATTAAGCGGCGGATGAAAGACGACCCGCCGCCGGTTGATGTTGAAGCAATCGACCAGGCCGCATCGTTGGTGGTGCGAATGGACAATGACGTCTGCACAATCTCGCTGGACGCCAGTGGCCAACCGCTGCATCGACGTGGTTATCGATTGAACCCGGCGCATGCGCCGCTTCGTGAAGATCTAGCCCGAGCTGTCGTGTTGGCATCGACTTGGGATCGCAAGCGTCCGCTGGTGGACCCAATGTGCGGCTCAGGAACGCTGTTAGTCGAGGCGGCAATGTTGGCTTCGAATTGGCCTCCGGGGATGAACCGAAGATTTGGAATCGAGTCCACGACATTCGCAGATCGAGTTTCCATTGATGAAGTCAAACAAGATCGGATGACGCGAGTTCACCCCATGACGGCACTGATCCTGGGCAGCGATCGCGACGAACGAGCGATTGCCGCGGCGAAAGAAAACCTTTCCAAGCTGGACTTTCCAATCGAGCTGGCAACCCGAGCACTGAGCGCGACCGAGTTACCAGATGAACCGCTGTCGATCGTGACCAATCCGCCGTGGGGCGGCCGCGTCTCCACCGACCAATATTTGAATCCTGTTTACCACTCTTTAGGCGATTTGCGCCGGCGAGCGAAAAATGGTTCTTCGTTAACGTTGGTGACAAGTCGCCGCGAATTGGCCTACAAGACAGGAATCCCTCTGCGATCAGCCTTCCTAACTGATGCTGGCGGAACCAAAGTCAACGCGTTTGTCGAGGAGTCCAAGACCTAGGCGATTCACTCAACGACATTGCATCCAACGACATTGCATCCAACCATCATCTCTCGAACCGCTTGACCTAAGGTCGCGGGACGTAACGGTACTGGCCGCCGTTCTTCTCAGCGATGCGGCGCATGCGGACTTCGCCTTCTTTGCTGTAGTACGCGATCGTGTGCACGATGCACATCGGACCGTTGTCGCCAAACAGATTCTCGATGCGATTCTTTTCTTGCAGCAAGTCTTCGATCCGTTGAGGAAACTCACCGTCGGACAATAAGAAAATCACATCGGGCCGCAGCGTTAATGCGAACTCCAGCACTTCGTAGGGGTTCTTGCCACGATCTTGGCCAATCTGCATCGCCCATCGTTTGAGCGCGAGCTTGTTTTCTGGCGTCGCTTCAACACTTCGCGGTTCATCCACCGACGAATCAGCTAATCGCATGAAGTCTGGATCCGCATCAAAGAAGATCACGTAAAACCGTTGATCTGGTTTGAGAAAGTCAATCGAGTTGAGCAACTCTTTTCGCGCTGAGTCGAAGCTGTCTCCCATGCTGCCGCTGCTGTCGACGAGATAGACGAAGTGGTTGCCTCCGCCTTCGACTCCACAGAACTGGATCTTTGCTTCGGAGAACGCGTTGAGTGACATGGCGGCTGCGGCGGATGATGACGCTGCGCTGCTCATCATGCTTGCGGCCGACGGCGATGGTGGTGCGGGCGCGATATCCGCTGAAAATTCTGACACCGCAATCTCGCCGATCGGGCTCAGTTCATACTCCGTCTCCGATTCAGTCGGCTCCGTCGGCTCGACTTCTGGCTCACTCGCATCGAGCGTGAACGTCTCCATCGATTCTTCGCTCGACGCAGCCGTTGCCGACGCTGTGATCGAAACTTGATCCTTGGGCTTATGTGACGACAGCGTCCATCCCGCGAGCAGCAATAGAACCACTGCGTGCAAGACTGCGCTGATGATCATTGCCATCGGCCGAGATTTCTTGACGCTGCGATCGGCATCAAGCTCTTCGTCGAGTTCTAATTCCTCCGCGATCGCGGACACGCCAACTTGCTCGGGCCGCTCGTCGTGAAACACAGCATCAAGCTGCTGGGCAAAGGATCTCTCGTCTGTGCTGGTTTCCGCGTCAGCATCAGCGTCAGCCTGGATATCGATTGGCGGATCTGAAACTGGGGCATCCGTCGCAGTGACATTCTCGGCGCTAGCATCCTCGATTCCGCTGGTCGGTTCATCAGCCCCGATCTCGCCAGCGAACAGCTTCGGATTCGGAGGCCGGCTGAGATGATGATGCGGTTTTGCGGGACCGTCAAAGCGAAGTCGCGACTGCGAATGGTCTGCAGTGTCGCGGAACCGTTGCTGAGCTTCACGCACTTCGTCCCACGACTGGAAACCGGCAACTTGACGTCGAGGCGTTTCCAGCAATTGCTGGTTGAAGGACGCTGTATGTTCTGGCGTTACTTGCAGGCCGGCTGGGTCACTGCCTGACTGTGACAAACGCCGGATCATCAATTCGATCTCGGCTGCGCGTGCATCCAAACGAGCCGCTGAGGCCTCCTTGCGGATCCGCCGCAGCTCAATCTCGAGCAGATGGATCCGTTGTTCCCGAGTCTGCTTGCTATCCGCCTGCTGGTCATCCGTCTTCTGGTCATCGAATCGAAGCAAGGAACCTTCGAGTGATTCGTCATGCCAAAGATTGGCCGACTCTGGAGGAGAGCCTTCGTTTTCGCCTCGATCGTCGATCATGGACTTGAGCCCCCCAGAAAAACGTGCCGTCTTGGTAGCAGATGTTCATTGTGCCCATTTGAGACAATTTCGCAACAAAAAAACGGACGAAGATTTACGATCAGTCTTTCGACAAAATTCCAAGTTTTGTTAAAGGTCAGTCGAAGTTCAATTTTTGCCCCCAGCAATGGGTTTTTGGAAATGCGTCGAAGCCTACTCGCGATTCTCTCGCTCTCGTGCCTGCTCACAGTCGGTAGCGGCTGTCGTCAAACCACGAGCGGCATCAACGGCTCGTCCCTGACACCGATCAGCCCACTTGCGCCGAATAACTCGTTATTTCCAGCCCCGGGTAGCAGTGTTGGCCCCATGGGAGGCTCAACGCGAGTCCCACCACCCAGCACGGGTTCGATTGGAACGCCAAACAATTATCTCGGAGGTGCGACGAGCCAAATCAGTAACCCGAACAACGCAGGCAGTTTCGCGGCCGTTTCACCACGCGATGAATTCGTTGGCAGTGGCGTCCAGAGCGCCGGATGGACTGAAACGAACACGAACTTACCCAGCGGCTCAATCGCTCCCGCCGGATTCAATGAAGGCCAGTTTCAACCTCAAAACAATTCGTTCAATCAACCAGCTTCATTCAATCAACCAGCAAGTCTTCCGAAACCGCTACCGGGCGGCATGCAAGTCATCGATCTCACCGGCGCACCGAATCCTCCGGGCTACTTTCCACAACAACAGCCCTACCAAAACCCAGCCAGCTACTCGCCTGGCGGATTCGCACAGCCAGGTTTCGGCTACAACGTGAACCCGAATAACAACATCGGTTACGGCGTCCCGGGAAGCTATGCGGGCGCAAGCATCACCGCGAACGGAACCTTCTCCCAACAGAATTACGCCCAACAGAATTACGCACCCGTTCCAAGTTACGATTCGCAATCGTTCCAATCGGCCCCACAGCCTCAAGTCGGTTTTTCTGGCCCGCCACCCAATCAAGTGTTCCAGGATATTTCGAGCCAATATCGCGCGCCGCAGCAATCACCAGCCACCCTTCCAAGCACCCAGCCTCGCACAGCAACGCTGCCGCCTTTCCAACAAGAACCATTCCAGCAAGCACCTGCCCAACAAGACACGGACGCTGCTGCGAATGATCTGCTGTGGCGCCGGCCTGGGACGCGATTCTAGGCTGAACTACTTCGACTTCTTTAGAAGCTCGATGGCTCCCGCCACCATGGTCGTGACACCCGTGCGAATCGTGGGCTCAAAGTCGGGATAGTAAATCCCGCTGTGCAGCGACGGTGGTGGCACGCCAAGCTCCTCATAGCGACTCAATCGATCCTGGTTCACAGATCCGAGCGAGTACATCAAAATTGGCACGCCAGCGATCCCATATTGGCTGAAGTCCTCGCCGCCCATCGACGGTTCCGACACTCCAACATGTTCCGCCCCAATCGTGCGTTCAAACACGGCTCGCATGTGAGCCGCTAACTCAGCATCATTCTTGAGCGATGGAGTCCCTTCGCTGAACACTAACTCGGGTTCCGGCGCGTTGTAACTCTGTGCAACAGCCAACGCTTTGCGCCGAATCGCGTCCAGCAATTGCTTTCGAACGACTTCACCATAGCTGCGTACCGTCAACTGCAAATGGCATGTGTCACCGATGATGTTGTGCTTGGACCCACCATGAATCGAACCGACCGTGATCACTCCAGGATCAATCGGCTTCAACTCGCGGCTCACAATCGTCTGTAGCGCCATCACGAGGTCTGCGGCTTGAACGATCGGATCGATCGTCGTGTGCGGAGCTGAGCCGTGACCGCCGCGTCCCTTGACGGTGATATCAACGCTATCGACGTTCGCCATTGCGTAACCCGCCATCAACTTGACGCTGCCCGTCGGTCGATCGGCCGCGACATGCAATGCGAGCGCAAAGTCAGGCTTGGAGAACTTTTCAAACAAGCCATCTGATAACATGGCACGCGCACCGGCGCCTCGCTCTTCCGCCGGTTGGCCAATCAGCATGAGCGTCCCCTGCCAAGCGTCACGATGCTCGGCCATCCATCGCGCGACGGCAATCAAATTCGTCATGTGAATGTCATGGCCACAGGCATGCATGACCCCCGTGCGTCCGCCGCCAGCCACATCGACTTGGACCTTGGATGCGAACGGCAATGGCGTTTGCTCAGAAACAGGCAATGCATCCAAATCCGATCGCACCATCAATGTCGGACCGTCACCGTTCTTGAGCACCGCCACGACTCCATGGCCGCCCACGTCTGTCGTCACTTCATAACCTGCATCACGCAACCAGCCCGCCATTTTCTTGGCTGTCTCCCGCTCCTCGAACGAGATTTCGGGGTGTGAATGCAGCCACACGTAGTCGTCTTGAAGAGCGGCGATGTTCTGGTCGAGCCAAGTAGCGACAGGACTTAACGCAGGCGCCAAAGTCGACTCACTCGTCGGCGAAGCGTCCTGGCTCTGTGCCACGGAAACAAAGCACAGCAAACCGAGAACCATACACTTCGAATATTTCATCACATTCGCTCTAGATCGCAAGCCGGCTGAGACCACCCACGCTTGATTTGAGAACAATCCGGTACGCACGGATCATTTCAAGCGGCAAAAAGCTTTCCAATCCGCTAGATTAATCCGCCAAGGCGAATTCGAATACTGCCGTTTTGATGTGATGCTGGGGGGAAAACAATCCGTGGAATTGATGCAGCAAGCTCAACGCACGTTGATGGACGTTTGGGGCTATGAATCGTTTCGGCCACTCCAAGAAAACTCGATTCGGTGTGTCTTGGAAGGCCGTGATAGTCTGACGGTGCTACCGACTGGGGGAGGCAAATCCATTTGTTTCCAAGTCCCCGCGTTGTGCCACGATGGATTGGCCGTGGTGGTATCGCCACTCATCTCGCTGATGAAAGACCAAGTCGACGCTTTGTCCGCGTGTGGTGTCTCGGCCGCGTTCGTGAACAGCACCCAAACCGCTGACGAAAAACGCGAAGTCGCCGAACTCATCCGGCAACGCAAACTGAAACTGCTTTACGTTGCACCTGAGCGACTCATCTCCGATCGGATGCTGGACTTTCTTGGTCAAAGCAACGTCAGCTTTTTTGCGATCGATGAGGCGCATTGCATCAGTAACTGGGGACACGATTTCCGTCCCGAATATCGCGGGCTCAGCGTCCTCAAGGATCGCTTCCCAGGAACCACCGTCCACGCCTTTACGGCGACTGCGTCCCAACCCGTCCGTGACGATATCGTTTCGCAACTCGGCCTCCGTGGTCCGAAAGTTCTCGTCGGTGACTTTGACCGTCCCAATCTTGTCTATCGGATGCTGAGGTCCAACGGTCGTTTGCAACAAGTCATGGACGTCATCGCGAGACACCGAGACGAGTCTGGGGTGGTCTATTGCATTAGCCGCAAGGAAGTTGAACGCACCGCAGACGCCATCAACGCGGCGGGCTACCGAGCATTGGCCTATCACGCCGGAATGGCGGATAGCGAACGCAAGGCCAACCAAGACGCATTCATCAAAGAGCAGTGCGATGTGATCGTCGCGACCGTCGCGTTCGGAATGGGAATCGATAAGTCGAACGTCCGCTATGTCGTTCACGCCGGGATGCCTAAATCGATCGAGCACTACCAACAAGAAAGCGGTCGAGCGGGACGCGATGGACTTGAGTCCGAATGTGTGTTGATTTACTCCGGTGGCGATGTCGTCACATGGAAAAAGATCATGGAGAACGACAGCCCCGAGAATCTCGCAAGCTCGCACCGCTCCCTCGACGCAATGAGCGAACTGTGCAGCGGCGTGACCTGTCGCCATCGGTCGCTTGTCGAATACTTTGGCCAAGAGTACGCGACCGACAATTGCAATGCGTGTGACGTGTGCCTTGAAGAAATCGAACTGGTAGATGACCCCATCACGCTGAGCCAAAAAATACTATCGTCGGTCCTCCGGCTCGAAGAACGATTCGGCGCGGCGCATAACACCAAAGTGCTCACGGGTGCTAACGACGCGAGGATCCGTGAACTTGGCCATGACTCGCTGAGCACTTATGGATTGCTCGCCGCCGAAGGTGCCGTGGCCGTTCGCATGTGGATCGACCAACTTGTCACTCAAGGATTCATCCGTCGCTCGGGCGAATACCAAACCCTGTCGCTTACCGATGCTGGACGCCGATTGCTGCGACGCGATGGAGCCCCCAAGCTATCGTTTGCCAGCGCCGCCAAAAAGAAACGCCAACCTTCAACGAGTAATGAATCTTGGGACGGCGTCGATCGAGGCCTATTCGATCAACTGCGGGCACTGCGCAGCCAACTCGCGTCCGCGCGAAACGTCCCCGCCTATATCATTTTCGGCGACGCAACGCTCCGAGATCTCGCTCGCTATCGCCCCACCAGCATGAAAGACTTCGGAGGCATTCGAGGTGTCGGTGCCAAGAAACAAGAAGACTTTGGTGACGCGTTCATCGAGTGCATTCAGGCGTATTGCCGCGACAACAGCACCGCAACCTGAGGTCGATTTGGTTTACAGTGGCAACTCAAGCGTGAATCTTGCCCCGCCGAGTGGGCTTGTTCCAACCGACGCGTGACCACCCACTCGAATCGCAATCCGCTGAACCAATGCCAAACCGAGTCCCGTACCTCTCTGGTTCGATTCATCGAGCCGCACGAACGGCTCAAAGACACGCTCCCATTGCGTTTCCGGGATTCCTGGCCCATCATCGTCGACGCGAATCGTCACACGTTCGCCTCCTCGAACAGCGCTCACACTCACACGGCTTGAGGCAAAGCGAGCTGCGTTGCTCACAAGGTTTCCGATCGCAACTGACAAACTGCCTCGATTACTCAAGAGCGATATGTCCGCGCACTCGATCTGGAGTTCGATTGCCGGGTGCAACGGGGCATGAAGATCAATGACTTCCAGAATCAACTGTCTCAAATCAACCGACGTTAGTTCTGAAGTCACGACAACAGACTCGAGTCGCACATAATTCAGCAACTCACTGACAAGACCATCGAGCTTCTCCGTTGCGTTATTCACTGACTCCAATCGCAACCGACGTTCGTCATCCGTTTCGGAGGATTCGATTAGTTCAGTCGCGAATCGAATTTTGGCCAATGGCGTTCGAAGCTCATGAGAGACGGCCTGGAGCAATTCTCGCTGGGAGCGAAGCAGCGTTTCGACGCGGTCAGCCATCTTGTTGAACGCCAGTGCAAACGCGATTCCCTTGGGAGTTTGAGTCATATCAAGCCGAGCCGACAAATCACCTTCCGAAAAAGCACTCGCCGTACGCTCGATCGCTCGCAACTGAGTCACCACTGGCCGCAGCAAAATCGCAATCGCCAACGCCGCCACGCCAAAAATCACGCCGATGCCTAACAAGATTTCGGTTTGATCCGGACGAGCAAATTCTGGCAAAGGCCCAAAACTGAGCAAGCTCGTTTCATCTGGCAAAGCAGCCAGCATCCGATTGCCGTTAAGTACCACGTCGCCACGGTGCAATCGCGTTTTCAACGACTCGCTCATCGGCCTCTCAACCCAAGCGACAATCTGTACCGGATAATCGAATTCAGAGCGGATCGCGTCGAGCACCTGGGACGCTTCACCTGGATTGGCAGCAACAAACTTCTCACGAGCCAAACGAACGCCGCCGCCCAGTGCTTCCTCAATGACTTGAATATTCTGTGCTGCGTTGTCAGCCCGATAGACGTAAGCCAGAACCAGCCAAGCAAAAACAAGAATCGTGACGACACCGAGATAGAACCGCAAGAACATTCGCGTCATGACGGATTCGCCAACATGTATCCGACTCCGCGAATCGACTTCACTCGCTGCGGGATCTGCGGGTCATCCAACAGCTTCTTTCTCAATCGCGAAACTCGCAAGTCGATCGATCGGTCGGTCTCGTCATACTTCACCCCGTGAAGTTGTTGGTAGATGATCTCGCGATCCACCACGGTTCCCACATGCTCCGCTAACAACCACAACAAATCAAACTCAGCAGTCGTGAGTTCGATGGACTCGCCATGTAACAATACCGTCCGACTCGACGCGTCGATGACCAAATCGTCCACCGCGATCCGAGTGCGAGTTAGCATCGCTGGCACTTCGGTCGAACGACGCATGTGCACTCTCAGTCTTGCCAATAACGCTTTTGGACGCACCGGTTTCGTGAGGTAATCGTCCGCCCCAACATCCAGGGCGACGACTTCATCGATCTCATCGCCTCGAGCGGTCAACATCAAAATCGGCCCGCCAAACTGGGGCCTCACCGATCGGCAAACCGAGATGCCGTCCATGCCCGGAAGACCGATATCCAAGACGGCCACGTCAAAGGCTTCGCTAGCTAAGCGAGCTGCGGCAACAATTCCGTTCGACTCGATCTCAACGTGATATCCATTTTGAGAAAGAAAGTCCGAAACCATGGACGCAAGCTCCTCGTCGTCCTCAACCAGAAGCAGTCTAGCTTGAGAAAGGCTTTGCATCTTGGCAGCTGAATATGGTAGAGGGAGGTAATCGTGTATCGCAGCCTGTTCACTTTAACATGCCAGTCTGGGCTCGATCGAAAGCGATACAAACCGTGACATGACGATGCCAATTCAGGACGGAACTCTGCGGCCAATCCGGAGTTTAGTAACAGAGTCGGACACAATTACGCTGGAGAAGGAAAAAATGAGTTTCACGGTAGTCATTTGTAACGAGGGTCATCGAATCCACGCCGCCCATCGCTTGGCGGGCAAGACACTTCCTTGCCCGAAGTGTGGCGTTCCCGTCACAGTCCCAGAAGCCAAAACCGACACGCTATCCGACACAGCGGTACTTAGGATCTTGGGCGATTCGTCAGCGTCGGTGGAATCCAGTATCCCAACCGATGAACCAACGACGCGAGCTTGCCCGAAATGCAGTGTTCAAATTGGACTGTATCTTTCGGTGTGCCCGTTCTGTCATTGTTATGCTGGCGCAGTTTCCGATTACTGGGAAAAGATGCTTGGGGATGCTGCGCCGTCGAAGCGTCAAACAGCTTAGCAACAATCTGCGGCGCTCAGCCGGAATCTGTGGCAGTCAGCCAGCCGGTATCGGCGATAAAAACCAGCCCTCAATTTCAACTTGACTGGGCGGTGGCAGTGGTGGAGCCTTTTCACCCGTCATTTTTTCGATTCCCCACGCACAGGCACGCATTGAGTCAGCGTATTTCCTCAGGTCACCCAATGCAAAATTCGCATCCATTCGAGCGAGACTGACTGCACACATCCGGCGAACTACTTCGTCCTCAGGCTCCAATGACTCTACGTCGTTCAATCTCTCAACCATCTTCTTTGCTAGGGCATCATTTAACTCACCTTCGAAAATCAGCCCTAGCGCCCACATCGCGGCTGGGCGTGAATGCAAGCCAAGCGTGAAAGACTTCGGTATATAAGTCCGCAACACGGAATCCGCTTCTCGGTACTGCTGGTCACCAAACGCAATGAACAGATGCGAAACTTGGTCCGACAACCCATTGTTCGGATCCGCTAGCGCACTAGTATCGACACTCTGTGCATATTCCAGCATGTCAGGCAGCAACTCCTTCAATCGAAGTCGCGACAAGCCCCACGCCGAAGCAACCTTAACTTCGGCACGTTCATGACTTAGCAATTCTACCATCCGGCGACCTGCTGGCTTGTGGTCAAGCTTAGTCAACACCACCGTCGCCTGCTCGCAACCACGCCATCCATTCTCATTGAGAACGTCGGTCACACTCTCAATCACTTGATCACGAAGATCAGACTCCTCAGCGAGCGAAATCAATCCAGTGGTAACGTCTCGGCGCAGCTTCGGATTCACATCGTCGAGCGATTTAGCCAACAGAGACACTCTCATCACATCACGTTTGGCAATCATCGTTTGCACACAAGTTCGACGAACATTCACGTCGGAACTCAAAATCAACTCATCCACATGGCGATCGACAAGGTTGAAATCAATTTCAAATAAACGCCCAGCAGCATTCGCCTGCACCGCGGTACTTGGCCTTGAAAGTAACTCTTCCAACAATCCCGTCGCAGCTTCGTCCGTGTGACCACCAAGCAACTCGATTGCCAACAACGCCCCAAAAGCTTCTGGCATCGATGACTCGTCCGCCAACGATCGGGCAACCTCGACAAGCCCAGAAAGCTGGATTGCTCCCAACGCCCGAGCCGCAGCCATTCGCAAACTTGAATTCGCTCTCGAGTTTTTGACGATTGCAGTGAGCGGCTCGATTGCTTTCTTTGACCCGAGACTCGCCAGCCCCTCCATAGCGAGCAATAACATCGAATGACTCGCGTCCAGATCAATGATTCTCGAGTTCCACTCCTCTTCCATCACGCTCGACTTCCAACTCGCTAGTGCCGGCTCAATCAACTGTGCAACGGACGCCTTGCGCTGCATCGCAATTTTGGCCAGCAACTCTGCTTTGTCTTTTGAATCAAACGCAATGAGCGCGCTCGCGGCCGAGCGAACGACATCAAGTCGCGAATCAGGATCTTCGAGGATTGACACGAGCTCTGGTCGGGCCTCGTCCAATCCTTGCATTCCCTTCAGGTGTGCAATCGCGATGGTATCAATCACCATCCGTTGCAACTCCACGTCTTCCTTTCGCTTGAGTGCCTTCAACCAAAGCGGTTTCAAGCCTGGAGAAAACACTTCAACGGAATCAACATTCGGAAACGCTGGTCGCTCATACATCACCATGTCGTACTCTTCGAATGGGTTGTATGCGCAAACAAGCGTTGCGTTCGAGAGACAGATCACCAGCGTTATGCTTGCCAGTAGCAAAGAACGCGAAAACGATTTCTGATGAATTGATTTCATACTGCTCTTGTCAGCCGCCATACCTGTACTCCCAAAACCATGAACATGACGGTGGAAATGATCCCAGCAACCCACCAAGACGCTGGGAGCAGATCGTAGTTCTCGAAACCGGGTGCACCGATCACGCTAAGAGCAGCACCCACCGGCGTCACAAGTAGCGCCATTTCAACCGTGTCATGACCAAACGGGGCGTCGCGCCCGAGCCAAACAAGAACTGGAGCAAGAAACAGCGTGATCACAGCCACATACGTTGCTGTGGTCGAGATCGCGGTACTGCGAAACAAACTTCCGACCGCCGCGCTGACCGCCAAAGCTTCGATTGCGGTCCAGACCAAACAAATCAAGACGAAGTTAACTTGAAGCCACATCACGGGCTGGATCAAAATCATGATCAAGTACCCTGGCAACGTCGCCATCAACACTAATCCGAGCGTCCAAACAACACTCAACACTTTCCCGCGCACGATCTTGAACGACGACAACGGCGTCAAGCGAAGCAGCGCCCAGCCACTTCCATCACGCTCTCCGCTGATCAGCCCCGAAGCAAGACTCGGCGTGAGCACTACCACAAGAATCACCTGTAACAGCACCATCAAGCCACCGATGGTTTCGACACCCCACGATGTCGCACTTGTCGCGGCGGCAAACGTCACGGCAACCGAGGCAACCGCACAAACAGCGACCAATCGCAACAACCATTGCAAGCGACCAAACTTGCGACATCGAAACTCTTTTACCATCACAGGATTCAGATACCACGGAATTCCCGGCTTCCTGCGTTGCGGGTCAACGATGTAGACCAACCGTCGCAGCGAACGCGCGACCAAACCGCGATCTTGAGTGATAACACCCTTCGCCTTAGAGCGATCGAAAATTCGGTAGTTGAAACGCGAGATCGTGATCGCTGCAAACACGAAACTACTCACGAGAGTGAATCCAACAAATTGACTCGTCGTCGAGGCGATCTTCAATCCAGCGGTGCCAACTCCGCTATGCCCCATGATCTCCATCACGGCCGGAATCGGCGAAACGTTTCTCAACCACCCCGTCACAGTCGACAACAACCCGCCAGCTCCAGGAAAAAATGCTGCGGGTAGTAGCGTCAGAAAAAACATCGCGAGCACCGCGGTGTACGTAATCCGCACTCCAGCGTCCGCGGATTGCACATAGCTGCTCACCAACATCCCAAGCGTTGCGTATTGAATGACCAACAGCGCAAGAATGACATACAGCAACCCCAATTCACTCTTCAGATCAATACCGCCCATCGCATAACAGGCCGCCGAAGCCGGTAAGCTGCAAAGCAGCACCAGTAAACTGAATAACAATACGCCCGATATCTTTCCGAAGTAGATCGAGAATGCGTTGAGCGGTGAATTAAACAAGAGAGCGAGCGTGCCTTGGTTCTTTTCGTTCACAACCGATGTCGCTGGGAACGCTGGAACGAGAAACACGACTCCAGCCAGCAAGCCGTACCCGAACACCCGAAAGACCTCAAGCGATTGTTTCCCGCTCAAGTCAACCGACGAATCGGATGGCCAACGCATCAACACCGCGATGGAAAACGCGACCGTCAAGCACAGCAATACGGCCATCGCTTTGGGCGACCGCAAAATGCCATAAAACTCTCGCTGAATGACCGGATTGATCATGCGTTAGCCCCAGTTTTCAGAGAACCGATTGTCTCGGACTCAGGCGGATTGGCCGACTCGGTGTCGGAACGATCACCAGCATTGGCCACCGAGAGGAATGCGTCCTCCAAGTCCGTTGCCACTTCACGAAACTGGACAACTGTCTCGCCTTGTCCAATCAGATGCGACAGTAGCGGTGCGACTTCACGATCATTGAGGTGCGTCGAAAACCGCACCATCATCTCCGTCTTGGCACACGTCACTTCAGCAGCACCGGCGTTCACGTCGCCACTTCTCTCTTGTAACCAACGACCTACCGTTTCGCCCACTCGGTCGACTTGCGTTTCATCGAGCAACATGACTTCGAACGTACGACGCTGCTGGACATCCCGCATGATTTCATCGAGGGTGCCGAAAGCGCGAAGCTTGCCTTTGGTGATCATAGCCACCACGTTACAAATGCGAGCAAGTTCCGGCAAAATATGGCTCGTGACAATGAGCGTCTTGCCCATCTCTGAAAGCCGAAGCAACATGACTCGCATGTCGATTCGGGCTTGCGGATCCAGCCCGTTGGCGGGTTCATCCAAAATCAAAACTTGCGGATCATGCATAAGCGTGCGAGCTATCGCAACACGCTGCTGCATCCCACGGCTGAGCGCATCCACATACAAATCATGCATGTAGGTAGCGCCCGTGATATCAAGTACTTCGCCAATCCGTTTCACTCGCGCTCGGCGTCCGATCCCGTACGCTGCGCCAAAGAAATCGAGGTACTCACACACTCGCATGTTGTTGTACGTGCCAAAGTCATCCGGCATGTAACCGACAAGACGTTTGATTTTTCGCGACTCACTCAAACAGTCCGCGCCAGCGATGGTCGCGGTGCCACTCGTCGGTTTGGACAATCCAACAAGAATTTTGATCGTCGTTGTCTTGCCGGCTCCATTGGGGCCGATGAAGCCAAGGATTTCGCCTTTGCCGACTCGCATCGTCAGCGAATCCAAGGCAGTAAAATTGTCGTAACGCTTGGTTAGACCCTTCGTTTCGACTACGGTTTCGGAGCTACTCACTGGATGATCCCGTCATGAATTCGGGCGGACGAAAAGTTCATATTCATTTTGTCTTGTTCGATGTTACGTAATTGTCAGTGTTACGAGCTTGTGGTTCGATATCGAGGTGTCATTGAAAGGTGTCGTTGAAAGGCATCATTGGGTTATCCCTTCGACATCCACATGGAAATAATCGACTTTCCACGTGCTTCGGCTGGGGTTCACCACTCTCGACGTGGACGCTTCAGTCGAATTGGCAGCGGCCTCGGCCTCCAGTAACTCGTCCTCACTTGCTGAGATCGCAAGGGACAGAATCAAGCCGCCTTGATCATCCAGCTGTAATGCTTTGGCATCATCGATACTGAATCGCAACAAGCCGCTTGGGTCTCGCTTCTCAAACACGGTGACGAACTCGCCATCGATGAATGCTTTGACTTGTAGCGTTCGCGAAGGCGCACTCAACTTGATGGTGACATTCGCCCGAGTCAATTCACATGGCAGCAACACACGAGGGAGGTCACATCGCAACTCCGCTTCGCTCGGTTTGCTCATTTCGATCCATTGAGCGGTTCGCCAGTTGAAGATAGCAGTTGAGCCCCTGGCCCCGGCGAATGGCCGAATCTGCATAAAGCTAGCCGGAACCTGGAACTTGCTGCCGCTTGGTTGTGACTGAAGTTCAATCGGTAACGACACGAGCGCCGAACCGCTTCGTTTGAACCCATCATCGAACTCAACGCCGGAGTACACCGGATCTGTCCAAACCAGCATGATAGGCTGATTCCCAAAAGGCGGAATCTCATTGGCGAGCAAATCTCGGATCAACTGTTGACGATCACGTTGGACGTTCGAAACCATGGTCGAGCGAATGAACTGGTCCGCCGCAAGCACGTCATCGGCACTGCTACTAAAGCTGCCCTCGGAATTCGGATCCAATTCAACAGCAAGCGACGGCGCCGGAGTCGCGACGACAACCGCATCTTCGCACCGATCGGCTCGTACGCCAAAAACCGTGCCCGTGAACCCTTGATCGGTAAACGTCCCTCGCACGACCCAAGGCTCCGATAGCTCTTGTGTCGAGTCGATTTCGACGTGCCGAACAACGCCTGGCGGTTGTTTCACAAACAGCCATTTCGACTGGCCGCTATCGTCCCACTGGATACGTTTCACCTCACCGTCGCTTAATCCATCACGGAGCATGGACGTGCTATTGCTCGAAGAAACGATCCCAAGCGGTTGCGAATCTTGGCTATAGACGGCAGCGACAGTATGGATTTTTGTTTCGGAACTATGAGGCAGATTCCTGACGATTTGGCTGGTCGCCACCGTCGAAGGAATCGCGTTCGCTTTGCGATTTCCCAAGGCGAAAAACGCGACCGCCGTCAGTAGTGATGCAATCGGGACGACTGCGGCCAAGTATTGAAGATTCTTGTTGCGAGCGAGCCAAACCCCAGCCGCAACAACAACAAGCAAATGCAGTCCAAAAAGCGTTGCAACAACCTTGCGTCCAGGGATCTCATATCCGATCTCATCATCAACAAAGGAAATGAGCTCCGCCGTCGACGTCGATTCAATCGGTCGCCGTCCAAACACATCTCGGCTGAGCGATTGATAAACGAGCATCGGTTGAGCGTCCTTTAACCAGCCACGAGCTCCTAGAGTCGTAAACAAAACCTCGCCGCTGCCCAATCGTTTTCGAAACGCGGTGGGCCATCCATCGATCGAGCAAAAGACGTCGTCAGCCTCTGCGACCACGCGAACAAGTTCGACCGGAATCTCTTCTGACCACGACTCACTCTGTTGAGCTTGAAACGATGTATGTCGATCAACGGTCACCATTTCGAACTCGTTCAGTTCGACGCGATCCACTTCCGAGTAACAGCACAAGTCGCCCAACAACGTCTGAGCTGTGTCATGCGAAACCTGGTCCACCATCAACCAAAGCTTACCGCCCGATTGGATCCAACTTCGCAAACGCGCGATCGACAGTGTGTCTTGGAGAACTCGATCACTGGCGATAATGATCTGATCGACCGCATCCAAACCGACTGGCGACGATGGCCAGAAATCACCGTGCAAATAAAACAATCCGGAATCGCGAGTTGACTCGATCGCCAAGTCGCGGCCTACGTTCAGCGTCGTGGAGATGTCGGCAAGCTCTTCGTTCGCCGCAATGTCTTCTGAATCTGGCCGATCGAGCATCACGGCTGCTCGCGATTCTTCCTCGGACAAGAGCAGTGACTGCACTGTTTGCGGAGAGCCCACCGCGTTCACCTCAAACTGTTCGGTACCACCACTCGTTCTCGTCAGCTCCATCCAAGCGATGTCAATTTGGTGTTGCTCAGACTCAATATTTGCCGGGATTTGAATCGGCAGGGCACTTTGTCGGCGCGCGCCGGCCGGGACCCACACGCGACGCGAGAATTGTAGATTGGACTCAGTTCCAACAACAACGCTGACCTCGCCTTCGATGTCCGAATCCGTTGGATTGCGTCCAGAAACCGCGAGCATCGCCCAGCGTCCCGGCACATGCCGCTGCATCCCGCCCGAGCCCACAGAGAGCCTCGGCTTCTTTGCCGGATCTGCCTCAACTTCTTGCGCGCCAGCGAACTCTAGCAAGCCAGCGAAACTGAAACCCACAAGGGTCGAAATCCATAGCGCCAACAGGGCGATTGACTTTAACTTCATTGGCTGAAGCATAGCGTGATGATAAGCGTCGAAAGGCGAGTTGATGTAGCGAACGCTATCAACCTATCCGACAGGCAAACGCCAAAACAGCAGGGAGAGGCCTGCTAGAGAAAAAGGATGCACTGATGACCACGCTACGAACGCCACTATCGTTTCAGAAGTGAGCTCCGACAGCGTTGGAAGCAGAGCGACAAAAAAGACGGATGTCGCTTGGCGAGGGCCCAAAACGAAGCCCGCGTGGACCTCGCTATCGAAAATGCACCGCTATCGAAAATGCACCGCTAGCCGAAACGCACCTTTGCAAAGCAGCACTGCGGTCAAGCTGCGGCCGAAACTTGTGCGGGGTTCCCCGATCCTAAGGATTGGTGCTGTTTTTCCAGACCACTAGAGACTCTCGACCTTGGCAATTCGGCTGGTCTGGTCCACGAACGGATTCAGCCGGACTTCGCCTTTCGTCACTTTGGAATCAGTCGCCGACGACACACGAGCAGTCACATAAGGATTGCACACAGGCTGGCGCGGAACGTTGTAATTTTGCGACGCAGGCTGGCCTTGGTAACCGCTCGGAGCACTCATCATCGGCGGTGCAGCAAAAGGGCTGAGTCCGTACGGTCGAGTGTAGCGAGTGCCGTAGTAGACTGGCGGATTTGTCGCAAAATACGGAGGTGTCGGGATCGATGTGGAGTATTGAGCTCCATAGGGTTGGTAGAATCCGAACGGAACGAACGGAAAACCAAAATCTTGGGCGGTCGCCGATTTCGATTCGGCACCCATGGCAACGAGAACAAACAACAGCGCGAGTGAAAGCTTTTTCATGATGCGTCGACTTGAAATCCTAAAGGGGCAGACCACGCACTTCATTCCAACTTGCGTGCACGGCCATTAATTGAAAGGTCCCCCCGTGCACGATTAACGCTAGTCACGCCTGAAAACCGATTCAACACCGACAGTCCGCAACATCCCTAGAATTCCGCCAAAAGATTTTCTTTGGCCTGCAAAATTGACAAAATTCCCCCGCATCCGAATCGCTGCGATCATTCACTCCCTCGCTGGGGGCGGTGCCGAACGTGTGATTGCGATGCTCGCCTCGCAATTGGCGGCTCGCGACCATGAGGTAACGCTTGTGACTCTCGACAACGGCGATGAAGACCGACACGACATCGATGAGCGCGTCAAAAGAATGCGACTGGGAGTGATGCGACCAAGCCACCATGCACTGGATCGCTTGCTCAATACGACAAAACGATTGGCCGCAATTCGTCGAAGCGTCAAGAAGATTTCGCCGCATGTGGTGCTATCGTTTTGTGACCAGACAAACATTTCGGTGTTGGCAGCAACCCGGGGACTGGGGCTGCCGGTCGTCATCAGCGAACGCAGCGACCCCTCGCAACAGAAACTTGGACGAGTGTGGGAGCAAGCTCGGAGGTCGATGTACCCGCATGCGACAAAGACGATCGCTTTGACGTCTTCTGCCGAAATGTACTTGAATCCAATGTGCCCAAACGGCATCGTTGTGATTCCTTCCGCCATCCAAACGCCGCCGATCATGAGTGATCGAGCTACCGCGTCTCAGTCCAAACGAGCCATTTCGATTGGTCGGTTGGCTCCCGAAAAAGGATTTGATCGACTCATCCAAGCCTTCGCCGCAGCCACCCGTTCAAATCCCGATTGGACTTTAGCGATTCTCGGCGACGGCAACGAGCGCGTGCGACTCGAGCAATTAATTCAACAACATGGATTGAGCGATCGCGTCTCGCTTCCAGGCTGGATTCGTCCCGTCTGGGACGAACTAGCGAAGTCCGCGTTCTTTGTTTTGCCGAGTTACTACGAAGGCTTTCCGTCCGCGCTGCTGGAAGCCATGGCTGTCGGCGTACCCTCCCTTGCCGTCGATTGCGAAAGTGGCCCTCGAGCGATCATTAACGATTGCTCGAGCGGTGAGTTAGCAAATGGTCTCTTCGCGAATGGGCTGTTAATCGAGAACAATACGGACGCCTTAACCGCGGGAATCCAATGCATGATGAGTGACGTGGAAATGCGAGAACAGCTTGGCCTTCATGGCAGGGAGGTCGTCGAGCGATTCGGCTGGGACGAAATGGTCAACCGTTATGAGCAAGTACTTCTCGAAGCCTCCAGCAAGCGATCATCACGCCACTGACTCAAGCTCGCGTCTCTAACAACTGCAAGCGGGTCTGACAACGATACCCGCGTTACACTCAACCTTGATGACTAGCCCTTTGGCGCGGGATTGGCGAGTAACGAATCAATCTTCTCTCTCGCTTTGGCTCGCAACTCAGGCTGATTCGGCGGAAACCCAATTTCTCTATGTGAAAAGGAAAACACGGGATGCGGCTCAACCGCCTCCCATCCTAATTCTGCAAGCGGAACCTTGTGAAGGATTGCGATGGCCGCCATCGCAACATCACTCACTAATGCTTGCGGCTGTTCGCCAATCGCAAATTCGTTTTCTTCCACAGGCCGCACGTCGTCCAAGAACTTGGCTATAGAATTCACGTCTTCAAGAGAACCTAAACGCGAGATCGCTTGCATCGACAATGCCAACAACTCGGTGTCGTTTGATTCATTGAGCGTCCGAAGTGACAACCGGCGTCCCTCTGGAATCGACCAATCCATCGTCAACCAAATCACTTCGCCTCGGTTATTCACACTGGATCGTTCGATCCAATCTCCGATTAAGGCCGTCACTGGCGCTGCAAGTTGCTGATCGAGTCGAATCTTGGTTCCCGCTTCACGGCGAAGAAAAATAATGACCATCTTTTCAAACGAGGATGTGATCGGAACGTCCTTGTCCGATGCCGGCAGAAGCAACGCGATCACGTCCACCGGGTCAGGCGTTCTTCGTTCAATGAACAACGCCGTTTGGGTTTTCTGGACCACATCCTCCAACGCAGCCGCTCGATCTCTAGAAGTTCCTTCGAACGATTCAACTAACGTCGGGTAACGCTTCGTCAACTCAACAAAGAGCTCACGAATGGCCGGTGCCATCCCGAGTCTCGCTTGGAAGTACTCCCAGCCATCAAAATGAACATCCTGGCCTGACAAAAATGCATCAACACGGCGCTGAAAATCGCCCTCCGTCAACTGTTGCACCAAGTCCGCCGCTCGCAGCCGCACCTCGGGATCTTGATGACTCGCCAACTCTCGTAGCGATGGCACCGCCTTGATCCCGAGCGTCATCAACTCTTCAGCTGCACGTTCACGAGCAGAAAATTCACTCGAACCGAGCATTTCCATGGCGCTACTGACCGATTCCTTGAAACTGGCCTCGTCCGGCAACTGTCCAGCAGCCTGGTGAATCACCACGCAATTTCCAACCAGCCAAACGATGGCGAAGCCCAAAACAACGAGTCTTGAGGCGATCGCGCAACCGAAAACCAATGAAAACACCCTCAGTTCTAGCTTGCGAGGAAAAGTCATGGGCTGGTCATTATTTTAGAAAAAACAATCGAAGCGTTTAATTTGTGCGCCCAAGCAAACTGCCAAACTGCTTAACCAACTAAAAACGTGGTTTCTGACGCTCTTCTCAGTATACGGCATTCCTTTGGTCGGGACGAATACCGAACACGTCGACCGAGTCAGTCCAGCTCAAAAGGGACGACGAAATCGAAGAATCGGCCAAATTTGCCGATTAACTAGCCGGGAAACTCCAGCGAAGCACTACCGATTGCAAAGGATGGCAAAACAGGACAAACTACGCACCTTACGTCCCTTTAGTCCAGACTTTCACTTAGGAGAGAGTCGTATGAATCGTTTGAGTCGCGTGTTG
The DNA here is from genome assembly GCA_041749955.1 of Pirellulaceae bacterium. GTDB lineage: Bacteria > Planctomycetota > Planctomycetia > Pirellulales > Pirellulaceae > JBBSJZ01. The sequence goes on along the minus strand of JBGTAI010000247.1, from coordinate 3,180 downwards.
TTCGCTGGTGCTGCTGCGGTATTGATGACAGCCTTGGCTGCTGCCCCAGCCTCCGCATTCTTTGGTCACCATCGCAAGGGCTGCGAGTCGGCATGTGCTCCGGTTTGCTGCGAACCAGCACCAGCACCAGTTTGCTGCGAACCAGCTCCAGCTTGTGCTCCTCGCCAAGGCTTGCTTGCACGCCTTTGTGCGAAGAAGAAAGCTGCACATTGCTGTGCACCAGAACCAGTTTGCTGCGAACCAGCTCCAGCACCAGTTTGCTGCGAGCCAGCTCCAGCACCAGTTTGCTGCGAACCAACTCCAGCTCCAGTTTGCTGCGAACCAGCCCCAGCACCAGTTTGCTGCGAAGCTGCTCCAGAACCAACTTGCTGTGCACCAAAGCGTAAGTGCTGCGGAATTTTCCGTCGCTAAGCGTCTTTCGAGTACCAGCTCGTCTTCAATCTAAACCTCAGTCGACAATTGTTGGCTGAGGTTTTTTGTTTTCGAATCGCCGCTGAACTAACAGCCAACGATCCGACGGAAAACACGCTTCGTCTTTCGAAAGCACTCACCACGCTCCGTCGTGATATTTGCCAGCCATACAGGACAGTTCGCCTAGCCCGGCCCAACCAGAGCCTCAAACTAACCCGCTAAACCTTCAGCAACCCGCAGCCAGAATCTCAACGACCCGGTCGGCTGACCCCCAAGACAACGTTAAACCCGAGCCGCCGTGGCCGTAACAATGCACGAGATCGTCGCGAAACGCGTCTCGTTCAATCCGGACACTTTTACGCATTGGCCGAATCCCGACACCACGCTCAAGCTCGCTGCGACCGCGGACACTTGGCAAGACGCTACTCGTCCGCTCGAGAACATCATCACACTTTTCGTTGAGTTTGTACGTCACTCGGTCTCTCGGGTTGAGCGTCTCCGTCACATCAATGGCTGTGCCGCCACAAAGCACATCACGCCGGCTTCCAGAACGAGGAACGACGTAGACTGGCGCACCCCGAAACGGCGACCGACTGAGCGAGATAGCGCTCGATATCGCTGGCGCATCCACGATCACGACATGCCCAGCCAACAATCGCATCTGGGCAGTATCCGGGTCGTTTTGAACCAGTGATTTAGCACCCCAACCCGTGCAATTCACAACGAAATCGAAGCGATTGCCATCGCAAATGGAGTCCAGGCAATCCACCCATTGGCGTTCAAAGAAAACCGATGGCGACTCCACAAGCCGTCGCTCGAGCCAAGCCAAATAGTCCGGCATTCTTGCGACGACGCTTGTAAATCGCACTTTTTCGACGAATCGGACTTCTTGCCCTTGAAACACGATCGGACTCGACGACTCCATGCTCTCGCGAACGAAGTTGATCCACGGAAGATTTCTCCACCAATACGCCGTCTCAATCTCTTGATCGAGCTCTCGTGCGCCTTCCTCCGTCAGCCACTCTTCGAACGAAAACTCAGCCACGCCGTCGACTTTGCTTCTTGCCAAACGCTGTAATTGCGTGAGTGTTCCGGTCGCTATCGAATGGTCATAATCACCAACCCAATACGGCGCCCAATAGGCAGCCGCAACCGATGATGTGATATCACTCAATGGCTGGGGCGAAAAAACAGTGACTGCAGCTTCTTGGTCAAGCAACCGATGGGCAACGGAAAGCCCGATCACTCCGCCGCCAACAACCGCAATTCGTCGATTTTTCAGCATCATGGAGCTGGCATGTCTTGGTGTCGCAAAAATCCCCGTCACTTCAACTTCAACCGCCCTGAAACTCGCTCTCAGCCTGTATTGCGTCCACCGAATTTGATGAATGCGATGGCGTAAGAAGCGTTCACGGATCTTGCTAACCAGCAAAACTTGCCAGCGCGGCCTCTTTTTTGTCCTGAATATCAAACACTTTTGTCAGTTTCGTGATCTTGAAGATCTCGTAAACACCAGCAGACATCTCACACATCACCAGCTTGACGCCGGATGCTTTACATTTTGAGTTCAACGTCACCAACTTCGAAACCATGGCTGACGACATAAAGAACACGTCACGGAAATCAAGCAGCAATTTTTTGCCTGACGCACTGACAGAGGCTTCGACTAGGTCACGCCCAATATCGTCAATCTGGGTATTGTCGAGAATCTTACCGACGTTGAAACGGACAACGAGGACATCACCCTCACTCACTTTGGAAATCGTTGATGTTGACATTGCGTGAATCCGAGTGTCACAGGTGAGTGTGAATAAGAAGGAAAGCTCAAAGAACGATCGTTTAGGTTACCATGCCACGGGCCCAGACGAGCACCGTTAGCGAGGGGATTTCTGCTCCCACAGGCAATCGATCCCCCGTTATTAGCGACTTTCCAAGGCAAAAGCTAGAAGTCTCACGAAAAGGACCTGGTAACTCAAGACCACAAAATCCTTAATTTGCCCACCACACCGGGAATTCATCGACAGAAGTGCAATGAATCACAGGATTTTGAGAGACCAAACCACCTACGTGGCGCCTGGCAGTAAAGCCCGATCCGACCGGAAGCTACCCACGCGAGAAAGGGATGAACCGAAAAAGGCTCCATCCAACGGCGACCTCACCAGAAGCATGCGAATCGGCAGCGAGAACCTACGTTCCCGCAAATCAATGGGCGATGAGGGACTCGAACCCCCGACCCTCTCGGTGTAAACGAGATGCTCTAACCAACTGAGCTAATCGCCCGATTCAGCAATATTCTTCTTTATTCGCGTCAAACAGTTTCCGTCCAACGCATCGGTGTTTTTTCGGCCGGGTGCGGCCAAAACTAAAATTCTACTTGACTATATTTTACGTAGCGCCGTCAAATTTTACGCTGCCACGTCGAGACAGTTTCACTTGTGCACTTGGTCTCGGCAACACTACCAGCCACAGAAAGACTTGCAAACGCTCGCCTAGAAGTGGATGGAGCCAGCACAATCGAGCCGCTCGAAAGCGACATCACCCATCACAGCAAACTACTTTGTCAGGAGACGTGTACGACGCGAACGTCGTTCCGCTCGCAAGCGATTTCGACGCTTGGTTTCACTGGGCTTTTCGTAGTATTCGCGACGGCGCATTTCTTTTTTGATACCGCTGCGTTCGACCAATTTACGGAATCGGCGGACAGCCTCCTGAATCGTTTCTCGATCGCGAACTACTAGCTTGACCATATCTACTCCGAAAACCCTCGAT
>JBGTAI010000246.1:0-3471 GCA_041749955.1 Pirellulaceae bacterium | reverse complement strand
AATCGCAACGCCCGTCCCGGTGCCCATGGCGATGCCAACGTTCGCTTCGGCAAGCGCAGGAGCGTCATTAATCCCATCGCCACACATCGCAACCGTCTTGCCTTCCTTCTTCAACTTGCGAACGTATTCATGCTTTTCCTCCGGCGAAACGCCGGCACGAAACTCGTCGATGCCCAACTTCGAGGCGACGGCTTTTGCAGTCGGCTCGGCGTCGCCGGTTAACATCACCACTTTCAATCCCAGTTCATGCAATGTCTTCAGCGCTGCCGGAGTGCTCTGCTTGATCGGGTCAGTGATCGCGAGAATTGCGGCTAGCTTTTTGTCGATCGCAACGAACACTACCGTCGCCCCCTCAGACTGATGCGATCCCGCTTTTCCCCGACCCGCATCAACGCCCTCGATGCCTTGTTCGTCCAACAACTCAGCATTGCCGATCAAGACATCATGATCATTGACGCGAGCGCGAACTCCGCCACCGGTGATACTGTTGAAGTCACCCGCTTCCACAACCTGCAATTCATCCGACTTCGCACGGCGAACGACCGCCTGAGCCAACGGATGTTCGCTCTGTGCTTCGACCGCCGCCGCCAACGTCAACACATCGTTTTCGTTCCAGTCACCAAACGTTTCAACGCCCGTCACCTCCGGTCGTCCCTGGGTCAGTGTGCCCGTCTTGTCTACGACGATCGTGTCAACCTTCTCCATGACCTCCAGAACCTCTGCGTTCTTAATCAATACGCCTTCCTTCGCTCCGCGACCAACGCCCACCATTACCGACATGGGCGTTGCCAGCCCCAACGCACATGGGCAAGCAATGATCAACACAGCCACCGCAGCGACAAACGCATGAGCCAGTTGCGGCTCTGGACCAAACACAGCCCAGCCGATGAACGCGAGAATCGAACAAACGATTACCGCTGGCACAAAGTAACGAGCGACCACATCGACTAATTTCTGAATCGGGGCACGACTTCGCTGAGCGTCCGCAACCATTTGCACAATGCGGTTCAAAACCGTGTCGCCGCCTACACCGACGGCTTCCATCACGAGCGCACCGGTTTGGTTCAATGTTCCGCCTGTGACTTCGTCGCCTTCGACTTTCTTCACCGGCATCGGCTCGCCCGTCAACATCGACTCATCGACGCTGCTCGACCCACTGAGAACTTTCCCATCGACCGGAACTTTCTCGCCAGGACGAACTCGCAGCCTATCGCCTTTGCGGACCGAATCGAGCGAGACGTCTTCCTCGCCATCGCCCGTGATTCGGTGTGCAGTTTCAGGAGCAAGCTTCATGAGTTCGCGAATCGCTCCGCCGGTCTGCTGTCGTGCTCGCAGTTCCAATACTTGCCCGAGCAACACCAACGTGATGATCACCGCCGCGGCTTCAAAATAGAGAGGTGGAACACCGTTCTCGAAGAACGCTTCGGGGATCACTCCAGGAAGCAACACGACGACCAAACTGAAGAGATACGCCGCCAGCGTTCCCACCGCGATCAACGAGAACATGTTCAAGTTCATCGTGCGAAACGACTTGGCTCCGCGAACCAACAATGGCCATCCACACCAGAACACAACCGGCGTCGCCAGGGCGAGCTGTATCCAGGCAGCGACGCTACTCGACACGAAGTCCATCAATTTCAAGCCAACCATTGGCCCCATCGCAATGATGAGCAATGGCACCGACAATGCGACGCCCACCCAAAAGCGACGTTTCATGTCAGCGTATTGTTTGTCGTCACCCTCTTCGGCCATCGCGACGACCTTAGGCTCTAAATCCATGCCGCAAATCGGGCAATCGCCAGGCCCAACTTGCTCGATCTCAGGGTGCATGGGGCAGGTGTAGATAGCCTCAGAGTCTGCCGGGAAATCGCTCACCTTGGCCGACGATCCACCGTCCTTACCGCTGCAACAGCAAGAAGTTTCGCTCATGGCAGCGTCTTTTTTTACTGCATTCTTCTCTGCACGCGCTGCCAAAGTGCCAGTGGGATCGGCCTCAAATTTTGTTTGACACCCTGCACTGCAAAAGAAATACGACTTCCCTTCGTGCTCGCTGCGACGCGATTTGCCTGGTTCAACGGACATGCCACAGACAGGATCAACGGCAGAGATGGAAGTCATGTTCATTGTTTATTCCTTACCGGACAATTTTGGCAGCCTGCAATATACCCCATACCGGTATGCAAGTTGCATACCGATGAGACAGCGGCAACTGGGCCGCAATAACCTTTTCACAAGGAGATAAGAATGAGTACTGCAACCGCATCCACGAAAGAATGCATCAAAAACTGCCAAGAATGCCAAACGACCTGTGCTGGCATGTTGACGAGCCACTGCCTCTCCGAAGGCGGCGACCACGTCGAGCAAACGCACGTCAAACAGATGCTCGACTGCATTGCGGCCTGCGCAGCCTGCATCGACTTCATGAGTCGCAACAGCGATCACCACGCGCATTATTGCCGAGCCTGCGCAGAAATCTGTAAAGCATGCGCGGACAGTTGCGAGAAGGTCGGCGGCATGGACAAGTGCGTCCAGTGCTGTCGCAAGTGCGAAGAGAGCTGTTCTGCAATGGCCAGCTAAACCATTCTTTGAAGCGAAGAACGCCAGCATTCGTAATGATTGCTGGCGTTCTCAATGAATTAGGTTTGCGAGGTAGTACGCAAGCGTTGCGGCCTTTAAGGAGCAACGACCGGATACGGTGGCATCCCAGGATAATAATGTCCTGGATGTCCTTCGGGCAGGTTATCGGGATAGTGATAACCCGGCGGCAGGTGATAGGGATGATCTGGCGGCAGTCGCGGCCAGATGATGTTGGGAAGTGGCGGTGGCGCTTCAATGACGACTGGTTCATCGGGTGGCGGTGGCCAAGGCCAGTCTTCGGGCCACCATGGCGGACGTGGACCTGGATCTTCGCTTGATGAACCATTGGCCTCGTCGTCCGAACTGGAACTATCCGGTGGGATATACGGCGGTTCTTCATCCGGCGGATCGAACGGTGGTATGAACGGGTATGGCGGCATCGGGGGACGATAGGGCTCGATCATTGCAAGTTACTCCTTTGCAAGGGACTGGGATGACGAAACGCGACGCGCCGACTAGGACACAACGCGCACTGGGGAACCGACTTGGTTTCGAGGAATGAGCGAAGCTCGTCGTCGCTCGCAGTTGGCGGGCAAGCTTCGTAGTCACGGAACAAATCCCACTCCGAAATGGATTCGAGGCGGGCTTTTGTCTCTAGCTGTGGCCAATATGCGAGTGCGGGACATTTTGCGAGGCGGCCATTCACAAGCTGGGTGCAAGTTCGCTGCATACAGACACGATATGCGGCGTCTGGCGGTGAATTGAATGGCATCGGCTTGCCATCGATAATGTTGTATTGCCGCACCCAGCCTTTGTGCGACTTGCGAATATTGATGCGAAGCTTCGGATACTGCTTACGCCAACTCCACACGATCGCTTTCACTTCGCGGAACC
>JBGTAI010000245.1:0-23646 GCA_041749955.1 Pirellulaceae bacterium | reverse complement strand
TGGTCTCGGATGCAGCGGCTGGTTCGCCGCGTGTTGCCGACACCGAGGATCATCCACCCGTACCCAGACCAACGCTTTCGCGATCGACTCACGGCAAGAGCCGTATGAGGTAATTCTTCAAGTACGGATCTGTGCGGGGGGCGGCTGGCAACAGCCGTCCCTACCGCGATGGGCGTTGCGGCCACCTAAGAAAATCCAACGGTTGTGGAAGACGCAACCAGACGATGGGTATCTCGGTCGATTGTTGTCGCTGGGGAGCGTTGTTTCGCTTTTACTTTCTGAAACCATCATCGAACGCAGGAGTTCAAGGGTGAGAAAACCGCAAGGCTGACGCGTTCGTGGGCGAAACGTCCAACAACGGTGAAAGAACCGTCCGAGACTAGGAGAACAATTCTGTTACAAAGCACTAATCAAGATTGTCCAACAGTGGTAACTCGTCGTCGTTTCGGCTTGCCATGCCTTGTTTGAAGTGTTGTCGGCACACGCTGACGTAGCGATCATTGCCGCCGATCTCAACTTGATGGCCTTCTTTCACGACTTGGCCCTTGCGATCGATTCGGACCACCATCGTGGCCTTGCGACCGCAGTGACAAATTGTCTTGATCTCGCTGAGTGAGTCGGCCCAAGCGAGCAAACTCGCGCTGCCTTCGAAGAGGTTGCCCTGGAAGTCGGTTCGAAGACCATACGCGAGTACCGGAATACCGAGCGAGTCGCACACGTCGCTCAATTGACGAACTTGCAATCGCGTTAAGAACTGGGCTTCGTCGACGAACACACAGTGTAGGTCCTGGATGCTTTGTTCTTGCTCCACCATCAACAACAAATTGTCAGCTGTTGAAAACGTCTGAGCGTCGGCGGCAAGACCGATACGTGAGACGACTTTACCAGCCGCCATGCGGGTATCGATTTCCGGCAGCAGGATGAGCGTGTGCATCCCGCGTTCGCGATAGTTGTGGCTCGATTGCAGCAAGATGGTTGACTTGCCAGCGTTCATCGTCGAGTAGTAAAAGTAAAGCTTGGCCACGGACCAACTCAGCGAACGGGTTGAAGTGCGTCGAGTTGTAGTTTCGTCAACGACGCGATGCCGCGTTTGGCGAGACTCAACATGCTCGCGAGCTGTTCGTCGTCAAACGTCGCTTCTTCGCCGGTGCCTTGGATTTCGATGAATCGACCGCTGCCCGTCATCACAACGTTCATGTCGACGTCGGCGGCGGAATCGAGTTGGTAATCGAGGTCGAGCTGTACCAGCTCACCGATCACGCCGACGCTGATGGCTGCGACGCTGTCGGTAAGCGGTCCGTCGCCGATTTTACTCTCAGGCAAGATCGTCGCGATCGCGTCTGCCAATGCAATGAAGCCGCCCGTGATCGATGCTGTGCGAGTTCCCCCATCGGCTTGCAGCACGTCACAGTCGACTGTGATCATTTGCTCGCCGAGTTTCTTCAGGTCCACGACACTGCGTAGTGATCGACCGATCAACCGCTGGATCTCTGTCGTGCGGCCGTCGATTTTGCCACCACGGTCGCGGCCCTTTCGCGGGTGCGTGCTGCCTGGGAGCATGTTGTACTCAGCCGTGACCCAGCCCTTCCCTTTGCCGACCAACCAAGGCGGGACGGAAGGTTCGATGGACGCGGTACACAAAACGATGGTTTTACCACTGCGGTACAAGACACTCGCCGGATGAGATTCGAGATAGTGACGCGTAATCTCCACGTCACGCAGTTGGTCAGCCGGTCGCTGAGGAAGATTCATAAGGCAAGGTCATCTGAAGGAGCTTCGGTCTAGGTCGAACGGACAAAACACTAGCTTACTTCCTGCGCTGCAGCAAGCGATCGACGGTCACTTGCTCAACGTATTGGAAGTAAGTTTGCAAGCCAGCTTTTTTCCGTCCGCACGAAAGAGTCTCGAGTGATAGATTCCCATTTTGGAAGCACGAAAAAGCCAAGAAGTCGCCAAACAACCAAGTCCGTAACGACATGAACGTTGGAAGTTGATCGACGAAGCTTCAGCAAAATACTTCGTAGGACAGGAGACTTCGCCAACCGAGAATCCGAAGAAGATCACCTGCGACAACATTTGGTTGTCGAAAACAAAATCATCGGAATTCTCCTCCAGTGGCAGGCTCAACAGAAGCTCTCTCGAGAACGCGCGATACCCTGTATGAAACTCCGTTAACTTGGATTGCATCATCACGTTTTGCACCAGCGTCAGCACTCGATTCGCAACATACTTATAGAGTGGCATACCCGATTGTCGAGCTTGACCTCCCAGGATGCGGCTGCCGATTGCACAGTCGTAAAGTCCACTTCCAATCAAAGCGACCATGGAAGGAAGTAGAAGCGGGGTATACTGGTAATCCGGATGCACCATCACAACGATATCCGCATCGAGTTCAATCGCGGTCGTGTAACACGTTTTTTGATTACCGCCATAGCCACGGTTCGCTGGATGCCGTAGCACTCGAAGCCCAAGATTTGTAGCGAGTTCGAATGTTCCGTCGACACTCGCATCATCGACGAGCACGATCTCGTCGACCAGCGAACGATCAATCTCCTCGCAAGTCTTCACCAGCGTCTTCTCCGCGTTATACGCTGGCATGACAACAACGATTTTCTTTCCGTTATACATCCGGCGTCTCCATCGCATCCCCATGCGTTTCTTGTACGGAAATTTTGCGTGCGGCTATGATGATGGTGTCACCCAAGCCGAGTCGTCCAAAGATAAAAACAGGGATGGCTCCGACAAGGCAAGCGATCATCCCCGCAGCGATCATCAAAGCATTCTTGTACTTAGAAAAACCAGTCGGCCGACCACTCATTAACTTAAAAAACGACCGATTCGAGTCACCGCATCGAGTGAGCCAGCTTTGTGCCCAACCCATCAAATCATATTCAAATTCCGAGCATCGCAATCGCTGTACACGAAAACCGTGTGGAGTAAGCAAACGCACAAGTGATCGAGTGGAGAAATGATGGAGGTGCCGCGGCACGTCGAGGTGCAACCAATCGTGCCCAAACCATCTAGCGGCATAACCGCTCGCGTTGGGAACGGCGACGACCAAAACACCTTCGCAGCTGAGCAGGCTACTGAGCTTGCGGATCGATGGTACTAGGTCAACCAGGTGCTCCAACGAATGCCAAAGGGTGATGCAATCGTACGGGCCATCAAACTCAGCTTCATCCAATGTCGTGCAAACATTCGGTACGATTTCGCGAGCACGTTCGGGGAATTTCTCAACCCCATAGATATTCCATCCTGCTCGACTCGCAGCGTGCAAGAACGTGCCTTCACCGCACCCATAGTCGAGTAATGTCTTGGATCGTTCACTCGAACTCAGAGCATGGACGATTCCCAAACGGCGAGAATCGCAAAGTCGCGTAGTAAAACCATGGCGACCACCGTGGTATGCTTGCGAGTAATACTTGTCCAAGTTATCCGGCACGGGTGCCGTGATACCCAAATCACAATTCGAACAATGCAATACAGAAAATACGTGTCGTGTTTCGACGTCGGTAACCGTGTCAAACTTGGTCGTTAGGTTGTTTTGGCAAAGCGGACAAACGTGTTCAGCCACAGAGCCGACCTCAGTGAAAGTAAGCGATTCCCATTACATTTTTGAATTCAACGCGACGTACACTTGATGCAACACAACGAATCGCTTGCAACGCCAAGCAGCAGTTCCGCACACAGATGGGTTTTAGCGGCGATTGTCGTCTTCTTCGTGGCCATACGAGCAACCGTTGTCATTTGCGCACCGGGCGGACAAGACGAGGAATGGTATGGTATTCCTGGTTTGACGATTGCTCAAGAAGGCGTTCCGCGGGTTCCGTATTCGCGAGCGACTAGCGAGAACAGCGTCTTCTATGGTGCTGATCAGGTACTTTACGCTCAGCCGCCGCTATCTTTTTACTTGCAGTCGCCGTTCTTCGCGGTTCTTTCACCGACGTACACCACGGCGCGGTTGGCATCCTTGTTGGGGGCCTGTGTATCGATCGTGACGACGTACTTTATTGCGAGGATATTGCTTAGCGACTTTCGAGTCGCGTTGCTCGGAGCCACGTTGTTTTCGTTATCACGGCTGTGTTTTTTTCCAGCGGTGCTAGCGCGTCCGGATATGCTTTGCGGAATGTTCGGACTGCTTTCGGTCGCCTTGACAGCGTTGTGGTATCAACGAGCGTCCTTTCGCTGGTTGGTCCTTGCGGGAGCTAGCGTTGGACTGGCTGCCCTATGCCATCCTTTCGCAATTGTGTTCGCAGTCCAATTGTCCTTTTGGATTTTGAGTGGTGGTAGCTTGCGAAATCGACTGAAAGGATTTGTCTATTTCGCGTTGTCGGTGACTGCGGCGTTTTCGTTGTGGTTGCCGCTCATTTCCGTTCGTGCTGATCTGTTTCGGGCACAGTTTATTGGCAACATACTTCGCCCCACCGGGCCAGGATTGCTATCGCGTTTCGTTTTTCCATATGAATCGTTTGCTGACCAAATACCACAACTGATCGAGCGAGCACATCCAATTCAGTTTTCGATGCTCTGCATTGGACTGATCGGGTCTGGGATCATGGCGTGGCGAAATCAACAACCTGGATTGCGGGTGTTGTGGCTACTAGCGGTATCGAGCGTCTATTTGCTCGTCGTGTTTCTTGGCACGCATCCGATCCAAGGCTTTTGGTGCTATAGCGCTTCGCTCGGATGGATCTGTTTTGCATTCGCATTGCTGAAGGGGATCGAGGGTTTGAATTTCAGTACGGACCAATCTCGGTTGTTGAAGCATGCAGCGACATGTCTTGCCATTGTCGCAATGTTTCCTGGTTCGGGTGCCCGTGCAATCAGCGTTTACGCAATGCACCTGAATGATCCAATGCACAACGGATCAAAGTTCACGCGAATGGTGCTTGATGACTTGCCAGCAGGTTCAAGTTTGACGGTGGGGCCAGAGTTCTCGCTGGATGCCTATGGTCAAGGATGGAATGTCATCCTTGCCTGTCGACATCCCATGTACTTCGATAGTACTGAGTTCCCCACGGACTTTTATATCTTCGGTCGACGTGATTTGGCAGAAGGACTGCCGCAACCGTACGACTGTGAGTTCATTCGAAGCTACGGCAACAAGGATGATATCTTTGCGAATTACGCTGAGGTCTATCGACAGCGATAAGGATCAAACGTCATCGGTTGAAGGGACGTTGGCGTCGATCCAGGCTCGGTTGAGTAGCCACACGAGCAAGCCTTTTTGAGCGTGCATGCGATTGCCGGCTTGTTGGATGATGTCGCTGCGGTCGCTATCGATGACTTCGTCCGTGATCTCTTGACCTCGAACGGCGGGCAGACAATGCAGGATCCGTGCGTGACTTGGTGCAGCCTTCATTAACGCGCCGTTGACTTGGTAGTCCGCGAAGACTTTGCGCCGAATGGCTGCTTCGGCTTCTTGTCCCATGCTTGTCCACACGTCGGTGTAGATCGCGTCAGCGGTACGAACGGCCTCGCTCGGCTTGGCGATTTGTTCGATTTGTGCCTTGGGGTACTTGGCATAAATTCGTTTGAGCCAGTCCGCGTCTAATTGGTAGCCCGGCGGACTTGAAAGTGTGAACTTGACGTCGAGCATGGCACAGCACAATGCGATGCTTCGAGCGACATTATTACCATCGCCTACGAACACGAGGTGTTTCCCAGCGAGATCGGGAAAGGATTGCTTCATCGTCATCAAGTCGGCCATCGCCTGGCACGGATGACTCAAATCCGTCAAACCGTTGATGACGGGAACTGCATTGAACGATGCCAACTCAACCACACAATCGTGTTGCTTTGCACGACAGACAACCACATCAACGAACTCACCGAGAACGCGGATGAAATCGGATGTGGATTCACGTTTGCCCCAGCCAACATCTTCGCCGAGAAACAGACTTTCGCCACCGAGTTGGGCCATACCGGATTCGAAGCTCACTCGAGTTCGCAAACTCGGCTTTTCAAAGAGCATTGCCATCACGTACCGTTCGAGGACCGGCGGACGTTCACCAGCGGCTAGTTTGTCTTTGAGAGTCGCGGCCGTTGCGAGGATTCGGCGCAGGTCCGCTGGGGTGATGTCGAAAAGCGTCAGTAAGTGTTGCACGCTGGTAAATCTCACAAAAATCTAAATGCTTGAAACAGACGCCAATCGACTGGTCGCCTGCAATGCCTTGACGAGCCGCGACAACAAGTCGTCACGGTCAGCCGCCTCAATCACAAGAGGCAGCTGCATCCATACTGCAAACTCGCCCGCACTCTCGAGTCGCAGTTTTTCTTGAGCCGCCGCCTCAATCAATTCGCTTGCTGGGACATCCAATTCGATACCGATGTTGGCACCATTGGCGTGAATGTCTTGGACGAACTCAAACTCGCTGAGACATTCAGCCAACTCGACAGCGAATTTCCCGTGTTCTTCGATCGCGAGTGCCAGCCAATCGGAGTCAGAAATCATCGCCAGATTCGCTTCAAGCAACGCATCGAGAATGATGGGACTCGATTCTGGAGACTCCGCAATCTCGCTGAGTTCGCGCGAGCTAATCAAAACGCCACCGGAGAGCCCACCAAAAAGTCCAGCCGAAAGAACGACGGCGTCGACTTCGATGCCTGCGATGGCGGGTGTCATCAGTGGCGCACCACAGGAGCCAAAGGCGATTTTTGATTCGTCTGCGATTAGCATCGCACCAGCCTCATCACAGAGCTCACGTACTTTCTTCAAGAACTCCGTGTCGAGCAATTTGGCGGCATCATGGATCGCGAGTGGCGAGACGACGACGGCGACAGTTTGCTCGTCGATAACACGTTTGAGCGTGTCCAGGTCACCCACAGCGACATGGGTGAACCCGGCGATCATGGGGCCCAGATCTTGTTGCAACTCGGGACGACCACTCAGTGTTCGACAAAGGGCGGTGCGACCGTGATCGCTTCCCACCAAAGCGACCGTGCGATAGCGTGACGGCGAACCGAGCTTTCTTGCGCCCAAGACTGCAACTTCGATTGCGGCGTCGCTCGAATCGGTCAACAAGACGCTTTCATCGTGGCGAAGACCCGAGGAACTGACCAACTCTCGCAGCATCGCCACAGCGATCGATTCATCCGCCGAGTTCGCTGCACGGAGTGTTACCAACGAGTCGGCCGAGATGTTGCTCAAAGCCTTCTCAATTGGCTCAAGGACGTAGCCCAATGGACCAAGACGGCCTGCGGTCGCGTCGATCCAAGTCTCACCGCGCGAGTCCTTGCATCGCAATCCACGAGGTGTCTCGTGTTGATTCGAGTCAACGAGTTGATCATCATTGGGTGACATTGATCCGACTTCCATTGGAAACGTAGGGAGACGTTTGAGGTCCGCTTAGCGATGGATCTCAGTCCCGACGCCGCGCGTCGTGAAGACTTCTAAGAGCAACGAGTGTCGCAGTCGACCGTCGATGATGTGCACTTTATTGACACCACGATCGAGCGTTTCTAAACACGCTTCGACTTTTGGAATCATTCCGCCAGCAACGATCCCGTCGGTGATCAATTGGCGAGCTTCGGTGGACGACATCGTGTAGATGATCGATTCTGGGTCGTCCTTGTCGCGGCGCACACCGTTGACGTCTGAAAGAAACACGAGCTTCTCTGCACCCAAGGACTGTGCTACTGCCATCGCCGCCGTGTCGGCATTGACGTTGTACCGCTGGCCATCTTCGCCCTCGCACATCGACGGGATGACGGGAACTTGTTCGGCATAGCAAAGTCCCTCGATGACTTGTCGATCAACACGCGTGACGTCACCGACAAAGCCAAGGTCTTCGTCGCCTTCGGTTGCGAGCTTGCCACCAAACAATACATTCGTCGTCTCGAAGGACAGGTTCATGGCTCGGCCGCCGAGTCGCTCGAGCTCGCTTGTGATGAATCGATTGAGATCACCAGCGAGCGTCTTTTCGACGATTTCCAAGGTGGCTTGGTCGGTGTACCGTCGACCGCGAATGAAGTTCGGCTCGATCCCCGACTCCGCGAGTGCGCGGTTGATTGCCTTGCCCCCGCCGTGAATAATCACGGGCCGCATGCCCACGGATTCCATGAACATGACGTCCAGGAGAATGTGCAACAGCGCATCGCTATCATCCAAGACGCTGCCACCCAGTTTGATGACGGTCGTCTTGCCACGAAAACGACGAATCCAGCCCATGGCTTCAATGAGCGTGTCAGCTTTCGCGATGGCTTCGTCGACGCGGGTGATCGGAGGATTGCAAGCGGACCCGTTCAAGGCGGATTCTCCCAGGCTTTTCGAGAATGGAAAAACAGATCAATGTAGAAGGGGCGTTGGAAGGGGTCAATTGAGATGGTGTCCCAAGATGCTCGCCAAACCCGAATAAAACCCACCTACTCGTCCAATCACCCAACCCTGTGAAGCTCTCATGAAGACCCTCTTAGCGACAAGTAATACCAGCACTCAACGGCGATTGGCGATTGTCGGCGGCGGCCAAATGGGCCGAGCCCTAGCTGGCGGGATGCTCGCCCAGGGCGTGATTTCCGCAGGCGAACTGTGTGTCGTCGAACCGAGCAGCGACGGGCGAGCTTGGTGGTCCGAGCACCAAAAGGACGTTGCCGTCGTCGAATCGCTCGATCAAGCCATCGAATCGGCTGACGCAGTCCTGTTGGCCGTCAAGCCAGGTGTGATCCCCAAAGTCGCTCAGCAAAAAGCGGGGTTTTGGGCAGAAAAACTCGTGGTTTCGATCGCTGCGGGCATCAATTTGACCAAGCTAGCAGGCTGGATCGGACACAAACGGCTGATCCGAGTGATGCCAAATACCCCCAGTTTGGTTGGCGAGGGGGCCAGTGCGTTTTGCTGTGCAGCGGACGTCACAGCCGACGATGAAGCCTGGATCGAAACGGTGCTCCAGTCCGTTGGGATGGCGGTGCGAGTCGATGAAACACAAATGGATGCTGTGACTGGATTGAGCGGTTCGGGCCCAGCGTACGTGTGTCTCGTCATCGAAGCGTTGGCCGATGGAGGCGTTTTGGCTGGTTTACCGCGAGCTTTGGCCCAGAAGTTGGCAACCCAGACGGTCTTGGGGACTGCCGCCATGGTCGCTCAAACTGGGCGACATCCAGGTGAACTCAAAGACGCTGTGGCCAGTCCTGGAGGTACGACCATTGCCGCATTGCGTGTCCTGGAGCAAAATGGGGTCCGAGGTGCGTTCATTGACGCGGTCGCGGCTTCAGCCAATCGGAGCCGTGAGCTGGATCGAGATTGATCGTTTGCTGATCGATTGAACGACTCGAAACTGATTTCTGTTCCCTACGTATGCCAAAAGACCACGGAGGCTTCCGCCACGATGGACTCACCGATCATCAAGATTGATGACAAACACATTCCGCTCTACCGCATCGTGTGGATTAGCGATACACCACACTTTTGCGGCGAAGACGACTGCACGCGCGAAGGTTACTACGAAGTTCGTTTGGATGTGGACGATTCGATTTGGACCAACGGGATCGAACGAGACTTGGCGCTCAAAGCACTCACGTCTTGGTGCAGCGATCCTCGCGGCGGCGAAGAGTCGGACGCCGAAGGTGCTGACGGGGCCGATTGGTAGCCAAGCCTCGTCCTACAACTCTCGCACGCGGATATCACGCCATCGAACTTGGAATGGGCCTTCGCCTTTCCCGATGCCGTGAACTTGCAATCCGATGAATCCGCTCTTGAAGGACTCTGCGTCCGAGACATCCACGATCTGTTTGCCGTTGATCCAAGTTTGAATTCGATCACCCTTGGCTCGAACGACATAGCGATTCCATTGGTCGTTGACGTATGCATCCTTGATTGGTTGTTCCGTCGTGATCCAACCACGCCCCGTCCCCTCGCTGTAGAGATAGCCAGCTTCACCGGGACTCGTCTCGATTTCAACTTGCGGTCCGTGGACGCGGCCGTTGTTGAATTCTTTCAAGCTCTTGGATCGAATTTGCACGCCACTGTTTAGCCCGACGTCGTCGTTGACCTCGAAGGTGAGTTCAAAATCGCCGTAGTCTTTATCACTGCACAAGAACGAGTTGGGGCTGCCCTCGGACGTCTTGCCGATGATCACACCCTCTTCGACGCGATACGTTGCCGTGCCGTTCTTTTGAGTCCATCCGGTTGTGTCCGTTCCGTTGAACAACGACAACCAGCCTTTGCCATTGATGTCAGGCATCGAGTCGGGTGACGAATTCACTAACAGCGTTGCTGGGTCGCGAGTGGCGGCTTCATTGCTTGGCAACGTGGTCTCGTCAACATTGGGAAGCGTGACGTTTCCGGTCGCAGCCCACTCGGCGCCGCGCTGCAGAGTGACTTGGAACGCAACGCCATTCATCCCAGCGACGTCATGCCCGAGCGGCGTATGAAAGACGCGGCCTTTGCCGTAGCGGATCGTCATCAAGATCGGTTCATGCTCACCCGTGCCGCCTGTCGCGGGATCGCTGTAGGCGCTCGCTAACACATGCATGTTCTCGGCTGGGCCACGCAGCTTGCCATACAGTTCGTCTCCGGCTTGCATGAACGAACGCGGAATACCTCGAGTGATCGGATGCTCTGGTTCACGAACCACGATCAAGAACGGGACTCGTTTACCGTGCGAGCCAGCTTTGCCGGATTCATTGTCGCGAACAAGTTTGTCATCGCGAAAGCGGAGATAGGGACCGTCCTTTTCCGTTCGTCCGCCCCAACCACCCAGCCCGATCATGCGGCTGTAGGCGTCCCAATCCGGGAATGCGTTGTCCGCCGCGTGAATCACCACGACGCCCCCGCCGCCAGCCACGTATTTCTCAAAGTCCGCTCGCATTGGCTCGGACCAAGCATCGCCGTCATAGTTCAACACCACCACGTCGTAGTCGCTGAACGAAGGCCGATAACTCGACAGGTCTTCGCCCTTGGCTGGGCTCGTGGCGACGTCGACTGTGAATCGGCCACAGCCTTCGAGAGTCTGTTGAATCACAGGACTCGTTTCGACCCACTTGTGGTAAACGGCTTGTTGACCGTCAATGAGCAACGCTCGCAGCGGTTGAGCATCCCCGCCTGACCCAGAATCCGCAGCAATAGCCGAAGTAAACGCAAAAAGAGTGAAGGCGGAGGCGACCAATGTCTGGCGGATGTTTAACATGTATCCATCGCTACTGGGGAAAAGGCTTCGAGTGGGCGTGAGGTAGCTGGGATTGTAGCAACTGTGTTGACGTGGAATGAATCCCGGCGACAGAAAACTGTGACGTGTTTTGATAGCACAGCTGAGAAAAAAATGACAGATTTTGTTCGCGGACCGTACCCAGCCACTCGCATGCGACGCGTTCGACTTGCGGATTGGTCGCGCCGATTGGTGGCCGAAAACCGGCTGAGTGTGGATGACCTGATTTGGCCGCTCTTCGTCACCGAGGGCAGCGGTACCGAACCCATCTCCAGTCTCCCGGGTGTCGTTCGCCACGGTATCGACGACGCTCTCGCCCGCGCGATCGCTCAAGCTTGTGAACTTGGAATCCCAGCGGTCGCGTTGTTTCCAGTCACCGATCCGAAATTGAAAACGGACGACGCACGTGAAGCGACGAACCCCGAGAACTTGATGTGTCGCGCCATCGCTGCGGTAAAACGCGAAGCCGGCAACTCGCTCGGCGTGATCGCTGACGTCGCCTTGGATCCATACAGCCAACATGGTCACGACGGGCTCGTCATCAACGGCGACGTCGCGAATGATGAAACCGTCGAAGTGCTCTGTCGCCAGGCGCTCGTCCAGTCGGCTGCTGGATGCGACATCATCGCGCCGAGCGACATGATGGACGGTCGCATCGGCGCGATCCGCGCGGCACTCGATGCCAACGGTTACTCGAATGTTCAAATCATGTCGTACGCTGCCAAGTACGCGAGTAGCTTCTATGGTCCGTTTCGTGACGCAGTCGGCTCGGCCGCGAACCTTGGCAAAGCTGGCAAACACACGTACCAACAATCCTCATCTCAAAGCGACGAAGCGTTACAAGAAGTCGCATTGGATCTCGCCGAGGGAGCCGACAGTGTGATGGTAAAACCAGCACTCGCTTATCTCGACATTATCTATCGCGTGAAGTCAACGTTCGGCGTTCCCACGTTCGCGTACCAAGTCAGCGGCGAGTACGCGATGATCGCCGCTGCCGCCGAACGAGGCTGGCTCGATCGTGAACGAGCGATGCTAGAAAGCCTGCTCGCCATCAAACGCGCCGGCGCCGACGGAATCCTCACGTACTTCGCCGCCGATGCCGCAAAGATCCTTAGGGACACGCTGTAGGCCAGGACCTGTCCTGGCGTGATTCGGCAAATTGCCAGGACAGGTCCTGGCCTACGAATATTAAGCAAAGATATCCGTTGCGACCCGGCCAGCGACGTCGGTGAGGCGGAAATCGCGGCCGGCGTAGCGGTACGTTAGACGCTCGTGATCTAGCCCGAGGAGATGCAAAATCGTTGCGTGTAAATCATGCACGTGCATCTTGTTCTCTTCGGCGTAGTATCCATACTCGTCGGTGCTTCCGTAGGCGTAACCGCCTTTGACGCCCGCGCCGGCCATCCACATCGTGAACCCGTGCGGATTGTGGTCGCGACCATTGTTGCCTTGTGCTGTCGGGGTGCGTCCAAACTCACCTCCCCAAAGTACAAGTGTGTCTTCAAGCAGTCCACGTGATTTTAAGTCCGCAAGGAAACCCGCAATCGGTTTGTCGACTTCTGCGGCGTTCTTCGTATGGCCCTGGTACAGATCACTGTGTTGATCCCATTGGACTTCGCTATCGCTGTGCGTGACTTGGACAAATCGCACTCCACTTTCCAAGAATCGCCTCGCCATGAGGCACTGGCGACCGAAATCCTCGGTCACTGGATCGTCGATACCGTAGCTTCGAAATGTGGATTCCGTTTCACTGGACAGATCTTGGATCTCTGGCATCGTCGATTGCATGCGATAGGCGAGTTCGAATGAATCCAAGCGACCCTCCAACATCGCGTCACCGCCGACAGTCGTGAGATGATCGCGATTCATCTCGGCAAGTAAATCCAATTGCTGTCGCTGGGAACTCAAATCGACGCGAGGATTACGGATGTGCTTGACTCGGGCTGCTTGAGCGTGCAGTGATGCATTGCCAATCGGTGTGCCCTGGCAATACGCTGGCAAGAACGCGGCTCCCCAATTGTTGACCCCACCGTGCGCCAGTGTCGGACAGATCGTTACGAACGCAGGCAGATTCTCGTTCTCCGTGCCCAGACCATACGTCACCCAGGAACCGAGACTGGGACGCACAAATTGGTCGCTGCCCGTGTGTATTTTTAGAAGCGCACCACCGTGCGCCGGGTTGGTTCCATGCACCGAACGCAATATGCACAGGTCATCAACGTGGCGAGCGACGTGCGGGAACAAATCGCTCACTGGCAATCCGCTTTCACCGTACTGCCGAAACCGCCAAGGCGATTTGAGCAAATTACCTTGCTTGGCAAACGTTACGCGTGGAAGGTCAAAGGGCAACGGCTTTCCATCGTCACGATCCAACATGGGCTTGGGGTCGAACGTATCAACATGCGACGGCCCGCCTTTCATGAACAAGAACACGATGCGTTTGGCTCGCGCGAACAAGTGTGCCGGCCTCGTTACGAGCGGATTGGACGAGGAGGACTCACCCGCTGAGGCTGTTTGCTGAAGCAGCGACGTGAACGCCAAGTGCCCAAAGCCGATCGCTGCAGTTTGTAGCAACTGGCGGCGAGATCGCAATTCGAACTGAGTCATTGATGTCACCTCACGTACATGAATTCGTTGCTCGCCAACAAACTGTGGCAAAACAATGCCCATGCTTGCTCGCGATGTTGAGCATCATTCGCTGTGGCCGTGTCGATGAACTCCAGCACGCGGAGTGTTTCCGCATCGGTCGGACGTCGCCCCAGCACTTGACGATACGCGGACTCGACACGTGAATCTTCGCTCGAGGATTCATTGAGTAACCGTTTCGCGATTTGTTCAGCGGAATCCATTACCCAATCGGCATTCATCATCAACAGTGCTTGCGGCGCCACAACGGTCGAATTGCGATTGCCCGTTGGCATCGTCGGATCGGGGAAATCGAATTGTTCGAACACGGAATAGAGATTGTTTCGAATGACGGGCAAGTAGGCCGCGCGACGCAAGCTGTCGTACTTCGTGTGATCGACCGATGTGTGATTGAACACAAATTGTCGATTGCGAAGAGGCACCGTCTTGCCTCGAAGCGATGAATCCAAGCGATCAGAAACAGCCAAGATGGAATCGCGAACCTGCTCCGCTTCGAGTCGCTGGAGTTGGAACTTCCACAGCCACCGATTCTCTGGATCGAGGCTCATGTTGTGTTCAGAATTCGGATGGCTCGACATCATCCGATAACTGTTGGACGAAAGAATCAATCGATGCAGCGACTTGGTTGACCAACCAGATTTCACGAAGTAGCTCGCCAGCCAATCGAGTAGTTCTGGATGCGAAGGTCGATCGCCCAGAGCACCGAAGTTCTCCGTGGACTTGACGATCCCTTGGCCAAAATGCCATCGCCAAACGCGATTCACGTAGACCCTGGCCGTCAGCGGGTGCTTCGGATCCACCATCCAACGAGCAAACTCCATGCGACCGCTCTGGTCATTGGGAAACGCCGTCTCGTCATGGACTCGCATCACTTGCGGAACGTCACGCGATACCGGATCACCCAAGTTGAGATGGCTGCCGCGAATGTGAATCGGTAGCTGTTTCGCGATCGCACCATCGGCGACTCCCATCGCGGAAACGACGTCTGGTGCGGCACTTTCATGCAATCGAGCGACTTCCATCAAGCGATCATATTCGGCCAACGTCTCCGCATCGAAGGCAAACTCTGGTTTCGCTGGGACGGTTAAAAAGCCCGAAAGATCGTTCATGGCTGAGCGAGCCGATTTCACCCGTTCGTCTTCATCCGCACTGGCTGGGTCTGGCTTATGTGCCGCAAGTTCGAACAGCGGTCGATAGTGCGAGTCAACGGCGTCGGTGTCGTGTTGCAGAGCGAACGCATGCCATGGTTCGAAAAATGGATCGTCAGCATTGAAATGCAAATGACGTCGACAGTGGTGAAGAATTCGAGGATGCAGCCCCAGCGGCGCGGCGACTTCAGCGATCTGGCTCAGTGGCATGTCGAGTTCGACTTTTGTCGCTGCGATCAGGTACTCAGTCGCTAGCGAGCGTGCTTGGTCGCGTAGCCTGGCCATCGCTTGGTTCTTGAAGGTGCTCGCCTCGCCATTTAACTTCGCGATCTTTGCATCGACATCTTTCATCGCCGCGAGTTCTTCCTCGCTGGCGAAGACGTGTTCGTTCCAATGCTTGATCGCGCCGGTGTTGCTGTCGGCAAACGTGCGAGTACTCTTGAAGATCGCAGCCAACGCGTAATAGTCCGTTTGCTTGATCGGGTCGAACTTGTGGTCGTGGCAACGTACGCAGCCGAACGTCATCCCCAAAAACGCTTTCCCAGTCGAATCGAGTTGTTCATCGATGGTGTCCATCTCGAGTTTTTCACGATCAGGCTCCGCGAGCACTTTCGCACCGAGCACCAAGAACCCCGTCGCCGTTTTCGTTGCCTCGGTCGCCTCCGGAACCAGATCTCCAGCGATCTGTTCGATGACGAATTGGTCGAAGGGTTTATCCTCGTTGAACGCGTCAATGACATAGTCTCGGTATCGCCATGCATTGCCGAACGCAAGATTCTCGTCCAAGCCGTTACTGTCGGCATAGCGAGCGACGTCCAACCAATGTCGTCCCCAGCGAACACCGTATTGCGGCGATGCCAATAATCGTTCCACCAGTTCGTCGTAGGCCTCCGACGACTCGTTCTGAGCGAATGCTTCGATTTGTTCGGAAGTGGGTGGCACCCCGATCAAGTCCAACGTGACACGTCGAATGAGCGTTCGCCGATCAGCTGGTGGTGCTGGTTGGAGGCCTTTGTCTTCGAGCGTCGCGAGCACAAACGCATCGATCGGAGTTCGAATCCAGCTCGGATCGCGAGCTGTCGGCACGGCGGGCTCAATCACGGGTTGGAACGACCAGAATCGACGCCCGTCCTCAATCGACATCCCCGTCGGTTGAGTACCGCCTGATTCGGTTGCTTGAGGAGCTGACTCACGTGGATCCGACGCCCCGGTCGAGACCCATTTTTCGAGCGCCGCGATCTGGGCTGGTCCCAGTCGATTCTGGGGCGGCATTTGCAGTTCGCGGTTTTCATATCGCACTGCTTCGATCAGCAAACTCTTTTCAGGATTACCGGCCACGATTGCGGGTCCAGTGTCTCCGCCACGACGAACACCATCGCGCGAGTCGAGTAGCAAGCCGCCGTTGACTTCGGCGCCCGCGTGACACTCGTAACAATGCTCGACAAGTATCGGTCGAATTTGCTTCTCGAAGAACTCGATCTCCGCTCGGGTCGATGTTTCGACCTCAGTGTCGATCTCAGACGTCATGGCATGCGATGCCATCACCACAGCGAAAACCAACGCAGCAAGGAAGGTGACGGCGGGGAGAATGAATCGTTTCATGATGTTTATTCTAAACCACGCTCAAACCCAGTGCACGGTCGGCGAATCGGATAAGCTGGTTAGTCTACACGGCCGAACTCCCCGCCAGAATGCCGATTTGTTGAACATGCCACACTCGACTCGATGGCTGCTGCTGTTTCTCTTGGTGGTGTCGATTCTCGTCAACTATATCGATCGTGGTGCGCTGTCGGTCGCGGTTCCAGACATGGAAATGGAGTTTTCCTTGACGCCATCCCATAAGGGGATGCTGCTATCGGCGTTCTTTTGGACGTATGCGTTGATGCAAATCCCAGCGGGCTGGCTCGTGGATCGATGGGATGTCAAATGGGTTTACGCGGCGGGCTACCTGGTGTGGACGATCGCGACTGCGCTGACTGGATTTGTCACTGGGTTTACGCTCTTGATCGCGGCGCGACTGTTACTGGGAATCGGAGAAAGCGCGGCCTATCCAGCAATCTCGCGACTTGTCGTTGAAAATTTTCCTGAACACCAACGCGGTACTGCGAATTCATTGATCGACGCGGGTACCAAGATCGGTCCCGCACTGAGCATCCTCGCCGGAGGGCTGTTGGTGGACCAGTACGGTTGGCGACCATTGTTCATCGTGCTTGGCGTCGGCGGCCTGGTTTGGCTCGTGCCATGGATTGCATTGATCCCCAGTCGCGGTCCACAGCTCAAGCTGGATGCTGATGAAACTGAATTCGATGAAGCTGAATCCGTGCAACGCCCAACATTCATGCGAGTGTTCGTTTGCCCAAGTGTGTGGGGGACGTCGCTCGGAATGTTTTCACTTGGCTATGTTTGGTACTTCCTGTTGACGTGGCTGCCGTCGTATTTGATGGACGTGCATCATTTCAATTTAAAGGAAACTGCATTCATGGCGGCGCTGCCATTCTTAGCGATGGCGGTCGCTACAGTCGTTGCTGGATGGACATCGGATCGATTGATCGCCGCTGGCCAATCACCAACGCTGAGTCGCAAAGGAGTGGCACTCACTGGTTTTGTGCTTGCTGCGGGATTGATGGTTTCGGCGTCACTCGTTGCCTCGCCCACCCTGTGCATTGTGCTGCTTGTAGCAACATGTTGTGCGTTGGGTATGTTCACAGCGAACGTGTGGGCGATGACTCAAACCCTCGCCGGTCCAGCAGCCGGCTCGTGGACAGGCATCCAGAACTGTGTCGGGAACATGGGCGGTGTCGTGTCTCCCCTGGTCACAGGCTGGATCGTGGAACAAACAGGTTCATACCAAACAGCGTTCTATTCGGCTGCCGTTGTGATGCTGCTCGGCGCAGCTTCCTACTTGGCGTTGGTTGGACCAATCAAACTGATCGACTGGAATCCCAAGGTGCTGTGATGAACGATCCAGTTCTAGAAACGCTCGCGGATTTGATTCGCATCAATAGCGTCAACCCGAACTACGACGGCGGAGTCCCCGAAGCGGAACTGGCACGCTATGTCGAAAAGTTCTTCTCGAGTCGCGGTATCGAAACAACTTGGTACAGCGTGTTTCCTGATCGACCCAATATCGTCGCACGGATCCCTGGACGTGATTCATCGCGACGGATCATCTTGGAAGCACACCTGGATACCGTGTCGGTCACGGGCATGACGATCCAGCCCTGGTGCCCCGATATTCGCGACGGAAAAATGTACGGGCGCGGTGCTTGTGATACCAAGGCGGGTATGGCTGCGATGATGCATGCCCTCGCCAGCCTCGCTGACGACGCGATCACACCTGCCTGCGACGTTTGGTTCGCAGCAACGATTGACGAAGAATATTCGTATCGAGGTGTTGTGGCACTCTGTGACGAGTTGAAATCCGGCCCTCACCCAATCGCTGAAGCCGCGATCATCGCCGAGCCGACGTTGCTGCAACCCGTGATTGCGAGCAAGGGGCTCGTGCGTTGGAAAATCGAAACCACGGGTAAATCAGCTCACTCAGCGAAACCGCACCTTGGGGTCAACGCGATTGAGCACATGGCACGAGTGATTACGGCTCTCCAAGTGGATACGATGGAGTTGGCTCGTCGGCCGCATCCGCTGCTTGGTCCAGCAACGTGCAATGTCGGTGTTGTGCGCGGCGGAGTTCAGATCAATTTCGTGCCGGATCGTTGCGAGATCGAGATTGATCGTCGCATGCTCCCAGGCGAAACCGTCGACTCGGTGCTGAGTCACTATCAATCGCTCGTCGAACGTTTGGCTGCTGATGATCCGCAAATGAGCGTGATGATGCACCCTCCGATGTTGACCGATGTGCCACTCGAAACCGATCCCGCTTCGCCAGCAGTACAAACCATGGTGCGGGTACTCAACAAGCTCGATTTAGATTCGACGCTGGTGGGCGTACCGTTTTGTAGTGACGCCAGTAAATTCGGGGCACTCGGAATCCCAAGTATGATTTTAGGACCCGGCAGCATCGACCAAGCCCATGCGGCGATCGAGTTCGTCGAATGCGACCAAGTGATCCTAGCCACCGAAATCTATCGTCGGTTTATCGCCGAGTTTGAATAAGGATCGCGTGAACAACAACTGACGAATTTGAACGTAGAACAGGCTGCCAGCCTGTTATTTCACCAGAGACAGGCTGGCAACCTGTCCTACTTATTGATCACGCGACGCGAAGCGAGTTTTGCCCACTCGAGCGGTTCCGTAAATTGCACACGACAGCTGAAATCCATCAATACGAGGTACATCAAGATGCAACTATCACGACGTAAATTCACGACTCTTGCCGCCACTGGGATCGCGGGATTGGCGACGCGTACTTCATTCGCCGCCGATGAGTCAAACGCGGCTGGCTGGATTGACGCGCACGTGCATGTTTGGAATCCCGATACGCAATCGTATCCGCTTGATAAAGACTACAAGAAAGCCGATATGCAACCCGCGAGCTTTACCGCCGACGAGTTGTTTGCTCACTGTCGTCCGGAAGGTGTTCAGCGAGTCGTGTTGATCCAAATGAGTTTCTATCAATACGACCATCGTTACATGAACGAGGTCATCGCAGCTCAACCAGGCATCTTTTCTGGGGTCGCGATTGTTGACCATCATGCCGAGAACCTAACGAGCCGAATGCGTGAGCTGGCTGATCAGGGCTCGCGGGGTTTTCGATTGACCTCTGGAGGCGGCGGTGCCAAGGTGTGGGTTGACGATCCAGGGATGTCGACGCTTTGGAGCGAGGCCGCCAAGAACGGTTGGGCAGCATGCCCTCTGATCAATCCCCACGATCTACCAGCCGTGGACACTCTTTGCGAAAAACATCCCGAGACAACGGTCGTCATCGATCACTTTGCGCGAGTCGGAATCAGTGGCCAAATCGACCCCGAAGACCTCGCGAACTTGTGTCGTTTAGCGCGATTTGAGAACGTTCACGTCAAGACATCCGCGTTCTATGCACTCGGCAAGAAGCAACCGCCCTACGATGACCTGTCCGAGATGATTCGTCGCGTTCTCGACGCATTCGGCCCCGAGCGACTGATGTGGGCCAGCGATTGCCCGTTCCAAGTCCAGGGCGAGCATTCCTACGCGGCGTCGATTTCTCTGATCCGTGATCGCTTGGACTTCCTCTCCGAATCCGACAAGCAATGGCTACTTCGCGGAACTGCTGAGAAAGTCTTCTTTGGCTAAGACGACTGGAGTGTCAACCGCAGATCATCAAAGCGAACTTTGGCCGGCGCGGCCGGAGAGATAAGCATCAAGTCCACGAATTTGATCCTTGTCAAATCCATCTCGCGGACATCGGGACCCTGCATGATTTCTTCCCGCGTGATTCGTATGTGCTTCGTCTTGCCGCGTTCCAATGTCCATTGCCCGCGGTACGTATCGACGTGCCTGTTTTGACGCGGTTCGTCGATTACTTTAATCATCAACTCGACGTCCTCGCCGGCGTAATCCACATCGAGTGTTGCATCCACTTCGAGCGTTTCTAGCTTGGACCAATCATGTTCCAACTCGATCAACGTGGTGGCGGGATGATCTGTTGCCTGATACGCCACCTCCATCGAATACTTTCCTTCGGTGACATTCAACCGGCTTAGACTCAACTCGCATTCGCGAGAATAGAATCGCGAAAGTTGAATCTTTGATTCGAAGGTGGCTAGCGAAGGAAAATTGGAATGCAACGAACGGGCATCGAGAATGATGATTACCGAGTTCCACCAAGCAATCGCAATCAGCATTCCGGACGTGATGTAAAACGCACGCGGCAGATAGCGAGAATTCAAGTGACTTCGCTGTAATTGCCAACCCCAATACAAAAGCGTTGCGGACAAGATGCCGAGCCCGTTATTGATCGCGTCACCGATGTTCCCCATCCGCCCAAACATTGTCTGGACGATTTCGATGAGGACTCCAAACACGAACACACCTATTCCGACAAGCAAACAACGCTTGACCATCGGTGTGCTGGCTCGTCGTAGTGGTCGGAACTGATTCAGAACTGCGAGCACGCCCAAGGTGAGTCCACCAAAGAGCGGAGCGTGCACAAGGTCACCAACCGCGGTGATTCCACGACCGCGAAACGGAACGGGGACAAGCAATGCCGCAACCGCTAGCGAAAGACCACCAACTGCATAAGCAAAGACTTTGCGATGACCGGGCGGACGGGCGAGCGGGGCTTGTTCAACAACTGGATCCAACATCGTGTCGTTACGATTTCCGCTTGGGTGCAAGTGAGCGTTCTTTTTGCAGTGATTCAGCTATCAGCGACGTGGAGGTCTAGAAATCCCGATTCACGAATTAGATCCCGTTTGACAATCCAGACAAGGATGCAGGTCATTGGATTAGCGGTCATGCATTGGCCTTGGTTGGTAAAACGCTTAGATTAGGTGAATCAACCGCCTCCCAAAAATCAATTTTCCCGATGAAGACGCTTCTCCAATACGACGATTCGACCGATCGACGCGAGCAGGACTTGCTGCGTGCGGCGGATCCGCGTTTGGCAGAGCTGGCTCGTCGTGCGAGTCGACGATTTGCCTGGCAATGGCGGTCAGTACAAATTGCTGGTCAACAGGCCGAGTTGGCTGTGGCGTCGGATCCGGAAGCGATGCTCGTCGAAGCGTGTCGTCGTCAGGACGCGGGCGAGACGGGCGTGATCGATCCGTTTTGGGCGGCGACTTGGCGTGCTGCGTCTGGATTGGACCATTATCTCGATCGAGTGGACTTGAACGGCCAACATGTACTCGAAGTGGGTTGCGGGACCGGTTTCGCTGGACTGGCCGCAGGGCTTCGCGGTGCCGATGTCGTGCTGACCGACGGAGTCAGCGACCCGCTATTGCTGGTTGAGATGAGCGTGTGGCCGATCCGTGATCATGCACACGTGCGACGGTTGCGATTCGGATTGGATCGACTCGAGGAACCAGCCTTTCCTTGGATCCTCGGCAGCGACGTGACGTACTTGCGCAACCTGTGGCCACAGCTTGATGAGTGCCTCCAGCAGCACCTCACGCCCGACGGCGAAGTCCTGCTGAGCGATCCGTTTCGATTGATTGCGAACGAGTTTCGCGATTGGATTCAATCACGAGGCTGGCGATACGAAGAACACAGCATTGCATTGCCAGACGATCCCCAACATCCCATTCGCGTGATGCGACTGCGACGCGATATCTCTTCTTAAAGCACAGCCGATGCAATCAATATTCAAACAACGCGTCAGTGAATTTTGGTCCTGGTACGCGGAAGTTGCCGATCGCTTTCGCCAGACAATCGATGCAGGTGAGTGCGCGAGCTTGGCGGATGAAGTCGGTGAATTCGTGGACAGCAAATTGCCAGGGTTCGGTTGGGTGTTTGGTCCCGGCGAGAACGGCGGACACTCGTTCACTTTGACCGGAGACGGCCAAGTCGCGAAACAGTTGTTGACTCGCTATTGGCTTGCGGCCGCCCCAGAAATTCCGACATGGACGTTTTACGCCTCTCGTCAAGCGACACCGATCGAGAAGCTCAAGACGTCATCGATTCGAGTTTCTGAGAGTGCATCCGTCGACGTCGGAACGTTCTTGGTTCGTACGGAAGTCGACGAAGAGAACGAGCAAATCGATATTGTTGCTTGGCATCCAGCCTACGACTCGGTCCCGAGTGAACATCACTTGATGATTCTGTTTGTCCTCCTCGACGAGGCACTTGGCGAATTTGGTACGGAGATGTGGCTTGGCGAAATCAAGATCGAAAAGTTCGAACCAGATCCAAAGACGCGCACGATTGCGGACTTGCCTGAGTTCATTGCACGAATGAACAACTATCACCAGTGGCAGAAGCTGCCGCCGCTCGATTCGTACTCGGTTTACCGAATGACTGAGCAAACGGACGGGCCACGCGGCGATACGGCTGTGGGTTCGAGCGTTATCGCCGAGATCGTCTTTGACTACATCGAGAACGGTGGCAAGCTCGATGAAGATCCGATCGCGGGGACTGGGGCCGAGCTGATTTATGTTGCCATCGATGGAGATGTATTCCCAGACGGACAACAGGCCGATGTCCGCGGCAGGATCGACGACGCTCTATCCGAAGCGCTCGAGAAGCACGCCAGCGGTGAAACGCTCGGCGGCGCGTTCGGGCTCAGCGAGAGCTACATCGAACTCTTGCTCGTTGATGGCGAAGCAAGCCGCGAGATCGTGAAGCGGACGCTCGCGGATTTGCAATTGCACGGTCGCTTTCGAATCGAATCGTTTGCTTAGAACCGCACGATTTGCATAGAACGGGACTAACCGAGCGACCAGCCGGCACGCGGCTCGCGACGGATGAACGGATCAGCTTCAGGACATCCGACGCACTGCATCTTCTTTGCATCCCACGTGATTTTTTTGCCGACTCGATAGGCAACGTTGCCCAGGTGGTTGGCTTCCGTGAGTGGACCCGCGTAGCTGAACGGGCTGCCGGTTTCGCCTTCGCCCAAGCAAGCTCGCACCCATTGCTCTTGATGACCGGGCGAGTCCGGAATGAAGGGTGTCGGCGGCGTGAAGTCGACAAACTTATCCTCCGGCAACAAGCGATGCATTCTGTAGTCGGCCAGCAACATGCCTCGGGTGCCGATAAACAACACACCACTGTCCAATTGCGGAATCTCGCCTCGTTTCCAGATCTCCGGTTTGTGAGTTCCCTGGTACCACGTGAGCGTG
>JBGTAI010000244.1:0-27365 GCA_041749955.1 Pirellulaceae bacterium | reverse complement strand
GCCCGATGTGATCGAGTCGAGCGTGATCGTGACCGTTTCGCTGGCCTCGAGCACCGAGTTGTCGAGCGTTGCGACATTGATAGTCGCTGTAGTTTGTCCAGCAAGTATCGTTACCGTTCCCGACAACGTCGTGTAATCGCTACCTGCTGTCGCTGTGCCCGTGATCGAGTAGGCGATGACCGTGTCCGTGTCAGCCTGATTGCTGATCGTGACTGTAAATTCGCCGTTGTCGCTCGGCTCAGCAGCTGTCGCGTCGTTGGCCGTGACAGTGACTTGTGCCGTGTCGTTGTCGGCGATAGTAACCGTCGCCGAATTCGTGGTGCCGATGGTGATGTCGGCATCGCCCGAAGTGATCGAGTCGAGTGTGATCACAACCGTTTCACTGGCTTCGAGCACAGAGTTATCGATCGTGCTGACGTCGATGGTCGCTGTGGTTTGTCCAGCGAGAATGGTCACTGTGCCTGTGAGCGTTGTGTAATCGCTTCCGGCAGTCGCCGTACCAGTGATGGTGTAAGCGATGACAGTGTTGGTGTCAGCGGGATTCGTGATCGAAACGGTGAATTGACCGTTGTTGTTCGGTTCAGCAGCGGTAGCATCGTTCGCAGTCACACTGACCTGTGCCGAGTCGTTGTCCGCGATCGTGACGGTTGCCGAGTTCGTCGTCCCGATTGTGATGTCCGCGTCACCCGCAGTAATCGAGTCGAGCGTGATCGTGACAGTTTCGCTGGCTTCGAGCACCGAGTTGTCGATGGTCGAGACGTTGATGGTGGCTGTAGTTTGTCCAGCAAGTATCGTTACCGTTCCCGACAACGTCGTGTAATCGCTACCTGCAGTCGCTGTACCCGTGACGGTGTAAGCGATAACGGTGTCCACATCAGCTGGATTGCTGATCGTGACTGTGAATTGGCCGTTGTCACTTGGTTCCGCAGCGGAAGCGTCGTTTGCCGTGACAGTGACTTGAGCGGTGTCGTTGTCCGCGATCGTAACCGTCGCCGAATTTGTTGGGCCGATGGTGATGTCGGCATCGCCCGAAGTGATCGAACTGAGTGTGATCACAACAGTTTCACTGGCTTCGAGAATCGAGTTGTCGATCGTGCTGACGTCGATGGTCGCCGTGGTTTGTCCAGCGAGAATCGTCACCGTGCCCGAGAGAGTCGTGTAGTCACTTCCGGCAGTTGCAGTGCCAGTGACGGAGTAAGCGATGACCGTGTCCGTGTCAGTTGCATTGCTGATCGAGACCGTGAACTGGCCAGCGTCGCTGCCTTCCGTCGCTGTGGCATCGTTTGCCGTGACAGTGACTTGCGCAGTATCGTTGTCGGCGATCGTGACTGTGGCCGAGTTTGTCGTGCCGATTGTGATGTCCGCATCACCCGACGTGATCGCGTCGAGCGTGATGGTCACGGTCTCACTCGCTTCGAGAATCGCATTGTCGATCGTCGTGACGTCGATGGTTGCGGTCGTTTGACCAGCAAGAATGGTGACAATACCAGTTAACGTCGTGTAATCGCTTCCGGCGGTGGCAGTGCCGGTAATCGAGTAGGCAATGATGGTGTTGGTGTCCGACGGATTGCTGATCGAGACCGTAAATTGGCCCGCGTCACTGCCTTCAGTCGCCGTCGCATCGTTGGCGGTGACAGTGACTTGTGCTGAGTCATTGTCGGCGATGGTGACGGTTGCCGAGTTGGTCGTGCCGATCGAGATGTCCGCGTCGCCCGAAGTAATCGAGTCGAGGGTGATCGTGACGGTCTCGCTAGCTTCCAAGATCGAGTTGTCGATCGTGGTGACGTCAATGGTGGCCGTTGTTTGCCCAGCTAGAATGGTTACAGTCCCCGAGAGAGTCGTGTAATCGCTTCCGAAGGTGGCTGTGCCCGTGATGGAGTAGGCGACGACCGTGTTGGTATCGGACGGATTGCTGATGGAGACGGTGAACTGGCCGGCGTCACCACCCTCAGTGGCTGTGGAGTCATTGGCAGTCACAGTGACTTGTGCGGTGTCATTGTCCGCGATGGTAACTGTGGCTGAGTTCGTCGTGCCGATCGTGATGTCGGCGTCACCCGATGTGATCGAGTTGAGTGTGATTGTGACGGTCTCGCTGGCTTCGAGAGTCGAATTGTCGATTGTTGCGACGTCGATCGTGGCCGACGTTTGACCCGCAACGATCGTTATGGTTCCCGAGAGTGTCGTGTAGTCGCTTCCAGCGGTGGCAGTGCCGCTGATCGAGTAAGCAATGATGGTGTTCGTGTCCGACGGATTGCTGATCGAAACAGTGAATTGGCCGTTGTTGTTGGGTTCAGCAGCCGTGGCGTCGTTGGCCGTGACAGTGACTTGAGCTGTATCATTGTCCGCGATCGTGACCGTTGCCGAATTCGTGGTGCCGATCGTGATGTCGGCATCACCTGAGGTGATTGAGATGAGCGTGATCGTGACCGTCTCGCTAGCTTCCAAGATCGAATTGTCAATCGTGATGACATCGATGGTGGTGGTGGTTTGGCCCGCGAGGATTGTCGCTGTGCCAGAAAGCGTCGTGTAATCGCTTCCAGCGGTGGCAGTGCCAGTGATCGAATAGACGATAACAGTGTTGGTGTCCGACGGATTGCTGATCGAAACGGTGAATTGTCCGTTGTTGTTGGGTTCAGCAGCCGTAGCATCGTTGGCAGTGACAGTGACCTGTGCGGTGTCATTGTCCGTGATCGTGACCGTTGCGGAATTCGTCGTGCCGATCGTGATATCGGCATCACCTGACGTGATCGAGTTGAGCGTAATCGTTACGGTTTCGCTGGCTTCGAGAATCGAGTTGTCAATCGTGGTCACGTCGATGGTGGCCGTCGTTTGCCCGGCAACAATCGTTACAGTCCCCGAGAGGGTCGTGTAATCGCTTCCCGCGGTGGCTGTGCCGGTTATGGAGTAAGCGACGACGGTGTTGGTGTCGGACGGGTTGCTGATTGAGACGGTAAATTGGCCGTTGTTGCTTGGCTCGGCCGCAGAAGCATCATTGGCAGTAACGGTGACTTGCGCTGAGTCATTGTCCGCGATGGTGACCGTGGCAGAATTCGTGGTGCCAATCGTGATGTCAGCGTCACCAGATGTGATTGAGTTGAGTGTGATTGTGACGGTTTCGCTGGCTTCCAAGATCGAATTGTCAATCGTGGTGACGTCGATGGTGGCGGTGGTTTGCCCAGCCAGTATCGTGACAGTGCCAGAGAGCGTCGTGTAATCGCTTCCAGCGGTGGCAGTGCCGCTGATCGAGTAAGCAATGACGGTGTTCGTGTCCGACGGATTGCTGATCGAAACCGTGAACTGGCCGTTGTTGCTTGGCTCAGCAGCCGTGGCGTCGTTGGCAGTGACAGTGACTTGTGCGGTGTCGTTGTCCGCGATGGTAACTGTGGCTGAGTTCGTGGTGCCGATCGTGATATCGGCATCACCCGATGTGATCGAGTTGAGTGTAATCGTAACGGTTTCGCTAGCTTCCAAGATCGAGTTGTCAATCGTGGTGACGTCAATGGTAGCAGTGGTTTGACCGGCGAGGATCGTTACGGTGCCGGAGAGAGTCGTATAGTCGCTTGCCGCTGTGGCAGTACCGGAGATGGAATAGGCGATGACGGTGTTGGTGCTCGACGCATTGCTCATGCTAACCGTGAACTGGCCGTTGTTGTTGGGTTCAGCAGCGGTTGCGTCATTTGCTGTAACAGTGACTTGTGCCGTATCGTTATCGGCGATCGTTACAGTACCGGCGAGCATCGCACCTAGCGTGATTTGTGGATCGCTTGAGGTAATACTGCTGAGTGTGACGGTGACAGTTTCGTTGGCTTCGAGAATTAAGTCATCGATGGTGTTCACGTCAATGAACGCCGAGGTTGCACCAGCAAGAATCGTGACGGTACCCGTTAGCGCTGTGTAGTCAACACCAGCGGTCGCACTGCCACTAATGGCATAGGCAATAACTGTATTTGTACTGGAGACATTACTGAGCGAAACGGTGAATCGGCCATTGTCATTAGGCTCGGTTGCGCTGGCGTCTGTTGCCGCGATGGTGATCAGCGCCGTGTCATTGTCGGCGATCGTTACCGTTGCCGAATTTGAAGCGCTAATACTAATATCACTGTCGCCAGACGTGATTGAACTGAGTGTAAGAATCACCGTTTCGCTGGCTTCGACAATGCTGTCGTCGATCGTTGTTACGTTAATGGTCGCTGTCGACTGGCCTGCCAAGATCGTAACGCTACCTGACAACGTCGAGTAATCTGAACCGTTGGCTGCAGTTCCACCGATCGTGTAGCTAACAACGGTGTTGGTGCTCGAAACATTGCTCATCGTTACCGTGAACTGGCCATTGTCCGTTGGCTCGGTTGCTGAATTGTCGTTGGCAGCGATCGAAATCGTCGCACTATCATTATCAATAATCGTCGTCGTGATTGAGTTTCCGGGGGCCAATGTGGTGCCCGACACGTTGGTTAATGCGACCGTATAAGTTTCGTTGGCCTCGACGATCGAGTCTTGGGTTGTGGTGATAGAAAAGTTGATAGGTGTAAAGGTATCTACTGGAGCGGTGAACGTAATCGAAGATCCGGCAACCACGCTTACAGTGTTGAGTGAGTGTTGGATTGCTTTGTTGGTCCCGTTCTGAATTCCGATCGTGGCGCTTCTGCCACCGTCGTTGGTTGTGGTTGCCCCGTTAAAGTCGACATCTTGATAATGGAACGAGATCGTGCCATCTGCTTCGAACAATTTGACTTGGAACGTACCTCCATCAGTGCCTTGATTATACGCCGGAATATTATTGTATTGGACAATGAATACACGACTGCCGGCTGTTCCGGTGGTTTGATAGGTGATCGTGCCTCCTGATGCTGGATTCAAGTCGTCCCAGAAAGGCAGGATCGCGGGCAGACCACTAATCGCGTTTCCGCTGGCGATCGACGCATTGGAAAATGCGGTGTCCGTACCTCCGAACGTCAAAAAGCCGTTACTGACGATTCGAATTTGCGTATAACCCGTTTGATAGAAATCAAACGAGAATCCAATGTTAACGGTACTGCTGGCATCGTCACCGAGTGTGACGGATGTTCCCGTTGAGGAGATATTCGTGAATCCGCCACCGGTCGAGTTGTAGACTTTGCTGTAGTTAGATGCCGTTGCAAAACTCAGACGTGTACCGTCGAACGCCAATTCACTTCTACCGGCGATCGCCGTATTGATCGCGGCAGCAATCGCTGAGTGGTCAGCTGAGCTAGCAGTTCCATCGGTCAACCCGATGTCAATCGCAGCGGTGTTGCCCCACGTCACCTCTCCGTTGTGCTGAATCGTGTAGTTGACCGTGTTCCCTTCAGTGGTGGACGTACTTCCGGTTAGTTCAAACCCAGGTTCACCCGCCAGCAAGCTGAACCAGCTGTTTTGCAGCTCCGCTCCGAAAGCGATACCCACGTCGATGGATCCGGTGGTGTATTCGAGAATCCAGTCACCGCCAAGCTCGCTATTGCCCGTGAGGTCGTCGCTGGCCGCTACGTCACAATCGCATAGTTCGGCGATCGAATCGACGAGCGTTTTTCCATTGTCACTTGCCGCCAAATCGCAACCGTAGAAAAGGATGTCGGCTTCACTGGCCAAGCTGTCTCGCCACGTCGTCAATTCCCCAGCGTAACCACTCAAGTTGCCATTGGTGACCCATGTATTACCGAGTGCAATGGCTCCGTCGGTCCCGTGCGAGACGATGTGAATGGCATCAACATTACGGTAGCTTGCCAAGACACTGGTGATTTGGTCGATACCGTCTTTACTTCCGTCCAACAAAAAAACATCAAAGCTGCGCGTGGCATCGGCATTTCCTACTAAGTCGGCAACAAGACTTTCGTAGTCTTCCGCGGCCTTGTCAACGAAAACGAGTTCGATACGTTGTTCCGCGGCTTGGTCCGTGGCTGCCTGGTTGTCACTTTCCCAAACCGTAACGAAATCACTGCCATAGATTGAATCAGACGTAAGTTCTGCGGCGATGGTTCCCGCGTCGGTATCGGCACTCACATTCTCCGCAGGCACTTCGACTGGCGCCGGCGCAGCGCTCATCAACACGCGTTCCTCCAATTGCTTCAATTGCAATCGCCGTGGCGCAGGTTGATTCCATTTCTGGGTCAGGTGGTTGCGAAGCTGATCTGCACTCTCTTCGAGCAGCGAAGTCCACTTAGAAACCAGTAGCTTGACTCTCATTTTCCGTAACCGTCCTTTTCTACCGACAGGGACTGGGCGACGTCCCTGCATATAAGTGCGCAAAGATTGCGCGGCTAGATAAGGCGTTCTATCGGCAGGAGATAGCGAAAATAGGAGGACTTTGTCGTCTGCGTTGAATTCGAATGCAGCTATCAGACCGTGTGCAAATCTGTCCAGTGTGACGTTATGGACAGATATGCCGTTTGTGCTTAATTGCTCGGATCATCCGCTTGAGACGCATCTTCCTGTCGCAGTGTCGCGTGAATCGGAAAAGGTCATTCGCGTGGCATACCCGGTGAACATGCGACCGTGACAACCCGATCTTTGGGTTGGGGCCGAAGAACCAGCGTTATTGATGGCCTCAGAATTGTAAGTATGAAAGTAAAAACACTCACCTTAACGTCTATAACGATCGTGATGCTTTCGATAGTGTCAGGGTGCGTGCATGTATCAACGAAACTCGACTTGGTGAGACCTGAAAATAACGTCGTCGGGAACGAGGTTCTAAAGAACAACGCCTCGAACAGTCTCGTTTCCGAGGACTTGGTGTTTCCCATGGTCCAGGCACCGTTTAGCGTCCGTGAGATGCTTGTGCCTCAGCCTCAGAAACAAACGCTCGATCTGTTAGCGGTTGGGTTGATCGAGAGCAATGTTGACGTCTCGAGTCACATTGACGTCGCAAATGAAACCAGTGTCTCAGGCAATTCGGACAGCGTGGAGTCTTTTGCCATGCTGGAAAGTGTGCACGTCGACGTCCCGCGTCCCCCTCACTTCAAGACCACCGCCAGCTTCAGGATGGCGTCCCAGGTCACGAAGGCTCCACACTTCATGACAACACAGTTCAAGAGCATGGACCTGCTTGCGGCGGGTATGATTGAGTCGAGCGAGTCGGAGGCAGATGGTCAACTTGCCAGCAACGAAGATGCGGCCTTACTCAAGACAGTCAATCCAGAGGTCGAGTTCGCACTCATTGAAAGTGATCGCTCACACGCATCGTTCAACGACGGTCTGTACGTCGAGGATTATGACTGGAGCAAGGACGGGCTTTCGCTTTGGGCGATGCAGGAGTTCGCCGCGGCGAACATTGACACTTCAGGCCGAGTCAATCTGAACTCGATTGATGTCGGCGCATACGCTTACTTGCGCGACGAAGTGCTTCCCGAGGGCGTTTACCATCCGCGTAGCATGCTGAGTCAAAGCTTGATCGATGCTGGTAAGTTTCGAACGGACGAGGCGAACGAAAGTGTGCTCAACCCAGTTGAAAAAGAAACGGCGGTGGAGCAGTTCAAGTTTGGAGTGCACCTGTTTAGTGAATACAAGCCGCTTTATCCCGAGTGCATGAATCTTGGGCTCGGCAATATCACGATCAACAACAATGCTTCTGCGTTGATGTTTTTGGACGAATACTCTGGACGGATTCCGTCATATCCCGAGCCCGTGGTTGTCGATGGACCGGTCCAACCCACGGATTTTTGTGAACCAACGAGCTGGTGGGACTTGGAAGTCGTGACGTCGACGAATGAAAACGCCATCCCAATCATATTGGATGTGGAAACGTTGGTGCTGAGAACACTGAAGAACT
Source organism: Pirellulaceae bacterium (assembly GCA_041749955.1). GTDB lineage: Bacteria > Planctomycetota > Planctomycetia > Pirellulales > Pirellulaceae > JBBSJZ01. Next base: position 19,585 of record JBGTAI010000244.1, on the reverse strand, counting down.
CAAAGTATCTTCAAGGACTCGCCGACCTTCCAGTCATTCGTGAGAAGGCGACTATGGAAGCAATCGCCGAGTTTGATACCACGACGTTTATGGAGTCGCGGTTCCGCAAGCGCAGCGAACCGGTCGGAAACCAGTTGACGGTCGGACCGACCGGAACCAGGCGTTTGCGCGAAGACGACTTCTCAGCATCAGCGGGATTGACTCGTAAGACCACATCCGGTGCCAATGTAAGTGTTGCCCAACAATTCGGGTTGTTCAACAATAACTCAACGTTCCTCGATCCGAAACGTCAGGGCAATTCGCGATTAACGTTGAATGTGACCCAGCCGCTCTTAAATGGTTCGGGGCGAGCATACAACACGAACTTAATCATGTTGGCCCAGATGGATGAACGTCTCGCATGGGACGAGGTTTCCGAACAACTCCAAGACTATCTTGTTGAGGTTATGGAAGCGTACTGGCAATTGTACTTGGAGCGAGCGAGGCTAAAACAGCGGCAACAGAGCCTGAGTCGGGCGGAGCATATTCTCGCCGAGTTGGAGCATCGTCGCGATATCGATGCGGTGGATAGCCAGATCGCTAGTGCTCGATCTGCGGTCCAAGATCGCAAAACGGAACTCATTCGATCGCGTACTCTCGTTCGCAATGTCGAATCGAGATTGCGAGCTTTGGTGAACGATCCAAGTCTCTACGGACCTGGATATGAATTTGTGCCGACGGAGTTCCCCGCTTGCGATCGATTCAATATTTCGATGGGCGACGCGATGACCCAAGCATTGGAGAGCCGCAGTGAGATTGACAAATCGATTCAGAATGTCCGTGCCGCAGGCGTGCGGCTCAAGGTCGCCAAGAGCGAGCTGATGCCGGTCTTGGATCTTGTGCTTGATACGTATATAAGCGGGCTTCGCGGCGAGAATAATATTGGCGGTGCGTTTGCCGACCAATTCAGCATCGGTGAGCCGAGTTACTCAGCGGGCTTTCGATACGAGTTGCCTTGGGGCAATCGTTTGGCCGAGAACCGTCACGATCGACGGCGTGTGGAAATGCGCCAGGCCATTTCTCAGTTTGAGTTCCAAATTGAAGAGTTAATGTCAGAGGTCGAGATCGCCGTGCGTGAAGTCGACACGTCCTATGAAGAGATGCTCGCCCGACACAAGGCAATGTCCGCCACACGTGTCGATTTGGAATATTTTATGAAGCGATGGGAATTGCTTCCCGGCGACGATCGAAGCGCGAGCTTTCTGCTCGAGGATATTCTTTCTGCACAAGATCGCTTGGCCGCAGCCGAATCAAACTACGCGCAATCTCAAATCAGCTACACGATGTCGATTGTCAAGGCAAAGCGAGCCCTCGGCGTGTTGATGAAGACCGAGCGGATCGAAGCTGTGGAACAATGCGAGACGGGACTGCCACGTTATATCTTTGAAAAAGATAACACAGCGGTCTATGAGTTCGGCGATCCATCGATTCCCATCTACGTCGAAGAGAATCCGATGACGCCCGCCCAGCGAGATTTGATTAAAGAGCAGGGCGGGCTGATTGATGGCGACTCGATATTGGAGGGAGCCGACGATTCGGGCAAATTGGATGACCTCGAATCAACGGATGTATCGCCGGGGCTAGTTCCATATTCGGTCGAGCCATACTTACCAGGGCTGAACATCGATGCTCCGGTCCGGCTCCATTGGGAAAACGCAATCGAGCAAGAACGCGTTCTCATGAAGGCAGCTCAGTGAGTACTTTTGGTTTGCCTAGCAGTTCTCTACTGGGCGGGGTTTATTCCAGGTTCAGCTCTTGGATCACGGGACTTGGACGTGATTCAGCTCGCGGTCGCGATACTTTTCTAGTTCCTGTGATCCACGCCCAGCGGGAACGACTCCTGGCATTGAGCGACCAAGAGCTCGTTCTCGCGTCACGACAATTGCGAGACGACACGCTTGCCGTTCATGATTCGGACGAGTTTATCGCAAGATCATTCGCCCTATATATCGAAGCCGTGCGACGAGAATGCGGGATCTGTTTGTATGACGTCCAGTTGCTTGGTGGGTTGTCGATCCTACGCCGCGAAATCGCCGAGATGAAAACCGGTGAGGGCAAGACCTTTGTTGGTGGATTGGTTACTTGTGCGATCGGTCTGAGAGGCCGCGGTGCTCATTTCATGACAACCAACGCGTACTTGGCCGAACGGGATCACGCACTCGTGCTGCCGATCTTCAAGCGCCTGGGGATGACTGTTGGGCTCATCGCACGAGAGCAAGGACCGTTGGAGAAGATGGCGGCCTATCGGTGCGATGCCACTTACGGTCCCGGTTACGAATTCGGATTCGACTATCTACGTGATCAAATCAACCTGCTCGCTTCCAAATCCGTTACATCGCGATCTCTGGTGTCGAGATCGCGATATAGCGACGATGGATCGGACAGTGAATCTGCGTCGGCGCAATTGCTGCAAACAAAGCACTATGCCGCGATCATCGACGAAGCCGACAGCGTGTTGATCGACGAAGCAACAACGCCATTGGTTTTGTCGGGCGCCTCGGAGCGTCCTGCGAAAGCCCCCGCACCCTACCGAGTGGCCCAGACGATCGTGCAAGGGTTGGTTGCCGGTGTTGACTTCAGCGTGGACCGCAAAAAGCGAGCAACAAAATTGACACAAATCGGTTTGGAGAAAATCGGGACTTGTCTGGACTCACACGTGCGGGCAACGTTGCGGCGGCCATGGAACCACTACATTGAAAATGCCCTCCAGGCAAATGAGTTTCTGGGGCGAGACCAGCACTACATTGTGCGTGACGCCAAAATCATGTTGGTAGATGGCAATACCGGCCGCGTCTTTAGCGATCGCACTTGGAGTTCTGGGCTTCATCAAGCCGTCGAGGCAAAAGAGTCGATGACGATCACCGAGGAAAACGAGTCGCTCGCGAAAGTCTCTCGCCAACAGTATTTTCGACTTTACGAACATCTCTGTGGTATGTCAGGGACAGTGTCGGAGGCAAAACAGGAACTTCGTGCGGTATATGGCTTGGCGGTGAATCCGATTCCACCGCATCGAGCATGCCAACGAGTTGTGCTCCCACTTCGATGTTTTGCGACTGCGGTATCCAAATGGAACGCAATTGCCGCGGCAATACGCGAAATGCACCTTACCGACCGGCCAATCCTGGTCGGTACTCGGACGATCGAAGCGAGTGAAATCGTTGCATCGCTCCTCGACGGTTGCCCGTTTTCATTGCTCAACGGTAAACAGGACGCAGACGAAGCCGCGATGATCTCGCTCGCCGGGAACCGCCGAGCGATCACGATTGCAACCAATATGGCCGGTCGCGGTACAGATATTCGTCTGGCACCGGGTGTAGCGGAACTCGGCGGGTTGCATGTGATCGTGACGGAGCCCAATGATTCCGCACGTGTGGATCGACAACTTGTCGGTCGGGCGTCTCGCCAGGGAGACCCAGGGTCTTGCCAAATGTTCTTGTCCGCCGAAGATTGCTTGGTTGTCCAGCATGCCGGATGGTTGGCAAGGCACATCAAGAAACTGGCTGGCCCCGATGGTGAAGTGCAGGTCGACTTGACCAATGACTTGCATCAGATCCAGGCTCGTCTGGAACGCATTTCCGCTGCGACTCGTCAGAGAATGTTCAACAGCGAACGTTGGCAGGAAGACGCCAAAGCAGCAATGGCGAAGGCGTGATTTGAAGCACGGCAGATCAAGTCGCGGAGCTTTCTAACGCGATTCTTTCGGGCAAGATAGCGAGCTTGTTCGCGTGCTGAACTCATCACAATCGGAATGACCAGTAAGTTTGACGGCGTTCCGCTACTAATCACGCTCTCCTTTCCATCTTTCTCTCTCCGCGCCTGTACGAGCGGACAGAGTTCGGTGGTTCCTTCTGCCCCCAGGTTCCACTGATGTACTTATGAGACGTTTAGTGAATAACATGTTTGTCCCAGATTCAGCTCGCCGACTTTTGATTGCCGCGACCCTCGCGTCATTCAGCGGTCTGTGTACGACTGTGGTAATTGCAGCTGAGGTTGAAGGGTACACCGAGCCAAATCGTTCCGTCGATGTCGCCGCGCACGATCAAGGCGTCCTCCTTTCTCTACCCGTGCAAGTTGGCGATTTTGTCGAAGCCGGGCAAGTCGTTGCGCAGCTTGATGACGTGATTCACCGAATATTGATGGAATCGGCCGCCGAACGCAAAGGTGCGCGTGGTCAACTTAATTCCGCCGAAGCTGAATTGAAACTCAAGACAACTCGTTTGAGAAAGTTGACCGAGCTCCGTGAGAGCGGTTTCGGGCGCAAAGAAGAAGTCGAGCGTGCTCAAGCGGATCGGGATATTGCAGCGGCCGAGCTTCAATCCGTCCAAGAGGAATTGGCTGATCAAGCATTGCAATACGAGAAGTTCAAAGCAGAACTTGAGCGTCGTGTTGTTCATGCACCAATTAGCGGCTACGTTGCGACGCGGCTGAAAGAACCGGGTGAATTCGTCGCTCCGCAAGAACCAAATGTACTTACTATCGTTGAACTCAATCCGTTGCTTGCCAAGTTCTCGATGCGACGTTCGCTTGCCAAGCAATTGAGCCTTGGCGACTCGGTCACAATCAAGTTAGGCGGTTACGGAAAAACAGTTGTTGGTATCGTTGATCAAATTTCTCCAGTCGTCGACGCCCAAAGTGGCACAATCAAAGTCAAAGTGCGGCTTGATAACAGTGACGGAAAGATCCTCAGTGGTGAGCGATGCACCATCGATATTCCCGACGATCAATCGGATTCTGGAGATGAGCTCGAGACAGCAGTGCTTGTATCGCCTCCAGCTCGCCGTGCACCATCAAAGTCGTCACGCTAACGCGAGTCGGATTTCGGATTTCCGGGGGGAATTCCATGAACGAACAAAACTCTCCTGCTCCCGCGAGCATCGTGCACCGCGTGCGCGTCGGCAATCATGATGTTGCGGCACAATCGAAGCTCCAGCGTTTTATGGTCGAGGCGATCGCGCTGAGCGAGACGCGTGAGAATGCGATAACGCGTTTGCTTGACATCGTTCGGCAACAGTACCCGAATGCTATATTGGCGTACTTTCATCGTGACGCATCGGAGCAATTGATTTGGAACGACTCCGATACGATATTCGAACACCTTCCCTTGGGTGCTAGCGAAGCTGTACGTGCGTTGGCGGATGAGACTTGCTACAGCGGTGACTTGACGTTTCGTGATCTGTCCGGTGCCGACCTGTGGTGGGTATTGACCGTTCCGGTCATTCGGCAAGGACTCGCACCCGAAGTCGTCTGTGCCGCGATCAAAAAGAGTGACGGGAACCGTACCGGTTTGATCGGTGCTTTGCAGCTGGCCGCTTCACATTTGACTCTTTTCGATATCCTCAAGTCCGAGCGTCGCGAGCGACTTGAAGCAAAACAGTCCGCCGATTTGCTTGTGCTGTTACGCAAGCTCGATGTTTGTGATGACTGGGATAAGACTTCATTTGTCTTGGTCAATGAGTTGCAAAAACAATTCGGGTGCGAACAGGTCGCTTTGGGGATTCCCGACGGCGAGAAAGCCAATTGCCGTGTCGTTGCTGTGTCGGGCGTTTCAGCACTTGATCCTCGAAGCAATTTTGCGGAACAAGTCGCTATGGCGATGAACGAAGCGATTCTCCGAAGGAAAATCACGGTTGTTGATCGTGATGCCACGAGTGAGGAAGAAGCCACACTCGCTCACCAAGAATTGCTTCGCACCACGCGCTGTCGTCGGATCGTTAGCACTCCAATGTTTGGCGACAATCGCCAACCGCTTGGTGTCTTTGTCCAATGGGATAACAAGTGCGAGACCGAATTCATTCAAACGCTCGCCTTCGCGAGATTGAGCCAATCGGTGCTCGACGGTCGACTGCAAATGATCCGTCGCACGACTGTGCACCCGTTTCGGAAATTCATCCACAAATTGACTCACGCGGAGACTCGAAAAAAAGTCCTCGGAGTCACAATTGCGCTAGGCATCTTTGCATCGGTGATGGCCATGCCGATGGAATACCGCGTTTCCTGTGATTGCCAACTAGAGCCTGTGCTAAGGCGTTTTGTTGCTTCACCGTATGATGGAACGCTCGAAGAATCTCTTGTGGAAGCGGGTGACGTTGTTCGCGCCGGCCAAACGTTGGCTCGCATGGATGGGCGAGAATTGCATTGGGAGCTCTCCGGATACGAAGCCGACTACAAGAGCGAGCAAAAGAAGCGTGATGCGGCGTCGGCCAGAGATGATGTCGCCATTGCACAGCAATCAGACTTAGAAATGCAACGGCTGAGTCTGAAGATGGACTTGCTCCGGCATCGTTTGGAAAACCTGGAGATCAAAAGCCCAATTGACGGTGTTGTCATCGAAGGCGACCTGAAAAAAGCCGAAGGCATTCCATTAACGATCGGTCAAACGCTGTTCGAAATCGGACCGCTTGATCAAATGATTGTCGAGCTTGCGGTGCCCGAGCGTGAAATCCTTCATGTCGAACCGGGCATGTCGGTCGAGATCACCCTCGACGCGGATCAATCGAACACAGAAACGGGCACGCTGCTGAGGATCACGCCGCGAAGCGAAATTCGCGCTAGCGAAAGTGTCTTTGTCGCCGAACTCGCTCTGTCGAATGTAGATGGAAAGTACCGTCCGGGAATGAAGGGATCCGCAATGATCAGTGGACATCGTCATCCATTGGGCTGGAATTGGTTCCATCACGCTTGGGAATCGTTCGCCGTGTGGATTGGGGTCTAGCCAAGTGACCACGCACGATTCCAACAACTTAGCATCGCTCACGCCTGCGCAAGATCACCGAGTTCGCGAAATCCGTTCGCTGAAGTTGAAGCTTCGTAGTGATCTGAAATTTTCGCCTCACATCGAAGCCGGCGAAGAATGCTACTTGGTCGAAGATAGCCAGCGGTCTCGCTATTTTCGCATTGGCATTGCCGAGTACTTTCTCGTTTCCATGTTTGATGGCAAAACGACCGTCGGCGAGGCGATGGTTCGGCTCGCACAAACCGAATGTGCTCGAACGCTTGATGAAACCCAGGTCACAGCCGTCTGTAAATGGTTGATCGACTCCGAGCTAGCGTATACGTTGGAGTCGCGCAGCGAACAGCGGCTTGCGAGCAATGTAGAGAAGACGCGGCAAAAGAAACGTTTGATGCGGTGGAATCCGCTCTGTTCCAAGATCCCGTTGTCCTACCCCGACCGGCATGTGGCGCGGATCACTCCGTTATTGCAACACGCATTCGGACGGTGCGCCGGCGTGATCGGCTTGGTGCTCTTTTTCACCGCTGCTTATCAGATCACGTCGCACTGGGAAGCCTTCTCCGTTGCATCGGCGGGGATTTTTTCACCCTCGCGGTGGATTTGGCTCGGGTTATGTTGGCTCGTGCTGAAGTTCGTACACGAGCTTGCGCACGCGGTTGTTTGCCGAATGTACGGCGGAAATGTTCATGAGGCTGGCATCATCGTGGTGCTATTCGCGCCGCTTGCCTATGTCGACGTCACGAGCTCCTGGAAAATCCGCTCCAAGTGGAAACGCATTCATATTGCTGCCGCGGGAATGTACGTTGAGTTGGTCATCGCTTCCATTGCCGCACTGCTTTGGGTGGCCGAGCCAGCCGGATTAGTAAAAGACTTGTACTTTAACGTGATCATCATGGCCGGGTTGACGACGATCGTCTTCAACGCGAATCCGCTGATGCGATTCGACGGCTATTACATTCTCTCGGACTGGTTGGAAATTCCTAATTTGTATGGTGAAGGCCAGCAATACCTACACTATCTCGGTCGCCGCTACATTCTTGGCGAAGGCGTTTCCGCGTTGATTGGGTGGTCCTGGAGAAACGTCCTAACACGCATCTACGCTGTATTCGCACTTGGTTGGCGCTGTGTCATTTGCTTTTCACTGTTCGCCGCGGCACTCGTCATGTTTGACGGGCTGGGGATCTTGTTGGCCGGCGCCGCCGTCGTCCTTTGGATCGGCTTTCCGCTATTCGCCTTGGCTAAATATCTTTTTCGCAGCGACCCACTTCGAGTGTCTCGTTTGCGAAGAGTCTCGATTGCATGCGCTGGCGTCGCGGTGTGTTGCACCTCGATCTGGTACGGTGTCGCATGGCCAAGCAAGATGAGTGCTCACGCGATCGTACAGTACGAACCGATTGCCTTTGTGCGTGCGTCGAGCCCAGGATTCTTGCGATCGATTCAAGTCGAGAGTGGCAGTGACGTTGAACGCGGGCAAGTCATCGCGGTGCTCGAGAATCGTGAACTGGTTGCCGAAGCCGACGATATTGAACTTGCAATTGAGCAGTCGTTGATCAAGTGTCGTGTCTTCAAACTCGACGATGAAATGCATTCGTTCCAAGCAGAAATGGACCAGCTGAATTCGCTGCGGGAGAAGTTAGCGGAGAAACAACGGCAAATCGCTGAGTTGTCGTTGCGTGCCACCGCCGCCGGTCGATTGAACGCCCGAGATTTGCGAAATCGTTTGGGAATGTATTTGGAGGTCGGAGATCAAATTGCCGTGATCGGCGATGAGAGCAAAAAGGAACTGCAAATCATGATCTCGCAAGACCAGCTGGAGGCTTTTGTTGAGCATGTTGGGGATCCCGTACGCGTTCGGATCAGTGGTGGCGTGACATTGTCAACGAAACTGTCGAAGGTCGAACCTCGCGGAACCCGCCAAGCTCCTGATGAATCACTGTACGCGGCGATGGGCGGTCCTCTTGAAAGTCAAGCGGTCAACGACACGGAAACCAACCAATCCATGGAGCTGGTATCACCCCATTTCAAGGGAATTGTTGCATTACCAAGTGACATGGACGCTCAGGTGCGAGTCGGGCAACGAGGCGTCGTTTGGTTTGGCCAGTTCGAAGAGACCGTCGGTGCCGCTTTGCATCGAGTCCTTCGAAACACATGGGTTTCGCTTGTCCATCGATAATTTCTGGAGTGCGTCGGGATTTTTGAGCTGGTACAATGCCAACGTGACGTTTGGATCTGTGCGATGATTCAATGGTGAAACGGGAGGCGAAAATGTCGGACGATGCTTGTGATGTTGCGCTACGAGAAACAGACAGCGATTCGACGCCGCGAAAGAAACGCGAAGGTGGCGAACTGGACATGACACCGATGGTGGATGTCACATTTTTGCTGCTCATTTTCTTTATGGTGACGGCTTCGTTCAGTCTGCAGAAGTCAATCCAGATTCCGCGTCAACAGTCCGACGCGGCAAGTCCGAATCCAAATCTTGATGTGCCCCCAGAACTCGAGTCCATCGAAGTCCAGATCGACGAGTACGGTGGCTTTTTGGTGCTTGGTCCAAGTTGGGAACGCGAAACGCCTGGTAAGCAGAGTCTGCTCGGTTCGCTCAATGAAGCGATTGCTGGCACGAGCGACGGCATGCGGTTGGTCGTGAAAGTTCACGAGTCCGCCAAACTTCAATCGCTCGTTGATTGCCTCGATGCCGGCACCATCGCCGGCTACGCCGAGACACAAGTGACCCAGGTCGCCGAGTTCAATTGAATCTTCGTCGGCAAGTTGCTATTGCTGTGGCGGGTCGACTTTGCGTTGCTCGCTCAAGAAAGCCAGCAGATCTGCGCCTTGTTGCGTGGTCATGCCCGCCAACAGCATCTCCGGCATCACGGACTTGGACGATGTTTGAACGAGTTCGATTTCGTCTTTCGCAATCGTATGCGTCTTGGCTTGTGCGTCGCTAAGTACCAGCTGCGTTTCGGTGTCGCTGATTATGATTCCGGTAACGACATTCCCGTCCACCGTGAGCACCGTTTGAGTGCGATACTTCGGATCGATCTTCTCCGATGGGCGAAGAATACTTGCCAATACATCCGCGGGCGTTTGCTTGGCTCCAATGCCGCTCAAGTCGGGACCAATATTCTTGCCGATGCTTCCAACTTGGTGGCACTGTCGACAGGTGATCTCTGTGGCTTGTTCAAAAAGTTGGCGACCGCGTTCAGCGGAACCCTGCATTGCCAAGAGCGAGCTTTCGTCAATCGTTGGGCCGAGTCGCTGCACGCGTAGTTCTTCTGGTAAATAGCCTTCGAACAGGTCACGGATTTGTGCGTCACCGTGTTGGCTGGCGATTTCGATGATGCGTAAACGCAATGAATCTTGCATGGATTCGTTGCCGCAAGCGAAGCTGAGTGCGACAGCACCGCGCGTCGTGCTGAGCAATGTTGCGATCGCTGGTTCAGGATTTTCCATTGCGGCCAATTCCGTGATCGCGGCTTGTTCATTCACAGCTTCCTTGTCCGGCGCGGCCATCGATGTGATCCAATCGTGCAGCACTTGAATCCCGCGAGTGTCGATCACGTTGGATCCAAATTGCGGCATGTGTCCTCGGCCAAATTTGAGCGTTCGATACAACACGACGCTGCGAAACGGATCCCCCGGGGCGACGATTCTCGCGTTCGCGATGCCAAAATCACCCTGCGCGGGGACTGCGTCGATGAACATGTTCTCGACAAGCGACTTGTTGATTTCGAAGTTAAAGTTCGCTGTGCCACCGCCCTGTCGACGGTGACAATTGGAACAATTCATCGCTAGGTAGGCGCGACCACGGTCTTCGATCGATCGCGTCGCGTCATGGGGTGATGCGATGGGCTCGGTAACTGGGATTGGGAGCGAAAAGAGCCCCTGGTTCACGAGATCCGCAAGTTGGTCTTTGCCGTTGACAGAAATGTTGATCTGGTCAGGCGCGAAACCTTGGACGGTTCCAGAACTCCAGATGTGACAGAGCAGGCACTCACTTCGGCTAGCGTGGTGCCACGTTTGGATCCGGCGGCCGTTGGCTTCGTTCGGGTCTTGAATCGTCAGTTTGCGGTCGGTCGCAACGTCGTCTTGAAGCGTCGCGTCGGTTTGCTCTTCGTTCCAAACGTAGTTGTAGGCGCGCCATTCATCACCGAGCAAATGCAAGATTTGGGTCTCGAGGTGTTTCTGTGACTTTGGGTTTCCGACTTCGCTGTAATAGCTGACCGTTTTTGCCACCACCGTATCGGTCGGAAACTTGAACCTTCCGTGGACTTGCCCGACGTCCCATCGTGGGTTGTCCCAGAGTCCCAGTTGTTCGCTTCCGGGAATCGCGATCCATTGGCGCGAGTGTGTTCCATCGGCCCAATGATGAGCACTGAACTCGTATTCAACGACGCCCGGTTCCGGTTGCTGAGTGACGACGTCTTGGAACAATCCAGTTTGTGAAAGCTGTTTTGGGAACTCGTGCTGTTGAGTCGACTCGACCTTCGGCAAGAGTTTGTGGATGGTGCCGTCATAGCCAACGATCATGACTTCGCCGGTCGGGTCCAGCATGAACGAAATGATTTGGAGCGGTGTGTCGACCAACTCTTTTTGCCAAAGGACGTTGTCATCAGAAGTTTTTAATGCCCACACTTTCCCCGTCATCCAATCGCCGTAAATGTAGGCCCCTTTGAGTTCGGGCAAGTGTTCGCTTTGCCAAAAATAGCCTCCGGTGATCGAACGCGCATCGAGGTGGGTATGTTCAAAGATCGGAGGCGTGATGGGAATGCTTGGCTGCTGGTATTGCTTGACTGGTTGGCTGCCTTCCATGATGCTCCAGCCGTAATTGCCACCACGCTCGACGCGATAGACCATCTCGCGCATTTCCCATCCAACGTCCGCCGTGAACAGATCGCCGGTTTCTGGATTAAACGACATCTTCCATGGGTTGCGAAAACCGAACGCCCAAATCTCGCCGCGAACATTCGAGCTTCCCGCAAACGGATTGTCTGCTGGGATGCGATAAGGTTCGTCGTCGGTTGGGTTGTTGACGTCAATGCGAAGGATCGACGCCTCAAGATCGCTCAGATCCTGTCCCGTGTTCCGCTCATCGGGAGGATAGGGATTTTGGGTGTCACCGACGGAGACATAGAGATAGCCGTCCGGCCCAAACTGGACGCTTCCGCCGGTGTGGCCTGATCCGGCCCAAGACAGCAATTCGGCACGACTCGATAAATCGATTGTCGGTATCGTTGCATCTGTAACTCGGAAACGTGCAAGGTGTCTGCCGTTTGGGGCCTTCGGGTTGGACGCATAGCAAACATAGCACCATGGTTCGTTTGCCAAGTCAGGATGGAACGTTGTCGAGACGACCGTCGAAACGGAACCTTGATGAAGTTCCTTGAGATCGAGCACTGGACGCGTGATCGCGGTATCGTGATCATTTTCGAACGAGACGATTTGTCCGTTCAACTGTGTCGCGATCCAACGTTTTGCATCCGCAAGCCAAATGATGTCTGTGGGTTGATTTAGCTCGACGTTGGCAAAGACTCGTTGAGTCTTGTACGGTAACGCAGGGTCTGGACTTCCCAGGATTCTTGACGAGGTCCATGGGGTCACTCGTTTGCTAGGTACGTCCTCGCCAGCACTAATCGTCGTGAGCGTAATTAGGAAAAGAATGGCCTTCATCAACGAGCAACATGCTCGGGAAGTTTCGGTTGAGAAACACGGACGCAAAATATCACCTTTAGCCACGTGGAAAGAGATACTCAGCATAGTCGATTCGTGCTGCGTTTTTTGCCTAAGCAGTCGAACTCGTTACCAGCCCAATCTATCGACACGCGTCCGCAAGGACTTGCAGTCAAGCACGAGTCGATATCGTCCCCATTGGCGAGCAATCGCCAATGGTCATTGAAGGGCAATGTAGGTAACCAGCGAGCCCCAACGCCGATAAAGTTATCTTGCTCGGTCGTTGGGCATGTTCTGTGCCACGCAACCCCTTCGTCTAGTCAAAGGGATGCATTTTGACGAACCCGCAGTCAACTAAAACTGAATCTTGTACTTGTCGGTCATCGCGCGACGAACCTCAGCCGTGATTTGGTCGATTTGGTTCAAGGCTTCCTTAAAGTTTGCGTACGCGTTGCCGCGAGCGTAGGCACTCGTGGCGGCTTGGTAGTCGACTGACGAATTTGGGTCATAGTAAGCGCCGCCCCCGTAATATCCACCAGCGGAATAGGTTCGCGACAGACCTTCGCTCACTTTCGTTTTTCCAGCCTCGATATTGCCTTGGGTAATATTCAGGGCGTTGCCTCGAAGCGTCTCTGCGACGTCAGATCCGTACTTGATCATTCCTGGATCGACATTCAGGGTACCGAGTTCATCAATTTGGCGAGCACGTTTATCGTTCCACATTGCGAGCGCACCAGTCGATGTCGATTTGTGCTTGCGAGTCTGTTCGACGATTGCATTGACTTCGTCGAAGTAATACTTTGAACGATAGCCGATTTGTTCTTGCTGGGTACGGGTTTGGCTTCCGCTGTCTTGCGACATGCCAAGGCTTTTCGATGCTTGGCTTTGTAAGCTAAAGATGCTCATTAATCCGCTCAATGTCGATTCGGTGATCGGTCCTTGAAGCGACAATTCGTTGCCCTCGACCTTTGGCGTCCATGTCAATACTTCAGGTGCTGACATGCCGCTACGATCGAGCATTTCGGAAAGCATCGCGGGTGCAATGTTCTTTAATCCGGCGGGCGACTTTGTGCAGGAGATGGTCAGGATGCACTCGTTCAAACTGCGGCGTCCAACAATGATGCTCACGCCAGTTGCCGATGCGAGTACTTGGGCTACGGATTCCGGCGTATTGGCTTTCAAGGACGCAAAGCCTTGTAGACGCTTTGCAAGCGGTACGGGTGAGAACACATTCTTGACTTCAATCGCCAACATCATCGATAGAAACGATTCGGGTTGGTTCGCTTTGGCATCCAAGTAAGACGAGTAGTTCACGGTGATATTCGGTGTGAGCCAACCCGACAAAAGTGATCGGTCCGCCGGACGCAGGATTCCCAATCGATTGTCCTTGCCGGGATACAAGTAGGTTTGCTGAGGCGACCAAACGACGTCTTCGCCGCTAACTTGATCGACGTATCCTCCGACCCGCTCAGCCAAGTCTGCTGCGGTAATACTCTTTTGCAGAGTTGCGTAACCCGCTTCCCAGCGAGGTTGCATCTTGTTCAGGTCGAGATCGGATAGGAACCAATACTCGTCAACGTTTTCGGAAACCTGCTGAGCGAATCCAGCGTCACTCATCAACTTGTTCAGCGAGCCAACATTCACATATCCAATCGCGTTAGCCTTCGCAGGCGAACGTTTGAGCAATAGCGGCAGTTTTTCGTCTTGGGCAAATCCACTGGATGAGACCAGAAGCGTTGCAGCAACGGCGATTAAAGAGAAGTGTTTGAATATCATGTTGTTCAACTCGAGTGGGTAGTAGCAAGGATAGAACGAGTATACTCGAACATCTGTCACGGATTTAGCGGTGGGCGCCCGGTGACGGACCAGATTCTAGTCCAACGGCGCAAAAAAGCGGGTTTCGGCAAGACTGGAAATACTCAAACGCGAGTTCAACCGTCACGAGGCGACCGTCACGAGAAAAGGTGTACCGAGCGAGTTTTTCAGGAAAAGTCCGGGTAACGTCGTCGTGCTTCCTTGGCAATCCCATTCAAGGTCGACCAAGTTCTGTTGTCTCTGGCTGGAGATAATGGTTTTTAGCAAGCTGAGCGTACCGTATTCCCTTGATAGAAACCAAACTACATCAAGTATCGCATCCAGCTTTGAGCACGGATCATGAACATAACGGGTATGCCGGAGATTTGAACGTTGTCGGTGTATACCGCTGCGATCGCTTGCGTTCCGCCTGGTAACCGCACCGTGTCTGCGTCATCGAGCTTGATCCGTACGGCAAACGTTGAGGGTTTGCCCGTGGAAAGTGTAGTCGGCAAAGTACCCGTTGCGGCTAACTGACCTGCCCCACTCACGTCTATCGTGTTGAGAACTCGACCAGTGAAAATCTCGCCCGGGTAATTGTTGAGAGCGACTTCCACGTATTGCCCTTCTTTGATCAGCAAGAAATTCTTTTGCTTGAACGTGGCGACGAGCACGCCTTGGTTGTCGTCCGTGTTATTCAACACGTAGCTGAGCACAGGCCCGCTGACCGCGCCCACCATCATGCCTTCGCGAAGTTGCAAGTTGACAACATATCCATCGCTCGGTGCGACGACCGTCGTCTGGTCGAGTTCATAGTTCGCGGTGTCCAATTGTGTCTGGGTTTGAGCGATTTGAGCGGATGCTGAACTGACGGCCAACCTTGCTTGAGAGAGACTCGTATTGGCTTGTGTAAAGGCGGCACTTGCTTGATTGAATGCGTTGACGGCATTGTCCAAACTCTGTTGGCTGCCGGCTTGTTGCTCCATCAGCTTTAGTTCTCGGTCGCGTGTCTTAGTAGCAAAGTCCAAGCTCGATGACGCTTGTTTCACGCCGGCGTCCGCCAATTCGACTGATGCCTCAGCCACTTTCTTGCTCTGTTGCGCTTGATCCAGTGCGGCCGTCAATTGCTGAATTGTGTTCTCGTAGGGAGTCGGATCAACTCGGAAAAGCACAACGCCGGCTTTGAGTGGAACGTTCGGTTTGACAGGAACCTCAATCACACGTCCGCGCTGGCTGACTCCCGCCGCAATCGGTACGACTTGTTCAAACGCGATCGCGTTGTACGTCAGCGGATGGTAGTACTGGGCACAAAACAACAACGCGACAATCAAAGCGGGGCCGACGGATGCCGCAACAATCGCAATCGGCAGTGACAGCCTCAGTAACTTGAATTTCGCGAAGACCAACCAAAGGATTCCGCAGTACCCGGCACCTAAGATCCAACTCATGATTCGCTGCCTTTTGCTAGTTTGTCGAGTCGCTCTTGAATTCGATTCATGCGCGTTGACAGCGACCCAGGCGATTCGAGTGTAATTACGTCGTCGTCGAGCTGGTCGGGTGATGGCTTGGTGTGATTCAGTGTTTGGTAGAGATAGATCACGAAGATGCAACTAAGAATTGCGGGAATCATGAGTGAGCTCCCTTGAGTTTCGTTTCGAGTGCGGACAACGACGCTTCGATTTGGTCAAGTTGCTTTGCTAGGTTTGCATTCAGGGGCGAAGCGTTCGGGACGTTTGAGTCGTCGACCCAAAAAGCCCACACGAGTGCAATCGCCCAGAGAATTCCGGTCGGCAGGCCAACCCAGCCGCACACGTTGACCGCTTGGTGTTGTGGATGGTTGCGAGCTTTCGCGATTTGTCCGGGTAGTGCAGCTAATAGCACGGCGAGTGCGAGGAGCAGCAACGCAAAGACGAGCATGAAGACGAGGACTACGATTCGTAGTAACGGTCCCATCGATTCGAACTGATATTCCATAAATTGGCTTCTGTTTCAGCAATAAGTTGCGAATCGATGGGCTGGCTTGTTCGAGTCGAACGCCGGTCCGTTGTGCGTTGTGGGCATCGCCAGCATTACGGTGTCATTTTTGAGAATCGAAGGACCTCTTTGCCACCGGCATCGATCAAAGACAATAAACCGGTCTCGGCGATCCGATATCCGGTTGCACGGTTGAGAGCATTCATGAATTTGGATTCTTGGTCCATCAAAGCTGGCGGCCCAGCGCGTCGTGTCATTGCCATTGGCCCGAAGGTGATGGTATCGCTTTCAATGGCCGCATTGCCGTGATAGCGATTCACGGATGTATTGCCGGTGACCGATCCATCGGCGTTGATCTCCAAAGTGCTTTGTGCGCGATCGAGGACTCCTCGACCATCGATGTCTTCGGCGAGCCAGTTTCCAAGCAACTTGTTATCGACCGGTTGCGCAGGCTCGTTTGACGCATCGTGCCAAATCTTGTTCCAGTCTTCTTTCATGTCGACGACGGTCCATCCGCGTTGCTCGGCGGCTTCAAGTGCAGTCGTGAGTTTGCCGGAGCTTGCTGGATGTGCGTCGTAGGCATACTCTCGCTCTGCATCGGTGTGATGAACGATGAGTCCAAAGCTGGGTCGTGGATTCCCAATCGTCGTGTACTCCATCATCGCTTGGTCCCCGTCGCTGTTACCAAAGCAAGCGATCGGCCGACGACCGATGAACTGGTGAATGCCGACGGGCTTGCCTTCTTTGTCATCGACGAACAAATTGTCGATCGTTTTCACGAGTGTTGGTAAACCGTCGCGCAGTTCGTATCGGGTTTGCCCTGTCGTGCCAACCACGTTTTCGGCTGGGATGCCATAAACACGTTCCGTCCAAACACGCATGAAGTCCGCACCGCCTCCGGACACGATGAAGCACTTGAACTCGTTGGCTCGCAAGAAGTCGAGCAGTTCCTGCATTGGTTGGTACGTTAGATCGGTGTACGGTTTTTGAAAACGCGGATGCTTTGTGGTAGTGGTCCATTTTCGCACACGCTCGTCAAATTCATCGGTGGTCATACCGGCGTGGGTGATCGCCATCACCCGCATTAAACCGTCGTGATGTTTTCCGGCGAGTAGTTTTCCGATGTCGCCTTGCAGGACGGCTTGAACCATCGGATCGGAGTCGAGCTCAGGCTCTTCCGGTGCGCGTCGCTTTACTTCATCGAAAGCAAATGCGGCTTGGAATGGAAGCGGATTCTCAGGCCACAATGTCCCGTCATTGTCAAACACGGCGATGCGATCACTTGGCTCAACGAAGTCCGTGCTCTCTTTGTCGGTCACCTTCTCAACGAAACCGATAATCGCTTGTTTCGTTGGCCCATCATTCCAGGACGGTAATTCGTCGGCGGAATACGCTTTTGATGCAACGATGACAACGAAAGCCAACCGAAAACACCACGAAGAAGAGCTGTCGAACATGTTTCTGTTCCCATTCGGATTTCAAAGACGAGCGAACGTTAATCAAGTCATTTCGCACTGCCGTGCAACGCTCCGCAATCGACGAAATGGCATTGTCGCCAGGGGGATTCGGTTCTGCAACCGTTGCCATGAAGTTGTGTTGTAATTTCCGCAATTCAAACGGTTGACGAGAAAATTCGCATCCGAGCAATCCGCTGTTCTTGTGGACACACGTCATGCGTTATCATGCGGTTAATACAAAACAAAGCCACTTCCAGCACGTTGATGAAGGAATGTTACGTGATCACGACCCCGAAACCGTTTTATGCATTTGTGTTGAGTCTGTTGCTTTTGCCGATTTTCGGCGCTATTGAAGCGAACGCACAGACGATTCAAGACCAGACCGTTCAGTCAGCCAGTTTGGTTCTCAACGAAGCTTTGTCTTCGCCGCTGAATCGAATTCCCGCCGCGATGCTCACGGATTGCCACGGTGTCGCGATTGTTCCCAACGTCATCAAAGGTGGGTTCATCGTGGGTGTGCGACACGGGAAAGGGCTGCTCTTTGTTCGCGATCCCAACGGCACATGGCACGCCCCCGTGTTCATTACATTGACGGGCGGCAACATTGGCTGGCAGGCTGGCGTGCAGTCGTCGGATATCGTTCTCGTTTTCAAGACCGCCAGAAGCGTTCAGGGAATCCTGTCTGGAAAATTGACCATCGGCGGCGACGCCTCGGCGGCTGCTGGCCCGATCGGACGAGAGACAGCTGTTGCGACCGATGGGCAATTGAAAGCAGAGATTTACACCTATTCGCGGAGCCGCGGCTTATTCGCTGGAGTTTCCATCGATGGTTCGGCGATCCAAATCGACCCTTTGTCAACTGACGCCTATTACCGTAGTCCTGGACCAAACCTTCCCGTCATTGTTCCGCCGGCTGCAGCTGAATTGACAAGCGTGATTGCCGGCTACGCGGGTAATGCCATCACCGGTGCCTCGGGCAACGCACTCGAGCAAACTCAAGGCGTTGGTAGCCCTGGGCACCAATCGGGTCTCGCCCAGCGTTATGGTTCAAATGAGGCCGATTTGGTTCGAAGCCAGTTGCTTCAAATCGCGCCGAGACTCTTCGAGCTTCTCGATCCTCAATGGAGTGCGTTTTTGGCGTTGCCTTTTAATTCCGAAAACAATGGGCAACCTACGTTGGCCTTAGTTGAAGAAACGCTCTCGCACTACAACACCGTTGTGACGGATGTGAGATTCCAGCAACTTGCCGGTCGGCCCGAGTTTCGTTCGGTCTATGGATTGCTTAAGCACTATCAACTCGCGTTGACGCCCAACGCGACTCAATTGCAATTACCTCCACCGCCAGGTTTGCCGGCATCGATCGGCGAGTGAGCACCGCTCGAGCCAATTGGCGGCATGCCAGCAACGTGCGCGCCCGGCAGAGGCTTCGATGCGCAGACGATTGCGCTTCGTGAGCTTGATTGCGTCTGACTCGGCTGGCTGCAAAAAAAGAGAGCCGCCAGTTTTGGCGGCTCTCTATCAGCTTGATCCAGACTACTCGCCAGGAGTCGTCATCGACTTGATCTGCTTCTCGAGCGAATCAAGACTCCAATCGCCTGGCTTTTGGCTCGGCGGGAAATCCTTCAACGACAGGAGGAACTTGCTGGCGATACCCTGGAGCGGCACGAGCACGAAAGCCCGGTCGATCATCCAGTCATGATAGGTATTTGAGTTATGTTGCGACTTCTCAAACGGATCACGACGCAGGTTGAATAGCAGCGGTAAGCGTAAGTGAACCAGAGGTTCACGCCAAACTTGCAGTTGCTCGGCGCGGTTTTCCAAATAGGTTGCCTTCCAATCGCCCACGCGGATGGACATCACGTCACCGTCGTCACCGACATAGATGAACTCATTTCGTGGCGACTCATTCGTTTTCCCACTG
>JBGTAI010000243.1:0-44694 GCA_041749955.1 Pirellulaceae bacterium | reverse complement strand
CAACTCTCGGTACTTGCCGTACATCAGCGCCTGTTCGAACGCCGGCGAAACCAAGTCCGGTGGTTCTTGGTTGGGCGAAGGGAACTTCGATGGATCGTACTTTTGGTACGAATGGATAATTCCACCGGGACGAAAGGGCATTGCGATTTCTCGAGGAGAGCGTTGATTAAAATTCGTATTCGATTTTGCCGTGCCGTTGCGAACGGCTGATGCGGTCCATGCTGAACAAGCCCGCGAGCACAAACTCGACGCAACTTGCGCGGACCGCTTCGTTCTCACCTGCGTTGACTTCGAACGCTTTGTCCCAGGCTTTCGGTACGCGAGACAATCGCTCGGCGTACTCGCTGCTTGGCAACAAGTCACCAACTTCCACACGCACACCACCGCGGAAGATTTCAGCGATCTCGGACAATCCGTGTTCTTCGACGTACTCGGCAAAGACGACTTGAATCGCTTGCGAGATCACGGCATCGAGTACTTGCTTTTCACCCATTTGATGTGTGCCCATCAAATCGAGTTCGAGTTTTCCAAGGGAGCTTGCGTACAAGTGACCCAGGTCGCTGATCCGAGGAACCGACGGTTTTTCGTCGTGCAAGATTCCACGCTGGCGAGCGGACGCAACAATGGTACGAAAGTTCGCGAGCGAAAAACGAGCTGAGACGCCCGAGGCTTGATCGATGTACTTACTGCGTCGGGCTTGGTTGGTGATCTCTTCGATGATCTGGTACATGAAGTACGGCACCTGGACATGGTATTCCCCTTGCAGATCATCACCGACTTCTTGTTGCATGATCTCGATGCCGCGATCACGGTCCGCCGGATAATGCGTTTGGATGATCGAACCGATACGGTCCTTGAGTTGTGGAATGACCTTTCCCGAACGGTTGTACGTCGACGGATTGGCGGAAAAGAGAATCACGATGTCCAAATCGAACTGAATAGGAAAGCCACGGATTTGGACGTCACGCTCTTCGAGGATATTGAACAAGCCAACCTGAACGAGGTCATCGAGTTCAGGGAGTTCATTCATTGCGAAGATGCCACGATGCATTTTCGGGATCAGTCCAAACGACAAGGCTTCCTCAGTACTCATACTGACTCCGCTCGTCAATTTTGCTGGATCGATTTCGCCAATGATGTCGGCGAACTTAGTGCCGGGGCTTAACCGTTCCGCATAACGTTCGCTGCGATGCCACCAAGCGATCTTGATGTTGTCGGGGTCGGTTTCGGCAACGAGGCGTTTGCCAGCAGTGGTGATTGGATTCTCTGGGTCTTCGTGTACCGGAAGTTCTGGGTGATCGAGATAAGGAATCCATTCGTCCATGAATCGGGTCAGCATCCGCATCAGTCGGCTCTTGGCTTGCCCTTTCTCGCCGAGAAAGAGCATGTCGTGTCCGGCCAACAGTGCCAAATTGATTTCTGGAATGACGGTATCGTCGTAGCCAATGATTCCAGGAAATAGTTCTTCGCGTTCGCGGAGCATGCGAGTGAAGTTTGCGCGGATCTCGTCTTTGACCGAGCGGCTTTGCCAACCGCTCGACCGCAGTTCGGCAAGTGTCGATGGATGTGGGGGAGCCATCATGACCGCGTTCATAGAAATTATTCCGAGTGAGGTGTTTTCTGGTGTTTTGGATGCGTGCGTAGATTGTAGCGCAGAGGACAACGGGGGCACGGAGGTAAATCCGTTTTCACGCTCGAAACCCGTCATTCTTGAACTGGCCGGTGTCGAAGTGTCCGGTAGTTTACCGCTCGAGGCTCAAAAACAGTGTTTCAAAATTCACGCCGTCGACGACCCAGCGGACGGTATGTTCACCCTTGGGAACGCTGCAACGGGCGATGCCTTCAAGCGGATCGATTTCGATCTTCTCACCGTCAAGGTACACGGTTTGACGCAAGCTCTGTGAAGAAACATGAGTGCTTATAACGACGGTTCCGCCCTGGTGTTCTGTGAACGTCCCTGAAACATCGAGGTGCAGCGGAGAAAACAGCGATCGCGAGTGACGCTGTATCGTCGCTAGTTTTATTGGGCCAATGACCGTGCCAGTTTGGTAACGCAGCGATAGTAGCTGGTCGACCCCGTCAGCCATACAGACCTGCCCGCTTAGAAAAATCGGTTCCATGTGGCGAGGGTGAGGCTCTGGCAAAGCTAGCATGGATACGGGTGGCAATTGAATTTCTTCGACAGATTTCTCGGCCTTTTGGAACTCGAAGCGTTTACTCCAATCGTTAGCAACGAGTAGCGATTTCGGGAGTTCGGATTGAAGCTTTTCGAGTTCTTCGGTCAAACGCAGTTCGTCGATCGGGCTGGCGAGCGAGATGGCTTGCGAGAGGATTTCAACGGCATGCAGTTGAACGACTTGTTGGCTGTAACCCGTCAGCCCTTCGGAAAAGCCTTGCCAGATTCTTGATGCCTCAGCCCAATCAGTTGCCGAGCTTAATTTTGACTCGGTTAACCGGAGTTCATTCTTTGCCATGCCCATGAGGCGAGCGTCGCTGCATCGAGCCAACCATGGTAATCCTTCGCTCCAATCGCGAGATAGAAAACAGAGGTGTCGACCGATGATGGTCGCCTCGGACGAAGTTGCCGCATCGATCGGGCTTCTGTCAGCCACTCGTGTGCTCGTTCTCTTGGCTAGCTTGATGGCTTCGCTGAGATGATTCCATTGTTGAACATCATCGCTTTGGTTTCGGCTGAATCGAATCAACTCTTCACACGCGTCCAAGGTGTCATCCGCAAGGATGAATTGAACGGCTTCGAGACTGTGCGAGATCACGCTGTCGTTGAGCGTGGTGGAGCAGGGCAGGGCGGTTGCCTCGATGTAGGTCATCACGATGAACTGAGCGAAGTCGACGTCATAAACTTCTGAGACTGCTAGCCAACGTCGGTGCAACTCGCTGATGTTACCGGAGAACCATGCTGGTGATGCCGCAATGATCTCGCCAGACCAATGCTCGATAGTTCCCTTGGAGCTTGATTCAAGGAATCGATCACCCGCAATTTGTACTGCGTTGACGTCGTTAAGCGTTTCGAGATAGTCCATCGGCAGCAACTCTCGCAGGAGCCGCTTTCGAGTTGCCTCGCTCAGTTCGGTTGAGAAGGCTGGCACTCGAAGGGTGGCTGAATTCTGTGGAGTTACCGGCACGGTCTCGACGATCGGTGGCGGCACGGATGCCGAGTCGCTTGGAGAAACCTTGTTCTGGATGAGCAGCGTCCAATCGCTTCTTAGTCGTGATGAATGCACCGTGCGCAACTCGTGTGCGGTTGATGTATCTACCGAAGGTTCAGTGATGACAGGTGCTTCTGGCTTGAGTTTTTGGATGGGGTGCTGTATCGAAGCGGGTGACGCATCCAGAGAGATCGTGGCTGAAGGGATAACGGTTACGGCTGAAGGTCGCGTTTGCGTTTGCTTTGCCAGTGTCGAATTGAGTACTCGCGAGGTTTCTCGTTGTCGCCAAAAGACCAACCATACCGAGGTTAGCAGCAATGCGACGATCAGGCCGATGATCATCTGGGGCTGATGGACCCATCGTCGAATGCGCTCAAGTGGTATCATTGATTCGTAATGTCGAATCAAATCGCGAGTACAGATTTGCTCGCTCAGCTCGGCGGCATTGTTGGTCAAGACAGTCGACCACGGTTCATGGTGCGGGACTGTTTCCGTGATCGCCGTGTCGCCGATCAATACGGGAGCTGCGATGTCGTCATCCGTGGTGTCGAAAACATCGTTGGCAAACGGAGTTGAATGAAACTTTGTGTGCCCAGCGGCAAGGAGTGCTCCCGGGAGAATTCGTCCAACATGCGCTCGTTCGGTTGCATCCGCTCGTCGTCGTGGGTCCAGCAGCCGATAAGCCGAAGCGGCCACCAAGGAGAGTTCCTGGGTCAGACCTTGGTTGGTCTCAGGTGAGCCTTGCGGTTGACTGGCGGCGCGTCGAGCATTCGTTTGGGCCACAGTCAATGCGGCACGGGATGCCGCGCGACGGATGACCGTCAATCGACATTCTTGGTGTTGAACGCCAAGACGCTCAAAATCGCCTGGGTCCAGTTCGTTGAATCGTAGTGAGGTCGTGTCCATCAAACGAGTGTGCCTAGCTGAAAGCACTACACGATTTAAATCGAGGTAGGGAATCTAAACGTCGCACAACTGGAATGCTTGCTCCAAAGAACGCATCGGATCGTCGCTGGTGGGGATGAATTCTTGTGCGAGATATCCGGTATAGCCAGTCGCCATGATCGCACGAATGACCGGTGGGTAATTGATTTCTTGAGTATCGTCGAGTTCACCACGACCAGGGTTCCCCGCGGTGTGATAGTGCCCCACGATCTCGTGGTAACGCTCGACGTTTCGAATCAGATCACCGTGCATGATTTGCACGTGATAGATGTCGAACAGCAACCGAAAATTAGGTGAATCGATTGCATGGATTAAGTCTGCACACAATTCGATATCGTCACCCCAGTAACCAGGGTGACCTTTCATCGGATGTGAATCGTCACGGCTATTGAGATGCTCGAGTACCATCCCAATCCCTTTCTCCTCGGCATACGGGAGCACGCGTTTCCAACTTTCCAAACAGTTACGTTTCGCTGCTTGGTCGCTGATACCAGTTTTCTTCATCCCCGTGAATGTGATCACGTTCGGAGCACCAAACTTCACGGCCAGATCAATGCCCTCGCGGAGTTTGGATTCAACGAGTGAATGATTATCTGGATCGAGTGGACCGTTTGCAAAACCGTGACTACCGACGAGCGAGATTTTGAGTCCAAGCTTGGTGACCTCCGGATAGTCGCTTGCGGGAATGCCCTCCATCGCTTCCAAGCCAATTCGCTTGCAATGCTTGGCCAGCTCGATGCCGCTCATCGGCTTGAAGCACCAGCCCATGACGGATTGGCGGACGCGCGAGCGAGAAGCAATGGGTGGCACTGGATCAGCCGCGGGTGCTGGATCAGCCGCGCCCGCCGAGAGCGAATCTGCGGCTACTGCTGCGCCAGCAACGACTGCTGCGCTGTCCAAGAGAAAATTTCGTCGTTTCACGCCTGAGGACTCCTGTGTCTTCAAAGAGTTTAAATGATAGGACCCAGATCCGACGAGAAAGTTTCACCGGATTTGCGATCTCGCGGAGCATGAAGAGTTCATGGCTGGAATGCTAACCCCACCAGGCCCGCAAGGGTGTCCAGGGAATCCGCATTATAAGGCTCTAGGGCATCGTCACTTTGGCCCAGAATGGATGTTTTCGGTCCGCGCGGGTGCGGGCATCCTCGAGCATGACGGACAGATCGCCTTGGAAATCCACGTAGTAGGGACGCTTGTAGCGGACGGTGATGCGTTTGGACATATCGAGACCCATGTCGGGACTGAGCCAAACGGTAAACGAGTCCGCCGGCCCTTGCCCGACGCGAATCTGGTTTTCGGCACCGATGGATGCTGAGACTTTGCCGGCTCGGAGTCGCTCCGCCTGGTCCCAAAGCACAGGATTAATCGCGGCTGGAGGCTTGATCGGACTCATTTCAAGCCACCAGAAAAAACGATCGTCCACTCGCATTGTCGACGTTTCGATGTCTTTGGGAGGAGTGCCGCGAACGTGAATTGACGAGTTCATCCATTCAAAAATATTGGGCATATCTTCATAGAAGTATTCGCGTCCGCGACCGCGGTACATCACGACCATCGCGTCGTAGCCGATACCCATGTAGTCATCCATGGTCGGTCCGCTGCGAATGAATGGTGCCGGCGTTCCGTCCTTTTCGCCCATCAGCAGGTAAAGCGGTACGTACTTGGCATTGGCATCGTAGTGCTGGATCGTCTTGCGAGGCTCGCCACCAACTGACACCATCCCAGCCCACAGGTCAGGATGCGACAGGGCAATGTCCCAAGCGGCGGAGGCCCCTTCACCATGGCCGACGATGAACACTCGGTCTGAGTCAATCTGGGCCCGTCGCATGGCGTCACGAAGCGAAGCTAATACGCGAGCGTGTTCAATTGCCGTGAACTCATAGAGTCCCTGGCCCGCTCGAGTCCACTTCGGTGCGATTACGATGTAGCCATGGCGTGAGCCAAGCCCCAGTCGGGAATTCATCTTCTCGTCATACCGACCCGACCACCATTCGATCTGGCTGCTCGGATCGGCGCCTGGCGGTGCAAGTGCGACGATGCAAGGATAGGATCGTTGAGGGTCATACTCCGGTGGCAATTGGATGTCATAGTCCGCATCGCTTGCCATGCCCTCGATGCCCCGCATTCGATACATGCCGCTGATGGTTTCGTCGGCGGCGGCCTCAGGAAATTCTTTCACGGGGACAAGAAGCGGAAGCAGCCGGCTCACGTATTCCGGTTCCGAACCCTCGATGTCACGAAGCTCATTCAAGATCGCTTCACGACGAGCTGGATTCGTTGTCGTTAAATACTCACGAACTTTTTCGCGGACAGAAATCAGCGACACGGCGATGGAAAGGTTCTGTTCCCCGCTGCCGCTGCCGAGCAGCCAACCACAAATAGCGAGTGCGATCCGACTGTCCAGTGGGACTTCCTCGGCTTGGCCCAATCGCGAGTAGTCACTCATTCGCGTCATGGAATTGACAGAGAGGCCAAGCTTCATCTCGTCGACGAGCTTCCCGATCACGTCAGCTTGTGCGGCCGGGAGTTGTTGGATTTGTTGACGTAGGTTCGTGATGATCGAGTCCACCTGAGATTGCGTTTTGCGTAATTCAGCGAGAGCATCTTGGACCTCGATCTTCGTCACGCGTCCAACGTCATTCAAAGGGAACTGCTCAAGGATCCGCTGGGCCAAGATCGGTTGTCCAGCTTCGAGTCGGACTTGCGCTTCTTTGAGCAACTGGTTCGCTTGTCGCTCAGTGATCGAAGCGATTTGCGACTGAAGCCGTTCTTCATCGGGGAAAAGTTGAATCGTTTCGAGCAGCACTTGTTTGGCGTCGGAGTACCGCTCAGTCTCATTGAAGAATCGCACGACATCCAAGCGAGCATCGAGATCGTTCATGTTGAGGCGACGATTGAAGATCGCGCGAAGCGACGCAGAGTCCAACGAACTGGTGGCTAACCGCATGTCCCAAATGTACGACGGCTTTGACTTCAGCCCCTCGAGCTTTGCGTATCGAGCATTGATCTCGGTGATTCCTTGCAAAATCGGAAGCGGTTCGCCGTCTGGGCCGCGAACGATAACTTCTCGGCGTCCATATTCATTCAGCGACGATATTCCGAGGAGTTCGCCGAGACCTTGAACTTCGCGTCCGCCAACGGGCTGGGGTTGCCAAAGAGTGATCGTTTGCTGGAGATCAGCAACGTTCACGGGCGCGCCGACGACCATGGCGAGCTTGTGGATATAGACTCGTCGCAGGCCATCGTCGACCATCCAGATGGGGCGAGATTGGATCTCGCCAGCACCACCCATCGCAAATGGATTCTGGTCAAGCGACGCGATTTCCAACGGAAAGCCTCGCAGAATGATTCCGTTTCTCAAACGAATCAGTTCTTCAGCTGACACATTGCGAGCGTGATGGGGCCAACCCAGAAACAAAACGACACCAAGCAGACACAATCGACCTGCTCGGTGTACGGGTTGAGTTCTGGCGGTCTTATCGACCACTAAAGAACTTCTTGAGTGCATCATCAGCCGCATCTCGCGAGTTGGCGGTCATTGCTTTCTTGATGTCGGTCGGCAATTTGCCAGGAGGAGCCTTCTTTTTGTTCGGGCCGAGAAGGTTTGATTTGGCAGATTCGTCGACGGAAAGTTCGGTACTGTCGGAACCATCACCCGTGTTGGAAACGGTGTCCTCAATGCGGAACTGACGAGTCTCAGGATCCGAGAGCTTTCGGACGCGATCGATTTGGTCCGCTTCGTCCAACCAGGACGTGACATCCACAGGTGCAAACCGGCTATCGCTTGACCCTGCTTCAACCGTTCTTTCCGCAGCGTCCGACACGTCGACCACTTCTGGTTTCTTTGCCGCTTGAAGGCCATGCTCGATAACCACTTCAAAGCTCAGTTTGCCGATTTGAAGCTTGTCACCTGACTCAAGAGCTTTCGCACGATCCGTTGGCAAACGCGAATCGTTGACGAAAGTACCATTGCGACTCTTCAAGTCTTGGACGAGTACCCGATTGTCACGAATGACGATGATGCAGTGCTTACGACTTACCGACTCGCTCTTGGGACGTAATTGACAAGAGTCACTCCTGCCTACGAGGAACTTCTCGCTGTTGACTGCGATCTCCTTGCCAAGCTGACTTCCCGTCAGCACCCGAAGCTTAACTTGCATACAAAACCCTTTTCACCCTATTTCCGCAATTCTGATTCGGCACTCGCCACAAACACGACCGGCTAAAAACGCAAACCCAATAGAAAAAAATAAGTTCTCGACCGCCGTCGTTTCAGGCCTGAGCCCTCTAGTGTCAACTGACGAAAAATGAATCCGGAAACAGATAGCATCATTCGTACCGGATCGGCATCCGGTACTCGTTGGGATCACTCGTAACGTATAACTATACTCGGTTCTTCGGTTGCGATCATCCCTCTGGGATAATATTAGCGTTATCTCGGGCACCATTACCACCCATTTCTTGACTTTGGGGTAGAGCGAAAATCGTGCCGTTGAATGCTGGGAATTTCAGTTTCTAGCGACGAGCGGTCCAATCCGGGTCTGCAAAGCGGCTTTTTTGAACTGCTGTGCTTAATTCCTGTTCTTTATTGCTCAATGTTTCCGCACTCCAATGGACACCCAGTCTCGCCTCAAGTTTGTTCAGAATGCTTGCCGCTACTTTCGCTGGCGTTGGTTGGACTCGTCCGAAGTTGCCCACACCGGGCAGTTGGGGGGCGAAGTTCGAAGCCCCAAGCAGCAAACTGCCGTGTTGCAGGATTTTGCCACGCACTCGGCGCTGGGCGCTTCCGAGCACCTTGTATCCGCTTACGGTGAGATCCCATTCGGATCGACGTTGGAAGCACAAGAATGGCTCTGGTGTTTCAATAGGTGCGTTCTGGTTTTCGATAGCGAGCGAATCTTTGTGGAGTGTGGCGTGTACCCCGAACTCAACAAGTGCATCGATGACCGACTGGTGAACGGCTTCGTAAAGTTCAGGCACCGCACCCAAGTTCGATGCGGATTGAAACAGTTTCGCTTGGCTCTGGAGTGGTACGACGAGGCTGTAGGTCAATTCGCGGTCGTGCACAATCGCACCGCCGCCAGTACTCCGACGAACAACGGTGAGCTCGCGACTTTCCGCGTGCAGTGAGCGATCACCCAGCTTTTGAAAATAGCCGAGCGAAAGTGTCGGCGCCGACCACCCATAGAACCGAAGCGTCGGCCCAGGGTATTCAGACTCGAGAATCGCTTGGTCGATCGCCATGTTGAGCGATCCCTCGTGCGATTCCAGCGGGATCCAACGTCCAGAGATCACTGTTCTTTTTGCCGATCGCTCAACCGGCCTCTGAACACTGCTGCTTGTAGGCAGCGTAATCCAATAGCGAGCCGAGCGACGACTCATCGCTTAGCTTCACTTTCATGATCCAGCCAAAGTCGTACGGATTATCTTTAAGTTGGTCCAAGCTATCCGCCAATTCGCTGTGGACTTCGACGATCTCCCCAGAGACCGGCGAATAGAGCGGGCTAACGGCCTTCACTGACTCGACTTCGCCGAATTCTTCTCCCGCAGTGAGCATTCGACCGATTTGCGGCATGTCCATGTAGACTAAGTCGTTGAGTTGTTCGATTGCGAATGCTGAGATGCCGATCGTGGCGATCTTTGCACCATCGACATCGGCAACGTCCGCCCATTCGTGTGACTCCGCGTACAGCAAATTCTTTTCATCGCGAGACATCGCCGACCTCAATGACAAGTAAAGGATTCAAACAGATTTACGATTAACGTGAACGATTACGACTAACGTGGACGCTGGTAGAAGGGCAGGGGAGTGACGCGTGCTGGTACGAGTTCACCTCGCAGGTCCACAAGCACCGTCTCATCGCCCGCGTTTGCTGAAGCAACATACGCCATCGCGATCGAGTGACCCAGCGTCGGTGACGGACACCCGCTGGTCACTTCGCCAATCTTTTCTTCAGCCCGATTGAGTACAGCTGCGCCATCGCGAACGACTCGTTTCGTGTTCGGGGTCAACCCGATTCGGACGCGGCTGGGGCCTTCGTCGGCGATCTTACGGATCGCATCGCTGCCTAAGAACTCGCGGCCGTCCAGGTTACAGGCAAATTTCAGCCCCGCTTCGATCGGCGTGATTGAGTCAGATAGTTCGTGGCCGTAGAGCGGCATACCAGCTTCGGTTCGCAAGGTGTCACGAGCGCCCAATCCAGCAGCGATGAACCCGGCGTCACGCCCCGCAAGCAACATATTCTCCCAAACTCGTGGAGCGTCTTCGGCTCGAACGATCAGCTCGATGCCGTCTTCGCCGGTATAGCCCGTGCGGCTGACGATGACGGGTTTTTTCAGATGTTCTGTGATCACGCTGTGGTAGTACTTCAATCGATTTGCATCGAACTTGAAGAACTTGCCGCAAGCCTCGAGCACCTTGGGGCCTTGCAACGCGATCATTGCGGTGAGCTCTGTTCGATCACTCAGCGTGACGTACGGGAAATGCTCGAGTTGGGGCGTGATCCATTCCAGAATCTTGTGTCGGTTCGATGCGTTGACGACGAGCAAGTAGTACTGTTGGCCGGAGGGCGTTTCGAGGTTCGAAACCAGCACGTCATCGAGAATGCCGCCATCTTCTTGGCAAATAAGTGAATATCGCGTTCTTCCGATCGCCAGGTCTGTGACTCGCCGCGTCAAGAGTTTGTCCAACAACCGAGCGGCGCCTTCGCCGTCGAATCGCAATCGTCCCATGTGGGAAACGTCGAACAGCACGCCAGAGGTGCGGCAAGCTTGGTGCTCCGCGACGATCGACCCGTAGTGGATCGGCATGTCAAAGCCCGCAAAGGGAACCATACGAGCACCGGCGGCGCGGTGCCACGCATCGAGTGGCGTGGTCTGTAGCTGGGTACTCATCGCAAATACAGTTCCATCAACGAGTCACACGTTTGCATTCGGGCAAGACGCGTACTGTCGCGAGTTCAGGCTTCTTCGGGTTGTCAACGATCGGTGCTGGTTCGCAGTTTATCCCTGATTGAGAAATCGTCGTAGGGGTACGTGAGCGCCTTTTATCAAAGGCCGCGAGTGAGTGTCTTGATCGCGTAAAATCCTTTTTGGGCGGTGATGAATAGCTCATCACGATTCTTGCCGCCGAAACAAACGTTCGCGGTCCAACCCGCTGGTGTCGGAATCGAACCGAGATTCTTGCCATCGGGGTCAAACACCGTAACACCCGCTTTCCCAGTGACATAGAGTCGCCCCTCGCGATCCAACGTCATGCCATCACTTCCGGATTCGCAGTGCAGTTGGCGATCAACCAACTCGCCCGTTTCACTGATGCGAAAGCGATAGGTTTGTCCAGCTCGGATGTCGGCAACAAACAAGACTCGCTTGTCGCGGTCACCAACGATTCCGTTGGGTTGTTGGAACTCGCTCGCAGCCAATGTGATGTCTTTCCCGTCCGCCGACACACGATAAACGTCTTGGTTTGCAAGTTCCTTGTCGCCTCGATCCCAGTACGGTCGCTTGTAGAACGGATCAGTGAAGTAAATCGATCCGTCGGTATTAACCCAGCAATCGTTCGGGCCGTTGAACAGTTTGTCTTGCCATTTGCCGACGATGACTTGGTGTGACTTGTCCGCAACATTGATTGACCACAGTTCGTTCTTGCCATCAGCACACGCGATGAGTGTTCCGTCGGGAGTGAAGAACAAACCGTTGCTGCGTCCGGCGGGTTGCATCCACGTTTCCACTTTGCGTGTTGACGCATCAAAGCGAAGGATTCGATCGTTCGGCTGGTCCGTAAAGAAGACGTTGCCATCTGCATCGCAAGCTGGGCCTTCGGTGAACTCGTATCCGTCGGCGATCAATTCCAATTTCGCGTTCGGTGCGATGACACCTTCGATTGCGACGACGTCTTGAGCACGGAGTGCGGATGCGAAGACCAAGCCGATGGCGAGTGTCGAGGCGTATCGAGTACAGGAACGAAACACAGTGTCTTCTCCAGTGAGTGGTTGATGGATCCGCTTTTAACGCTTGCGGCGTTTCTTCATTTCGCGGCGAACGGTTTGTCGTTTGGGTTTCGCCACAGCTTTTCCAGCAGTTGCTTTGGCAGGCCCTTTGATCGTTCGACCAACAGAGTGGTTCTTGATGACTTCAAGATACAACTGGCGGTCCTGTAGATCGACCTTTGTGATACGAACGGTGAGCGAATCGCCAAGTCGATAACGATTACCGTCCTTGAAGCCAGTGAGCATCTGTCCGCGTTTTTCAAAACGGTATTTGTCATTGGGCAATGTCGCTGTTGGAATGAATCCGTCGACAGGTAGCTTGACGCAGCGAGCATGAATCCCGTCGGCGAACACACGGCTGATCACCGCCTCGAGCGTTTGCCCGATTTGTTTGCTCAAGAAGTGTAATAGTTTCAACTCAATTAAATCACGCTCTGCCCGTTCGGCGTTGCGTTCCATGTCGCTGGTGTGGTGCCCGAGCTTGAACAGCGACTCGTACGGATCGTCCGGCGTTGGCTCGCCGTCAATCAATCGCTGGACCAAACGATGCACTGTCAGGTCGGGATAGCGACGAATCGGGCTGGTGAAGTGACAGTAGTGCTCCATGTCGAGTGCGTAGTGGCCTTCGACTTGCGGACCATAGACGGCTTTCGTCATGGCCTTGAGCACGGCGAAGTTCACTGCGTTTTCCAGCGGCGTTCCTGCGACCTGGTCCAAGATCGCTTGGATCTCGAAACGGCTTTCTACGGACTCGACGTTCAGCCCCAGGTCTTGGACGAACGTTTGAAGCTGACGAAGTTTGCGACGATCAGGTGGAGCATGGATGCGATGCAGAAACGCGAGTTCTTGGTCGTCGAGCCAAGTCGCGACGGCCTGGTTGGCCGCGAGCATGAACTCTTCGATGATTTGGTGGCTCTCGGTATGAGTCACCAAACGCGCACCTTTGACTTTGCCTAAACGGTCCAAGTCGAGCTTGATATCGGGCATGTCCATCGACAGCGAACCGCGTTTGAAACGACGCTTGCGAATCGCCATCGCGAGTTCGTGCATCCTTGCGAGCAAGTCACAAACTTCGTTGCCCCATGACTCGCGAAAGACTTCGGGGCTCGCGAGGAACTGGTCAACTTGCTCGTAATTCAACCGCATGTCGCTGCGGATCGCCGCGTTATAAACCTCGCTGTGAGTGATGTTCAGGTCCTGGTCGTATTCGATCTCGACCGTTTTGACCAATCGCACTCGCTCGGGTTGCAAGCTGGCCAGGTGGTTGCTGATGATCTCCGGAAGCATCGGGATCACACGATCGGGAAGATAAACGCTCGTCGCGCGTTTAAGTGCCTCGTCATCAAGCTTGCTGCCGCGCGGAACGAAGTAACTCACATCCGCGATATGAACTCGCAATCTCCAAAATCGCCCATCGCGTTCAAGTGAAATCGCATCATCGAAATCGCGTGCATCAAAGGGGTCGATCGTGATGGTGAGTAACTCGGTCAGGTCACGTCGATTCGGATCGAGTTTGGTTTCGTCAAAACGATCCGCTTGAGTACGTGCGTCATCGAGGACGGATTCATCGAATTCATCCGGCAGCCCGTACTGGCGCATGATCGTCAGCGTGTCGATCGCCGGATTCTTGCTGCTGCCGAGTCGCTCGAGAATCACGGCTTCGCCATCAGCCCCGCCGTCGCCGGGGAATTTGACGACTTCGACAAACACCTTGTCGTTGTCTTCGAGTGGCAAGCCACGCACATCACCAACGGCGACTGGTTCGGTGTACGGCGTTCCGTCAAGAAACACGACGGCTTGTTTGCCTTGCAGTCGGAATGTGCCGGTGAACTGTCGACGAGCACGCTCGATGATTTCCTTGACGATGGCCTCGGTACCACCATGATCGCTCGGCCGAAGTTCGATCTCGACGATGTCGCCTTCGAGGGCGCCAGCCGTGTAGCCTGGCGGAACGAAACAGTCCTCCGCCATGTCGTTTTTCTTGGCACCAGTCACTGGGCTAGATAAACGAACGAATCCGAATTGACCGCCCATCGCACGACGGAACGTGCCGCGAACGAGCCCACCACTGGCTGGGCGATCGCCAGTCGGGAAGACGATGTGATTCGATCCGTAAACGATCTGACCTTCGAGCGTCAGTTGCTTGATGACTCGCCGAACTTCGCGGTAGTCATCGGGGTAGGCTTCGATTGCCAGAGCAATCTGTTTTGGTTTGGCCGGTCGATATTCGGCATCGTATACGTGCCGGAGAATTCGGTCGGTCAGTTCGCGTGAAACGTCCATGGACGAATTGATTCCAATCAGTGGATGGCTGTGGCGGCACAAGTTGCTAACGGAAGAACTCGTGCCTGCCCAGCTTCAAAAATACTATTTGCGTTCGCCGCGTGTGGTGCTGCCACCGAATTCAAAGCTCACTTTGTGAGGTTTGCCTTCGGCATCACGCTCGAACTTGACCATCCCTGAAGTGTACCGCAGCACAAACGTGTCGCTGGACAGCGGGAGCATTTCTAGCTCGCGTCCGCCCATCAGCAGATACAGACCCGTTTCACGACGTTCGATTTTGATTTGACCGTATTGGCCAACCAATGCGTCGAGTTCGTCGGAACTCAGTTCGACGATTTCGCTTGGGTAGGGAGTTTCGGGAGCCGGTCGCGGATTCTCGTCAAGATTGCGAATCCAGATATTTCGGTAGCGAACGGGGTTTCCGTGGTCTTGTAAAGAGAGAGGCAATTTGTCTGGAATAGGTTCATAGGGATTTCGGACAAGCCACGAA
The DNA here is from genome assembly GCA_041749955.1 of Pirellulaceae bacterium. GTDB lineage: Bacteria > Planctomycetota > Planctomycetia > Pirellulales > Pirellulaceae > JBBSJZ01. The sequence continues at coordinate 29,821 of JBGTAI010000243.1, read as the reverse complement.
GTTCCGCCGTAAGGTTCCGTCGCGTTCTGGATCACGACACCATTGTGCAAGACCGTCAGTCGTGCTGGCGATACCAGTCGCTTGTCTTCGTCAAAACGTGGGCGGTTGAAGATGATGTCGTACGATTGCCACTCGCCGGGTTTGCGGCTGACGTTGACAAGCGGCGGGAACTGGCCATAAATCGAGCCAGCGGATCCGTCGGCATAGGTGCGGTTTTCGAAGCTGTCGAGCACTTGAACTTCGAAAAGCCCCATCAAAAACACGCCGCTGTTGCCGCGACCTTGGCTGCTGCCTTGAACTTTGGCCGGGGACGCCCATTCGACGTGAAGTTGGCAATCACCGAATTCCTGCTCCGTGAAGACGTAACCACTATTGGGAACTGATTCCATGACGCCATCTTGGATGACCCATTTCGACTCACCGCCATCAGCACTTCGCCAAGCGTCAAGATTCGTCCCATCAAACAGCACGATCGCATCGCTAGGTGGTGGAACCGGCAAACATCCGTCGCCCGGTTGAACAACCGGCGGGGTCGGGCGATCCCAATCATGAGCTTTCCAGCCCGATTCGTACTGAGCCTGGGCCAAGCTACCCAGCACACAAGCCACCAAAACACCGCCAAACAAGGCAACACGCCGCATCATCGAACACTCCAAAAAAGTAGTTATTGAGATGCAAACAGTGTAATCAAATGGCGGCGTTCGAGTGACTCCAGGGGAAATTACACGTTCGACGCTGAGAAGAGCGTGAAAACAGTTTCCCGCACATCATGATACCCCCAATACGAAAGACCTCAGCGGTTAACCGGCCTCAACATCAGCCGAATCGAAAATTTTGTCACAAAGTTTTCGGAACATCAACAGACTCCGCATTGCAAACATCGAGCCACCTCCCCACACCCAACCCAGCTCGATCAGCCCACATGCCTTGGGTGGCCCCAATTGATTAGGCCCAATTGATTGCCTTGGCGAATCGGTCTTGTGGCATCGCAGTGACAGCACTAACTTCCGAACAACACTTGTTAGCCGTAAATGAAAATGGAGATGCATAATGCCTTTACCCAAACTCGCACGCTACTCGTTGACAGTAGCGGTTTTGTGCTATCTCGGCTCCGATGTGCGGGCGTGCAGTGAAGGCGAAGGTCGGCTGTATGTTTTCAACAACGTTCCATCGTATTCGACGAAGATCTTAGACACGTACGGGAATTTGAATTTTAAGCGGCTGGGGATGGACGCGGAGTTCGGTGCAAGTCTTGGTGTGGGGGATATGGACTTATTCCGTGGTGGTGCTGTCGTCGCTTTGGCTTCAGCGGAAAAGCTGCCTGCAAACCAAGACGTGAATAATTGTCTTTATTACCAACATCTTGAGGAAGAAGCGGCTGCGGAGCAGCGGAATTTTAGCGAGCTCTTCGATGCCGATGAGCTGAAGCGGCTTAGGAACGTGTCGTACCGAGCATTTGCAGCGAAGAATGGACTACGAAAGCTTTTTCAACTGCCAGCGGTGCAGAATGCGTTTTCATTGAATGGTGAAGATTCGAGATCACTTGACGAGGCGTTTGGTCGGCATCAGCGTAAGCTTCAAGGTTTGATTCGCGAGCACTTGGAAGACGGTTTTTTCCTGCTCACGTCGTCGATGTCTTTCGAAAGAGAATCACAGATGTTGCAGTTACTGGGCGTAAAAGACTCCGAAGACGAACCGCTGCCACTGCGTCTACTGGAAGGCGTTTTGAGATCGGATTCACCGCTCCAAACGCCATCAGAGCCCAATGCAATACTTCGAGCTTATCAAACGCAGGAAAGAGATTCTGACCTGTTGGTGGAATTGTTGATAAATCTCAAGCACAACAACTTTGAGCTGAGTGAGGCCAAACAGGACGAATTGTATGGTGCAGATGCGAAGTTTGCCTTAAAGGACACGGCCAGGAATATTCAAGATTCGAATGCACACGTTGCGTCCGTGCTAGATGAGGCAGAGCTTCGACGATTGCAAGCAGTCCCATGGTTGCAGCTCCTCGATGACGTGCACTTCACTGAATTTTTTGTCCATCCGCGAGTAGTTTCTGAACTAGCAATCTCTCCATCAGATGCAGAGGAATTAAAGAATACATCGGAGAAAGTGGCACTGCAGGTTGACGAATGGCTTCGTGAAGTAGACACCGAGTTGAAAGATTTGCCACCTTTTGCTGGCAATGGAGCGATTGGAGAATTTCTTGAATGGTATCGAGGACAATAGTCTTAATGGCACCTTCAGCGGGCAAAACCGAGAGGAACGCTGTTTCTTGGTCCGTCCGGCATTACCGTGGGCTGAGATACCGTGGGCTGAGATCTCGCCCAACGCTGTGACAGAAAGTCGCAGCATTGAGGTTTTCGAGGAAAAACTAGAGTGGCACAACTGGGGCGGGCACACCTGGGAATGGCACAACTGGCGCCACCCATTGAGCAAAACTAGGCTGAAGCCACACCTTCATAGCCGCATCCTTGACCAGTTCGGTTTTGACCAGTCCAATTTTGCCAGCATCAAATTGAACGTTCTCCTGTGCGTGCACCTCCGTGTGCATAAACATGACAACGAAAAGCAAGAATGAAGAAAACATTTGGGTGTAACCGACGTTCCGCTGGTTAGCAGGCAAGTACGTGCGGTGTGTAGTCTTTAAGCAAGTTTCGGTTGGGGTGGGTGCATCGGACTTCATTTTGCATGTGCCAGTCTAAGTAGGGTCGCCAGTGGTCACTTTGAAATGCAGCTCGAATATTCAACATCGATCGTGCTCCTTCCAGCGTCCATCGCATTCCGCTGCGTTCCATGCGATCTTTAACTAAAGGACGGCAAGCACCCTCGATCACTCCTGATGCGATCGGGTAGCCACGACGAAGGTATTCATCATATCGCATCCGCAAGGCGTTCTTTGCCAAATAGCTACAGATGCGTTCGAGCGATCTGAGCCGATCGCTTTTCAAGCCGCGACGTGTCCCAAGTGAGCGAAGTCCTTGGACAACACCTGTCACTTCACCGCCAAGGATCTTCAGCAACCGATCGCGTGTAAAGGCTCGCCGCCTGGGTTGCAACTCGCGACGAAGGGGCAATTCGAAATACGCAAGACGTCGGCATCCTGCTTCGAGTCGAAGACGCTGAACGGGCAACCCTCGCACTCGCGAAGTACGGTTTCCGGTGTGAAAAAGTCTTCGACGTGACAATGTTCATCGACGGGCCGAATGGGAAACCGAGCCAGGCCGTCCATGTCATTTGGGCGAACGAACGAGTCAAAGCCAATTATGTTTCACCCGCGCCTGATCCAGAAAAATCATTCGACATCAATGGCAAGCGAATTGATCGACGCAACTTGGCCGGCTCAGTTTGAGCCACCTTTAAACGAACGATTGCAAACACTGCTCGATGATCCCGATGGCTGAAACTTGTGGAGTTACTTCAGCTTGATCAAGCAAACAGAGTTCGAACTTCGACATTCAAACCTGGGAACAATCGCTGGTGCGAGAACGACTTCTCGCGGTTGTAGAGTTCCGGTTCGGCGCCTCGCTCGTGGACGGTCACGGTTTGGAATGAAGGATCGACAATCCAAACGACTTCGACGCCGCACTCGAGATACGCGTTGATTTTTTCGTGCAAGTCTTGAATCGTTTCGCTTGGCGAGGGGACCTCAACGGCTAAAGTTGGCGCACCCTCGAGCATCGTCGTAGCCCCGGTTTGCCGGTGCATCATCTCAGCAGACACATAGGCGACATCGATGCCGACCGTGGTGTCGGGCTCACGTCGCAAAATGCATCCCACTTCGCCAGAAAAAACGGTGCCGCGCGGTTCTGCCTGAGTATCGGACCAGTTACCGAGAAGCTTTGCGATAGCGGCTTCGGTGGCTGCGTGAAAACGATTTCTCTTGGTCATCGGTCGCTCCCTCAGTTGTCCGCGAATCAGATCTCGCTCCATTTGGTCGTCTGGAATCGCCAGTAGTTGTTCAGCCGTCATCAGCGGTGGAGGAAGCACCGCTGTGTTGGGTGGTGAATCGTTGGATAATCCGGTGCTCATCGAGGAAATTCCAAAATCGGACAAAAAGTGGCAGCTCTGATTCTAGCTGGTGACGACCTGTCTACGCGTCCGGCTCGTAGGCGAGATTCGGGGCGAGCCAGCGTTCGACTTCGGTGAGGGACCAGCCTTTGCGTTTGGCGTAGGCGGTGGTCTGGTCTTTGGTGATCCGGTCGACGGTGAAGTAACGTGACTCGGGGTGTCCGAAGTACAGACCGCTGACACTCGCGCCAGGCCACATCGCATAACTCGATGTTAACTCGACGGTTGTGTTTTTCTGGGCGTCGAGCAATTCGAAAAGCGTTGTCTTCTCGGTGTGATCAGGGCATGCGGGGTATCCAGCTGCGGGGCGGATGCCGCGATACTTCTCGTCAATCAGATCTTCGGTCGACAGTCCTTCGCTCGCTCCGAAACCCCAATCGCGGCGGGCTTGTTGGTGCAAGTATTCTGCGAGCGCTTCGGCACAACGATCGGCAACAGCTTGGACAATGATGGAACTCTCGTCGTCGAGATCTTTCTTGAATTGATTCGCGAGCGCGTCAGCCCCAATGCCTGCGGTGACGACGAAGCCGCCGATGTAATCTTCGCGGCCACATCCAACCGGCGCCACATAATCGGAAAGACAGCGATAGTCTTTTTGGCCTTGTCGTTCCCATTGCTGACGAAGGAAATGCAATCTGGTTCTCTCCTTCGAACGTGACTCGTCCGTGTAAAGAACCACGTCATCGCCGTCGGCCGCGGCTGGCCAGAAACCATAAGCAGCTTTCGCTTGGATCAGATTTTCAGCGATGATGCGGTCAAGCATCGTGTTGGCTTTTTCGTAGACTTCCTTGGCGATTTCACCAACGACTTTGTCTTCGAAAATCTTGGGATACTTGCCTTTGAGTTCCCACGTCATGAAGTACGGTGACCAGTCGATGTACTCGCGGATTTCAGCGAGCGGCACATCCGATAGCACACGGGTGCCGGTGAAGGATGGTTTGTCGATCTGGACGGTTTTCCAGTCGGTTTCGAAGGGATTCGCACAGGCAACCTCATAGGGCGCGAGTTTTTGGCTTCTCGCTTGGAAACTCGCTGCGAGTTCGCTTTGCAATTGCGAGTTTTCGGTAATGAACGCGTCGCGAGTTTCTTTGTTGAGCAATTTCTCGACAACACCGACGCTGCGACTCGCATCGAGTACGTGGACAACAGGGGCTTGGTAAGCCGGTGCGATGCGGACCGCAGTATGCTTGGCGCTGGTTGTGGCTCCACCGACCAAGAGCGGCATCGTCATGCCTCGTCGCTTCATTTCACGCGCGACGTGGGTCATCTCGTCGAGACTTGGTGTGATCAGTCCGCTGAGTCCGATCATGTCCACTTGTTGCTTCTCAGCTTCGTCGAGAATCTTCTCGGCACTGACCATCACACCGAGATCGATGACTTCGTAGTTATTGCACTGGAGCACAACACCAACAATGTTCTTGCCGATGTCGTGAACGTCACCCTTGACGGTGGCGATGAGGAACTTACCGCGAGCGGAGGCTGCTTCGGCACCGCCAGCCAGCTTTTCGGCTTCCATGAACGGTTCGAGGTAGGCGACGGCTTTTTTCATCACACGAGCGGACTTAACGACTTGCGGCAAAAACATTTTGCCTTGACCGAATAGATCACCAACGACGGACATGCCGTCCATCAGCGGGCCTTCGATGACCTGCAAGCATCGGTCGTAATGCTGGCGAGCTTCTTCGGTGTCTTCGACGATGTACTTGTCGATGCCTTTGACGAGCGAATGTTTGAGCCGCTCGGTGACGGGGTTTTCACGCCAGGAGAGGTCTTCGCCAGACTTCTTGCCACCGCTGCCTTTGAACGATTCAGCAAGATCTAGCATTCGGTCCGTCGCGTCGGGCCGCCGATTGAGAAGTACGTCTTCGCAGTGCTCCAGCAGGATCTTGGGGATCTCTTCGTAGACTTCGAGTTGTCCGGCGTTGACGATGCCCATGTCCAAGCCGGCTTTCACGGCGTGGTACAAGAACGCGGAATGCATCGCTTCGCGGACGCGGTCGTTGCCGCGGAACGAGAAGCTGATGTTGCTGACACCGCCACTTGTCTTGGCACCAGGACATTCTTGCTTGATGCGACGCACGGCGTTGATGAAGTCGACAGCGTAGTTGTTGTGTTCTTCGATGCCGGTCGCGACGGTGAGAATATTCGGATCGAAGATGATGTCTTCGGGCGGAAAGTCCAGCTTTTCAACGAGGAGATTATAAGCTCGCTTGCAAATGCGAACTTTGTTGTCTTCGTCAGCCGCTTGACCTTGTTCGTCGAACGCCATCACGACGGCCGCAGCCCCGTATTGACGAACGAGTTTGGCTCGACGCAGGAACTCAGCCTCGCCGTCTTTGAGCGAGATGGAGTTCACGATCGCTTTGCCTTGGACGTTGCACAAGCCAGCTTCGAGCACTTCCCACTTGCTGCTGTCGATCATCACGGGGACAGACGCCGCCACGTCGTCGCCAGAAATCAGACGCAGGAATCGTGTCATCGCTTCTGCGCCATCAAGCAACGCGTCATCGAAATTGATGTCGATGATCGTCGCACCGTTGTTCACTTGTTCGCGAGCAACTTCGACGGCTTCTTCGTACTTCTCGTCGCGAATCAATTTCGCAAATGCGCGACTGCCCGTGACGTTGGTTCGCTCACCGACCATCGTGAACGGGATCTCGGGCCGCATCACCATCGGTAACTGACCGGAGAGCCGTGTGTATACCGGGCCGTGCGTTTCTTGTTTTGGTTTGAGACCCTTGACTCGCTCTGCCATCGCCCGGATGTGGTCAGGCGTCGTACCACAGCAGCCACCGAGAATGTTGATCCAGCCGTTGTCCGCGTACTCGCCAACCTTCTCTGCCATCAGTTTGGGGCCGAGATCGAACTGGCCCATTTCGTTCGGCAAGCCCGCGTTCGGGTGACAGCTGATCGGGATCTCTGCGACACGCGAGAGTTCTTCGATGTGTGGCCGCATCACGTCGGGACCAAGGGCACAGTTCATGCCAACGCTGAGCAGTGGGAAGTGGTTGATGGCGGTCCAGAAAGCTTCGACGCTTTGTGCGCTAACGAAGGTCCGGCCTCCGTCGGCAAACGTACCGCTTGCCATGACGGGAACGCGGCGACCGCCAGCATCGAAGAATTCTTGGATCGCGAACAAGCACGCCTTTAAGTTCAGCGTATCGATCGCTGTCTCAGGCAGCAGGATGTCGACACCGGCGTTAACGATCGAAGCGACTTGTGCTCGATAGCTATCCACCATTTCGTGAAACGTGGTGTCACGGTGGGCTGGGTCGTCTTTGGTGCTGATCGCGAGTTGGCGAGTTGTTGGGCCGATCGATCCGGCGACGAATCGCGGCTTGTCGGGGGTGCGCTCCGTCCATTCGTCTGCCGCTTTTCGGGCACAGGCGACTGCGGCAATATTGATCTCGTCGACAAGTTCCAGTGGCAAATCAAACTCGATCATGCCGACGGGCGAAGCGCCAAAGGAATTGGTCTCGACGATGTCGCTGCCGGCCTCGTAATAAGCAGCATGGATCGCTGTGATTTTTTCCGGATGGGTCAGGCACAAGATATCGGAAAAATTTTTCAGATCCTTGTGGTGGTCCGCGAAACGCTTGCCACGAACGGCGGCCTCGTCCAGCCCAAGCCGTTGGATCATCGTGCCCATTGCACCGTCAAGCAACAAAATACGCTCACGGATGAGTTCTGAAATCTGGGTTTCGGTGCTGCTGGGGCGGAGCATGGCAATAGTTTTCGAGGTTTTGGTTGAAATTTGACACCCCCATCTTCCTCGGGAGTGCCCGGATCGGCAAGACGAAGCGACAGTTTTGACGGCATTCGATCTTGCCCAATCCGGAAAGTTTGGCTATTCCGCAAAGAGCTAAAGATCGTCGTAATCGATTCCGATGATGACCGATGAACCATGGAGTCGGTTCACACCCATTCTATGGGTCGTCTCCAAATAGATAGCGTTACCACTCAATCAGGATGGACACCATGACCGCTTCGCCCTATCGGCCACGCAGTCAAAATACCGCGACCTCGCCTAATTCAGCGCGATTGAGGCCAGAGAACGGAACTTCCCGAGTGGACGATTCGCACTTGAGGACATTGCCACCCACACTGTTTCGGTTGCGCAACCTGAAGGTGCCTCGGTCAGCAGGCTTTGCTTCTGTTGCGTTGGAAAGCGAGACGAACTCGCATGAGATGGAGTACGCCTCGACTCCAGAGGCTATGGAAGCGATTCCCACGAAGGCTGCGAATCCCTCGCAAAACGAAACGCGGGACAAAGAATCACGTGAGATCGCCAGCAACGCGTCAACACAGAGAAGTTTAGTTTCACAGCTATCGAGCCAGTCTCTTGTCTTATTCGTAATTTTGGCGATTGCGATCACCGGAATTGTGATCGGAAATCGTGGTGGCGAGCAAGTCGCTGAAACTGACAGTTCGTTGAAAGAGTCCTTTCTCGCGGATTCAGATTCTGTCGATGTTGACCTCGGTACGGCATCCGAAGCAGTGGTGTCTGACGACGTTGTTTTAGCGGACGACGATGCCGGGCCTTCGAGCCCATCAGCAACCAAGCACGCTGATTTGGCTTCGGCAACCCCTAGCAAATCCCTGGACTCAAATGCGATCGTCCAGACGCAAGTTGCGAATGTGGCTGATGCGGAATCAGGGCCTTCGGGTATTGACGCTGAGATGCGGAATTCGGGCGATCTGTCTGAGAACGCCGTAGCATCGGCAGCACTACCTGCAAGTGATTCACAGGATTCTGCAACGACCGATTTAGTTCAACAGAAAACTGTCAATCCAGCTCAAGTGAACCTGGGCACGCCGACGTCTCTTGCGTCAGGCAATAGTGAATTTGCAGCAAGCCCTGCTGTATCGAGTGAAGATGCGCAAGTGGCAAACGTTGTTGCTGCGACCGGCCGAGTGCCAGCGAGTAACGGTAGTAGTGGCTATGTGCAAACTCAAACACCAGCGGGCGTCAATGATTGGCTGCGGTACTTGCCGAACATCAATGCTGAGGTGGCGCAACCTGGAACCGTCGCGGTCAGCGATACACCGCTGAGTCCGATCGCCAGTTACCAACAATATCTCGATTCGATGTCGCCAGGTAGCACCCAGGCGACAGCACCCGTTGGTTATCTCCAAGATGCCTACGGGAGCTACCCAAATGACGCTGTAGGCACGCAAGCACAATTGCCCGTCTCCACAAGTTCCACGCAAAGACGCTAGTATCAACATGAGTGCAATCGACCAAGCGTTTGTAAAAGCATACGCACGAAGACAGCTTGCCAATTCCAAGCCAGGACCACACTTCGCAAACGAAGATGGTGTAGTGGTCGCTCCGAGCGCGGCGGACACGGCGTCTGTGTGGATCGACCAAGCAGGTGAAGCGAATTTGCGTGTTGATGACGCCCATACTGCGTCGAGCCAGCCTGTTCTGCCAAAGTCGCTCATGCCCAAGTCGACACCGTCAGCGCCGGTAGCTGCTGAAGCGAAAGTTGTTGCGGCGAAAGTTACTGTTGAAGAAACGGTGGTTCTCGAGTCACTATCGCCAATGTCGGTAGCTTCAATCGCTCCCAACGCTCACCTTCATACGGCTTATGCCATTGTCGAAGGCGATTCATCTTGGCTGTCGATCTTTGAGGCTGGTCAAATGGCGCCAGCTTTGATGCCTCAAGAATATGTTGTCGAGGGTCCTTTGCACGCCCAGCCCGTATTGACCGGGCACGAACTGACGCACAATCGCATTGACCCTAGCGTGCGCATTGACCCTAGCGTGAATGTGTTGGAAGCACCACACGTGTCAAAGATGGTTCAGAAAGAGATGCCGAAGACCGCATCGCCTGAATCCGCTACCACGTTGCCGCCTATCGCACTGCCAGCGAACCCAACAGGCGAGCCAGGAATTTTCAAGTCCAGTCAAGCAGTTGCTGTTAAGCAAGTGAAGAAGGAATTTCGAGCGAGCTTGGAGATTGACGCGTTGGACGTTCCTCCCGTTGTTGCAGATTTGTTCTTCGACAGCGGACTGTTCCAGCAGGTTGCTGAGCAACTCGCGGATGCGGCTGCGACTGGGTTGAGAAAGGTCTTAGTGACGAGCGTCCACAGTGGCGAAGGCCGTTCGACGATCGCAATCGGACTTGCGATCGCCGCGGCGGCGTCTGGCCAGCGAGTCGCGCTCGTTGACGGTGACACAACATCTCCAACGCTCGTCGATGATTTGCGTTTGGATCTTGAGTTCGGATGGATCGAGGCTCTTCGGGGCAGGATTCCATTGGAAGAAATTTGCGTGCATGCGACGCAAGACGCTGTCACGTTTGTCCCGCTCTTGACGCCTCACGGCGCTAATGCGGCAACGGCCGAAGAGACTCGAATGCTGATCGACAGCCTGGAGTCGAGTTTCGATCTGATCATCGTTGATGGTGGGTCGAGTGACTGCGAAGCGACGGAAGGGTCAAGCGGCCAGTATGACAGCGCCATGATTGTTTTTGACCAAACACGAACCGCGCGTGCCGACGTCAATGAATACTCGTATCGTTTGCGTTTGTCTGGGATCGCTGGCGTAGGCGTTGTCGAAAATTTTGTTGGCTAGGTAGCTTCGTCGTGGTCGGATGAGTTTGGTTTTTCAAAGGTTGAATCATGTACGAAAATCACTGGCAGCTCACTACTCGTCCGTTCGTGAACTGGTTCAAGCCTGATTTTTATTATCCGTCCCAAGTTCACCAGACAGCTGGATTAAAACTTCGTTACGCAATCGAGAGTCGTCAATCGGCTGTCGCGCTTTGCGGCGAAAGCGGAATGGGCAAGTCAACGCTCGTCCAAGCATTGCTGACACAGTTGCCGGAAGACTTCAGCCCCACGACTCGAATTGTGTTTCCCCAGCTTGCTGGCGATCAACTAATTGGTTACGTCGTTGATAAGTTGACCGGATCGCTCGGCAGCGAAACCGAACCAACACGTTTGACGCTTGCCCGCCTCGAAACGTTTCTTGAGAAGAACATCGAGCTTGGTCATCACGCGATTGTCGTCATTGATGAATCGCATTTGTTGGCGACATCCGACCAATGGGAAACTCTCCGTTTGCTGCTGAACTTCGGAAGCCCAAGTGCTCAGTCGGAATCTGCTTTGACGATGGTGTTCGTAGGGCACCCAACACTAATGAGCTTGATCGAGCGTAACCGTTCGCTCGACGAACGTATCGCCGCAAAATGCATGCTCCATCGATTTTCACTTGATGAGACCGCGTCGTACGTCCAGCACCGTCTGCGCACCGCCGGTCGCGATGCCGAAGAGATCTTCACGCCTGAAGCTTTTGATGCACTTCACCAACGCTCGTCAGGAATTCCGCGGCGAATCAATCGCCTCGCTGATTTGGCACTGATGGTCGGATTCGCTGAAGAGTTGCAACAACTCGGTGCTGAGCATATCGAAGGTGTTCATTCTGAACTCGTAACCGTTGCGTAACCAATTGGCTTAAGCCTGGGCAAGTTGGCTCAGGTACGCATGTGACTTCGTGATCTCTTCGGTCACCTCAGCGGTGGTTGGCATGATCGGAATGCCTCGTGGAGTCGGGTGCATCATAACTTCGACGAGTCCATTGTATTGGATTTCTCGAAGTGCACGCACCATGGGGCCAAAGTCCAATTCGCCGCGTCCAGGCATCTGGAGCAGTTCATCTTCACGCGGCATCTTCTCGCGGAATCCTTTGCCGTATTGCCACGCATAGAAGAACCCAAGACGGTCACCAATTTCTTTCACGAGCGAACCAAGTAGCTCCGGTTCCTGTGGCAAGTGTGCCGGCGCCAGTGCCAAACGAACGTGATCGCTCTTGAGCTCGTCGACGAGATATCGAATCGCATCCACGCTGTTGATCATGCTTCCAGAGTGGTTTTCGATTAGCAGCGTCACGTTGTGCGAAGCTGCGATCTCGATGTGCGGCCGAAGCTTTTGCATGAAATCAGTGATGGTCTCTTTTAGTGGCGCACCTGACAGACCCATTGGGCCTTTCGCCATCGTCACCAGCATCGGGCATCCGACCGTTTTAGCAAATTTGATCTCTGGTTCCAAATCGAAAATGTTGAATCGATAAGCCGAGATGACGTCGACTCGCGTTTTGTATTGCTCCAGTAGCTGTTGAAATGCATCCATTCCCATGGCATCGACTTGTTCGCGTTGATCACCGTGAACCTTAGGCCAAAGGTCAATCGATTCCGCACCACAACTTGCAAGTTGGCTCAACACTTCTTCGATTGGCGCGTATCCATACATGCACGAGGCGACGGTGTATCGAAGTTTGAAATCGTCGTCCTTCGCAACGGACTCATTCTTGAACAAGCTCGTTGCGATTGCTGCGGCACCGATCGCGAGCGAGTCGCGGCGGGAAAGTTTGAGTGGTTGCATCGTGATTAAGACCGTGCTGATTTAGATCGTGGTGATTTAGATCGTGTGGAGGTGTAGGTCGAATGCGTCGGCCACTGCGGCGTTGGTGACTTTGCCCTGATGGACATTCAGTGCAAGTCGTAGTGGGTCGAGTTCTTTGAGGTCCGGCACCGATGTGCTTGCTAGTTTAACTACCCAAGGCAACGTTGCGTTGCAAAGCGCATGAGTGCTCGTCCGCCCAACAGCGCCCGGCATGTTCGCGACGCAGTAATGGACGACTTCATCGACGACGAACGTCGGTTGGCTATGTGTGGTTGGGCGACTTGTTTCGACGCATCCGCCTTGGTCCACTGCGACGTCAATGATGACGCTACCGGGCTTCATTCGCCGCAAATCTTCGGCGCGAACAAGTTTCGGCGCCTTGGCACCAGGGATGAGTACCGAACCGATCACAAGATCAGCTCGCTCAAGCTGTTCCAAGATGTTGTGTCGATCACTGAAGATGCAATTCACGTTGGGCGGCATGACGTCATCAAGATAACGAAGGCGATCCAGATTGTTGTCAAGAATCGCGACGTCGGCGCGGAAGCCTGCGGCGATGCGAGCCGCGTTGGAGCCGACGATGCCACCGCCAAGGATCGTGATGTGCGCAGGCGCGACGCCTGGTACGCCGCCAAGCAAAATCCCGCGTCCCATTTGCGGGCGTTCAAGATACTTGGCTCCCTCTTGGATGCTCATGCGACCGGCCACTTCGCTCATCGGAGTCAGCAGCGGAAGCGTTCCTTTCGCGTCGCGAAGCGTTTCGTAAGCGAAACAGCTTGCCCCGCTATCGAGCATCGCTTGAGTCAATTCCAAGCTGGCGGCAAAGTGAAAGTAGGTGAACAGCAATTGGCCTGGCCGGATGAACGGATACTCGTCCGTTTGCGGTTCTTTGACTTTCACGATCAAGTCGGCTGCGGCAAATACGTCGGAACCCGAGGCGACCATTTCGGCACCCGCTCGCAAGTAATCGTGATCCGCGAATCCTGACCCGAGTCCCGCGCCGGCTTGGACGATGACCTTGTGTCCGCGGTTGACCAATTCCTCGACCCCGACGGGCAGCATCGCGACGCGGTATTCGTCTGTCTTTACTTCGGTGGGTACGCCGATGATCATGGATTGGCTACTTTCTCTTGAATGTGCATTGGGACTCTACACCATTGTATTGAAGAAAAATCGTATCATGCTTTTTCTCCAGAGTGTTTACCGAGTACTTGTAAAATGATCTTGCGGGACCTGATCTGCCGCAAACAAGGTGATAGCAAATGAATCAAGAGACACATCCACTGGCGTCGCTAGACGAATGGGAAGACGACTTGTTGCTGCGCTATCCAGCGAACTCAAGTGATGGGCCGCAAGCAACCAAGAAGTTTCGTGACTACGCCGCCCAGGCACGCGAGAGCGTCAAACAGTTCTATGAGCTGAATCATCGCTTCCAAACTTTCGACTTCGTGCAAGCCAAGCGGACTCAATACCTCTCGTTGAGTAAATGCAAAATGAGCATTTGGCAGGCGATGGAATTCTTGAACACGCTTGTGGACGATAGCGATCCTGATATCGACTTGCCTCAAATCGAACACTTGCTGCAAACCGCCGAAGCGATCCGCCAGGCTGGTCGGCCTCGCTGGTACATCCTGACGGGGCTGATTCACGATCTTGGAAAGATCTTGTGCCTTTGGGACGAACCACAGTGGGCGGTGGTTGGCGACACGTTTCCGGTTGGTTGTCGGTTTTCAGACAAGATCGTTTATCACGAAGCCTTTGAATCGAACCCTGACAGCCAAAATTCGACTTACCAATCGGACTTGGGGATTTACGACGAACACTGTGGTCTCGACAAAGTGTTTATGTCTTGGGGGCACGACGAATACTTGTACCACGTCGTGAAGGCATACTTGCCGCCGCCAGCGCTCTACATGATCCGCTATCACTCGTGCTATCCGATCCATCGCGAGGGCGAGTACCGACAACTAATGAATGATGGCGATGTCGAAATGTTCAAGTGGGTCGACGACTTCAACCAATACGACCTCTACACGAAACGCGACGAGCGGATGGACGTCGCAACGCTGAGGCCGTTTTATGAAGAGTTGATCGCGGAGTACTTTCCAAACGAGCTTGCTTGGTGAGTGCGTTGTTAGTTCGCGCCAGGTCGTTTGGGTCGGTAGCCGGTGCTCTTTCGATCACGGCGTTGCTTCTTGCTGCCCTTCTTCAATTCGTCCGTTGACGCCGCTTCTTCGGTTGCGGCGCCTGGAATTGTGTGAACATAGTCGCCGCGAAATCGCTTGTTCGCATCTCTGCGACGATTGTCGACCGCCTCGCGTGGCGGCTTGGATGGGATCAAGCCGTCACAACCATCGCTGATCAGATCCATTCGGCCCACTGAGCGAAGGGCTTCACGCACTTCGAAGTAGTTCTCCGGCTTGAAGAACTGCATCAGAGCCCGCTGCATCTTGCGTTCTTTCATCGCCTTGGCAATGTAAACCGGCTTTTTCGTAAACGGATCCATTTCGGTGTAATACATCGTCGTGGCGACATCCAATGGCGCGGGGATGAAGTCCTGCACCGCATCCGGTTTGTAACCGTTGCGTTTGAGAAACAGCGCCAGTTCGATCATTGCATTCACGTCGCTGCCCGGGTGCGACGCGATAAAGTAAGGCACGATGAATTGCTTTTTGCCAACGCGTTTCGATTCTTCGTTAAACACTTCTGTAAAGTGTTCAAAGTCATCGTTCTTGGGCTTGCGCATTTTGTTGAGCGTGCCTGCGTCGACGTGCTCAGGTGCGACTTTCAGCTTGCCGCCAACGTGGTGAGCGGTTAGCTCTTTCAGGTACTCGGGCGAAGTTCGTGCGAGATCCATTCGTATCCCGCTGGCAACGAGAACTTTCTTGATGCCAGGCAAGTTCCTGGCTTCTCGCATCAGCTCGATGACGGGCTTGTGGTCGACGCCGAGCAGTTTGCAGATCTTTGGGTGGACGCAGGACTGGCGACGACAAACGGCCTCGACCTCAGGTTTGGTGCATTGCATTTGATACATGTTGGCTGTTGGGCCGCCGATGTCGCTCACCACACCCGTGAACGATTTGTCTTCGGTCATCTTCGTGATCTCTTTCAGCACAGATTCTTTGCTGCGAGATTGAATGATGCGGCCTTGGTGCGCCGTGATGCTACAGAACGTGCAACCCCCGAAACATCCTCGCATGATCGTGACTGAGTTCTTGATCATCTCGAACGCGGGGATCGGTTCCTTGTAGCTTGGGTGAGGCCGCCGGGTGTACGGCAAGCCGTAGATCTGGTCCATCGCGGCTTCGGAGATCGGCATCTGTGGAACGTTGCACACGACCGCTTGTGTGCCGTGCTTTTGGACCACTCGTCGCGCGTTGTGCGGGTTCGTCTCGTTGTGAATGATCCGTGTCGCTTCGGCGAACGCGACCTTATCGCTACAAACCTCTTCGTAGCTGGGAAGTTCAAGTGCGTCCTCCGGAATCGTTTCTGACGCGCCGAGCGCGTAGGCTGCACCACGCATATCGCGCAGGTCTTTGACGGTCTCGCCCGCTTCGAGTCGACGAGCGATTTCGACGATGGAGTTCTCGCCCATACCAAACGCGAGTAAGTCCGCTTTGCTGTCGAGCAAGATACTGCGTTTGACTTTGTCGCTCCAATAATCGTAATGGGCCAAACGGCGCAGAGACGCTTCCACACCGCCAGCGATCACGGGCACGCCCTTGTACGCTTCTCGTGCTCGCTGGCAATAAGAGAGCGTCGCGCGATCGGGTCTGAGTCCGATACGTCCGCCGGGTGAGTACGCGTCGTCGTTGCGTACTTTCTTGTTGGCGGTGTAGTGATTGATCATCGAGTCCATGTTGCCGGCGCTGATTCCAAAGAACAGTCGCGGTTGGCCGAACTCTCTCCACGCGTCACAGTTTCGCCAATCCGGTTGGCTGATGATTCCGACACGATACCCAGCGGCCTCGAGGGTACGGCCGAGAATCGCCATCGCGAAGCTCGGGTGGTCGATGTAGGCGTCGCCAGTCACAAACACGACGTCGAGTTCGTCCCAGCCGCGTTTGCGGGCCTCGGCCATGCTCATGGGCAAGGGCAGGGCGGCAACGGGGCCAGTTGGCGTGCGTCCTCCAGCGGTCAAATTCGACAAATAGTCGCGTGACATGGCGGGAGCGAGCTTTTCAGCGGCATCGATTGCGGGTTGGTTGATGACCGGTAGTTGCATCGAACAATGGCTTCAAACGGGGAGAACTCGGCGAATTCCGAGGATTACCCTGCATTGTAGAGAGAAAAGAAGTCTCCGATAGCGATAATTTTCGCCGGAATCGCTCACAGGATCCGCCAATAACCAGTTGTCGTGCAAGCTCTGCCTTAGGTTTCTGCCGTTTGGATGTCGGATCTTGGGAAGTTGGCGAGTGAGTGCCTTGAAGAGAGTGCCTCGAAGACAGTGCGTACCAAGCCAAGAGTCTTGGAACGAGCCGTTTGCGTTCTGGTGATCAGCGAAAAGTGTTCTAGAGATAGGTGTCAGGCTTCGATCCGGCGGGCCTCGCTGGATAGTCGACTCAGCATACCCGTTAACCGGTCACGAATTTGGCCCAACAGCGGATCTTCGACGCCGCGTGGTGCTTTCACCGTCGGTACCGGGATCGCTTCGTCGATTTCGACCACGGCATGCAGCGGAACCTTCACGTTGGCCTTGCCTTCGATCGTTTCTTGGATCCGTTGGATGGTTTCGACGATCCGTGTGTCCGTGATATCGCCTGGAGTGAGGTAACAATTGGGATGCGACGAGAGGTCTTGAGCCAAGTCAGCGGCACGCACGTTGGCTTCGCATTGGTGACGATGCTGCGTGCTGTCTGGCTTGGCAAAAAAACGAGCGGCCGTGGTGGAGCGGATGTCGCGAACACGATCACGAACGGTCGCGCTCGGTTCCGGTGTGATCTCATTGCGTTCTTCGGCTTGTCGAAGCAGCGATTCAATGAGTGCATCTCGGCGATCTGGGAGCGGGCCTTCTTTGGAAGTCCCTGTCCACTCGATCTCTTTTAGCGCAAGCAAGCCTTCGGACAATCGCCAGAGTCGCTCGACAAGAGTCATCGATCGATGCTTGGTGGGTCCCCACGACAGTCTGGCCTCGATCCGATCAAGTTGCTCGTCAGCCCACGGACGGATGTCGCCAGCACACAGGTACTTGATGCCAACGGGATGCACGACGACTTGACCGCCCGAGTTTTTCTCCCGGCGCCGGGCTGCGGTTCGAGCGATGAATGTCACACCTTCGAGCAGTGGTTTCAGCAAATCGTTGGTGCGATTCGTGGTGCCTTCGGGGAACAGGATCAGCGGCCGCTCGGCACCAGCGAGAATGTCGATCGCGGTTTCGAGCGATTGTCGATCCGCGCCTTCGCGATAGATGCTGAATCCGCCCATCTTGCGAATCGCGAACCCGTCCCAGCCACCCTTATTGAACAAGTGCCATGACGCCATCGCATACACGTGCGTATTCGCCTCGCGGGCTGGCCATCCCAGAACAAGCGGATCCGCGTAGCGACAATGGTTCGGAGCAAGCAGGATACCATCGCCACGAGTGAGCGATTCGCTGAGCCGATCCAGATGTCGACACTCGTGCGAGACGATCCCTTCTTTCTTCTTGAGGTACTTGTCGACGATTTTGAACATTTGAATGAACGATGGCCAGCCGTTACCGCGATGTGGCGGAACGAACTCATACGGCCGATCAAAAACGACGGTCATCCGTGCAATTCCCTGAACAGGCTTGGTGTCAAAGTCACCAAGCGGCGTTAATTAAGAAGGTTAGGAACGCGTGAACAACAACTGACGAATTTGAACGTAGTACAGGCTGCCAGCCTGTCATTTCACCAGGAACAGCCTGGCAGCCTGTACTACTTATTGATCACGCGAAGGTTACGATGTCACGCGGGCTAGGAAAAACCCGATCGCGATCGCAACAATAAACAGCGCCGTGAGCAAGGCGCCAATCAGCAGGGGATCCAAACCTTGGCGGCCGATGTCGCTACTCTTCTGGCGGCCGCTACGCGAAATGCGGCTGGCGCCGGACTGGTCGTTGGTATGAATGCTCGATTGGTACGCGGAAGCAATTTCGGAAACCGCAGCATGTTTGCCGCTGGAACGACCACTGTCTCGTGGGTTCTTGCCACGACCGCGATAGCCAGATTCGACTTCGAGATCAATGAAACTGCCTTCGATCGAGTCGCTCGAACCAGACTTCGTTCGCACTTCAACCAGCCGTCCGCTGTCGCCGCTACTCAATTCATTGATGCGGCTAATGGATGACTCGCTTCCCGTGAGCGTGTCGTCGTTCTTGTTCGCGACGGTATCATTTTGGATTGAGGATTTCGATTTCTTATCGTTGCCAATTGAAATCGAGGACGAATCGCTTCCGGCACTATCGGCAAGACCGTTGGCAATCGTCACGGCGATTTTCTGGCCTCGCGGAGTCGTTACGGCAAACTTCTCTAGAACCTCGGCAACGTCATCTGCGGTCTGGTAGCGGTACGCAGGATCTTTTTGAATCATCTTCAAACAGATACCCGCAAGTTCACCGGGACAGTCGGTTCGCAGCGAGCGAATCTCTTTCGGCATTTCTGATTGATGGCGTGCAATCCGTTGAGCCAGCGTACCATCGCTAAACGGCGGCTTGCCTGTGAGCAAGTAATACAGCGTACAACCAAGGCTGTAGATGTCGGCGCGGTGGTCCACGGTGTGGCTGTTGAGGGCTTGCTCGGGTGCAAGGTAATCGGCTGTTCCGAGCACGTTCTCGTTGTTGGCAACCGTTAAGGACTCGTTGTCTCCGGCTGTGACGAGCGCGAGCCCCATGTCGAGCAATCGGACGCGGTTATTCAAATCGAGCAGTAAGTTCGCAGGCTTCACGTCACGATGGATTACGCCCTTGGAATGTGCGTGGTGGAGGCCGTGAGCCGCTTGAGCGATCAAGTCCGCAGCGAGGGCAAAGTCGAGTGGCCCATCACGTTTGACGAGCGCTTGCAAATCGACACCCTCGACGTACTCCATCACGATGAAGTGGACATCGTCGATATTGTCGATGTCATATGCCGTCACGATATTCGGATGGTTCAGTGACGCGATCGCTTGGGCTTCGAGTTGGAAGCGGGCGAGGTACGAGGCGTCCTTCACGCGAGCTTTCGGGAGCACCTTGATCGCACGCTTGTCGTGCATCCGTGTGTGCTCCGCCAGATAGACGCTGCTCATGCCGCCAGTCGCGATGTGACCGAGCAGTTTATACTTGCCGAGAAAGAAGCCTTTGTACTTTCCCGCCAGTAGTTTCTCGATATGCCACTCGGTTAACAATCCGGCGCGTTTGTACGCCGACGCCAAACGTTTCGGGCTGTCGGGAAGAGAACCGTCAAGCTTTTCGCGGACCTTTTCTAGTAATCGCTGCTCAGCGGCTGGATCAACCAGTCCGCTTTTGGCGACCATTTCGAGAAAGCGTTCCGACGTAAGCTGCGACATGGGCTGCCGACCGTGACCCCATGGAGAGTTGAAGTGGGTTGTGAGAAGATAACAAATTCGCCGCTGAGAGTTAACACTCACACGTTGTTTATCGTAACTAAATTTCGCGGCATTGCTAATTTTTCACCATGGAATATCGCTCACGATGAATCTAGCCGACGGGCCGAATTCGTCGCGTCAACTTGGAATCATGGCCAAGTATTGGGAGCCGGGACGAGTGAAAACCCGGCTCGGACACAGCATCGGCATGCTTGCCGCCGCGGCGATTCATCGCGAATTCTTCGATTTCTTGACGGACTCATTGTCCTCGCTCTCGCTTGGCAAGCTTTCCCCAAGCGATGCCGAGACCGGTAATGCGTCCGCTGAGAACGCATGTTTAGTACCGGTCGAGGCCCACTCGGTCGATTTGGAAATCGTTTTCGATCCTCCCAACCGATTTTCCGACTTCCAGCAGACGCTCGCGACGAAGGGGACCAGCCAAACTTGCCGCCAGGTTTGGAGTCTGGAGCGTCAAGCCGACGGCGATTTGGGGGAGCGTATGAGGAACTGGTTCCAACATGCACTCGCTGACGACGCCTCACGCCGCGCTATCCTGATCGGATGCGATTGCCCAACGTTATCCGCGGAGGCGATTTCCGCGGGCTTTGATTTGCTCGATAAACATGACGTCGTGATTGGTCCTGCTTTGGATGGCGGTTACTATCTGATCGGATTAGCGGGACCTTTTCGTTTTGCACACGACGCTTTGTTTCGTGACATTCTTTGGAGCACAGGTAGCGTTTTAGAATCGACCGTTGCTGCCGCCCAAACATCCAGCTTGTCACTCGCGATGCTGGAACTCAGACGAGATGTTGACGAAGCCGATGACTTACAGGCGTTGTTGATTGAGCTTGCTGAGTCGTCCAGTCCTCGCGAGCAAGAACTTAGTAAACGAGTAACCGAAGCGATGCAGATCACAGATGCGATAGGTTTTGAGGGCGATGACACCGATGACCGCTAACCGAGCTTCGTCCCAGGGAACCATCGTGGGCGGTGGTGTCATCGGTCTTGGTATCGCATGGGAACTCGCCCAACGCGGACATCGCATCACGGTCATCGATCGAGGATCGTTGGGGCGTGGGACGTCTTGGGCCGCCGCTGGGATTTTGCCACCTGCGAACTTCGAGACTGCGACCGATCCCATCGATCAACTGAGAGGACTCAGTCATCAACTGTTTCCACGCTGGCATGAAAAACTGCTGGCATCCACCGGTATCGATTCCGGCTTTCGCCGTTGTGGTGGATGGTATCTTGCGGACACCCCCGGCGAGCATGCGGCAATGATTGGAATGGCGGGGTACTGGGAAGACCTCGCGATTCAATGCGAACGTGTCGCCGCAGAGGATTTGTCCAACCGAGAGCCCGTCCTGGCCTTGAAGTCAAAATCCAAGCCAGTTCCGTCCGCTTGGTGGGTCCCCGACGAGTGCCAGATCCGCTGTCCGCGTTATCTGCAAGCTCTCGTGGTCGCATGCCGAAACTTAGGTGTTGAGTTTTCCGAAGACACTGCGGTGTGTGATATTCAAGATGGAAATGTTGTGGAAGTGCAGACCGACGCGTCATTGCTCCAGAGCGATTTTGTCGTCTTGAGCAGTGGCGTGTGGACCGGACAGATTGATCAGGCATTTGACTTGCAAAAAAGCCTCGTTCCAGTTCGCGGTCAAATGCTGTTGTTCAAAACACCGAGCCAACCGATCCAGTCAGTCATCAACATTGGCAACCGTTACCTTGTCCCACGCGAGGACGGATACACGCTCGTGGGGTCGAACGAAGAAGAAGTCGGTTTCGTCAACGCGACGACGCCAGAGACTTTGGAGTCACTTCGCCAGTTTGCTGTGGAGCTATGTCCGCATTTAGGTGACGCCGAGATCGCTGGTTCGTGGTCGGGCTTGCGACCGATGACGTTTGACGGGTTCCCGATGATCGGTCGAATGCCTGGCACAGCCAACGTCTTCGTCGCCGCAGGACATTATCGCAGCGGTATCCATTTATCTTGTGGCACCGCAGAGGTGGTTGCAAATTTGATCGAAGGCAACGACAACCTCGTTGACTTGAGTGCTTTCCAAGTCGGCAAGCAACAACAACACACAACGTCACGAATCTAACTTCCATCCACAAACCCCGTTCTCACCCGATGTCCGACAGCGACGCCAATATTGACGACGAACTCACGCTTGACCCGCCAGGCCGTATCGCGGTGATCGGGGCTGGCCCCATGGGATTGGAGTGTGCGCTTTACGCGCGGTTCCTCGGATATGATGTCGTCGTCATCGAAGCAAGTGCGATTGGCGGATCGTTGAACCCCGTCGCCGAGCAACCGCTTCCGATGATGCCAGATCGCTGTTTGTCACCGCTGGCGCTGAGTGCGATCGATGCACAATTAGAAACAGCGACACCACGGACATTGCCGCTCACTATCGAAGAATGGATACGAGACGGTTTGGCTCTCATCGCGAGTTCAGACTTGCTGGCGGACCGGTTGATGATGCCAGTACGTTGCGAGTCGATCCAGCTCGTGCCGGTCGAACTCGATGAGGAAGATTTGGAAGAATTGGACGGTGATGTGCCGCCAGACTTCGAGCTGACGCTTCGCGATGAAGCTGGTAGTGTTTCCAGCGAAATGTTCGAATGTGTGGTTCTCGCTACCGGCCGTTCGCACTCGATTGAGCTCGGCTTTCCTGATTCATCGCCTTACTTCTTTCAACTGGGACGAGACTTTAGTGGCGACGTCGAACAAGACTTGAAGCGAGGTTGGCGAGAGATCGTTGCCATTTTTGCGTCGCTGATGGGCCGAGCCGACTTGGATTTGTATCGTCCTCGTCGGGTTTAAGATTGCTACTGCGATTCGAGCTGGTGCGGTGTTTTGAATCGCTTGGGCGAGATGTCTCTGCCCCGATCGTCCTATTGTGGCGATTGTGCGGGCGGTAGCGATTCTCTAGGTCGATCGTCTTGCGGATTCTCTGCGTTTCTTTTTTGCAGCGCCCGTCGTGGTGTCACTACGTGTCCTAGCCTTAGGCAGTAAGAGACACATGGAGTGCACGGGAAAAGCGAAATGATCAAGCTCACACGACTCGATGGCGAAGCGTTCATCTTGAACGCGGATCTGATTCGATACGTCGAACTTCGTCCGGACACGTTCATCACCTTAACTACGGGTGAGCGAATTGTTGTGACGGAAACGATGGATGAAGTCGTTGAGCGTGCCGTGCGATACCAGCAGCAAAAACACTACTGTCCGATTCCAGGGTAATGCTCCGTATTCTGGTTAATACCCAGTGTCGTTAGCGCACCGGTCTCGGCAAATACCATTTAACCCTTCAAGTACGTTTATCGCATCATGGACATCGCAAGTATCCTTGGACTGATCTTCGCTCTCGGCCTCATCATAGGGTCGATGTTGTTGGGTTCTGCGCCAATTACCGCGTACATCGATATTCCATCGGTGATGGTGGTCATCGGCGGTGCATTCGCCGCCGCGTTGATCTGTTTCCCGCTAGGCAGCATGCTTAAAAGTCCAAAGATCGGCTTGAAGGTGGTCTTCAATAAGAGTTTTGATCGTTTGGGCTTAATCAAGTCGATCGTTGCGCTAGCGGAAATTGCTCGGCGTGACGGATTGTTAGCACTCGAAGCCAAAGTCGCTGAGATTGAAAATCCGTTGGTGAAAACTGGAATCCAGATGGCGGTCGACGGCAGCACGCCGGAGATTGTCGAAGAAGTATTGCGGACGGAAGTCAGCGCGATTGCTGCTCGTCACCGAGAAGGCAAAGCGATCATGGACCAACTTGGTCGATTTGCTCCCGCTTACGGGATGATCGGCACGCTCATGGGCTTGATCATGATGCTCAGCGACATGAGTGACCCATCAGGTATCGGTGCTGGTATGGCGGTCGCGTTGATCACGACACTTTACGGTGCGATCGTCGCCAACGTTTTCTTCTCTCCATTCGCGGAAAAGCTTGGGTTGCTGAGCAAGGCCGAGATGATGACGTACGAGATTGCGATTCGTGGAGTGATGGCGATCCAATCGGGCGAGAGCCCACGAGCTATCGAGCAAAAGCTCCGAACGTTCCTGCCTCCTTCACAACGTAACGCCGAGTAAAAGAATCATGGGCGAAGAAGATCCACCAGTTGCGATACCCGAGTGGGTTGTTACGTTCGGTGACATGATGAGCCTGTTGCTAACCTTCTTCATCATGTTGGTATCGCTTAGCGAAATCAAAGAAAAAGAAACCTATCAAGCGCTCGTTGAATCAATGCAGCAACAGTTCGGTTACAGCAAAGCTACTGAGAGTTTGTCCCCAGGCGACAATACGCCAAGAGCGACAAGCTTTAACGTACTGGCTACAGAAGGTCGCGCGAAAAAGAAGGACACAGCCAAGGGTGGTGTACCGGAGAAGGCGCCACATGGTGAGGAACCGATGGTGCGAATCATTCGGCCTGGCCAGACCACCGCTGTTGGTAGCGTTGTGTTTTTCGACGTGGCCGATGACTCACTCAACAAAGATGCCAAAACAGTGCTCATGCAGACCGCTGAACAGCTTCGTGGTAAACCGCAAAAAATCGAAGTGCGTGGACACACGAGCGCTGAGTTTGCAGCCAGGACTGCTGGAACGGATGAGGCCATGATGCTCGGATTCCGACGTGCGTCGGCCGTTCGACGATTCTTAATCGAAGAAGCCAAGATCGATGCCAATCGGTTTCGCATGTCGTCGGCTGGGGACGCGGAGCCTATGCAACGAAGTGGTGGTAGCAGTGCCCTATCGAAAAACTCACGCGTTGAAGTTTTCTTATTGGACGAAAACGTCGACGATTTGAGCGGAGCTCCGGACAAGCGACGCAACGACAATGCCAATTCAGCTGATATTCCAACGGAGAACATCTAATGGCCGAAGACAACTCGAATCCCGCACCTGAAGCTGATAAGCCAGCCGGCAAGTCAGGCAAAATGCTATTGATTGCATTTGTCGGTATCGTTGTGCTTGTTGAAACAGCAATGTTTTTCTTTCTCGTACCCAGTGCCGAGGACGTGAGCGCGCTGGCCGAAGCACGGCTGATTAAGTCGATCCAGGAAGGCGAAGAGCAAGCGGACCAGCAAATGGTGGACGAAAACGTACCTCAAGAGTTCCAAATGGGAATGTTCGGTGAAACGTTCAGCCCCACGGACTCCGATCGCTCATTCCGCGTGGAGGTTCGACTCTTTGGTCTCGTTCAGAAGAAAAATCAGGAAAAACTCCAGAAAGAATTCGACGAGAAGCAGGGGCGATTACGGCACGCTATCCGGATGAAAATCCGAAACAGCGAACTCTCGGAACTCCAAGACAACCAATTGGGCTTGCTGGAACGACGGATTTTGACGACATGTAACCACTTGTTAGATGAAGACTTGCTTCTCGGGATCGGTTTCAACGATTACCAGCTAATTGAAGAGTAAGTTCGATCTCGATGTGCGTTAGATTTTGAATTGCGGCTCGGTGTGAAACGCCGAGCGTGAAACTGGCCGCGAGTAATTGTCGCGGTTTGAGACTGTGAACCTAGGGAAGGGTGGTGCAGCGTGCCTGATCCACAAACTGAGAAAGAAAACCTCAGCACTGACGATATCGAGAAACTTCTCGAACAAGCGTCCCAATCGCTTAACGAGGCTACTGGAGCACCTGCCGCCAAAGCGCCCGCGGCCAAATCATCCGATCCCAAACCCTTCCCGTTAGGCGATTTAGCACCGGCAGAGCCCGATGAAACTCGCCATCCGATGGATCTGATCGGCGAAGTCGAATTGGATCTTCGAATCGAACTGGGACGCACTCAAATGCGTCTTGAAGAAGTGCTACAGCTCCGAAGCGGCAGTGTTGTTGCGCTGGATAAGCTTGCCGGTGATCCCGTCGATATCTTCGTTAACGGTCGGTTGATTGCACGCGGTGAAGTACTTGTGATGAATGACAACTTTTGTATTCGCGTTACGGAATTAGTCGGCGCGTAGCCGCGACAAAGGAACATGGGAGTCTCGGTCATGCACAGTCTGCGGTTCTTGCTTTTCACCCAACTGATACTCACGTTGTCGCCAGTTGCGTTGGCTCAGGCCCAACCGCAATCAGCTTGGAGCCGCGATAATAGTGTTGAAGTTCAACCTAGTAGCCAAGCCGAAATCGTGACTTCGCGTCCAGCGTTTCCGCCGCTTGTTCCGCGTTCGCGTGCGAAGCAGGGTGAATCGGAGAAAGCGGCGACCCCGTCCGCGAGTGCGATGTCAGGTCCGACGATCACGGTGGCAAGCAGTCTTGCTGTTGTGCTTGGGTTATTCGCCGGCACGATTTGGCTGACTCGCCGGTTCGGAGCTGGTGCACGAGGCAGTCGAACAGTCCCGAATGAGGCAGTCGAAATTCTCGGCAGCTCGGTGATCGACGCGAGAACAAAGCTTTCGTTGATTCGAGTTGGAACCCGTGTTGTCGTGCTGGCTCAAACGGCCCAGGGAGTTCATCCGATCTCGGAGATCACTGACCTTGATGAGGCGAACGAGTTGATTGCGACCTGTCGCGGTGATTCGAAACGCGGATTCGCAGAGCAGCTGAAGTCGATCGAGCGAGAACCACACTCGCCTGGTTTCGTCGGCTCGTCCACGGATTCGCCACCACCACCCCGCCGTCTGTTCGCGACGGCGTAACGTGAATGGCTTAAAGTAGTTTGCGTCCGTGGCGACTATTTAGCGTCGTGCATTCCCAATCGCATCAGCCATTCCGCACACAAGCTAGGCCACTGCGATGCTCCTGGGATGTCTTTGCCAAGTCCGATTCCGTGACGACCTTTCGGAAACAAGTGCAACTCGACCGGTACTGAGTGGTTTGCACAGGCCATTGCATACACCAAGCTGTTTTGCGGCGGGACCGCGGTGTCTTCCGCTGTGTGAAACAAAAACGTCGGTGGCGTCTGGTCGCTGACTTGCTTTGCATTGGACAATGACTGAATCAGCTCATCGCTCGCGTTGTCACCGAGCAAGTTTCTCTGGCTGCCCTTGTGCGTGTACGGCTCGTCGAAAGCAATCACCGGGTAGCAAAGAATGCTGAAGTCGGGTCGTGAACTGACTCGAACGAGCGGGTCGTCAGACGTTGGCTCGGCGACCGCAAAGTGAGTCGATACCGTCGAAGCGAGGTGACCACCAGCCGAGAATCCAATGATGCCGATGCGATCGGAATCAATCGCTAAACGATCCGCGTTCGCTCGCAAGTATTGAATGGCTCGTTGGGCGTCTTGCATCGGTACCGGATGGCCGTAGCCTTTGCCATCATTCCCCTTGCCGCGGTGGCGATAGGTGCAAATTGCCGCGCGGATCCCGAGCGACTGCATCCAATCCGCGATCTGGTATCCCTCATGGTCAATCGCCAGGCCGCCGTAGCCGCCACCCGGCAATATCACGATTGCCGCAGTCGCCTCCTTTGACAGTTGGCCACCAATCCAAAGCTGAGGTCGATCACCGCTTTCGGGAGCGTGGTCGCCCGTCCCAGGCCACAAATCCACGATGTCGTATCCCGTGGGGTCAGCCGAGAACCCGTCGCACGACCACATCGCCACTGAAACGACAACCAACCAGCAAGTTAAAAACGTTCGCATGAGAGAAGCTCCGAGGTTTCCTGTCCCAGCGAAACGCCTCGTCTCGCCAGATCCGACCCGACACGATATCACAATGGAGTATCGTTCGGTTCCTCCACCATGATTCACTGCCCCGTGTCAAACGCAAGCACAACCTTCGAATCCGCGAATCCACCGCAAGACTTTGGTCTGGCGTGGCGATTGTCGTTGTGGTGGATGGTATTCCGCACGGCGCTTGGCGAGCGACTCGTTTACCGTGGCGACTTTGCGCTCGGGACGCTGATGCGTTTCCTACCCATCGTCACCCAGATCTTTTTGTGGTTCGCGGTTTACGATTCCATCGGCCACGCGGTCGGCGAAGACGCCGCTCAAATCGGCGGTTACCGGTTCGAAGAAATGGTGGCGTACTATTTATTGACGATGATCGGACGAGCCTTCTCAAGCATGCCGGGCCTGGCTTCGGGGATCGCACGCCAAATCCGTGAAGGCGAAATCAAACGGTATCTGATCCAGCCCATCGATCTGGTCGGGTTCCTGCTCATCACCCGGATCGCGCACAAAGTCGCCTACTACGCTGTCGCAATTGCACCCTTCGGTTTGGTGTTTTTTCTCTGTCGCAGCTACTTCACCGACGGCTTTCCACCGATGCCCGTCTTCTTCGCGTTTCTCGCGTCACTCGTCATGGGCTTTCTCATCGGATTCTTCATGGAAGCCGCGATCGGCATGATCGGATTTTGGTTTCTCGAAGTCTCGTCGTTGCTGTTTGTGTTTATGCTCTTCAGTTTCTTTCTGTCCGGGCACATGTTTCCCTTGTCGCTGTTGCCACCGGGGATCGAGGGCTTCGTACAGTTCTTGCCGTTTAAGTATCTCGCGTATTTCCCGGCTGCAGTGTTCCTACAGAAGATCCCCGAGGATCAGTTATGGATTGAACTTGCTGTCGAAGCTGCTTGGTTAGTCGCATTCATTGTCGCTTCGCGCGTGGCCTACTCACGCGGCGTTCGTCGCTATAGCGGCTACGGGGGCTGAGTATTCACCATGAGCACATCAAGCGTCACATCCGAATCACGTTCTGCGTCAACACGACCGAGCTATGCCAAGGTCTTCCTAACTTTTGCCCACAACAGTCTCGTTCGCGACATGACCTTCCGCGCGAACTTCTTTTTTCAATGCGTCAGCAGTCTCGGTTGGACACTGATGAACGTCGGTTTCTACCTGATCATTTTCCAGTACACCGGATCGATCGGCGAAGACACCGGCTGGGATCGCGATCGATTCTTTGTGTTTCTCGCGACGACTTGGTTCATTAACAGTCTTGTGCAAACGTTCTTCATGCCCAACGCGGAAGAGTTTAGTGAGCTGATTCGCACGGGCGGCTTAGACTTCGCGCTGCTGAAGCCGATTGACACTCAGTTCCTTATTTCGTTTCGCCGCATCGACTGGAGTGCGCTTTCGAATTTCTTTGCAGGGTTCGTGATTCTCGTTGTTTCGCTCTATTCGCTTGCGACTCGCGAAGTCGATCCGTACGTGCCATCGATTGGTGCGAGCGTACTGTATGTGGTGTTCGTGCTCTGCGGCGTCGTGATTCTCTACAGCCTGATGATTTGCCTGAGTGCCACGAGTATCTGGCTCGGGCGGAACCAAACGCTATATGACTTTTGGTTTTACATCACCAACTTCAGCCGCTATCCGATGGAGATTTACAACCGCGGCTGGGGCCAGCCGTTATTCGGTTTCTTCACCTTCATCGTGCCCGTGCTCGTTGTCGTCAACGTCCCCGCGAGAATCCTCGCCTCACCGATTTCACCTCGCCAAAGTTGGGAATACTGGCTCATCGCCTGGGCTATCATCGCCACCATCACCAGCGTCTTCGCCAGCCGCGCCGTATTTCGATTAGCCCTCAAGAGTTATCGCAGCGCAAGTTCATAGGCACTGCTTCTGCAATCCTTTCAGCTGCCAAAGGTTTTTTGATAGCAAACTGATCGTACTCGACGTTCGCTTGCAGCTAGCAACTTGTCGCGACCAAATGGCACCGATACACTCCAAGTCAGAGTATCGGGACGTTGGATCAGCGCTGTCCAAAGTCTGGTGACTTGCAGCTACGGTAGAAG
This sequence comes from Pirellulaceae bacterium, assembly GCA_041749955.1. GTDB lineage: Bacteria > Planctomycetota > Planctomycetia > Pirellulales > Pirellulaceae > JBBSJZ01. Next base: position 113 of record JBGTAI010000243.1, on the reverse strand, counting down.
TGTTGTTGCCGTTCAATTAATTCAAAAAGGGAGGAATGCACGATGGGTGCCATAGGAGATGCGTTATCCGAATACGCTAGGCCGCTGCTTGAACAAACCGACGGGTCGCTAGA
>JBGTAI010000242.1:0-2270 GCA_041749955.1 Pirellulaceae bacterium | reverse complement strand
AGGCAGCATAGGCAACGCCTTCTCCGTAGTCCCGTTGATATCCCGTGCGCAACGACAACACGTCTGTGCCAGGATGCCGCCGTCTCCATTCGCCCCAAGTCGTCGTGACGACGTGCAACGGCGTCAATGCAAGACCTTTGGCAACTAGCGGTCCAACGACAGGCGACCCAGCAAGGGTAGACCACATCGACTTGGTCTCGTGGTCATACATTAGTTTATTACTGCGATACAAGAATCCGCTTGTCCCGAGTTCGTAGTGTTTCCCAGCCACCTCGGTATCGTAAACGATCATCGACCCACAGAGCGTGCAATAAACACCGTTGATCGAACGACCGCCGACAACGTCTTTTACCATTTCGTGCCAAGCGAGAATGCGTTTCGGATAAGCACGCGGTTGGCCGCCGAACTCGACACCAAATACAACATCCGTATCCGCAAGGTAAACGGCCTCATGGCCAGGTATCGTCTCCGGCTTATTCAGCGGCGGAATGCCATCGCGTAAAACACCACCCCAGCGGATCTGGTCAAGCCCAATCGTCGTCGCCCGCGAGGTATCGAAGTACTCTGCGAATCGCGGATCGACGCGTGAGTAGATTTCTTTTTTAAAACTTGCGTAGTTCGGGTGCGGCTGATCATCTCGGTTCCAAACCCAGTCATACCAAGCACGCAGATCTGTCCCGATTGGTTGCCCAGTGGCTTGCGCAAGCAATGCGATCATCGCATCTCGCGACGTTTGATTGCGAGCAAACAGTGCGACTTCGATGAGCATGGCGGCATCCCCGTCATGCCATCCTTCGCGAATCAATGAAATTGCGTTGAGCCGCTTTGCGTCGTCCTCACCAGCCAATGCAATGAAGGCGTCAATCGGAGTTCGTTCCACCTGTCGCGCAAGCGAGCTATCCTCGGCTCGGGCTATCGAGGTTGAACGATTTGATGCAACGCACACCAAACCGAGAACAACGCCAGCAACGAGGGAAAATCTATTTTTCATGCACTCGGACTCCTGCGTTGATTCACAGCTTCGTCGACGCTGCAGCGGTAATTGTCAACGATTGCGGGTTCTGGACGTAAGCGATCACCATCGCCGTGGGTGCATCGACATCATCAGGAATTTTCAGTTCGACTGTTCCCGAAGACTGAACAAGCGATACCGTTTCAAAGGCTCGGACTACGTTGACATGCTCCAGTTCACGTCCAATATTCTCACCACGAAGGACTTTATTCGGTTGAGGCGACTGGACTAACGCGACGTTCAGAACCGTTCCTGCGATGGCTCCTGTAACGCCAAACTGAACTGTGACACTGTCTTTGATCGCGCTCTCAATCACCTTCAACTTCACCGTGGATGATGGCCGCTGACTGAGCGACTTCGTGATCGCCGCATGCGCCTTTGCTTTGTCCGAACCAACAAATTCAGTCGTTCCACTCACGATCATTTGCGGCGTGTAGATTCGTCGGCTACCGGTCGCTGAGGCGTATGCTCTTTGGCGATTCGAGTAGGCCGGATCACTGTACGGATCTTTCCAGCCAAGGTGGCTCCAGTAGTCGACATGAAACGAGAGCGTGTAGACCGATAAGTTGCTTTGCTCCGCCACGGAGGCAATTTGGCGAAGTGCCGCGTCCGCCGACGGGCAACTGCTACATCCCTGTGACGTAAACAATTCCACAACCGCAACGCCTTGCGATTGCGTGGTCTTTGAAACGCGTGGCGGGGCACTTGCTCGTGAGCCGCTTTGGGCAAGGGCACTCGATGGAAGCACTGCTACGATCAACAAGGCGACGACTCGCCAGCTGCACCGACTCAAAGCGTTCGTGATCGGCATCGCGTCTTCCTGCTCAGTAAGGTTTACAGTTCACACAACGAGCGGTGAAGTTAATTCGCTCACCTGTGTAATTGTTAGACGCTAACTTGCTCCGCCAAAATTCCAGTGACGATTAGAAAGTTTCGCATTTCTCGTTGATTGCCAACGTGCTAACGCTGTGATGAATTCCTATCGGAACGCGTTTCTTGCAAGAGTTGCCAGCACTCCAGTTGCATTCTGGGCATGTGAAAAGGCCCTTTCCAGAGGTTGCCCTTCAGGCTGGAGCTGACACTGCCGTCGCGGTGGAGATAGCCGAACCACTCGCCGTGCTCTGTATCGGGAAAATGCTTGTAGGTCCAATCATGGATCATCTCATGCCAAGCCGCGTACTTCGGGTCGCCCGTGAGCTGGTAAGCGAGCAGAGTGGCGATGATCGTTTCATTCTGAGGCCACCAGAACTTCATGTCA
>JBGTAI010000241.1:0-5363 GCA_041749955.1 Pirellulaceae bacterium | reverse complement strand
ATCGAACTGAACGTGCCGAGTTACCGCGTCGAGAAGGCGAAAGCCAATGGCAAATCCACTTCCGCCGAGGCAACTGCGAAGAACTCTTAGCAGGGAATTCTAATTGTCGCTAAAGGGGAGAACTAATTGTCGCCGAACACTACGCGATCATTCCAACGTCGATCGTCGCTGCCATCCTGTTTGCTTGTGTCGCCCGAGACACGCGACACCCCGGATTCGTATGGGCATCGCTGATCACGATCACGATCGCTTACCAGTGCTCGCCGACGCTGTTTAGCAATCTCGTTCAAACGCTTCGCAGTGCGACTGCCGATGCAATCAACCAAGAACGTGTGCCGTTGTCGATGTACGGTCTGACCTACATGCCACTGCTTGGGATGCTTGTTATCGCAAGCCGACGTTTCGCATCACAGCATCGACTCGAATTCAGCCAGCCCATCAAGCACTTCGTCTCAGGACTTGCTGGGATACTGTTTTGTATCGCATTCACCGATGTGTTGTCGCTGTCCTTCGTCTCACCGCTGCTTGTCGCATCGGCAAACACCGTGGCCTTTGTTGTGTTCGCGATCATGTTTCGAGATCGCCGCTATGTTTTGCCGGCACTCGTTGCCTTGGTCGTCGCTGTTGCGACAGCGATCCCCGGATTGAACCAAATGCAATACACCAGCATCCATGTTCACTGGGTGCCAACCGTCTTGTCGGGACTGGCACTCTTGATGACGACCTTTGGCTTTCCTGATCGCCTGATCCAACGAATCCCGGTCCGAAGCGATTCCAAGTGGATGCTTCGCAGCGACGCGAGCGGACGAAAGCTGTTCCAAGGAACAGGGTGTCTCCTGGCTATCGGGTTGGCGTCGCATTGGATCGCGTCAAGCACGGTCTCGTTGACTCAGCCGTTGTCGCTTCCGTCGCTGGTTCAGTACTGCTTTTTATTGGCAGCAATGTTGTTCTACACCGTTCGCAACCCGCAGTATCTGAGTGCGGCGAGTGTTTGGGTGTTGGTGGCTTTTGAGGCCTTGAGGTGGGCCATCGGACTCGACGTTTCATGGTATGAACTGGCGAAGTCGTCAACCTACTTGCTTGTCGGATGTTCGGCGGCAAGCTATGTCGTCGTCAAGTTTCTCCAAGCGAAAACTCCGGATCACTCACTGCACACGCTACGCCAATCGCTTGGGTTTGGATGGTCCGGGTCTCAGCCGAATGCGAATGTTTCGTTCGCCCCAGGTTGGCAAACGTTGGCCGCCTCGTTCACGGTCTCGCTCTTCGACCTCAGTGTGGTGGCAATGTCCTGTTTGGTCGCGTTGTTTCATCTGCCGCTCGTGTTCATCCAGAACTTGGCGATGCTGTCCAATTATCTCACTCCAGTGTCCGACTCGAGCTTCATGGCGCCTTTGGCGATGGTGTGGTTGCTCGGCGTCGCAGTCGTTCTTCGGGATCGATTGAGTGGGTTTGCCGCAGCGATGTTGGCGCCATTGTTTGTGACATCGATGCTGATTTCCGCTGGAGTGGTCGGTTCACTCGCTTGGACACTCGTCGCTTGGGCCACAACTCAAGGGTCACTCTTGCTCGCGGCTCATTGGGTCGGTGAACGACGCGGCCGATCGTCATCCACCCAGGTGATGCAAGGCGTTTGCCAAGCGTGGTTGCTTGGGCTATTGCTTGTGAGTTGTGTTTCGTTTGAGTTGCCGCTGCGAATCGTCGCTGTGATTGCGTTGGCTTTGCTCGGTGGAGTTTTCGCCAAGCAATGGCGGCCACAACAGCTTTGTGGGATCGCGATTCTCGGCAACATCAACTTGTTGCTGCTTGTCGCGTCGCTGGCCGGCTGCAGCGGATGGTTGGTGCCTGGGATGTCATTCGTTTTTGAACCCCAGTCCATCGCGTTTGTGTTTCTTGCCGTGTGCTGTTCAGTTCCGGCTTTCGATCGTCCGAATCGTCGGATCGCGTGTGAGGAGACGCCAGCATGGGCGATGGCGTTGCGATTTGGTGCGTTGGCATTGATGTTGGCTTCGTTCATGGGAACGAGTTTGACTGCGATTGCCGTGGCCGCCATGGCCATGGGTTGTGCCGTTATGATCGCGGCTGAAATCTTGGCGGCGATCAAACAGAACAGCGAACTTCGTGTTTGGACAGCATGCATCGTCGGTGTGGTTACCACGGCTTTCTTGTTCGCTCAAAACGTCATCTCGATTGGGTCCGGCACAAGTCAGTTTGTGCTGCTTGGATTGAGTGTCGCGGGGCTGTCGGTCGCTTGGGCGGCCCAGTCACGCGAGCGTCTGCAGATTCTTCGTCGGCCGATGTTGGTGATTGGGCATTCTTTGCCTGGTGTCGTTGCATGTCTTGCACTGACGCGTGAGTTGTTCGGATCCAGTGCCTCGACGGCGGGACTGAATTCGCTATCGCTGATGATTGCCGCTGGTATTTACTTCCATCAAGCGTTCGTCTTGCGACGGTCGATCCTCTGTATTCCGGCGGTATTGATCGTGAACGCGGCATTGCTGCTGATGTGGCTGTCGCTCGGATGGAATGCACCGGAGTTGTACCTGGTGCCCGTCGGTTTATCGGTGCTCGCATTCGTCGAGTTGATGAAGAAGGAATTGCCAGCCGCGTCACATGATCCGCTTCGGTATATCGCCGCACTCGCGATCCTCTGTTCGCCGTTGTTCGAAGTGCTCGGAGGCAGCTGGACTCACATGTTCGCACTCATGCTGCTGAGCGTACTCGTGATCTTTGCCGCGATCGGCTTGCGAATTCGTTCGCTTGTTTATGCCGGTTCGGCGTTTTTGCTCGCGGACTTGGTCGCCATGGTCATTCGCTCAACGATACACAACGTCAATCTGCTGTGGATTTGCGGTGTCGTGTTGGGGATTGGCGTGATCGCTCTGGCTGCGTTCTTTGAAAACCATCGTGACAAGTTGCTGTCGCGAATTCGAGTCGTCTCCGCCGAGTTGGCGACTTGGAACTAGAAACTCTGTGTTTGTTTTACAACCCGTTCTCGAAAGGAACAAAACAATGAAGTGGCTCAATCAATTCAGTCTGGTGATGCGATCAAGCGTTACCACGTTGCGTGAGAAAATCGAAGACCCCGAGCGTATGTTGCACCAGTTAATCATCGACATGGAAGAAGAACTCGATCGTGTTCGAGCAAGCGTTGCTGAGGCGGTTGCCGATGAGATCCAGTTGCGAAAGCGTTGGCAGCGAGAGAACCAGGAAGCTGAGACGTGGATGCAACGGGCCAGTTCGGCGATGCAACGCGGTGACGAGTCTGCTGCCAAGGCTGCGCTGGAGCAAAAGATCTCTGCGAGCCAGCGGGCTGATCGATACGGTGTCGATCATGGTAAGCAGAAAGCTGCGGTCGAGGGGCTTGAGGCCAGCGTACGAGATCTGGAAGACAAGATCCGACAGGCCAAGCAAAAGAAGACGCTGCTCACGGCACGCATGACTCGAGCGGCATCCACTCAAAGAATCAACCAGACGATGGATTCAGCACATTCCAAGTCGGCGTTTGCGCAGTTCAATCGACTCGAAGAAAAAGTGGATCGTGAGGAGGCGATGAGCGAAGCGTGGGACCGCATGCAAGGCAAAGATCCGGATGCTGCTGAACTTGCTCGGCAATTCGAGAAAGAAGAACGTGAAAAGCTTTTGTCAGAAGAACTGTCGCGACTCAAAGCCGCAACGGCGAGCTAAGGCAAGGTGTTACGATGCTCCACTGCTTCATGTCTCTTCGTGACCTTGCGGCCGCTTGGTGGATGACCGACCGAGTGCGAATCTCACCATCATCCGGGCGATTACTCGGGCTCCGACCCGGTGATCGCTTTGTGTTTCGAGGTGAGTCATTCACGGTTGTCGCAAGATCCGTTCAGCCAACAGCAACGGGTCACGAGTTGGTTTATCGAGTCGAAAGTTCGCTCGGCGACGGAAGCTTGGTTGTCGCGCGGGACGCACTCGCAAACACGACTTTCGGCGAAGTACAGTTGCCGACACGTTGCTTTCCGATCTTCGACAGTGATATCGTCATCTCGCGTGACAGTGATATCGTCATCTCGCGTGACAGTGGCGTGGTTGGCTGAGGCAGGTTGAAGTCATAGTTTCAGCTTGCGAAACAATTCTTCCGTCGCGGGGCCATAGTAGACTTGCGCGCCGGATTCGCTGACGTGGTTGGTGTCGACGTAGAGTACGTTGCCCTGTGTGATCATGACACTGTTTCCCTGGGCGTCGAAGAACTCGGCCACGGGGTGAATGATGTGGGTTCGGTCGGATTCGAGTGAGTCGATCATCGCTCGAATCTCTTGAGTTTGGCTTTCGTAAGCGAGTTGGTCGATTCCGGGCGGAGGGCTCGGGGACCATGGATAGAACGCGTGATTGCGGTAGACGCGACCGACTTCAAAGGTTTGAAGGGGAGCTTGTGCGAAAATCCAGACTTCGGCGCCGCATGCGTGTAGAGCGTCTACTGTCTTTCTCAAACCCGTGCGCAACGCTTCAAGTGTGGTTGTGCGACTTGATTGGTTCTCGGTGATTTCCGCGAGCGATCCTTGCTCGACATAGCTTTGCCAAGCGGCGATCAAGAAGACGTTCTTGAATTTTCCTTCGGTGATGACCTTTAAGGTTTGGTTGTTCCAGGTGCCGCATTTGTACTTGTCGTCGTCCTGTGAATTGGGACGCCAAACATCAAGCAGTGGTGGAACTCCACCGTGAGCGGCGATGCAACCTGAGACACCGTTTTCGTTGGCTGCTGAATCGAGCATGCTGGCGAGCGCAAGTGCGTGGCTGTCTCCCCAAACAAAGAACGTCGGTTCCGAACCTGCGCTGCCCAGACGCGGTAGGTCTTCTAGCGCGTAGCTGAGGGAGTCCGTTGCGAAGTGCTGTGCTTTGAACTCAGTTCCATCGATGATTGTGAGCGATTCGGGGCTCAAGCGTTGCCTGGCGCCGTCGCTGAGCACGATGGCAAACGACGCGGCGAGCAAAATTGAGATCGCAGCCATCGCGTTTCTGAAGATCTTGCTTCCTTGCGTTGATACCCTGCGACGAATCGGGGTTTCAATCCATTTCCAGGAGGCCATCGCGAGGATGAAGCTGGCGACGAGGGCGGCGATGACACTCGTAGGGTCGAGTGCAAGGAAAACGTATTTTGCGAAGGCGAGGACTGGCCAATGCCACAGGTAGAGCGAATAGGAAATCAGTCCAACGAAAACGAGCGGTTTGGATGAAAGCAATCGGCTAGTAATGGAGCTATTGTCAAATGTTGTGTTTTGATTTCCTGAATTAGGCGGCGATTTCATCCTGCATAATTCCGTCTTTGAAGGAACGTCCTTCGATGACGAATGCGATTTTCTCGTGGCAGTTCAGGCGTCTCCATTTCTTCGAAG
>JBGTAI010000240.1:0-15691 GCA_041749955.1 Pirellulaceae bacterium | reverse complement strand
CTTCGAAGAAATGGAGACGCCTGAACTGCCACGAGAAAATCGCATTCGTCATCGAAGGACGTTCCTTCAAAGACGGAATTATGCAGGATGAAATCGCCGCCTAATTCAGGAAATCAAAACACAACATTTGACAATAGCTCTGAGGGCACTGTGCACACAAGTGCACTGCGTAAATAACAGCGTCTTTCAACGCAATGTGCTGGCAATTCAGGTGTCGTAGACACTAAGGGCCGTTCGACTGTCAAATGACGTGACTCTGTGGATTTCTATGGCCACCAACGAAAAGGGCAGGAATGTTTAGCAATTCAGCGAAACCGCTAACGGGCCGCGTTTCAGAAAAAACAATGCGTCTAAAACAACACCGCTCTGCTAAGAGTTTGCGGCGTGATACTCAATGCCTCCACAGTATGGCGGCTTAAGCGAGTTCGAACATTCGTTCCAGTCGAGTGATGGCAAAAATGTCTCTTAGGTTGTCTGCCAAGTTCGTGAGAACGAGTCGAACTCCACAGGACTTGGCTCGCGTGTTAAGCGTGATCAGTTCGTTGAGCGTCTGGCTCGTGATCATCTTCATCTCGCCGAGATCGATTTCAATGACGTCGACTCCGCCGGCATCGAGTGACTCAGTCACCCGTAGCAAGACTTCGTGTGTTTCGTCAGCGTGGTTCAGATGATGTTGCATGTGCAAGATTCCCCGATTCTCGTAATCCACTTGTGAAACCGATTCTCTAACCTGCTGCACTGCCATGGCCTAAACTCCGACTGTCGTCAAGGATTTACCTTTGACATCGCCAATGAACTATCTCATGTGTGTCTGGAGAGAGGTTATCGACAGACTTTCGCAATGACAATCTTTTCGTTGGCTACTGCTTGAGATCGAGAGCAATTTCAGGGCGATATCCACACCATTGAACTTAGGTCGATTCAGCGGCACTGGGCGAGCGTTTCAACCAACATGCAGCGAAAACGTTGGGGCCTTTGGTGATGCCCAAGATGAGAACGATGTCCGCTGAATCCCAAAGGCAGTCGTTTTTCCAAAGCTATCTTTTAATGGTGCTTTAAGCGCCGCTGGCGATGCAGCTGGGCTTAGCTTAATTACTGGAGGGTCTGGTGGCACCCAAGGGGGAGGGCTGAGTTGGAACGCTAGCGTGAGGCGAAGAAGATGCCACTATTAATTTTAAAGAAATTTTTGGGCTGGCTGATTAGTTGGGGCTGGAACTCTTCGTGAGTCCCGAAACGGTGAGCGTAGTACCGTATAGAAAGAAGCGGAGAGTGTGAGACGTAATCAAGGGTTGATTGAGACGGCTCGTTGAGCGGCTCGGAGCATGACGACGTTGTCGTCGAAGTATTCCTTGACTTCTCCTGACACGATCCAGGTCGCTTCGGAGGCGTCGGCTCGCATGGACTCAACGACTCGCTGGAGCATCAAGTTCTCGACGACGATGAGTTGTGGTAGCTCAGCGGCTGTGATGGTTGCGTTGTCAGGAGCGTATTCTTTGACCAAGTTCAGTCGCGAACGTTGCTGGGTCGAAGTCGTGATGGAAATCTCACGTCCTGACCCGCTTCGCGATTCGAATATAATCGCGGTGCTGCGTTTTTGGCCAAAAGTATTCGATTCGATACTGGGATCGTTTGGGGCGACAGAGTCTTCGCGAATCGGGATAAACACCCATCGAGAGCCAACATTTGTGAACCGACCCGTGATGTTTTCGAACGTCGTGCCTTCGCGAATGTGACGTGGCTCTTGATGCGGTTTGCCTTGACTCGCGTTATGAGCCCCATTAAGGCTATCGGGTTGGTTTGGTGCTCCATTGCCGTCGGCTGCTAGGACTGTCGAGAACGCTGGCGCCACGAGCGAAATAAAAAGGATCGCGGCGAGAGTGGCGTAACGAAGCGGACGACCGAAGTGCATTGGATTGTAAGCCCAAAAGATAAACAGCGGTAACAGGATCATGGCGTCATTGGAGTTGGAGGTCCGCGGCCTAAGGGGAGCTGGCCACGTTGTTGCTTGATTGCAACACACACATCCTGTGGTGCGGACGTCGCTCAACTTGCTGTTGAGTTTCGCCGTGTTCACTTCCATGACAGTTGGTTGATTGAGTAGCAGTGTTGGCCAGCAAAATGCCAGGACGGGTCCTGGCCTACGCCGAGGCCCAACGCCTATTAGTTTTTTCGCGGCATGGCGATGGCATGCAGACTCACTACAGTTCCGACAGCGACGAAGGCGAGTCCGAGCCAACGCGGTGGCGTGATCCGTTTGGTTGGATTGGGGTGCACTTGTAGAAGAAACGAAGTCATCGAGTCATTACTGGCTACAGGCGTATCCCTTGTAACTCGTGCGAGTGCTCGTGTGGCCGGCTCGTTGAGTACGAACGAGTCCACCATCCGGAATTGAATTCCGATCAGCACAAGGAGTACGCCAAACAGGAAGTAGCGGTTGCGGTTCATTTCCATGATTCTTTGATGTCCCTTCACTTTGTGCCTTCGGGGATGGGTGCTCGCGGGAATACAGCGGCATCGAAGGCATCACAGGGAGCTTCATCGACAGTCGTGAAACGTTGGCTGCAAAAGTTTCACTCAACGTCGCGTCGTGAAGAGCATGTCGATTGGAGAGATGCGACTTGAGAGAAAAGGCGGCTGGGACAGCAATTTTGTTTGACGGGCGCCGGTTTGGGTGCTGGGAAGAAAGAAAGTTTTCAGAGGACAGTTTTCAGCGGACAGAAAGAAGCAGAAGCACGCTTTACTTGCTTTCGCCGAAGAGGCCGTTGACGAGCGACGTGACGCTGGTGCGGAATCCGCCGAGAGTGGCGTCGTCTAGTAGGTGCGATTGGTTGCTTTTCATGATCGCAGCCGCGAGTGGCTTGTGAGCTTCCCAATCACGCAATTTGTACTGACGAATATCGACGTACACATCGGAGAGGTTGTTGCTCAGCTTGGGTACGAGGAACACGCCATCGTTCCCGCGCACGACGTGAAAGTGCATCGCGACGTAAAGCATCGCTGCACCGGTGATCATTCCGTAGAGAAAGCGGGACATGTGGGGAAGTTTTCAGTAGACAGTTTTCAGTGGACAGAAAGACGCTGATTAGAAATACCACGGCTTGGCGAATCAGGGCAACGCGGCAGATACTCTTTCTGTCCACTGGCCGCTGTCAAGTGTCACCTAATCTGCCTTGCATGTTCGAACAGGACGATGCCGACGGTGGTGCCGAGGTTGAGACTGCGGACTTTGTCGGTTGTGGGAAGCCGGAGGGCACGTTCGTCCTGCGGATCTAGCAGTTCTGGGGGTAATCCGGATGATTCGCGGCCGAAGACGAACACGTCACCGATGGCAAGTGGTGCGTCCCACAGCGTCCGTCGGGCGAAACGCGACAGGAAGTAAAAGCGGGCTGGATCAAGACACTTAGTGAGAGTTTCCCAATCCGGTACGAGCTCAAAGTCGAGGTGTTGCCAGTAGTCGAGGCCCGATCGGCGGATTTTCTTATCGTCGAATTGGAACCCCGCCGGCTCGACGATCCACAGCTTGATGCCGAGTGCAACGCAGGTTCGACCGATGTTCCCCGTATTTTGCGGGATCTCGGGCTGATAGAGAACGACGTGGGCGGGGAAAGAAGTCATCAGCGGACAGTAGACAGTGGACAGAAAAACCAACAGACTAATCGGCTGATTCTGATGTTCTCGACTGTTATCTGTCTACTGTCCACTGACTACTCTGTTTCGATGCCTATCCAAGTCACTTGCCCGAGTTGTTTGAAGCGGTTCCAAGTCAGCGACAAGTTCGCGGGGAAGTCGGGGCCGTGTCCGAACTGTAAAAAGACACTTCGCGTTCCGGATAAGTCGGAAGAAGTTGTCATCCACGCGCCAGAGGAGGATGGCCCGAAGGACAGTAAAGGCAAGACGATCGTCACGCCGATCATGCGTGAAGAAGTCGATGTGACAAAGAAGGGCCTGATGATCACGGGCGGCGTCGTGCTGGCTGTGCTCGTGATTGCGGTGGTGGTGCGTTTTGTCTTCCCAGACCACGTGCCGGTTTGGTTACGCATTCTGGGTATCCTCGCTCTAGCTCCGCCACTTGTTGCGGCAGGATACTCGTTCGTTCGCGAACAGGAACTTGAGCCATATCAAGGCGAAGAGCTTCGTAATCGAGTCCTCGTGCTATCGGGCGTCTTTGCGATTCTTTGGATGATCTACGCGTTCTTGCCCGCTTATGTGATGGAATATGACAGTGCGGCGAACATGAGCTGGATGGTGTTTGGCATCACGTTCTGTGTCATGCTCGGTTTTGGTGCGCTCGCGTCCGTGGCTGCGTTCGAGCTGGAGTTTTTCAATGGTCTTGCTCACGCGGGGCTGTATTTAATCGGCGTTGTCATTATTGCAGCAATCGCCGGCGTATCACTCGCCGGCGTCGAAATGGAAGACCGCAATCGGTCGCGTTCAAATTCGCCGAGTTCAAGCCAACCGAAGCCCGCAGCATCCGTTGGTGAGACGGCGACTTGGCGATACAGCGAACTCGCAATTCGATCCCCGCATGATGCTCGATTGAATGCTTCCTGAAGTCACTGCGCTCAACCGCATCGGTTCGCTTGTTCGCTTGCCGCCAGACCAGGATGTCCCGATCACGTCGCGTGTTCGTCGAATTCTCGACTCAGCGCCGATGCGACGATTGGCATCGATCAGCCAACTTGGCATGGTCGCGCTCGTTTATCCCGGCGCCACGCATTCACGACTTGAACACTCGCTCGGTGTCTATCACAACGCGATTCGCTTTCTTGCACGATTTGCGAACGACGATTCGTTCCTCGAGATCGTGAACGACGAAGCGGCGGAAGCGTTCTTGCTCGCGTCGCTCATTCACGACGTGGGGCACTGGCCGTTTTGTCACCCGATCGAAGACATGCGTTTACCGGGGCTGGCAAGACACGAAGAACGCATCGGTGGTTGGCTCGCGGATCCGGAACTCGCTCAGGCAATCCAAGAAGACTGGTCATGCGATCCAGCAGTCATCAAGACGTTGTTGCTCGACAGTCCACAAGAGTCTGGATTGAAGTTCCTTGCGAGTTGCTTGAGTGGCCCGATTGACGTCGACAAGCTCGATTACTTGCAGCGTGACTCGCTTCATGCTGGAGTTCCGTACGGGCGTAACTTTGACGCCGGCAGACTCGTGAACTCGTTGTGCGTTCATCCGACACAGTCGACGTTGGCGGTGGGCGAGAAAGGACGCACGGCAGCGGAGATGATGGTGTTCGCGCGGTACGTGATGTTCAGCGAAGTGTATTGGCATCATACCGTGCGCAGCGCAACCGCAATGTTACAGCGTGCGGTGTATACACTCTGCGACACAATGAAATTGTCGGAGACGCTCGCGATGACTGACGCAGTCTGGATCGAACGGCTGCGTGGTGCGTCGATTGACACGAAGACGAACAAGCATGACGTGAAATGGCACGATGTGAGTGGGATCGTCGACGGATTATTTGGTAATCACCGACAGCTTTACAAGCGAGCGAGCGAGTTCAATGTGCTCGATGGTGCGGAGGTGCATCGCAAGCTCGCGCGGCGTCCGTACTGGTGGCTTGTCGCTTGCAGCGAACAATTAGCCGAGCGAGTCAGCAAACGAACGGGTGTTGCCTTGCGAGCGACAGACGTTTTGATCGATGCGCCGCCGGTGAAGCTCGAAGTGGACATCAACATGGATGTCGTCAGCCGTGACGGCAACGTACGATCCCTCGAAGACGTCTCGCCAGTTGCGTCGGCATTGGCGAGACGCCAGTTCGATGATCAAGTAAAACGAGTTCGTGTGTTTGTGCGGGCTTCAGTTCGCGAGGCGATTCGCAGCCAAATGCCAAACATGCACGATTGGACTGAAGAAATTCTTTTAGCAGCCAGTGAAGTTGAAGATCGGATAGCGTAAGTGATGTCAAACAAAGCCCCAATAACCGTCATCGTCGAACCGACACCTCTTGAAGCAGGCGTGCTTGTTGCGCGTGAGATCGCGGCACTCGTACGAGCGAAGCCGACGTGTGTGCTGGGACTCGCGACAGGCGGGACTCCCGTCGAGTGTTATCGCGAACTCGTGCGTTTGCATCGCGAAGAAGGCTTGGACTTCTCACAGGTGACGACGTTCAATTTGGACGAGTACGTGCGACTGGCCGGCTCGCACCCGCAGAGCTTTCGTTACTTTATGCAGCAACATCTGTTCGATCACATCAACATCCCGTCCGATGCGACGCACGTTCCGAGCGGTATCGCCGAAGACATGTCACTCGAAGCAATTCGATACGAACAAGACATAACGCGGCACGGCGGTATCGATCTGCAACTGCTCGGGATCGGACACAATGGCCACATCGCGTTCAATGAACCTGGGACGCCGCGCGACAGCCGCACCAGAATCGTGTCGTTGACAGATGCGACGGTGAAAGCGAACTCGCGATTCTTTGATTCAGAGAGTGAGGTACCTCGCACAGCCATCTCGATGGGCATCGGAACGATACTCGAAGCAAAACGAATCCTGATGCTAGCAACCGGTGAGGGGAAGCGTGACGCTGTGAAGTGTGCGGTCGAGGGCGAGATTAACGAAACTTGCCCAGCGTCGTTTCTGCAAGAGCACAATGAGGTGACCTTTGTGATCGACGCCGCGGCTGCTTAAATGCGGGTGTGTACTTGCGAAGGCCGCTAATGGCGCCATGACGGAATTCACGATCCGTTTCCCATGTTTGTTCTGCGTATTTGCTCGGAGTGCCAGGACAGGTCCTGGCCTACGCTTTAAACTCTCAACTCTGAACTCTCAACTCTCAACTCTGAATTCTCGCCCAGTAATGTCTTCAACGCTGATTGACCCAACGTTCCTGTTTCGCTTTGAAGTGCCGATTCGGCGCCACAAGCTCGATTGGGGACCGAAGGGGCTCAAGTTACCGGAAACGCATCGCGTGCCTTCGCTCGGTGCACTCTCAGATCGCCCCGTGTTTGCAGACGTGCGTTTAGCTTGGGATGTTAATGGGATCGGTTTGCATATTTTGGTCAACGGTAAACGCCAATTGCCATGGTGCCGTGACTCGCGACTGGAAGACAGCGACGGATTCCAGTTATGGATCGACACGCGGTGCAGTCCCAATATTCACCGAGCGACCCAGTACTGTCATCGTTTTCTTTGGATGCCATCGGGCGGCGGTCCACAGCGAGAGCGGCCAGTCGCGGCGCTGTTGCCGATCAACCGTGCCCGATCGAACCCGAAACCAGTCCCAGCGAACTCGTTGCATATCCACGCTGTTCCACGGCATGACGGTTACGAGATGTCTGGGATCATCCCCGCCGACGCGATGACAGGCTTTGACGCGACGCAACAGCGTCGTCTTGGCTTCTACTTTGCGATCATCGACCGCGAACTTGGTTGGCAAACCTTCTCCATCGGCCCCGAGTTTCCTGTCGCCGAGGACCCAAGCCTCTGGGGGGAGGCTTCGCTAGTGGACAGTTAACAGTCGACAGCGGCCAGAAATTCCCGCGGCATTCATTCTTTCTGTCTACTGGCGTCTGTCCACTGACAACTTCCTGTTTGCCCGAATTGCCAAGATGCGAACGCCCCGTCCTCCTAGGATGGTGGCTTGCAGGGCGAAAAAACGGCCCCAAACCGGTTTTCTTGCCCAAATTCTCACTGGAAACGCTGTGTTGATATTACGTTTCCCCGACAGATTTAGCAAAATTCGGTAACCTTCCGTAACCGGAACGATCGATACAACCCCTACAAACTCACCTTCACCTTCATATTTGGCGGCGCGCACCAGCGCGCAAGCGATTCTCCATGCAGGCTACAACACCTTCGACAAAGACCGTCCAAGCGGTCACCGGTATCACTGTTCGTCTTTGCGGCGACTCGGGCGATGGGATGCAATTGCTCGGAACCCAGCTGACCAATACCAGTGCTTTGGCTGGAAACGATGTGGCAACGTTCCCGGACTTCCCGGCTGAGATTCGCGCGCCGCGTGGAACACGTGCTGGCGTGTCCGGTTTCCAAGTGCAATTCTCGAGCGAAGAAATATTCACACCCGGCGACCAACTCGATGCGCTTGTGGTGATGAACCCTGCCGCAATGGTCACCAATATCGCTGACCTGCGTAAAGGCGGGATTCTGATTGCGAACGAAGACGGTTTCGTCGAGAAAGAATTCAAGCTCGCCAAAGTCGACAAGAATCCGCTCGACAACGAAGTCCTCGAGTCGACGTATCGTGTCTTCAAAGTCCCAATGACAAAGTTGACTCGCGATGCCGTTAGCGACAAGGGATTGAGCCCCAAGGTTGCTGACCGCTGCAAGAACTTTTTCGCCATGGGACTCGTGTATTGGCTGTTCGGCCGATCGCTCGAATCGACGCTTCGATTTATTGATGACAAGTTCGGCAAGAAGCCAGACGTCGCACAAGCCAACGAAGCTGCACTGCGCGCAGGTTGGGCTTACGGCGAGACCACTGAAGCCTTCGGTGAGAGCTATCAAGTCGAAGCGGCGGAACTTGAGCCAGGCACGTACACGAGCATCATGGGTAACGAAGCGCTTGCGTGGGGCTTGATCACGGCCGCCAAGCTCAGCGGCAAGGAAATGTTCTACGGCACGTACCCAATCACGCCGGCCAGCGACATTCTTCACGAACTAACACGATACAAGCACTTCGGCGTACGTACGTTCCAAGCCGAAGACGAAATCGCAGCGGTCTGTTCCACGATCGGTGCTGCGTTCGGTGGCTCGATGGGCGTGACCGCAAGCAGCGGACCTGGAATCGCGCTCAAGGCCGAAGGGATGGGACTCGGCATGATGCTTGAGTTGCCGATGATCATCATCAACGTTCAACGTGGCGGACCGAGCACGGGGTTGCCAACAAAGACCGAGCAAAGCGATTTGCTGCAAGCGATGTTCTCACGCAACGGTGAATCACCCTTGCCAATTCTCGCGGCGCGCTCACCAGCGGATTGCTTCTACATGGCGATCGAAGCTTGGCGAATCGCCGTCGAATGCATGATTCCGGTGATCTTGCTGTCGGACGGATACATCGCCAACGGCAGCGAACCGTGGAAGCTTCCGAAGTTCGATGAGTTGGACAAGATCGTCATCAAGCATCCCGAGGGCACCGACGGCAGCACGCCGTTCATGCCGTACGCTCGCGATGCAAACTTGGCTCGTCCGTGGGCGGTTCCTGGCACTCCAGGCCTGACGCACCGCGTCGGTGGACTCGAGAAAGAGGACATCACGGGCAACGTTTCTTACGATCCTGATAACCACCAACACATGACGAACACGCGTGCCGCCAAGGTCGCTAAAATCGCCGAGCGTATTCCGAAGCAAGACGTTTTTGGTGAAACGACCGGCGACGTGCTCGTGATCTCGTGGGGCGGTACCTACGGCACCTGTCACACGGCCGTTCGACGTTGCCAACGGGCGGGGCAAAAGGTCAGCCACGCTCACGTTCGCTACATGAATCCGTTGCCATCGAACCTCGGTGAATTGATGCAAGGCTTCAATACGGTCGTGGTCCCCGAACTGAACTGTGGACAACTCCGCATGCTGCTTCGAGCCAAGTACTTGGTCGATTGCAAAGGCATCAACAAGGTCAAAGGCAAACCGTTCTCGATCGCCGAGTTGACTGAAGCGATTCAAGCGTATGTGAGTTCAAGTCGCTCGAGTAAGGCGGGATGATTGAGTGAAGAGTGGACAGATGCCAGCGGACAGTGGACAGAAAATCCATGGTCGTAACATCGGGTCCGCTGCACTTCTATCCTTCCTTTATCTTTCTGTCTACTGTCCACTGTAAACTGATAACTCTCCATGAACCTTCCTGTATTAAAAGCTGCTGACTTCGCTTCGGACCAAGACATTCGGTGGTGCCCTGGTTGTGGCGATTATTCGATTCTCGCCCAGATGAAAAAGATCTTGCCGGAGCTTGGCGTTCCGCGTGAAAAGATCGTCTTTGTCAGTGGCATCGGTTGCAGTAGCCGGTTCCCGTACTACATGAACACGTACGGCATGCACAGCATCCACGGTCGTGCACCAGCCTTCGCGACGGGGCTGAAAAGCACACGCCCAGAACTAATGGTTTGGGTCATCACTGGCGATGGCGACGCGTTGTCCATCGGCGGCAACCACTTCATTCACTGCTTGCGTCGGAACCTCGACGTCAACATTGTGCTTTTCAACAACCGCATTTACGGTTTGACGAAGGGCCAATACAGCCCCACGAGTGTCGAAGGCCAAATCACCAAGAGTACGCCGATGGGTGCGATCGATCACCCACTCAGCCCTCTTTCGTTGGCTTTGGCTGCGGAAGCGACGTTCGTTGCTCGATCGATCGACGCACACGTCAAGCACCTCGGCGAGATGCTCATTCGTGCTGCCCAGCACAAGGGAACATCGCTGCTCGAAGTCTACCAGAACTGTAACGTGTTCAACGACGGCGCGATGGCGTATGCCCAAGAGAAGTCGCAACGTGCTGAGAACACGATCGAGCTGGAGCACGGCAAGCCATTGATCTTCGGCGAGAACCGTGACAAGGGCATTCGGCTCACCGGCAGCCACCTTGAGATCGTCAACCTCGCCGACGTGCCGATCGACGACCTGTTGATCCACGACGAGAAGGATCCGAACCCATCGATCCAGATGATGTTGGCTCGGATGCGATACCCAGAAATGCCAGAACCGATAGGAGTCTTGCGAGCGGTCGAAGGCGTGTCCACCTACGACGACCAAATCAATGAGCAAGTCACCCGTGCCCGAAATGCAAAAGGCGAAGGCGACCTCGACGCCCTCTACACCAGCGGCGATTGCTGGACGGTGAGTTAGGAAGTTGACAGTGGTCAGTAGACAGTGGACAGGAAATCCAGATGAGTTATGGGGCCTGGCCACTGGTTGAGAAGGGACAATGTGATGTCGTTTGAGGACTTGGAAGTCTGGAAGCGCGGCTGCCAATTGGCAGTCGACGTCTACGGCATGCTAAAGGATTCTAATGACCGTTCCCTTCGCGACCAAATGCAGCGCGCGGCGGTGTCGATTCCGTCCAACATTGCTGAAGGCTCCGAAAGGCCGCCCAAAGACTTTTGCCGAATGTTACGTATCTCGATCGGTTCCGCAGCCGAACTTCGCACGCAAGCCTATATTGCTTCTCGTGTCAACTTAATCGATCACGATTCGATGTTATCTGTCGTTCAGGAAACGAAGGAACTAGCAAGAATGCTCCAATCGCTCATCAAACGAATCGAGCGATAACGTCTTGTTCTGACTTCTTTCTGTCCACTGTCTACTGTCCACTGACAACTAGGATTTAAAAATGCCTCGCGGAAAGACTTACGCTAACGCGCCTGCTGCGATCGGCGATACGCCGATGATCCAAATCAATCGCCTCGTGCCTGCGAACACAGCGACTGTGTTTGCGAAATGCGAGTTCTTCCAACCGCTCAATAGCGTCAAAGACCGTATCGGTGTGGCGATGATCGAAGCCGGCGAGCGTGACGGCAAGATCAATGCCTCGACGCACATCATCGAACCCACCAGCGGCAACACTGGTATCGCGCTTGCATTCGTTTGTGCCTCCAAAGGCTATAAGCTCACGCTCACGATGCCGGAATCGATGTCAGTCGAGCGACGCGCGTTGCTTCGAGCCATGGGCGCGAACTTGGTCCTCACCCCAGCCGGCGAAGGCATGAAGGGTGCGATCAACAAGGCGTACGAGTTGGTAACCCAGACGGACAACTCGTTCATGCCGCAGCAGTTCGAGAACCCAGCGAACCCAGCGATCCACGAAAAGACGACTGGCCCAGAAATTTGGGAAGACAGCGGCCACAACATCGACGCCATCGTCGCCGGCGTGGGCACTGGTGGAACGATCACCGGTGTGGGGCGTTTCATGAAGAAGATGAACCCGAATTTCAAAGTCATCGCTGTCGAGCCCAAGCATTCACCGGTCATCTCCGGTGGTGATCCAGGCAAGCACCGCATCCAAGGCATCGGAGCTGGTTTTATCCCCAAGAACCTCGACACTGCGCTCGTTGACGAAGTCGTCTTGGTCGATGACGAAGACGCATTCGAATGGGGCCGTCAACTCGCCAAGCAAGAAGGCATTGTCGGTGGCATTAGCAGCGGAGCCAACATGTGGGCTGCAGCACAGATCGCTGCTCGACCAGACATGAAAGGCAAACGCATCGTCACGATCATGTGTAGCCTCGGTGAACGCTATCTCAGCACGCCACTCTTCGGTGACCTCGGCATGTAGCTCGAGATGGTGTGTTTGTGTCACGCAAGAAGTGTTGTTCTTCTTGTCTCGACAGCGGAGGCTGCATGAACTCCGTCAGGGACTCAAGCGAGTATGAAGATGAGTGGGGCGAGCGGCAGAAGATGAATTCTGCCGCTCGTCCAATCTCTTTCTCAGGCGTTATCTACTCTTCACTTTCGCTTCTTTTTTCAGCGACTTGAGAACTTTGTCGCCGCCACGGTTGATCTCCAGGACAAACTTAGCGAGGTCGAGGAACTCTTCGCGACTCTTGAGTGAGGCGGCAAGGCCAGCGGGCATCGTCGAGACGTTGGACTCGATGATTTCTTCGACATCGTCCATCGCGATTACACGATGCTTGCCCTTCTCGGCACTAATGCTGAGCGTGATGCTGTCATCGTTTTGCTCGACAAGGAAGCCTGAAATTGCGGCACCGTCAACGGTGATGACGTTCACCGATTGGTATCCCTTCAAGATATCGGCGGACGGCTGCAGAATCGACTTGATGAGATAGTCGTCGGTGATTCCCTTGCGAGTTGAGGTGAGCGTCGGCCCGAGTTGATAGTCGGCCGTCGTGTCGTGACACGTCGCACACGCTGTCGTCTCGCGATAAAAGATCGTCGCGCCTCGCACCGCATTTCCTTGCTTTAACGTGTCTTGAACAAGTTGCGTCAACGGTTCCGCTGCAAGCTGCTTCTCCAGTTCGATGTTGAGGGCTTCTTCCTCAACAAGTGCTGGTCGACTGCCTTCTGGGAATGGATGCATCTCGATCAATTCCTCGGGGCTGTAAAACCGCCGACGATCCTTCGTTGCGGCTCGAATCTTCGCTACGTCCTGGGTCGAAATTTCGCTGGCATCGTTGCCCCAGCTGTTCCGAACATACGTGAGGACGGCGGCAACTTCCGCATCCGTGAACATGTTTCCGAGAGCAGTCATCGGCGGAACCCCTTGGTTCGGCGTGAACTTCTTACCGGCCACTTGGATCTCGCCCCAGATTCCGTGCAGCGTCAGCTTCGTCAAACGCTCTGGATCACTCAACACCCATTCGCTTCCTGCCAGCGGCGGATAGATGCGGACGACACCCTCGCCGTTCTCGCGATGGCACGTGTTGCACGACCCTTCCTCGTAAAACACTCGCTCGCCTAGTGAATAGGTTTTTGCGAAATTCTGATCCTTGAACTTCGGTGAATTGGTTCGATAGTCTTTGGGCTTGGCCGCTCCTTCGAGCTTGCTGGCGATGAGCAAGCCATAGTCAACGGACAAATCATCCGCACTGTACTTCTTGCTCGAGACCAACGTTTCAACTCGGGGCTTAAGCAACGCAACGGCGCTGTTGAGTGCGTTTCGAATCCACGGGTCGGTCTTCTGTTCAGCCACCATCAACAAGACTTCGGCCCCAGCATCACCGCCGAGCCACGATGCACCGGCGAGAGCTTCGAGTCGCACGCGAGAATGCGTGTCTTGTGCAGCTTGCATCAAATACGTTTCGGGATGATCCAAAAGGTGCAAGCAATGCCGCACCACACGAACCGCCGCACTTCGCACTCGATGATCTTCGGAGGCAAGGCAGCGATCGATCAGTCCAGTGGAAGGCGATTGTTGACCCCACGTCGCCCAGAGTGATTCGAGAACGAGTCGATCGTCGCTGGCGTTTTTGTCCGCAAACGCTAACGCTGCTGCGAGGACTTGCTCTTTGTCTCGACCACGAAGTTCGCGGTGCGAACGCTTTCTCGCATTCAATTCAGGCAACTTCATGTTCTCGAACAATTGCTCAATGGATGCACCTTCGACATTGGGTGATTCAACGAGCGGTCGGTCGGTGTACGTGATTCGATAGATACGTCCGTACTCAGAATTCCGCATCGGATCGCGAGCATTGTGCTGCATGTGCCCGATCAACGTGTTGTGCCAATCGACGAAATACAGACTTCCATCAGGAGCGATCTCCAGGTCACAAGGTCGGAAGTTCCCATCGCTCGATTGAATCAAGTCTTGGCGGAACTTGCCCTTAATTTCGGAGCCGTCCTCAAACGTATCGAGCTGTTTGATACCGAGGAACCCGATCGAGTTGGCATAGATATAGTCGCCTTGAACTTCGTCAGGAAAATGTCGCGAGTAGATGAACTCGGATCCGGAGGTTGGACGCGCGTGGTGTTCGTAGTTGAACTTACCAACTTTCGCAATCTCGGCACCGTGTGGAACCTTGATCGAGTACCCGAGCATCCAGAATTGCTCGCCGCCCGACGCGTCGTTCACGAAGGTCTGTCCGAAATCATCATGTGCCACGCCCCACGGATTATTCAAGTCGACTTGCATCACGCGTTCGATTTTCCATGACGCGGGATCGAATCGCCAAACTCCACCGTCGGTCATTCGCTCTGGGCCCCAAGGCGTTTCGATCTGGGAATGCAAGAAACGACCTTCGCACATGTAGATGCCTCCGCCGTTGTCGACATCGAACGCCGAAATTGCGTGGTGCGTATCGTGTGAGTCAAACCCGTCGAGCAAGTACTCACGCTGGTCGGCGCGATCGTCTCCGTCAGTATCTTTGAGCAAAACGAGGAAAGGCTCTTGCGAGAGGTAGACGCCTTCGGGAGCCAGCTCGAATCCGATTGGCATGTGCAGTCCGTCAGCGAACACGGTTTCCTTATCAGCTCGCCCGTCGCCGTCGGTATCCTCGTAGATCAGCAGCATGTCGTTGGGCTTCGAGTCACCTGGCTTGTAGTGCGGATAACTCGGAAGCGTCGAAACCCACAGTCGGCCGCGATTGTCAAACCGCATCTGAGCTGGGTTGCCAAGGTTGGGGAACTGTTGCTCGGACGCGAACAACGAAACGTCATAGCCCTCGGGTAATGTGAACTTCTCTCGTGCTTCCTTTTCGGTCTTCAGGAAGTCTGGGCTACCGTTCTTTTCGCTGATGGCATAATTCGTTTTGATTGGCGTTAACGGGCGTGTGATAGCATCGTTCACTTCCAAAGTGGATGATTTTCCTTGAGCGATCGACCAGATGTTCCTGTCTCGAAGGACCGTCATCTGTCGGATTTTGGCGATTTCCTCGGGGTAGTTATCGTTGCCGTACGGCGCCCATCGTCGTCCGTAAGCGTGGACACCGTTGAGCATGCGATAGTCGTTTCTCCAGAACCACGCTTTATCCTGAACGGCTTTGTAAAGCAAACTGTCCGTGTCCACGGAGGACGCGTCATGTCCAAACAATTGCTGCATGATCACGGGAGCGAGCTTGCGATAGCCGGAGTCCGAAAGGTGAACGCCGTTGATGGTCAACGGATTGTTCGGATCTTGGAACCAACCGAGCGTCGGAGTGAACAGATCCATGAAGCCGACGTGCTTCTCAGTCGCAACTTCACCGACGGCATCCGCATAGGCCTTCAAAACTGCATTACGCACTCCAGCCTCGGGGAGGAAGAAGCCCGGATGTTGCTGCATGGCGATCG
>JBGTAI010000239.1:0-34875 GCA_041749955.1 Pirellulaceae bacterium | reverse complement strand
GATGGTGCGATGATCTCCCCGAGCAGGGGAATTCTAATTGTCGCTGAGCCGGGGAACGCAATCGCGTGAAACCCGACCCAGCGACTCAACAGCGGATTTCTAATTGTCGCGGAAAGGGAAATTTAATTGTCGCTAGACAGTCGATGGGCGGATGCGGCTAAGGTCTATCGCCAAGCGCTGAGTTTGAATCGCGACGATCGTTACCCATGGCTGTGGCTTGCTCCAAGCCTAATTCTTTCTGGTGATGACGACGGCTATCGCAACCATTGTCGAGAGATGGTCATGCAATTTGGCTCCACAGACCGTCCAGACGTCGCAGATGTTTTGTGCAAGGCTCTACTTCTCAAGCCCGGCTTAATTGATCTGACGGCGCTCCCCGTACAACAACTTCGTGATGCAACGACCGATTCGAACTGGGAACAATTCCGACCCTATTTTTGTGCGGCGTGTGCTCTGGTGTCGTATCGAGAGGGAACGCCCGAGCAGGCGATTGGTTGGACAGAAAAAGTGGGTAGCTGGGGACCGCCCGGTGCGCTCGCGATGTTAGTTCGAGCGATGTCGGAACATCAACTGGGAAATGCGGTCAAGGCGATGGAGTTCTTAGATCAAGCTGAAGCCATGATTTCTGTCGAACTTCGTACGTTAGGAACCGACGTTTGGAAAGGCGAGTTGCCAACCACCGCTGAAGTCGGCATTGACTGGCAAATCGCCGAGATCATCCGGCGTGAAGCAAGTAGAGTCGTCACTGGATCAACCAAATAGCAAAGGTCGTTGCTTCGGCGACGAATTAAATCAGTCTCTAGAGCTCTCGCACACGAACGTTCTTCCAGACCACTTTGCCTTGGTTGCCTTTGTGGATTTGGAGGCTGAAGAAACCTTTGGCGTAGGTGCCGTCGTCGACCCAATTCGCACAGGGGACACCGTTGACCCATGTTTTCACGACGTTGCCCTTGGCTTCGATCGTAAGTCGATTCCATCCGGTTCGATCGAGCGCCGCGCGAGCGTCTTTGTGGTTGGTCAACCATAGTGGATAGAAGTAACCGCCACAGCTCTGGCCGTAGATGCCGCCGTTCCAGTAGCGGTCGCCGGTGATGCCTTCCATCTCTGCCTGTGGCCCGAACACAATCTCTTTGTCTTTCTTGTCCGTTTTTACCTGGGCACGCAACATGACGCCGGAGTTGCCGTCTTCTTCCCACTTCATGTCGCACGAGAAAATGAAATCCGTGTAGTCAGCCTTTTCTGTCGACAAATACGTGCTGTCGGAACCTGGCACACAGGTGCCGATGATTAGATCTTCCTTCGCTTCGAACGTGCAAGTACCACCTTTAGGCGACCAACCGGTTAGGTCCTTGCCATTGAATAGAGGCGTAAACCCGTCGGCCACATTCGGTTCCGGATCGGTATTAAGCAGCATCTCATCGGGTTTAGGAATGTTCTCTTGGTCTTTGTACTTCTTGTACCAAGCATCCTGGACCGGGTCGACTTCGGCAGCCATCAACAAGGTGCTGGAAGCTAACGCAAGCATTGCAACACAGGACAGAGACAACGATCGAATGATAAAAACAGATTTTCGCATGTTTCAATGACTTAGGAGATGGAGTGGCGTGCAGTGAAGCACGTGCCAAGAATTTGGCACTGAGCTTCTGATACGACAAGGATAATCGATCCGACCGGATGTTTCGCACCCACCCGGATTATTGGTCGATAAACGACGCGTGATCAATAAGTAGAACAGGCTGCCAGCCTGTTTCTGGTGCAATAACAGGCTGGCAGCCTGTCCTACGTTCCAATCTTCGAGCCACCAACTTTTCCGGTTTTAGCGATCATCCGATCAATCCAAGCGCGAGGCAGTCAACAGGTTCAAAAATGCCACATGCTCGTCGCTTTTGAGCAAATTGCATCCCATATTTAGGCTGTTATCAGATTTTGCATATATTTTCTGCTGCAGGGGCATGTGATGCGGGAACGGGTACTTTTGGTTGACGATGACGTCATGCTCTTGCGGTCGTTGGGACGCAGCCTTGACGAGGAATACGATTTCGAATTGGCAGAGTCTGGCGCGATCGCTTTAGAAAAGCTCGAAGCTCTCGGACCATTCAAAGTCGTCGTTAGCGATTTAAAGATGCCCAGGATGAATGGCATCGAACTCATGAAGAAGATCAAGGAACAATATCCTCAGGTCGTATGCATCATTCTGACGGGCAATCAGGACGAGGACAGCATCGCACTCGCTCAGAACGTCGCGAAAGCCGACAGGTTGCTGCACAAGCCGATCCCAAGGGCGGAGTTATCGCAGGCGATCGGAGAAGCCATCAAGCAATTCAACGCCTCTCAGTTCGCCAATGCCTGATGTCACGATTCCAGAAACCGGCCTTGCTGGCCGCAACTATCGCCGTCATCGGCGTCTGTACCGCCATCCTGATTGCTTGGAGCATTGCGCAAAATAATCGGGCTCAGGACCGTTTGCAGTTCAATCGACTGACAGAGCGGTTGAGCACCGAGTTATCCAAGCGTGTTCATCAATACGAATACGGTCTACGTGGCGCGAGGAGTTTGTTTGTCGGTAGCGAAACCGTGAACTACCAAGACTTCCAAAACATGGTATTCAGCAGGGATTTAGAAAGGGAATTCCCGGGATCAATGGGCATTGCCTTTGCACAGCGCGTTGTCGATGAGCAACAAGTATTAGAGACATTTCGCGACGAACTGATCTCGCAGGGCAGCCCCGAATTTGAGTTTTCTGAGCCAAGCAACCCAGCGGCACTTCCAGGTTCGATATTGGAGGGCAAGATCGTCGTTAAGTTTATCGAGCCTTATGTAACGAACCGAGCCGCATTAGGACTCGACATAGGTGCCGAACCCGTTCGACGTGAAGCGATCGAACGAGCCTACACACTCAATAAGCCTGCGATCACAGGACGGATTCGACTCGTCCAAGCGGACGCCGAGGCAAATGGATTCCTTTACCTATTGCCGTGCTTTGACCCATTGCTACCAACCGAGACCGAAGAAGAGAAAAGTGCTGCTTTCTTGGGATGGACTTACATGCCCATTGTTGCCAGCACGGCACTCGCGGAAGTTGAAGACATTGTCGATAGCGAACTGGAATATCGACTGTTTGATGGAACAGAAATCTCTTCCGAATTTCTGATCGCTCACTCGAAAGATGCCATTTCGCCTGATGTTCATGCACATCATCGCGAAAGCGATTTGCACGCGTCGGTAGCGATCGAAGTTGGCGGGCGCTCCTGGACGCTCGAAATGCATCCATCAAATCAATTCCAGTATCATCCGACGAATCTCATCGAACTGAGTCTCGTTGGCGGTATTGCGATGTCATTGCTTCTAGCGAGTCTGGTTTGGACCTTGAGCTCAAGAGTCGATCAAGCCGAAGTAATCGCCAACGCAATGACCCAAGATTTGCGTCGCTTGGCAATGGTTGCGGAACGTACCACGAATGCCGTCGTTATCACTGACAAAGATCGCCACGTCACTTGGTGCAACGACGGCTTTACTCGACTGACCGAGTACACCTTCGATGAAATCCAGGGCAAGAAGCCTAGCCAGATACTGCAGTGCTCCGAAACTGACCAAAATACGATCTCGAAAATTCGAACGGAGCTCAACGCTGGCCGTGGATACTGTGGCGAGATCCTGAATCGAAGCAAGTCTGGCCGGCTCTATTGGGTCAACGTCGATATCCAGCCGCTGCGAGACGATCAAAACGAACTGATCGGATTCCTCGCGATCGAGAATGACATTACCCAAGCAAAACAGTTTGCCGAGCGGCTTGAACAAGAACGCGAACGAACGGAATTGGCTCTCGCCGGAGGAAAACTCGGAATTTGGTCACTCGAGATCGATAGTGGAAAGCTGAAAACAGACCAACGATGGGCGGAAATTTTGGGGCAGACGGATTGCCCCGCATCTCGAACACTCGACTATTGGATTGACCGAACATTCGAGGACGATCGCACCCGTTTCCAGTTGGCGATTCAACGTTCAATTTCGCCCAGCTCGCCACTCGATATTGCGATACGCATGAAGCGGCTCGATGGCCGAGTCATTTGGCTGAACCTCAAAGGCCAAATGACGACGCACGCGGGCGATACCAAGAAACAAACGCTCGCGGGAACTGTGATGGAAATCACCGAGAGCAAAGAAGCTGAATTGGCGCTTCGAGAAAGCGAAGCGAGAGCGACCGCGATGTTTTCCTCCAGCAATGATGCCATCATGCTCTTTCGAGAGGGAGCGATTGTCGACTGCAATCCGCAAGCGGTCACCATGTTCGGTTTTCAATCAAAATCAGAAATAGTTGGCCGGATGCCGAGCGATTTTTCGCCGCCATTTCAACACGGAGGCAAGCCGACGCTGGAAATGCAAAGCGAGGTTGTCAAAAAAGTTTTCCGCGATGGTTTTGCTCGCTTTGACTGGATTCACGAGCGGCCCAGTGGTGAGACATTCGAAGTGGAGGTGGTGCTTTCGCTATTCAAGATCGGTGGCGAGGATGCAATGCAAGCTACCGTTCGCGACGTCTCGGAACGCAGAGAACTCGAGCGTCAGTTGTCACAAGCTCAGAAATTGGAGTCGATCGGCCAACTCTCCGCCGGCGTCGCTCATGAAATCAACACACCGATGCAGTGCGTGTTTAGTAACGTGGAATACCTCCAGGGCTCGCTTCCGAAGCTATTCGAGTTAACGGAGGGTTATCGCGAGTTTTATGCCAAGTCGTCGAGACAGACTGGAGTTTGCGAAGATATCGGACGGTTGGGCCTCACCTCAAAATTTGATCGTCTGATTACCAACATCGTCGATGCGGTCTGCGAAGCTGCTGACGGCTCCAATCGAGTCATTGAAATCGTTCGAGCAATGAAAACAATGTCTCACCCAGGAACGAGCGAGAAGGTCGCAACTGACTTAAACAAGCTCATTCGCGATGCTTCCACGATCTCTCGCAACCGATGGAAATATGCTGCAAAGGTCAACTTGGACCTTGATGATTCGATTGGCACGGTTGAGCTATTCCCCGCTCAAATGAGTCAGGTGATCTTGAACTTAATCGTCAATGCCGCGGACGCGATCGTCGAGCGAATTGGGGAAGAGCCAACTGAACTTGGTTGCATCCGAATGACTTCCAAGAAACTGAACGACGGCGAAGCACTCGAGATCGAAGACAACGGCAATGGCATGCCCACTCACGTTTTGGATCGCATATTTGATCCGTTCTTTACAACGAAAGACGTTGGAAAGGGAACCGGCCAGGGACTGTCGATCGCCTACGACGTCGTCGTCAAACAACACGGCGGAAAGATCTCAGCCACTTCCAAAGTCGGCGTCGGGACAACCTTCAGTATTTGGCTGCCGCTTGCACAGATCGCAGCGAATCATGACGCGCCATCTCGCTCATTGGCAGCAGTTTAATCACTGTCGAGCGATCCCTCTTTGTGCTAAGGATCGCGTGAACCATCACTGACGAATATGCACGTAGGACAGGCTGCCAGCCTGTCATTTCACCAGGAACAGGCTGGCAGCCTGTCCTACATATTGATCACGCGAAGCTAACTCTCGGAACCGAGCAATGAGTTTGTCCGCTTCGAGTGAGATCGGTGTCGATTTTCTCGAGTCAACGTAGGGCCCCAAAGCCTCTTGCCAAAGCAACGTCAATTCGCTTGTATCGGAGTGAACATTCCCATGCTCGACATATTCGAGTGTTGCTTGTGTTGCTAAGTCGACTGTTCGGTCCGCTCGTGTTTGCTCGAACGTGAGCTTGTATCGCCACGGGCATACACTTAAGCCCGCGAATGTCTTGGGACGGTACATCCGTTGATCACCGCCTTCAACGTCCCAGCTTTGTGTTTGGTAGCTTTGCCATGCAGCAAGCAATGCCAAGCGTCGCGATTCACGTCGAATTTGACCCGACGGAATTTGCTCGACAATTTCAGTCACGATCCAAGGATACGAGTATTGGAGACTTTGCAGCTCGGATAGCGATTGTGCTTCATCTCTTTCTACTTGGGTTAGAATGAATTGTGGATCAATTTGACCATCGATCACGGCTTGCCGAACTTGGCGAGAAACGAGAAGTAGCGAGAGCAATTCACGCCGGTTGTCCGTTTTTCGAATATTCACGTCAACGCCGATAGCTAATGAAGCCTCGCGATAGCGGTTCAGCAATGCTTCCGACGTTTCTGGCGAAGGCTCGAATGTGATCTTACTTGCTTCAGCAAGCGTAGCTGCTCTCCATTGAGGTATCTCTTTCGGCATGGTTGCGAACCGATGTCCGTAAACGGAGCCGTAAACGACAAGTGGTCCAAGCAAGACATAGGCAAGGCAGCGCCAATGAAAACCTAAGTTTCGCTGGCCGTTCATCCATCGCCGTTGCAGTCTCCACGTTGCAAACAGAATAGGGATCGCGGCCAGCGACCACAGGTCCACGTAATCCGGGTAGGGTTGCAACCCAGACCCCAATGAAATCGCAGTGAAGACCGCGAGCACTGGCGCAACCAGAAATGCAAGAACTGGACGAGCGACCCAAATGGATGCCAGTGCACCGCACGCAAATACGATCGCTGATGAGAAAAGCCAGACTTGTGATGTTCCATAGAGGTACCCACGATTGACAATCAGAATGTTCCATACCAACGCGAGTAGCACAACACTGACCGGTAGAGCCATTCGCGTGATCCAGACTCGCGAAATCGAGAAGCCTCTTTCGCCGTAAAACAAATAGCGACGATTCAGCGAGTCGTGATAAAACGTCAAACAACCGATCCAACAGATCGGAAGTATCGTCAGCAAGATGGCTGGGTTATCTCCACGACTGAAAAATAGAAAAACTGCGAGCAAACACGGAAGTGCCAAGACCGACACAGCCAGGAATTGCTGAGTTGCAGCTTGCCAAAGCATCGCTCGGCCGATTGAAGGCCGCTTGCCTGTGGATCCCGACGCTCGAGCGAGCTTTGGAATTGGCAAACGAAGTTCGAAGTTCAATTGATAGACATGCTCATTTTGAACCGTCGAAAACTGGAGCATCCTCGATGGGGCATACCGAGACTTCGACTCGATGTTCGTTGACTTGGCAGGCCGCAATCGACGTTCGGCTAGCCAATACTGCAAACACCAAAGCAGCAGCAGCGCAGAAGCACCAAGTAATAAAAATCCGGGCAATGACAGATGCCGGTTCTCGTACCAATGCCCGATCCATCCGTCAAAAATCGCCACTAAAATCATTGCTGGAACGGCAGCCAACAGGCCTGTGATTGGCGATCGAAATAGGTAGCACGTGATAAAACCTGTAA
This sequence comes from Pirellulaceae bacterium, assembly GCA_041749955.1. Classification (GTDB taxonomy): domain Bacteria; phylum Planctomycetota; class Planctomycetia; order Pirellulales; family Pirellulaceae; genus JBBSJZ01. Next base: position 27,577 of record JBGTAI010000239.1, on the reverse strand, counting down.
GCAACAACTGCAATGTGAGATACAACGTGATGGCTGAGATCGTATTCGCGGAATGAAGGTTTTCAGCGACAAAAACTGGTTGCAACACGAAGTAAACCAAGCGAGACACCACGAAACCGAATGCCCACGCGATTGCCAGCGATACAACCGCAACCAGAACCTTGGAATTGATCACCAAGCGGCGAGGCACTGCAAGTGAACGAAGCCAGTTCAGCGTCCCGCTCTCTTGTTCGGTACCAATCAGCATCGCCGGCAGACCAAATGCCAGCACGCCAGGTAAGAGACAACTTGTTATTGTTGCAAACTCGATCATTGTGATGGCTTGCTGAGGATCGACATACCATGCGGCCAGTATCAAGGCATTGAACACGACCGTCGCCGCGACAATTACAGCCAAAATGGGCCAGACGAGCGCGGCGTCTTTCCACGCGAGTCTTGCAAGTGCGGTGCTCATGATGCGACCTCCGTTGGCTGACCATGCGACCGACCCCAACCACCGTCGTCGGTCGTTGGCGGTCGAACCGCCGAATCATCACATACCGCAATGAAGATTTCTTCGAGTGTCGCACGCTCCGACGAGATGCGTGTGACTCCCGTTGTCACGCCAAAGTCCGATTGCCAATCGTCCGGCAAATCCTTCACGACCCAGCGGATCTGTTTGCCCGTGCGGACTTCCGAAAGTACAACTCCTCGCGGGACCGCAACAACTCCGTCGGACGAATCCAATGTCGCGGTGACGATTTGGACTTTCGATTTAAGGTCTTCCAGCGGTTCGACAACTTTCAGCTGGCCGCGATGCAGAATCGCGACCCAGTCTGCCACACGTTCGACTTCGCTGATCTGGTGACTGCTCAATAGCACGGTGCGTCCGACGGCCGCGCGATCGACCATCGATTCTAAGAACTGGCGTCGCACCATCGGATCCAAGCCGCTCGTTGGTTCATCGAGGATCAACAGTTCGGGATCGTGACTGACAGAAAGTGACAGCGCGACCTTGGCCCGTTGCCCTTTGCTGAGGTTCTTGATTTTTGTCGTCAGGGGGACAGAGAAACTGTTCAGCAGTTCTTGATATCGCTCGAGAAAGCCCTCGGCGTAAAAGGCCGAAGTGAACCATCCGATTTGCGTTGGCGTCATCCAGTCATAAAGTGCTGGAGCGTCCGAGACGTAACCGATGGAGCGACGGATGTCGATCGAGTCAGATGAACAATCGCGACCGAGTACGGATGCGGTGCCTGAGTCGGGCGCATGGAAACCAGTGAGGATCTTAATGAGAGTCGTCTTGCCCGCACCGTTCTCACCGAGCAAGGCGAACACAACGCCACTGGGTACTTCCAGGTTCACGTTCGATAACGCCACAGTCTCTTTGAATCGCTTGGAGACATTGTTCAGAGTCAGAACGGGTCGCATGATGAGTACTCAAACGGGGTGATGAAAAGTATCCAAATCTCACTCAGATCGTGAGGCATCGATTCGCCGTTGCAGTTCGCTCTCGAAGAGCGTGCGTAGTTCGTCGGGCGTGATTCCGCCGATGAGTGCGTCGCTGAGCAAACGCCGGAGTGAGTCTCCGACAAGCGTGTTTCGTGCTTTTGTACAGCGATCCAAAGCGTCGCGTCGTACCGCTAACCCGCGGCCGCGAACGACTTCCAAGACTCGATCCGTTTGAAGTTGCTGGTACGCACGCTGGATCGTGTTGGGATTAATGGCCAAGTCGCTGGCAAGCTGCCGAACGCTGGGGACCATTTGCCCGCCACTGAGCACCCCATCCGCCACCGCCAACTTCACTTGGCGAATAATTTGCTCGTAAATCGGGACGCCGTTGGCTGTATCAATCGTAAAAAACATCGCAACCACCTTGGTGTGTTGCTGATATGGTACACCCGATGCGCAGGACAGGCAAGAGAAGTCAGCGGAATTCCTGCGGCATTTGCTATTGGCTCATTCCCAGCGGAGGATCTGCCTCAGGCGAGCACTTCCTTCACAACGTTGCCGTGGACGTTGGTGAGGCGGAAGTTGAAGCCTTGGTGGCGGTAGGTCAGCCGTTTGTGATTGATGCCGAGAAGATGCAGCACCGTTGCGTGGAAATCGTGAACGTGAAACGGATCCACTGCGGCGGTGAACCCAAACTCGTCAGTTTCGCCGAAACTCGTGCCAGCTTTGACGCCGCCGCCAGCCATCCATAATGCTCCGCTCTTAGTGTGGTGGTCGCGACCGCTTCCACCTTGTGACATCGGCGTGCGTCCGAACTCGCCGCCCCAAATCACGAGTGTGTCTTCGAGCATGCCGCGTTGTTTCAAGTCGCTAATAATCGCGGCGCATCCTTGGTCTACTTCCTTGGCTCGATCGGTGACACCTTTCACCACGCCGCCGTGATGGTCCCATCCCGTGTGATAGAGTTGGATGAAACGTACGCCTCGTTCAGCCATCCGACGTGCCATCAAACAGTTGGACGCGAAGCTTCCATCGGGCTTGTCGCCAACGCCGTACAGGTCGCGTGTTGCTTGCGATTCGGAGGCGAAGTCAGCAAGATCAGGAACACTCGTTTGCATCTGGAACGCGAGTTCGTATTGATTGATGCGAGTGAGAATCTCCTGATCCGCGGTGTCGTTGTAATACAATTGATTCAGCGACTCGATCGATTCGATCGTCTCACGCTGGGTAATGGAGCTGACTCCCGCAGGCGACGCGAGGAAGTTCAGCGGTTGTTCGCTGCCGTAGAACTCGACGCCTTGATGTTTGCCGGGCAAGAACCCGTTGTGCCAAGCCGTCGTCGGGATCGGTTGACCGAGTGGACCGCTTCGCATGACAACAAAATCTGGCAGATCCGCAGCGTCCGAACCGAGTCCGTACGAGAGCCATGACCCCATACTCGGCCGGCCAGGGATTCCGAAACCCGTGTTCATGAACGTATGCGCCGGATCATGATTGACTTGATCGGTTTGCAACGTTCGCACAACGCATAGTTCGTCGGCGAGTTCTTGCAAATGAGGAAACAAGTTCGAGATCGACTGGCCAGATTCGCCGCACTTTTTGAAGCCGACGTCGGTACCGAAACACTTCAATGCTTCGTACTGCAAAAACGCGAGCTTCACACCAGCCGTCAACGACTTGGGAATCGGCTTACCGTTGAGTTCTCGCAGCATCGGTTTGTCATCGAAACTCTCGAACTGGCTTGGCCCGCCAGACATGTACAAGTAGATGACGCGTTTGGCTTTGGGCGGATGATTGGGGAACGCGTCCAATCCGGCTGACGCGGAGGCAATCTCTTGGCTGAGCAACGATCCGAGCGCCGCGATACCGATGCCGGTGGATGTACGAGCAAAGAAGTGTCGCCGGGTGACGTCGATCATCGATGGATGTTGCATCATGGTTTATGACCGATTCAAAAATTCGTGGAGGTTCAAGATTGCACGGGTCACCGCTGTCCAAGCGGCAACCTCGGGTGCAATGTCCGCTTGCACAGGCGACGTTTGGCCGATCGAGACTAGCGACAGTGCATCGCTCGGATGCTCGCCATAGTGCGCACGCTGCCGAGTGAGCAATTCGACAAGCAAATTTGTTTCATCGATTGACGGTGAACGCTGTAGCGCGAGCTGGAACGCTTTTTCGATTCGCTCGCCATCGCTTGCGCTGGAATCAACCGCGAGCTGCATTGCAAACACACGTGCCGCTTCGACAAAAATCGGATCGTTGAGCAATGCCAGAGCCTGGCCCGGCGTGTTCGTGATGTTACGCTGCGCCGTGCATTCTTGGCGTGTTGGCGCGTCGAAAGCCAGCATCGTCGGATGAATATTTTGGCGTTTCCAAAACGTGTAGAGGCTACGTCGATACTGCGTCTGGTTTGGACTCGTTTCCCAAAGCATATGTCGGCTGCCGAACATGACTTTGTCGGAACTCGTCCAATACGGACTCGGTTGATACGGAAAGAAGCTCTGCTTGGGGACTTCCGTCGTTGTCTCGAGTAAACCAGCGACGCGAAGCGATGTGTCGCGAATACTCTCTGCGGGAAGTCGAAAACGGCTTTGGCGAGCGAAATTGCGATTGGCGGGATCGAGTTGCGAAAGCTCCGTGGACGGTTTCGAGCCGAGTCGATACGCCTTGGTTGACGTCAACAATCGCACCATGTGGTCGCGATCCCAACCGTGGTCGCGAAACTCGCAAGCAAGCCAATCAAGCAACGCGACGTTCGATGGCCAATCGCCTTGCGTGCCCGAGTCCTCGAGCGTGTCGCTGATTCCGCGACCATAGAATTGTTGCCAAAGTCGATTCACAAAGACTCGCGCCGTTAGCGGGTTCTCATCGGCGAACAACCACTGGGCGAGATCGAGTCGGTTGGAGTTTTCTTTCGTGATGGGATTACCAAGGAACTCGGGGACGGCGGGCGCGACGAATGGGCCCGTTGTGTCTTGGTAGTCACCACGATTGAGCAAACGTGTTGTCTTTTGTTGATCTGATTGTTTTGAAACGAGAACTGGCATCGCTCGCGAACGCATCGTGAATAATTCCGATTCGAGAGCACGCAGCGACTGCATCAACGCCGGCTGTGTTTGCTCACGAAACGCGTCCAAGATGACTTCGTTTTGTAGATCATCCCGGTCGTTCGCTTTCGTTTTGAGTGAAGCAACCACGTAGCCGAACCGAGACTGGAACACTTGCCGATTCATGGGTGTCTCCCACCACTTGCGAATCGTTGTTTCGCCAAGACACAGTGCCATCGTTTTGTCGCTTCGCAATTCAAAGCCACTGTTGCCCCACAGAACGATTCCGCCGGTGTGAAGCCACGCCATGCCGACTGATTCAAACGCTTGGCCGCTCACGGTATTGATCAGCTCGCCAAACGGGATCCGCAGCCGCACCGCCCCACTCTCACCCGGCAGATCACCCATTCGTTTTACTCTTCCAGGCTCGCTCCACGGGTGCGTTTGATTGAGTGTGCCGGAGGTGTCGTCGCCCCAGTAGTACGTTTCGTAGTTCGCCGTCCGCCAACCGAGCCGGCCATAGTCGCCGTGCGAGATTTGGACGCCGATCATCTCCGGGCGATCGTTCGCATCTAACCACGCGTCCACAAAATACGCGTCCTTCTCCGCATCCGTTTTCTGACTGCTTTGATTGACGTAGCCCGTTATCAGCTCAGCCACATGATGCCGAGAAAGCTGGCCAGTCTCCGCAATCGTTCGTCTCGCTATTTTGCCATCGACTTCCGTGACACCAAACTCACCTTCGATCACACGGGCCGCAGGCAACTTGGCTGGAATCCAAACGAAATCAGATCGTGAGTCCTTGTTGTTGAGGCTAGCGAGCGTCTGGTCTTCCCATTCACTCAATCCTTCGTCAGTTTTCTTTGCGATTTCCTTCCGCAACGCGGTGATCTGTTCCACGAGTTCTTTATCTCGCTTTGTGCGTCCAGCGACGTCGTAGATATAATGGAGCGGTTCTCGGCGATCGCCGGGCGTATAAACTCCGGCTTCAACGAGGTCGTCAAAGAAAGCCGCGAGGCTGTAGTAGTCTTTCGCGAGGATCGGATCGAACTTGTGGTCGTGGCATTCGGCACAGCCAGTCGTCAGTCCCAGCCAAACGGTACCAACGGCTCGCACGTGTTCGCCTTTGAGCTTGTAGAGTTGTTCCTCTTCGATCGCGCCGGCCTCGCAGTTCGTATTGACGATGCGGTTGTAGCCAGACGCGATGAGTTGGCTGTCGCTTGGATCGGGCAACAAATCACCGGCGAGTTGTTCCGTTGAAAACTGGTCAAACGGCATGTTTTTGCGAATCGCTTCGATGATCCACGCACGGTAGGCTCCGGACGCGATCGGCTCGTCGCTCACGAAACCGCTGGTATCGGCCCAGCGGACCAAGTCGAGCCATCGGACGGCTTGGTGCTCGGCGTACGCGAGCTCCGACATCCATCGATCACGAAATTCTAGGAATGCTTCGTCGGATGGTGAGGACTCAAACGTAGCCACTTCGATTGGCGTCGGTGGTAATCCGCGCAGATCAAAACTGAGACGCCGCAGTTGTTCTCGCGGGGTCGCGAATTCGACTGGCGAAACGCCTTCCGATTTCCACTGGGTCTCCAGGAAGGCGTCGATCGCGGAAGGAGTCGTGCGCGTAACAGAGTTTTCCTCAGGAACGCTCGGTCGACTAAGTTGCGTCCATGCCCAATGTTCTTGATACTCGGCACCTTGCTCGATCCAGCGGCGGATCAACTCACGTTGAGTCTCGGTAATGTGTTTTTCTGTTTCTGGCGGCGGCATGACGGTATCAGGATCGTCGCTCGCGATTCGCACAAGAAGCTCAGACGCTTGCGGATCGCCGGGGACGATCGCATCTGACTCAATCGCACCATTGAAAGTGTCTAAACGCATCCCAGATTCGCGATGCGTTTCATCAAAGCCGTGACAATAGAAACAGTTCTCGCTCAGGATCGGGCGAATATCCCGATTGAACTGAACTCGTTCATCAGCAAATGCGGCAGTCGTCGCAAGAGAAACAATACTTGCGACAAAAAATTGGATGGGGGAAAGCATACGGCGGCGGGTAACGCGTCAGGTGGGAAACGGAGTTCAATTGTCCGTGCTTCCATGTTACTCGGTTCACTTCCCAGCGTCATGTGTCGTACCACGCCTGTTTGACGCATTCTGACCAAAGGCTGGAAACCCAACCGGCTTTCCGCACATTCTAGATTGCTGGAACTTTACCCTTGAGCTTCTTCGCTTTCGCTTTGAGTGCGGGAATTCCCGTCAATCGCGTTGTTGGCGGGCGTTCACAGGACAATGTAACTTCGCTGCGTACGGTCATGTCGACGAACCCGTGACTCGAAATCCATGAGTTCTCGTTCAACGGCATCTCAACCGACACTGTAATGAGCGGCGTTTTCTCAGTGATGACTACCGGGTCGACGGTGATGGATGCCCAGCTGCAACCCGCTTCCGTCAGCAATTTCTCTACCACTTCGATCGCTTCGTCGGCGGTCGCACCAGGCACCATCGCGGCGCGGGCACCTTCGTACGCAGCCGTATCAGCCGTATGGTGTAACAAAAGCAATCGAGAAACTTCGAGCAGTCCGCCGGCGATGATCAACACGATGGGAAGCACGACCGCAAGCTCAACAAGCGCGGCGCCAGTCCGTGTGCAGCAACGACGTTGATCTCGAGGCATTTTCATGACTTGCATTTTTTCAATACGTAATCAAGGTTGGCAAGCTGCGTGCGATGTCTTCAAACGCTTCGGCAAGTGCACCACTGTTGCCCGCGTAATAATGTTTCCCCGCCCCACACTCCGCGATCTCCAACATCTTGGCTTGATCGGCTTCCGCAGAGAACGAAACGGTGAAAATCATAACCTCCTCGCCTGCGGCCATATTTGCCGCAATGATAGGGTCAATGCCTGAATTATAGATCCCGTCGCTCAAAACAATCATCACGCGTGCAGCCCACGGTCGTGCCACTTTCTTATCACTCAATGCCGCAGCGCCCTCGAGAATTCCGTCGCCGATACTTGTGGATCCATCGTCAAACTTGTCGCTGTATTTTTGAAGAGCTGTCTTGACCAATGAATAGTCGTTCGTCAGCTTCTGGTCCGTTGTTGATTTCGAGCTGTACGTACTCAGGCTGACACGCTCGTCATGAGCTGACTTTTCCAGAACATCTATGAATCCATGCAAAGCGGCAACCGCCTCATTCCATCGAGACATCGGTGGAGCGGGATCACCGAAACTCCAACCCAATGGCGCAGAGGACGGAGTGGATCCGTCGGCGATTTCGTCCGAAGCGTAGGCCATCGACCCAGACCGATCCATTACCAAGGCAATGTCGAGTTCAACTTGGGTGCAGATCGCAGATTTGATTGGCCGAAAGTTGATGGTTGCCCCCATCGTCGGGAACAACATCGGTATCGCGTTGTTCGCACCGCCAACAAACGACTCGGTTCGCAAATGGACTGCGTTGGGATTCTTACCAGCGGCAAAGCTGTAACGTTCCGTGTCGGAGAAGCGTGTGGAAACGCCGAATTCAAGGTCACCCATGGAGAGTTCGAGCACCTTACCAGCAACGAGATTCTCATCCGCAAGACGCTGTGCCGCTTCGAAAGCCTTCGTTTGATCGCCAGTGATCGCCAATGCGCGTCCAGCGGCTCGACTTGTGACATCCGTAGCGATCTGGAGTTCCGTGCGAACGTATTCCATGTAGACCACGTTGATTGCGTATGCTGATACCGCCAAGAGTGCAGGAATCAGAAACGCAAGTATGGCGAGAACGGTGCCGCGTCGGTCACGATGACGTCGATCGCTTTGGAGCAATTTTCGCATGACTCAATACTCCGCCATGATCGTGACGGATTCCGTGAACACCTTGCCTTGGTAAAACCAACTTCCAAGCAGCGTGCTTTCTTGTGCCGGAATCGAGGCGGTCGTCGTCAGCAACTCACCGTACTTCAAGTTACTCAAGTTGGGCGGCGTGCAACTGAACTCATAACCATTCAGCCCCCGGCCCAGCAAAATCGCATCGCACTGACTTTGCAAGTCCTCGGCTTTCACATCAGGCACGATTCCAAGCCTCGCGCACTCGTAAGCCGCAATCTTGAGGGACTGGCGCAAATAGAGCATGCGACACGTTTCGATTGTGCCCATCGTGATCGCGAACAAGACAGGCAGGAAGACTGCGAGTTCAATCATCGCAGCACCATGTCGCTTGGTCGTCAGTCGTCGAGTTGAAATCTCCGCCCGCATTGCTCAATCGTTGTATCCGAGTCCAAGCCGTTGAAAGTGAAAGATGTAATCCTCCACTTGCAGGCTAGGTCAAACACGCACATCGAGCCGACAGCAATGTGTTCGAATTGACTCGGCAAGCGATAGCAGCGTCAACTTACTTCGAGTTTGCGGATTGATCCGAATGTATCAATTGCCCACATCCGCAAGAAACAGCTGCGACTGGGAATGTCGGAACTCTTGGCGAGTTCGGCTACCCTTACGATCGGGTCTCAACGAAGTTCAACGGACTCCGCTACTTTGCGTCAATCGGTAAATGGCTTGCACCATGCGGTGAACTTCGTCGACTCGTGCATCCGGAGCGATGCCCACAAAGTAGTCGCTCGAAATTCCCATCGCTTTTTTCATGATGGCTGCCTTGGCGGGTTCCAGATCAAGGAACTCGCTCGCCATTTCAAAGTCGCGATCCCACAGGATTCGATCCGCTAATCCTTCCGCAACGACCTCCCACTGCAACACGCTCGTGCTCCAGACGCTCTGCGGCGTCATCCAGACACAGTCAAAGCCAGTGTCGTATTCTTCGTCTGCGTCCTCGGGATAGCATTCGTCGTAAGCAGCCAAAGCCAACTTTCGCCAATGGGCAATACGTCCTGGTTGGCTATCGCTGGGCTCACTTTCGAACTCGCTCGCAAAATTGTGGCCAGCAAAATCGTGGCCGGCAAACTCACTATGAATCTCAGCTTCCAACTCGAGAGCGAGCGTGCGATAGATCGCGAACACCCCTGCCTCATGTGTCGCATTCAACTCGAGCAGAGTAGGTGTCTCTGTCAACAAGTGCTCAGCGATGGTTTTCGTGAGCGCGAGTTGCTGGGTCGGAGTAAGAGAGTCGAACAAATCGATCTCGAATCGCCACGTCGCTTCATTCTCGGTGCGATCAATATTGTCCTTGATCCGCTGGACCAGCGCGACCACGGCTTCTCGAACGACAATCGCTTCCGCGTCCTCCAGCCACCGATTTCCATCGGGCGTTCGCCAAGTCATCGCCAACCCCTCTTTACTCACAGACAAGAACCGGATGAGTCGCTCACCGATTCGCCGAGGAAAGCAGGAGCACTCCCCAGAATACCAGCCCGCGGCCAGCGGAATGCGCATCCAGATCAAGTTTTTTGCGGCGATTTCGAACTGAGATGGAAACGCCCCTGCTCCTTCAGTCGAATTCGGCAAGAGGCAATTGGGAGTGGAATGCACCGCAATCTACGCCAAATGCACAAACTGTGGTGAACTGACGTCAGAAAACGTCCAACTCGTAAAGCGAGAAACCGCAAGAACCCACCCGTCGGCAAAAAGCAACCGATCGTTTCGCCAATCAAAGACGCCGCGCGTCTTGAACTGCCACGGGAGGAAAACAAATAGCGACGAGTGGACTCGAACCACCGACCTAAGCCTTATGAAGACTCCGCTCTAACCGACTGAGCTACGTCGCCGTGTGTTTGTCGCCGCTTGTGCAAAATGATTTTTGCCGCCAAGCGACTGTCGTGGGGCAGGAATATAGCCAATTTCCCTGGAAAATAAACCGGGGATCGACTGGTTTCTGGGCCGGTTCGCTCAAGCCCCTTTTTCCTCGACCACGCTCCCTCGACAACTGTATCGCCAAGCGGGTTCGCTTAGGGCGAATTGCGACTTTCCCGCTACACTACTTCTGGATGCTGCCGCCAGGTGCCTCGGCCATCGATTGCGCCTGAGGTTCTTCCATTGGCGGCTGGTAGAGATCTCGCAAGACCTTGAAATCGGCCGGTGGCTTGGTGTCGATGAAGCTGCGAACGAACATTTGCAACCCAGCACCGATCGAATTTCGCTTCGAGTTCCCGAATTGGTAATGGTCGTAGTTCGGAGCTAGCTTGGCATCAAAATTTGGCGAAAATAGAAGCAAAGCCTGCGGTTCAAATTTTTCTGTATCCAGGGCAATCTGAACCACCTTGTACTGTGCTCGATCAACCTGGCGTTTTGGCCAAGCCTCCAGCACAATCGCGTTGGGTGCTGGCGATTGAATTTCGCGGACCCAGTAACGATCTTGGATTTGCTTCGCGTCGAGATTGAACACGAACGGCAGCGGGCTGTTGAAGATTTGCGTGCCTTGCATGTTCGGCGGCAACTGTTGGATCTTCCATTCTTTCTTGCTGCGATCGTTTTCGATGAGCTCTTTACCATTGCAAAGCCAGTGCTCGCCGAATTGGCCGGGTTGTTCGATATAAGTTGGCTTTTGTGGCTCGCCTTGCATGCCATTGAAGAACACCTTGCGATCCACTCGGAACTCTCCCTTGTCGGGAGCCGCGTAACGAATCACGCCGTCGCCTTTGGTCGCATGCACGCCACCTGGAGCCGCGAATGCGTCGTAGTGCCAAACTTGAAAGTCACACTCGAGCGTCTTCGTGCCTTTGCTCTGAGTTTCCCAAGCAGCCAGGATTTGCTGAAGACGTGCTAATTCTGCCTGATTCAGTTGCGGGAAGGGCTGTGCTTGAGGCCCGACCTGCTGCGGCGCGACCTGCTGCGGCGCGACCTGTTGAACGGCTTGCTGCTGTGCGTCGGCTGTTCGAGCCACTGACAAGGAGAACAAAACGACGGGTGCCGCCGCGAACAGTTGAAGTGCCGCGGCAACTTTGCCTTGGGACCGATTCAGTCGCATCATCCGTGACGCCTGTAGGGTTGTTGTGCGTTTTGAAGTGGTGACAGGACGAGCCCTCCAGGGCCACCTGATTACCGGGCGATCCTAACAAGATTCGTTCGTGACGCGAAAGACTGAAAACACCGCTTCTGAGCCAGTCTCACGAGCACTTCAGTGGATCAACGGGGCGAAGTCCGCCCTCCAGTTTCGCTGAGCTAGCAACACGCCAGTTCGTATTCGTGCAATTCTGGTCTCCGAGTCAAACGGTTGCTTGGTCGAATAAATGTCGAACCGAGCGACCGCTGATCGTCGTCCTTTGCAATAACTCTCGAGCGACGCTTTGCACAGCCCGTGCGTTGCCTGGGTCGTCCAACAGATACTCCGTCTTGTCGAGCATCCGTCGCTGGAGCCTCGCGAGTTGCCGCTCGTTACCAGCTCGATTCTGGAGAATGCGTTTCACGGCGAGCAAGTCCTGCGCTGCACCCGCATGACAATATTGGCCCGTGAACCTGGACTCAGCGACCATCCCAGCCAACAGAATCAACACGTCGTCCTCGACCGCATCCTTGCTAGCTTTGGAACGACCTTTTTTCATCTCGCAGATTCCCAATCGCATGTCGCCCGATTGCAACTTGCCGGGAGCGATGGTGACCTTTTGAACGCTTCGTCCGAGCAACAGTGCCATCACAGCATGTCCAGCTTCGTGGATGGCGGTCGCAATCAGCTGCAGCTTCGCCGCATCCGACACAGGCTCCGCCCTCTCTTGCGCACCGACGGACTCCGCGCCGACGATTTGGGGCAGTGGCGAGTCGGACTCGTCATTTTGTGAGGGCTCAAGTGACATGTTGACGCATCTTGGCAGATCGGAATCGCGACGTCACCCACCCGCATTTCCAATCACGCGAAACCCACCCAGCGCGTAGGGTGTGTGCTTGCACGCACCGATGCCACGCACTTCACGACCCTACTCGCTTGGCGGCATCGAGAACGGTGAGTCAGGCACTGGCGCCGGCAACGTCTCCGCTTCACCGACCGGAAGCTCTTCGGCGATTGATGGCTCTTCTTTGGATTTCTTCTCGTCCGCCTTTGTATCTGAGCGTGCATCTGGCGTTGCATCTTGCTTCGGCTCCAAGACCGACTCACCGGAATCACTCGCATCCGTCGAATCTGGATCCGTCGAATCTGCGTTCACCGGCTCGCGCCAGTCACGCAGGGCCTGATGCGTTTGCCAGAATCCGTCGACTGACCAAATGTGGGTCAAGTCACCATTCCCAGCGACGCCTTCGTAATTCTTCAAGAGTTCGCTTATCGTCTTTGCCACAGTCCCATTATCGAGCGCCTCGAGGATAGCATCAGGCCCGAGATACTTGAGCCAAACGTCGGCGTCGTCGCGTCGCATCGCAAGGCTGTTGCGAAGACGCACTACTGCCGATCGCAGGCGGTCGTCCACGGACTCAGCATACGGCACATCAACAACTTGCTCGAACGACGTCATCCCGATGCCGGAAGGATCGATCCAGACTTCTGGACTCGATGGCAATGCTTCGACGCGACCCACCTCGTACGGTTCCGAGAAGACAGGCTCGGCGAAGTACGGCTCAGTGAATGCCGGCTCGATGAATATTGGCGGAGCATAGACGGGCACAGCAACCACGGGCACATGAACGACCGGCACATGGATCACCGGCGAGACAAAGACTGGCACGATTGGCAGAACCGGCGTAGCGATCACCGGATACGCACCGACGCGACCATACCCAGACGCGTAGCGGCCATACGAACTCGCGTAACCGCTGTTGTATGTACGTGGCCCGGCCAGCAATCCATAGACTCCCGTATCAACACTCAATTGCGGTCCACGAACACGAGTCCCCAAACCCAACGGCAAAACGTCGATAGCTCCCTGAGCACCACGAAGACTGACACCACCCAGTGGCCCAACACGAACGTATTGCGCACGAGCAGGATTGCTCAACACAAGACTCAGTAAACTGACAATAAGCAATAAACAGCGATACATCGACAACGCCTTCAAACGAAACTCCGATCTCCAAGCCCAAGCGAAAGCCCGACCCGATCCTCACTATTATATTTCAACAAAACGTATCCGCACAAAAAGTTTGGGTCGCCCAAAGTCTCATCCCAGAGAAACAAAGGCCCGAAACAAGCTCTACTCCCAGGCCCGGAGGGCCGGCACAGTTCCTGCCGGCGGCGTCAGTCGCCGGACGGCGACCATAACACGCTAAAGGCCCGAAGGGCCGACACATTCATGGACCATGGGTTGGCTGTATAGCCCCTTCAGGGCATAGGCATTTCCTTCTCGCTTTGCCCGAGCCCTCACGGGCTCGGCAATGGTTGTGTCGCCACTACCGTGGCTGAAAAGTCCAACTTCAAAACAAGCGTATTGGCTGAATGCGTCAATCCTCAAGTTTACGCGCACTGGCGTCTCGATTTGGATCCAACCAAGCCACGTCGGATGTGTCGTCAGCGAAACGTCGTACCCCGATCTGTTTGATCGCGTCGTCATCAATCGGTTCTAACGGCGTATAACGGGGGTGATGTGACTCTTTGTACGGGTCGTTCGAGCGAGCGTTGTAACAACAAATCATTGACCACCTCGGATTCTCCGAGAGGTTCTGGTCGCTGCGATGAAGCAGATTCGAGTGAAAGAACAACACGTCCCCAGGCTGCATCTCGACATGCACCAATTCGTATCGCTTCAAGATCTCCGCAACTCGCTCGAGATCAGCACCGGCCTGCTCTCCCGTCAACTGGTGATGAATGCGACCACATTGGTGCGAACCACGAATCACCTGCAAACAACCATTGAGCTTCGTTGCCGGATCGACCGCAATGAACGCGCTGACCAAGTTCGGTGTCAACACGCCGTTGCCGTACCAATATCCATAGTCTTGATGCCAAGCCCAAGCGCCACCCACACGAGCATCCTTCATGATCATCTTGGAGTGATAGTGATACGGCTCGTCACCAAGTAGTGCTCGAGCGGTTTCGACCAACCGAGGCGATCGAGCGAATGCACCATAGATGCCTTGGCCAGGATGATTCCAAAGCGACAACCGCACAGTCCCACCCTCACCGTCCGCACGTCCAAACGAGTGATCGTCGAGAGCCTTGTCCGCTTTCGCGGAGCGATGCAGCAACTCGATCTCCTCGGCATCGAACAACTCGCGTGCAATGACGAATCCGTCACGAGTGTATTGCGAAATTTGGTCAACTGAGATTGCGAACATTCGATGTATTTCTCTGTGATTTACTCGGACCGGATCAACAAGCAAAATGATTCTAAAAGACTTGGAAGCGGACTGGCACACCAGCCAAGCAACGGTAACGATACAATTGGAACGACTCCGTTCCATCTCCCACCCGATTTCCGCCACCTGATTTTCGCCCACCGGATTCTATCATGCTTCGAAGTTTCGCATCGCTCGCACTGATCGCTTTATGGACCATCCCGAGTTTCGCGGATGAACCGCCGATGCGATGGTGGAAAGGTAACTTGCACACACACTCGCTGTGGAGTGACGGCGACGACTTTCCCGAAATGATCGGCGATTGGTACCGCGAACGTGGATACAACTTCCTCGCGTTGACCGACCACAACACACTGAGTGAAGGCATGAAATGGATGCCCGTCAAGTCCGTCATCAGCCGCTCGGACGCGTCCGTCATGACTAAGTACCGCGAGCGATTCGGTGATGCCTGGGTCGAAACCCAAGGCGAACCGGATGGCAAAGACTATGCCGTGCGACTGAAGCCGCTCAACGAGTTTCGCAGTCTGCTTGAAGAACGTGGCCAATTCATTCTGATTCAAGCCGAAGAGATCAGCGACAAGGCGGAAGGCAAACCCGTCCACATCAATGCGTCGAATATCGACGAAGTCATCGCTCCGGCCGGCGGCGCTACCGTCCGCGAGGCCATGCAAAACAATCTGCGGGCGATACTCGAGCACGAAAAGAGTCACGGCCGCCAAGTCCTACCGCATGTGAACCATCCGAACTTTGGCTATGCAATCACTGCGGAAGATCTCGCGGCCGTCATCTCCGAGCAATTCTTTGAAGTTTACAACGGACACCCCGGCGTCAACCACCTCGGCGACAAGGACCATCCCAGCATCGAACGGATGTGGGACCTCATCAATGCAATTCGACGAACGGATTTAAACGTTCCGCCGATCATGGGCATCGCTACTGACGACAGTCACGAGTACCACGGAGAGCCTGGGTCGCGTCCTGGCCGTGGTTGGGTAATGGTCCGCAGCCAGTATTTGACTCCCGAGTACTTGGTTCGTGCGATGAAGCGTGGCGAATTTTATGCCTCGAGCGGTGTCAGCTTGAACGATGTCCAATTCGATGAATCGAGCCGCACACTGTCGCTAAACATCGCGACTGAGCCAGGCGTCACCTACCGCACCGACTTCATCGCAACCTTAACGGCTGGCGATAACAAAAGCAGTGATCCAGAATCGACTGACCGCATCGGCCGTGTCGTCGCCACCATCGAAGGCGCCACCGCGAGTTACGCAATGAAAAGCAACGAGCTTTACGTCCGAGCGGTTGTCACGAGCAGCGAAGCCCCCGACGATCCATCATTCGACAACCAAAAACAACAAGCCTGGACCCAACCCGTCGGCTGGTCCCAATAAAGCAGTCGCATAACGGTCACTTCACCAAGTGACTTCACCAAACGACATGCGCCATGCATCGAGCCTCAATGCGGCGAAGTTCTGCCACTCTCGCAAGAGCATTCCGTTATTCGACTAATTGAGCTGCACGTGACAGGACGGCGTTCATCGCAAGAGTTCAGGAGGCACATCAGCCAACGTGGACTTAGGCAATTCAAACGAACCGGCTAGCAGCTCGCGGTCTTCGTTGACGAGCTCGGGGTAGCGCGAGCCGGGGAGAACTTCGACGGCGAAGATCTCTTGCACGGCGTCTTCGAACTTGACGAAGGCGATTGTCTCGCCAGTCTCAATGTTGACGACCCACACGCCACACGTTCGCTCGGATAAGTCACGTTCAGCGATCGGCACGCCGCCGAAGACGGCCGTCTCGCGGATTTGGGAGAGTCCGATGAAAGCGAGCGGGCCGCAGAACGAAAGACCGCGTGTGAAGCCAGGCAGCTCGATGATCGATTCGTACTTGCCCGTGTTCATGTCGATCGTTCCAAAGCCGCCGGTGCCACTGTGAAGTACATACAGCTTGCCGCTGTACCAACGCGGCGAGTGAGGCATCGAAAGCCCACGCGAGATGATTTCGCCAGACGCAACGTCAATCACCAGACCTCCGTCTTTCTTATTCGCTCGCCAACCACCAGGCTGATTTGTTTCACCAAGCGCAGTGACGTAGCGGATTTTGCCGTCTCGAACACCGAGTCCATTGAGATGGCAGCAATCACCTGGAATGTATTGCGTAATGAACGACGGTCGCCATACAGGTTCGAAGTTGAACGTACCGCTGCGTCGTGCAAGACACGAGAACAACGTGTTGACGAACACAACATCGTTATCAATCGTTTCGTTATTGATCCACGCCATCTCATGAATTTGGATGTCACCTGTCCAATGCGCCATGCGTGGCAAGAAACATGCGTCGTGCGGATACGGGCTAGCGAGCCGCGCCGGGTATTTCTCCGTCGCTTCGCGGGCAGTGTCGAGCCGCGTGCAAACAGCCGGAATATTGTGAAACTCCCAGACTTGCATCGACGTTCCGATCGCGATGCGATTGGGTTCAACGGCTAAACCCATCGGCTTTTCAAACACACGGAAGTGCGTATTGAGAACGCCGTTTTCCGGCCGCAGCATCACGAGCTTGCCCGATTGGTAAGTCGTGACGAGAAGCGAGATGCCTAGCTCATCAAGAATCGCTGGCAAGTTCGACGTGTGAAGGCTTCGCAATGGTTCTGGTGCGTCACTAGCTTCGTTTTGCATCGGTGCCTCGGTTGGAACTGTTGGAGCCCTCCCAATATACTTGTGAACGCAATCATTCGCGGCCGGAAGAGGAGGCCCGCCAGGAGCTCCCCGTTACTTCCCGTTCCGATCAACACGGGTAACTGGCGAATCGGCTGTGTAACCGTAACTTGCAGCAAGGTTAGTGCACAGAGTAGAGGAATCGATTGTCGTCGGCGCCAGTCGATCGCGGCACACCCGCACTTTCGGTAATTGTGGGGATTCCAAAGGCACTGTACGCGTATCGTTCGCTGATATCGCCGACATCGTTCGTCAACGCAGTGATTGATTACTGTTCAGGCTTGCTCGCTTCGTTCAGGCAATGTCGACAAAACGTTCCTTTCGTCGACCATGAAAGCTGCGCGTTCTAGGCCGCTTCCGTTTGATGACGCTGCAACCGCGTTACGTGCTGCAAGTACAGATGTTCGGCGGTTTCACCGCCATCTGTGGTGACATATATCCAGTGCTTCTTCAGCAATGCGTTTTCTGGATGCTTCACTGTAAGATGAGTTCCATCACTCATCACAATTGTGAATGGCGCGAATGGCTTTGCCGTCAGTAGTCTCTTCAATTCGGGCTGCATCGATCTTACTCCTGACAAAACCGATCACTCAACATAGCTTTGCCGCACAGAAATGCGGTAAACGGTTCACTATCGGCTATGGTCGCTCGACATAGTATGACATAGTATAAAGTGTCCATACGGTACGTTTTCTTGCTCTGTTCGAGGCGGCGTTGAACAGCCCTTTCGTATTGCGGGTCCAGACTTTCATGCCACTAAGTACCGACGTCAATCTGCCGCGAAACCATTCTGCTCGCTTTCCTGCTCGTTGCGTTCGCTGTGGCAATGATCCTGGGGACGGGACCGTTCGCCTGTGGACGCACACGCTTGGTTGGTGGACTTGGGTGCTTTGGATGTTTGGTGGTGGGTTCACAACAGATGCACCAGCCTGTGTTGGTTGCAGCTGGCGAATTCGCTCTCAACGCTGGGGTGGTTTTGTGCTCAGTATCACAATTGCGGCGGTGTTCATGCTCTTTGTATGGCCGCACGTTGACGACTTTGTGGCACGTCCGGTCCGCCGATGGGTAGCAATGGGCTTGATCTTGATTTGCCTTGCGCCCTATCTCGTTTGGGAAACCTTTTTTCCGCCGTCCATCGACATCACGGCTTTCTCCGAGAGCGTCGACTATGAATTTCGGGATTCCGCTTACGCTCATGAGTTTGCGGAACTGAACCGCGATGCAGAATGGATCAAGATCGAATAGCATAGGAAGAACGCTTGCGAACTAGGCCTCGCGAACTAGGCCTACTGTGACAGTGAACGAGGACGGTTGTGAACATTGACGATTACCTGCTCGACCACTCCGACGTGGATTGGAGTTCTGTGCTTGAACCCTGGGGTTGGCTGCTGCCATCGGAATTCACGGTTTGGCTCGTCAATCGGTTTGGTGACCTCTTTGTTGTCTTGGATGACGACTCCGTTCACATGCTCGATGTTGGCGGCGGCACGTTTGAACAAGTCGCTAACTCACGCGATTCGTTCTGTGACTTACTTGATATCGATGACAACGCCAACCAATGGCTGATGATTCCGCTCATCGACAAACTGGTGGCTAGTGGGAAGATCCTGGGAACTGGATCTTGCTACGGCTATCTGCGATCACCTGTGCTGGGCGGCGACTATACCGTCGAGAACACGATCGTCATTCCGATTCACGAACAATACGGATTGAACGCTACGATCCACGAGCAAATCAAAGACGTGCCCGATGGCACACGGGTGAAAATCGATTTCACAGACGAAGTTTGAACTCGTGTGACGAGGATTCCAAGCGAGCGCAATGT
This sequence comes from Pirellulaceae bacterium, assembly GCA_041749955.1. Taxonomy (GTDB): domain Bacteria; phylum Planctomycetota; class Planctomycetia; order Pirellulales; family Pirellulaceae; genus JBBSJZ01. The sequence goes on along the minus strand of JBGTAI010000239.1, from coordinate 8,406 downwards.
GACGCCGCTATCTTGCAAGCGAAAGCAACGTATAAGTCCAAGTTGAAGGATGTCAGCAAGGGGATCTTTTGACGATAGACCGGAAGGGAAGCACCGGATCCGTTCTTGAACCGCTCTCAATCTAGTCTCTGGACGGACTATGAACTCGGCACTTGACTGGGTCGCGCGCGGCTGTGAGTAAGATTAAGAGTAGGATTATGATTAAGAATTTGGGGATTTGATTGATGGCGATGCGTTTTTTGTAGCCGTGGCGACGTTGGAGTCACCCGCTTCTGTGAGGAACCTAAACGCCTTAGACGCCGGCGACGTCAGCGGCTTTGTAGACGACTTGGGCTCGCTTGAAACCGAGACGCTCGTACAGACGCACTGCTCCCGTGTTGTCATTGGTGACTTCGAGATGCATGTGAGATAGGCCAAATTTGCGAAAGCCCATCGCGGCGTGGCCGAGTAGGACACCGCCGAGACCCTTGCCTCGGTGCGCTGGATCGACCCCAAGATTCTGGATCGCCCCCCAGCCATCGACGTGGATCCCTTGGACCGTACCGACAGGCTCTCTGGCTTGGGTCATTGGATCGCGGTAGCGAAGCAACCAAGTGGAGCTCGCGACGAACGAATCTCGCGATGCGATCTCGCGCATCAACCGCAAACAGCCGTCCTTGCGACCGAGACATGGGAACACATTCACATCGAGTTCACGTGCGAAGCTGCGAAACTTGGCTATCGCGTGATCACGAATCAGGTCTTCGTCAAACGGCACCAGCTCGTAATTCGCCGGCGCGGACGCATCCCAGATAGGCTCCGCAAAATCGAATTCCATGCGATATCGCTTGAAATACGTCAAACCCATGGTGCGTTTGCAAACTCGAGACGGAAGGTGCGGTCGGTTGCTGAATTCTACCACCCTGGCGAAAAAAAGCTGCTAATCCACCTTCTGAAATGCCTCGCGACGCACCTTTCCGCGTCAATGGTGCCGGTGGTGACATTACCCTCCCGTTTCGCCGGATTAGTCGCCATGACCTGCAAAACCGCGTATTCCCCGTGGATTAGGGTGGTTTTTGGGTAGCCAAACAATTATGTTTGATCAACCGTAAACCCTACGGGCCCCCTTTCAACGCCAATCTGCATCGAACAACCACTACCTTGAACTCGCGATTTTCGCACCCCCGCTCTTCTGCCGAAGAGCCGAATCACCACCCGAGCCAAAAGCTTGGTAAAAAGCCAGGCCGAGAGCTTCACAGCCTCAATCGCTGGATCGTCTTGCTTCTGGTCATGCTATGGGGCACCCTGGTTTCAGTTGGCTGCAGTCGCCAATCGGGACTAACAACGGGTGCGGGTGCGAACACAGTTGCGAATGGTAAACCACTCGAAGTCGTCGTGACGACTGGAATGGTGCGAGACCTCGTCGACGCTTTATTGCCAGACGACATTCGTGTGACCGCGTTGATGGGTGCGGGTGTTGACCCTCACTTGCACCAGCCGACGCGAACCGACGCAGTGCGGATCAACGGTGCTGACCTTGTTGTCTATAACGGGCTGCATCTCGAAGGCCGGCTTGGCGAAGTGCTCGAAAGTCGCTCGAAGTCGGGCAAGGCAACGATCTCGGTCGGTGAGCAACTTCCTGAGGCACGATTGCTTGACGCAGACGCTGGCTTGCATGACCCACACATTTGGATGGACGTTGCTCTTTGGAGCGAAGCAGCGGATGGTGTCGCAGCGGAGCTTGTCCGATGGCAACCTGCGCGAGAGCAAGAGATTGCGGGTGCGTTGCTTGCACTGAAGACGCAACTATCGGCGCTGGATCAATGGAGCGAGCGGACGCTAGCGACGATTCCTGAGAAGCAACGCATCCTGATCACAGCACACGATGCGTTTCGTTACTTTGGTCGTCGGTACGCCATGGAAGTGCACGGTGTGCAGGGCGTTTCGACGATGAGCGAGGCGGCGATCAGCGATGCGAACCGTTTAGTGGACTTGATCGTGTCTCGTGGCGTGTCAGCCGTTTTCTTTGAGACGAGTGTGTCGGAGCGGCAAGTGAAGGCGATTGTCGAAGGTGCTCGTCGACGTGGCATGAACGTCTCGAGTAACTCGACGCTCTACAGTGATTCACTTGGCAATGAGACTTCGGACGCTGGAACGTACGTGGGTATGATCCGTCACAATGTACGCACGATGGCGACGGCGCTCGGCGGACAAGTGCTGCCGTATGATCCAGAACCGGCGCCCTCGATCGCGAACGATGATGCAGTGACGACGAGCCCGACCGGAGAATCTTCGTGAGCTCGCAGGCCGGTGATCTACAACAACAGGTTGCGCCGCTCCGGGCCGTTGATGTAACGATCGCCTATCGCCAAACGACCGTATTGGATCATGTCAGTTTTGAAACGCCGCCAGGAACGCTGACGGCAATCGTTGGTCCTAACGGTGCAGGCAAGAGCACGCTGATCAAAGCCAGCCTGGGTTTAATCGAGCCGGTGGCTGGTCATTTTGAGTTCTTTGGCCAGGGCTTTCGCCAGGTCAGCGGCCGGATCAGCTACGTGCCTCAGCGAACGACCGTCGACTGGGACTTTCCAGTCACTGCATTGGATGTTGTTTGCATGGGGCTTTATCGCCAGATCGGATGGTTCCGACCGATTGGCCGCAAACATCGTGAACAAGCCATGCATTCGCTGGCGAGCGTTGGCATGCAAGACTTTGCGACGCGACAAATCAGCCAATTGTCGGGCGGCCAGCAACAGCGTGTGTTCCTCGCACGGTCGCTGGTGCAGGGTGCTGAGTTGTTCCTAATGGACGAACCGTTAGCGGGTGTTGACGCAGCGACGGAAGCGACAATCATCACGACGCTACGTGAACTTCGCGACGCAGGTCGCACGGCGATGGTGGTCCATCATGATCTCGACACCGTGAAAGAGTACTTCGACCGCGTGTTGCTGCTAAACCGTTGCGTTGTCGCTGAAGGCCCCGTGGAACAGGTCATGACGCCGGAACTTTTGAAGCAAGCGTACGGCGGGAAGCTGTTGATTCTTTAGTTGGACAGGAACATTTACTCTGTCATAACTCGACGCGTCCCGGCTATCCCTTGATCGAGCGAAGTTTGGTCAAGGGCTACCAAGTCATCATTCCGTGGAAATTGCATAGTTGCCGCCTTTGACGCATGGCAATGAATAAGACAGTTGTAATTCACGCTTCGCGGATACTCATTGCGAGAGACGTATGTTGCAACCTCTGAAACTCGATTATTTGTGGGCGGCGATGTGCATCATGGACGCCGTGTAATTCGTCTTCCGATCGGCAACTTGATTGTCATTTTGGCTGTGAGAGAAATTTCAAGCCATTTCCGACAAGCCGACCAGCAAGCCTGACCCCAAACCATTGACGCCACAGCAGCCAGGGTGTCCGATTTGCCGCTCGATGAAGTCACCAAACTGCCCACCACATCCGCCCAAGTCCTGCGTCATTCCCACGGGCTGCGTTTGATCCATCGAGACAACACCGATAACATCCTTGTCGAAGAACGAACTGGAGCCAACTACGTCACCGACTTCGGCTAGGGCATCGTCATCCGAGTCAAGTAAAGTCCAACGCACTTTCTGTAACTCGATTGTCTTACTGAGCTATTTCAATTGGATCTCAGCTGTTTCGGATTCAATGTCAAGCTTCACGCGAGCATGCTCGAATTCTCGCGTGTATCGATAACCTTCCTGTGTCGGAGGTCCTTTGGGAGGTCCCAATGGTCGTGTGTATTGCGGAAAGGTGTGAAGCCATAATTTGCTGCTTGCTCCACGTTCATCTTTCGGATTCACGTCATAGCCATCGTGGATGTCTAAGTAGCTGTAACGCTCCGCCATGATCAGAAAAAGAGCGATGCAGTAGTTGAGTCGTTCTTGCGACACATCGTCAAAGCTGGCCAACGCTGACGACTGTTCATCCACTTCGGCATCGAGTGTGCTTCGATTGATATTGAGCGTCAGTGCAATCACTTTCCCTTGTTCGGCAGCCTGGCGCGCCGTGTGGATTCCCTTGGCGACGTAGTCCGCACGCGTCACGTCAGCGACCGGGTGCTCAAAGCCTTCCAGATAAGAACCGTCAAACGGGTCGATGTGCTCCATGCCTCCGTCGTGAAATCTCGCTCGGAGAATGTTGGCAATCATCAACTTGCCTGGATTGAGCGTCTGGCGGGTTTGCGTGATCATCTGATCGAATCCGTCGATGACTTGTTGCTTCTTTCTTGATGGAAGTTCGTTTTGCAGGTACGAGCTTAGAACCTTGATGTTGCCGTCCAGAAACAGACCATCGATTGAGTCGTCATTGCAGACTCCCGCCATCGATGATACCCACCAGTCGACAACTTGTGGATTCGACAAGTCGTACGCCTGCACACGACCGCGAATGAGCTTGTCCTGTCCGCTTCTATTTTCCAGAAAAGGCGAGCGGATTTTGCGGAGATCTTCGTCGAACTCGTAGCCGCCGTAATGAACCAGCACGTTACGATAGAACAGAACTTTCGTATTTGGATTGATTCGTTTGATCGCCCGAGCGGCTTCGATTGAGCCTCGCTCGGTCGATCCATAGCTTTTGCTGCCCGTGGTCTTTTCAAGGGTGACCAGTGGGAACGTGGCCAGGTATTCAAGCTCTTCTTCCGCGAATTTCTCAACCTTGCGAATGTGCGCATACCTGGGAATCGTATCCCACGAAAACGCTGGCATGAGATTTCGCTTCAGCAATTCAACGCTTTGTTGCGTTCCGCTTTGAGTCGCTCGTCCGGTCGACTTACGCTTCAGGTGGGAAGTTAGAAAATCGACGGTCCGCTGGATAATCGTGTTTTTATCTGGCTCGATGGCACCACCGGCTTCGCGCCAGTTGTGCCCCGCATTCTTCACCAGCATGATTTCGACCGGCGCCCCTGCCGCTTCGGCTCGCTCTTTCATGTAGCTCGCGTGATGAACGGGAATCGTCTCGTCTCGGTCTCCCTGAATCATCAACAACGGAGGACATGCGGCGCTCAGATAGTTAACGGGGCTTACCTCGCGATAACGCTGCAGCTTTTGTTCGGGACGAGAATCCTGGGCCAGAATTCGATCCCCAAAACGATCACGAAAGCCTGGGCGACCATCGTGATTGAACAACTCGGATTTTTCAAAGTCGCAAGGTCCATACCACGACACGCCGGCAACCATTCGATAGCGTGCATCGGCCAAGGCTGGATCTCCCGGCAAAGCTTCTGGCGGAGACAGCAACAACATCTGCGCCAGTTGGCCGCCCGAGGAATCTCCGTGAACGAAAAACTGTTGCGGATCCACGCCGAGTGCAACGCTGTGCTTTGCCAGATAACGCACTGCGTCTTTGCAGTCAACCACGCAGTCACGAATCGAAACGGTTCCCCCGCTGCGATACAATCGGTAATTGACAGCGACAACACAGAATCCCTGCTTCAGAAGTTGAGTGTAAACCGCTTCGAACGAGCCCGTCGTGATCCCATGCTTGCTGCCCGTCACCCAGCCACCGCCATGTGTGTAAATCACAGTTGAGAGTGGCCTGCGGAACCGATCGGCTGGATAGTAAACATCTAGATGCAGATGTTCCTCGGTGGTTTGCTTGTAAAGCAAGTTGAGTTTTTTAGGACCAGGGCAGTCAAGATAGGTGATTTCCGATGCCTCAATTTCGCTGAGAGTCAGAACACCATCGCGGTCTCGATCGAAGGCCTCCATTGACCTCCAAAGTCGTTCGCTCTCAGATTTCTCAAACCGCCCATCGCCATTGGAGTCAAGTTGAGCCATTTTGCGTGCAGCGTAGACGCTCGCATAATTCGGATCGCTGGCGATATCAGTCGGCTGGGCAAATGCGTTTGCAGCCAGGATGCTGACGATCGCTATCGACAGCATGACTGTTCGATAGTCGAGTGATTTCTTTCTTGGACTGCTCATGACTCTTTCAATCTGCGAGATGTAGGGTGCTGTGCTTGCACGCACCAGATTCAACAAACGGTGCGTGCAAGCACGGCACCCTACGAAAAGACAAAGGCCTCAATTTGAAAACGTGAGTTGCCCTGGAATGCCCCGGCGATCGTGCGTGAATTGACGTTTCCAGAGAATTCGACGCATTGACTCGGGTACTTCCCCTTTTTCTACTCGCCTTGCTCAACCACATAGAAGAACTGCGTCGTCCCATCTTCCAGCGTCACCGTTCCAGGTTCAGCTTCTCGGGGCCAAGTTTCAAACAGGTCAACAAGCTCCTGATAGTGGTCGACAACGTCCTGTAGCGTATTGACTTCAAAAGGGATCAACTCTCGGTACGGGCTGTCAACACCGAGTGCAATGTGCCATCCAAAGTAATCCGACTCGACCGGTTCACCTGTGGCCGCTACGTAAGCTCCCCCATAGTGACGACCGGAAATCCTGAATCTCCATTTTCCAATTTGACTCACAGCGAACCGGTGTTTTTCCGCATAATAACAAAGTCCTCCGACGCCAATGATCGAGCCTGGATGGCTATCGACAGAAAAGCTGCTGCTATTCACTTCCTCGATGACGTCCACGCATGAGTGCAGTTGAATGTTCGAGATTCCTTTGATCGTCGCCAGAGCGGATTCGATTTGACGTCGCTCGGAATAGAAGGTGTTGCGACCAACAACGAACAACTCGCACATAACGGCTATTACAACAAAAACAAGAAGTAGGTTTCGAATTCCAAATTGCATAGACATTTCTTAGCTAACTCGATGGAGCTTCATGGGAAGTACCGGAATGGTTTTCTATTTTGCGTCGACTTGGAAGATCATTTCACCGGAATGCTTCTTGGGCATCATCGGCACGTTGCGAACCGTCACAAGCTTTCTCTCGATACGTCTGTACTTACGGCGCAACGCTTCAGTTGCCCGGTTTCGCCGTTTGGGAACGAGAAGCGAGGGGCTTACCGAAAGCGAAACGCACTCATCTGGAGTCGCGAGGGACGTTTTAAAGCCCATGGAATTAAGCTTGTTGAGTACTCGTTCGAGCAAGACGATGTCATCATCATCGCTGGAAAACTTGAGACGGCCGAAGCTCTGATTTAATCTCAAGCGATCGATGTTCGAGCGGAGTGTGTTTCGAATCGCGAAAAAAGTGACTTTGTCGTGTGCCTCGTAAAACGCAATCTCCACATGGCCGTAACCGAAATGACTTGTTAAACGAATGAAAGCATAAAGCAGACTTGGAATCCCCGGTGACACCAGACAAAGAGAAATCATTCCTGCCCGCGCTTCGGATTCGAGCGATTGAGGTGCAGGACGAGCGTTCACACGGATCCTTACCGAGCCGTATTCGTCAAAATGCAATATCTCGCCATCGAGTATTGCGACTCGCAATTCCGGCAGAAAGCAACTCCGCACCCTATTAAACGTAGCGCGTGCACCTGTATACATCGCAAGTAGGTAGAGGATTTTTTTCATATGCCTAAAACACGAGTAGCGTATTCAAGATGTCCTGGAGTGATCGAGTTTACATTGTCGTTGGTTTTTCATCAATTTATCTCGGATTGCGCAGCGTTTGCAAAGAGGCCGGCAATGTACTGCTCTTCTGGAGATCCTACTGGCCAAGTTGCGTGGTTTTCAGCATCACGAATGATAAAGTAGTTGAAGTGTGGTTCTAGTTCGATTCGAAAACCAATGGTATTGATAGGCCTGAATGAGCTGATCACCTCTTCGGCTCGCAAGGCCAATTGGTATTCCCCCGACATCAATGGCGGGAGTTCGCCTGCCCGATTCGGAGTCGCGAGCGGATCGTCACGGTCAACGGATTCCTTATGCGAGAGCGGAACTTGGAGTGCGACTGGTTTACCTTTGAGGATCTGATTGTTCAGGCGACGTGTATTGAGGTGTGCCAGGATGGAAACCGGTGCGTGCTAGACTGGCATCGTCGGCTGCGCGGGCGAGTCCAAAATCGCTGATCAGTGCTCGATCGACATCTTCTTCAAGCAAGATGTTCGAGGGTTTGATGTCGCGATGCACCAGCCCCTGTTGATGCGCGGCATTTAAGCCGTCGGCAATCTGCATTCCGATCCGCAGGATCTCGCGAAACTCGAGAGCCCCTTCGTGATCAACACGCGATTGCAACGGCCCGCCAGAAACGTATCGCATGACGATAAACGGTGACTCACGTTCCGTTTCGACATTGTGGATCGGTACTACGAGTTGATTCACGACCGCATAAGGCCTGCCAAGTGGACCTGGGCGTCGCTACCATCGCGTCCCAAAGAGCGAGTCGCTTTCTGTGTGATCATGTCAACTGCGGCATTATACCTCACTCGGATAGCAATGGCACATTCTGGAATGTCTGGAAATTGAGGGTCAGCAAGGACGCGATCGCAGGTTTATGAGTGGTACTGAGTTCGTCGAGGCAGGTGTCAATCGCTGCCTGAAAGTCGGCGTAGTTC
>JBGTAI010000238.1:0-7374 GCA_041749955.1 Pirellulaceae bacterium | reverse complement strand
ACTCACGGTTAAACTGCTACGACGTCCGTTGATGGTCGTCACTTGAGAACTTTGCCTTGGCGTACCGGCCGACTCGATTTTCAGGCCGTCAATTTCAGGCAAAACGGGTCGCTCAATTTCATTCGCGCTCACGCTCGTCACATCGATTTGCAAGATGATCGGAGCACCGACGTATGCTTCTTGCGACGAAATCCCAGCCCTCAACTCACCTGCCGAGCAGAATGACGGCAACGCGAACGTCAAAGCGAACGCGAATACAAGATAACTAGATTGTTGACGATTCATGGTGACCCTTACCAATCTTTTTCAACATTGAAACGTTGAGCTTGCTGGGCACGCTCCTGCTGCAACCTTCTCAGCATGTCACGATCACGTACCGCTTGCAACATTTTCATGGCTTCCTCACGCGTCAGATAACGAGGCGGCGCTTTGCCTTCCAAAGTTGATTCCGACTTACCGCCCTCGCCAGCTTCGCCAGCTTCGCCAGCTTCGCCCGACTCATCAGCCGCGGATAGCTCACCGGCTGTACCTTCCTTGCCCGATTGCGACTCTTGCTCGGTGGCGTCCGGTGCCGGTTCTTGCGACATTTCTTCTCCAGAGTCCGCCTTTGATTCTGATTCTCCCGGGGCCGGCTCAGGAGCTCCCTTTTGCGATGCGTCTTTTGCAGGGTCTTGTTCAGTAGGTGATGGCTCGCTGGCGCCCCCCGAGTCCTTCATCTCCTCGGAACCAGACTCCGATTTCGACTCACTTGGCTGGTCGCCCGCGGATTCGTCGGAGGAATTTTGATCTCCTGAATTTTGTTCGCTCGAAGATCCATCTTCTGGTTCTTGCGGTTGCTTTTGTGACTCTTGATTGTCGCCGCTCGCCGATTGATCCTCACCTTTCTCTTGCTGGTTGCTCTCCGAGTTATCGCCGGTCTGCTGCTCTTTATCTTGCTCTTGTTGCTGCTGAGGATCCTGTGGTTGTTGATCGTCCTGGTTTTGCTCTTCTTGCAATTTGCGAATCAGGTTCGCAGCCAACTCGATGTTGGCGCGTGCGTCGGTGTGGTCGGGATCACTGACGAGAGACCCGCGATAGTGGGCGATGGCTTCCTTTAACTTCTTGATCGCGCTCGGCTTATCACTCTCAACGAGACTCAAGGCTTCGGCATAGCAACAGTTGCCCAAATTGAATCGGCTGCGTGCAGCGATTCCGGAATCTTCGCTACCTGCGGCAGTGGTAAACAAATCGGAAGCCGCCTGCAAATCGCCAGCCAAGTACTTTGCCACACCGAGGTCGTAATCCAGCACATCCGATTGGCTGGACCCAGCATCCGCCTCTGCATACTTCGCCAGCGCTTCTTCGATCTTGCCACCACGAACAAGTTCGTTTGCCGCATTGATCGTCTGAGCTGAATCGATGTCTGCGGCAAAGCCAAAACTTGTCCCCAACACTGCGAACAGTACGACCGCAGCCCGTCCAACGACATTCGCGGTCGCTAGGGTTCGACTTGCCGAGGAGTCGTTCTTGGAGCTTCGGCGTGTTACGACGAGGACTTCGATCAACAACAAGAGCAGTGCGGGAGCCGCGAACCACTGAAATCTGGGCGTATAGGTTTCAGCCTTAGCGGTCTCGAACTCAGCCTGTCCGACACTGGCAACATACTTGTGATAGACATCCGCCATGTTGACTCGTTGAACTCCTGCGGGGATATACGCGCCTTGCGTATCGGTCGCGATCTGGCTCAGAATTTTACCATCCAATTTCGTTCGCACGATTTCACCTTGGTAACGCAAGTAACTGGGCATGGGACGTCCATTACGGTCTTCGCCGCTGAGTGGCACGACAGCACCTTGCTCGATGTCGCCGAGCCCAATCGTGAAAATGCGAATCCCGCGATCAGCAAACGCTGCTTGCGCGGCTTCAATCGGTTCGCTCTCTTGGTCTTCGCCATCCGTAAACAACACGATCGCTTTATGATCATTCGTCTTGGTGATAAACGCGTCCGCCGAGACACGGATTGCCTCGCCCAGTCGCGAGCCGCCTCGATTGAGACTTTGCGGGCCGACCGATTCGAGAATCTGGCGAAAATCGTCGTAGTGATTCGTGAGCGGAACACTCTGGCTAGCGTCGCCGGCAAAAATCACCAAGCCAATCCGATCTCCGGCCATCTCGTCGATCATGTCGCTGATCTGCTGTTTCGCACGCTCCAGTCGATTTGGCGTGACGTCTTCCGCTAGCATGCTGCGAGAAACATCCAGGGCAAAAACAACCTCGAGTCCCTTTTGTGGAACATCGCGAGTGGTCTTTCCCCAACGAATATCAATCACCGCGAGCGTGATCAATCCCAAAACGGTGGCAACCAAAATCGACGACACCCAGTGCATTGCCCAGCGGCTGGGCGGCAACATGGACGCGGCTAAGTTCGATGTCGCAAATCGCTTGGCTGCACGGCTGCGTGCCCACACCGCATAGGCAGCGAGCGCCATCGCCGCCAACACCGCCAGCGAGAGATATGAGTAGCCAGGGTTCCCGATTTGTATGTCCATCTACGTCATCTCCCGCAGCCAAGTTTGCTCGAGCAGCACGCGAGCGGCCAACAGCACAAAGGCGACCAACAAAAGCGGCGGCACCGTCAAACCAGCCACGCGGTAAGGCTGGACCGCTAGTTCTCGATAGTCGATATAGTGCCGGGATTCGACTTTCGTCTTTTCGAGCTGGTCAATCTCGGCGTAGATTTTCTCGAGCGAGTCCGTGTCGGTGGCGCGATAGTATTTCCCACCCGTCATGTCCGCCACCTTCGTCAGCGTCTCCTCATCGATGTTGACTTGCATCATCTGGAAGTCCCGCAGTCGCATGAATTGGTCGTACACGGGAACGGGAGCTTCGCCTTTCGTGCCCACTCCGATCGTGTAGATCTTGATGCCCATCGATTCCGCTAGCTCCGCCGCCTGAATCGGCTCGAACTCGCCAGCGTTATTCTCACCGTCGGTAAGCAGAATGATGATCTTGCTTTTCAACTTCTCGCTGTCGGCGCGTCGCGTATCAAGTGAGTTGAGTTTTTCTACTGCCAAAGAGATCGCATCACCAATCGCCGTGCCGTCCTCGCGTCGCTGGATTACGATTTCTGCTTGATTCAGTTTCGCCACAAGGAATGCATGGTCAAGCGTCGGCGGCGTTTCACCATCCGCGAACCCGGCGAACGTGATCAACCCAACAAGATCGCTGAATCGTCCCGTCGAGTCATCATCGCCAAGGACGAACTTGCCCGCCACGTTCTTGATCGCGGTCAATCGATCGACGCGCTCGCCGTCAATCTTGAAGTCTTGGGCTCTCATGCTTCCGCTGCGGTCGACCACCAACTCGATGGCGATCCCCTCGCTTGAAGTGAGTGTTTGTTCGCGACCTTCGCGTGGCCGCGCGAGCGACAAAATCAAAAATACCATCGCCAATAACGTGAGTGCTGATGGCAACCAAAGCAGTCGCGAACGAAGCGTCGGAGCCAGTTGGCTTGCTATCTCGAGCGAGCTGAACCGTACCGATTGTCGCCGGCCACCAACAAACATTCGCCACGCGACAAATGGCAACATTCCGAGCAGCAACAGATACCAAGGCGAGTCAAACATTAAACGCTCCTCTCAACGAACGGAGGTTCCAAGATCGCGTCGCGAGTTTGTTCGACCAGGTGAGCAAGTTGCTCATTTGTTAACTTCAACCCAGCAAACTTTGCCCGGTCGGCTGTTACGAGGGCCTCCTTGATGCGTTCAGACGTCTCGGTTGAAAGCAGCTTCATCGCAGTGACTTGAGTCAGCAATTCTTCTGTCGTCTGCATCGGGGCGGAAACACCAAACTCGAAACCAAAGTACTCTCGCACGATACTCGAAAGCTGTGACAAAACGCTCTCGCTCTCGCCCCGCTTGAATGAGTCAGACGCCGTGAGCGAGTTGATTTCTTTCAACGCCCACTTTCGCGCCGTGATTTTCGGACGTCGCCGACGTGCTGTGACGACAAGAAAGGCGACTGCCATACAACCCGCAACGGCACTCGCCATCATGGCGACTTGAAACCAACTTGTTGTCTCTGGCTTCTCCGGAATCGGCACATCAACGACCGATCGAATATCCCGAAACTTGGTCAAGTCAGCAGCTTCTTCCAACACACTCGCTATCCGAACGAAGAGTGGTTTGGATGAAACGGAACGTGCCGAACCCGCGTCGCCACCGCTAGCGATCCAGACAATCTCGATCGAGGGGATCTCGATGTCTCCGGTTTGAATCGTCTCGAGCGTCAGATTGCGAATCCACATTCGACCTTCTTGGCTTGGTATCTCCAACGCGTCACTGTGGTTGAGCACATCCCATTCACCGAGTTGTTCACCAACGATCGGGAACGAGACCTTAGTTCCAACCGGAGCCGTCACCTTCAATTCCAAAGTCAACGGCTCAGCAACTTGCACTGTTGAGACGGAGGCCGTTACCGTCAACACCACATCCGCATCTCGACTCGTCTTTTGGATCGATTCAGCGAAGCAGCTTGTCGACGAAGCTAAACACAGACATAACGCAAGCCATGCCATGGCCCAAAGCCAAGCATCGCTCGCGTGAGAACTGCGGTGCGTTAACAAGCTCATCGTCGATTTTCGCGGTCGTGAAAGTACTTTTGCAGCACCGCGCCAAAGTCGTTCCCGGTTTGCACGTGCAGTGGTTCGAGTCGGTAGCGGCGAAACATCGCGTCGCGAGCTTTGTCACGCTCTACACACAGATTCGCGTACGTTTGTCGACTGCGCCGGCTGCTTGTGTCGATCACCATGGTCTGGCCCGTTTCTTCGTCCTTGAGACGCAACAGCCCCACGTTCGGTAATTCGCTTTCGCGGCGATCCGCAACGACGACGGGGATGATGTCGTGCTTGCGAGCTGCAACGCGAAGTGTCGTCTCATATCCAGCGTCTTGAAAATCGCTGATTAAAAACACCACCGTGCGACGCCGAGCGGTGTGGCTGAGGTGTTCCAGCGCGCCACGCAAGTTCGTCCCGCTGCCAACGGGCTCACAATACAAAAGTTCGCGAATCAGTCGCAACACGTGCCGCGAACCCTTTCGAGGCGGGATACTGCGTTCGATGCTGTCGGTAAACAACGTCAAGCCAACGCGATCGTTGTTCTTGATGGCTGACATCGCAAGCGTCGCCCCAAGCTCCGCGAGTAACTCTCGCTTGGTTTGATGATGCGTACCAATCTTTTGCGAGCCGCTGACATCGACGAGCAACATCACGGCCAACTCGCGTTCTTCGCGGAACAGTTTCACGAACGGTTGGTCGCTCCGCGCGGTCACGTTCCAGTCGATCGCGCGAACGTCGTCACCCTCAACGTAGGGACGCACTTCCTCGAACTCGACTCCGCGCCCTTTGAATGCGGAATGCCATGTGCCAGCCAACAGCTCGTCGACGCGATGCGACGTCCGTATTTGAATGCGGCGAATCTTCTTGAGAACTTCGGCAGGAATCATCGTGATGCGTGTACCAACCGTCAATGTTAAGGGACTGGTACGTGTTGAAGGATTTCACTCACAATGGATTCGCTCGTGCGTTCCTCAGCTTCGGCCTCGTAAGTGATCACGACGCGATGACGCAGCACATCGAGTGCCAATTGCTTGACGTCCTGGGGTGTGACGTAAGCGCGACCAGCAAGAAACGCGTTCGCCTTGGATGCGAGTGCGAGATTGATCGTCGCTCGCGGCGAGCCACCGAATTGGATCAATCCGTCCAACTTCAGCCCGTAACTCTGTGGCCGTCGAGTCGCCATCACGAGATCGACGATGTAGCTCTCGACTTTCTCGTCGAGATGAATCTGGTCGACGAGTGTCCTTGCAAAGAGAATTTCCTCCGGCGAGGTCACGGCTTCGATCTCGTACTTCGGTGCCGTCTTGCTCATCCGTCGCAAGATTTGAAGCTCCTCATCGCGGCTCGGGTAATCCACGATTACCTTGAGCATGAAACGGTCAGTTTGCGCCTCAGGCAACTGATACGTGCCCTCTTGCTCGACCGGATTTTGAGTCGCCATGACGAGGAAAGGGTCTGGCAGCATGAATGTTTCGCTGCCGATTGTGACTTGGCGTTCCTGCATCGCTTCGAGCAGCGCGCTTTGCACCTTCGCCGGAGCACGGTTGATTTCGTCGGCTAAAATCAGATTCGAGAAAATCGGCCCTTTCTGGACGACAAAGGTCTGGTCCTGGGGCCGATAGACCTGGGTCCCAATCAAGTCGGCCGGCAACAAGTCCGGTGTGAACTGCAACCGTTGGAATCCTGTGTTCACTGCTTTTGCCAAACTCGCAACCGCGGTGGTCTTTGCTAGCCCTGGCACGCCCTCGATCAGCAAATGTCCGCCGGTGAGCAAGCCCACAAGCATCCGGTGGACCAGATTTTCCTGGCCCACGAGCACGTGGTTGACCTGCTGGACAATCCGCCGAAACGGCTCGCTGTGCGTCTGAATCTCTTCCGTTAGCCGAGCCAGAGACTCGCTCAAATTGTTCACTTCATTCACCTTGTCACCAAATCTCCATCGCCCCAAAGCAACAGCATAGGCTGTCTTACGCAATTAGGCTGTACGGGGGTTCGCCGCTGCGGGCATTGTCCAGAAGTTTCGCTGCTTCCAAAAGTGGAATTTAAAACCAAGGAAGTGTTTTACTCCTGGCTCAATCCGGATTCGTTTGCCGATCGAGAGATTCTTGCCTGCGAAGGTAGTGGCGAACCGTTCCCTTCAGAGATTCCCAATCGAGCGGCAACGGCGTGGTTGGTTTCGCCTTCGAGGCGGAGCACTTCAGTGGACACGAGGTCCTCCTTGATTAGGTTCGCGGAGGATCCTCTCCAGACAGGTGTTGGTTCCAAAGCCTGAATGAGATTCTCCGCCGTAACGCCAAGGAGACCTCTCCTGACAAACGACTAAGCTGGCTTACGGAGACACGCGGAGGGCGGGACGTAGAGGCCTACCTGTGTCGACGATACAGCACGGCAACGCTGGCGGAGCTTTCGAAGTACTCTGGACTGAGTCACCGTAACAGATCGGAGAACTTGGTCTGACTCGCAAAACGTGCGAGCCTCGTGAATCCAAAGATTGCCGATCGCATCACTCGAACGAGGAAATCCCTGTTCACTCATCCCGAATCCAGTGTCTGAGTCCATGTGAAGCGTCCAGTGTCTGACCCCATGCGAAGCATCACTTTTACTAGATTCTCAAGAATTTTTTGTCCGATTTTGTCACAGTTTGCGTTTTGGATATCGGAGGAACGCAAGCCACCCCGTCGGTTGCATGTCGCTTCCTTTGAACTACATCTAGGAAGTGGATGATGCCGAATTCTGAGTTGACCGAAATTGTGATCGTTCTTGACCGCTCGGGATCAATG
>JBGTAI010000237.1:0-11145 GCA_041749955.1 Pirellulaceae bacterium | reverse complement strand
GATGTTTCGCAACGATATCGCGAGCGAGCGCCACATCACCTGCAAGTCGTTCCTTCTCCAGGAACGCTATCCAAAGCCCATTGGACGCAGGAGTCAATCCTTCAAAATCCATCATCCTGGACAACGGTCACTGCAAATCTCAACATGAGCCACTGAGCAACAATTGACTGGGGGCAACGTTGACAATCGCATCATTGACCGACCGATTAAGATTATGAATGGTAGCTGTTCAAGGCCGCAGGCCGTGAACGGTTACGGCGAAAATTGAAACACCACACAGAACATGCTGATAAGAATCCTTAACAGCACGCTTGAGGCTCAAACCGCGTAAAAAAGATATGAGCGAAAGAAACGCGAAGCAAAAAAAGACGGAGAGTCCGTCTGAGAATCTTTCGGAGGCGGAGAAAATCAAAATGCGTTTAACGATCCAGGAATCGAGATAAGACTTGATTCCAGATCCTCTTGATCACGCACTTCGTCTAGTCAACATATCGCATCTACGACGAGGCACAAGTCCCAACGGGGTTACCGAACCATGACACCGTGCGCTTACGTCTGCAAAATGGTACCGTGCGGATTCGACCAAATAGTGTGCACTGAATCGCAACGTGGAATTTGATATCCAATCAAATGCGTCAGTTGTTGCTTAAGCAAGAAACTCGGAGACGCCAGTCTTTGTGTGTAAAACAAAGAACCAGTTTCACTTGTGAGTGGAACGGAACCCGAGTGAAATCGAATGGGAACAATAGAACGATGTGATGGCACGGCGATTGCAAACAATTGCGAATGTGAGTTGCAAGTGGAGTGAATCGCAATGACCTTGTTCCTACGAACGAGCCTCGCTAACGCTAGCTTCGTGGCATTTTGCCTTTACGCTTGGCTTTCTTCGTACGGACTGTCCGCATTGGGGGCAGGGAAGCAACCGATTTTGTTGGCTGGCCATCAAGATGCGGTGTACGATGTCGTATTTTCACCGAATGGTTTACTCTTGGCATCGGGCAGTTATGACAAAACCACCAAGCTATGGAACGTTGCAGATCAGAGACTAATCGCGACAGTATCTGGCCACACGGATCAGGTGTTTCGCGTTGAGTTCTCGCGCGACGGAAAGACACTGGCTTCCTGTGGTGGTGACGGTAAAGTCATTCTGTGTGATGTTGCCACGCATAAAATCGAAACGGTGCTTACAGATCACGGCGATCCCATGATTGATGTTGCGTTTTCCGCTGACGGAAAAGAAATCGCTACGGCTGGTCCCCACATTCAGTTTTGGAATGCTGGGAAACAGGTTTGGTCAACACCGCACTCACCGTTGTATTTCGCGGTCGACTTATCGCCTGATCATCAATCGGTTGCGTGCGGCACCACGGAATTGATCCGTATCTTCGATATTGCCAATCACGATTCCTATGTTGATCTGACTGAAATCAAGGGGACAGTTTACCAGGTTATTTATTCGCCCAACGGAGAATGGCTCGCTTCAGCTTCGAGTGATGGACGTCTTGAGATTTGGGACGCGGCGTCGAAAAAGAGTCACAAATCAGTGACCGCTGACAGCAGCGAGTTGTTCTCGACCGCTTTCTCTCCTGACGGGAAGACTCTTCTCACTGGCGGTCGCGAGCGAGTTACACGTACTTGGTCAGTAGCAGACTTGCAGTTGGTTAATGAACGATACGGGCCAAAGGAGACGATCCTCTCAGTCAGCTATTCTCCCTCAGGGAACCAGATCGCATCAGGATCGTATGACGGAAGCATTCACTTCTGGTCACTCGAAGAATGAGACTTGAATCGCGAAAGCTGAATCATGTGTCAGTTGCTTGGTAGGGATCCGCGTTGGTCCAAAGCAGTGCCTCCACAGGTTCTTTTGCCTAGGAGTTTTGTTGCCAATACGCCCTGATGGCTTCGCCTTGCAACGAGTAACATTGCGTATTGGAGAGCATGTCCCACCACTCACAACTCAACAGGCTTTTGTAATTTCGATGCCATGGATCTACCTCGCAATCGCCGGACTTCTCGAAATCGGATGGGCCGTTGGCTTAAAGTACTCTGAGGGCTTCACGAAGCCTCTGCCTACTGGCGTAACGATCGTCACGATGATTGCAAGCTTCACGCTACTGTCGCTTGCACTTCGAGTCATTCCACTTGGAACTGGCTACGCCGTGTGGACGGGGATCGGAGCGGTCGGTACAGCGATCGCTGGGATGGTATTGTTCGCTGAATCTCGAGATGCCGTTCGCTTGCTCTGCATTGCCTTAATCATCGTCGGCATTGTCGGATTGAAACTCCTCTCGCCGGCGGACCCGAACTAGCGATGCCGCAATACAATTGCCGTGAAATCATCATCGATGAGCAAACTCAACGACTCCTACACCGGCGATGCTACCTTCATGACTCGCCGTCTCTAAACTTTCACACTTCACTCTTCTCACCACAAGCTTCCCAACATGACTTGGCGAGACTGGTACGACGCACTCGACAAACCGACCTGGACTCCCCAGCCATCCACGATTGGACTGATTTGGCAGATCCTTTATCCGATCATCCTGATCTCGTTTGGCTATGTCTTTTACCGCGCGAGCCATAAGCAGCTTCCGTGGACTATCACGATCCCGTTCGCCATCAACCTGGTCACTAACCTTGTCTTCACGCCGATACAGTTCGGCTTGCGTAATTTGCCACTTGCCGCCCTCGACATCGCAATCGTCTGGATCACCATTCTCTGGGCCATGAAGGTCGTGTGGCCTCATCACCGTTGGATCGCTTTCGCTCAGATTCCCTATCTCATTTGGGTCACGATCGCGAGCGTACTGCAGTTCACGATCACTTGGAACAACTGGTAATCAGCGACGTCAAGCAAAAGTTGGTCGCTCGCCTCAATCGGTCGGCAACATCACCCACAGCTCGGGACGACCGGCGTTGCAGTGGACGGCACGAACGAGCATGCCCATGCAAGCCCACGACATAAACAAAGTCATTCGAGCTGCGTGCCACGCAAGTGGAAACGTGTTGCCAGAGTCCGCTTGCCGGTTCTCCACGGATGGGACTGGATGGAAGATCGTTTCAATCCATACCGACCGCTTCGGTTCATCATCCTGAAGACGATCCATTGTTTGCAACGTCTCATGGAACACATTCACCGCCGCTCCCTGGTCCATCACGCGTCGATCAATCGCATACGACGCTTGGCGGCTGAGCGTTGGCAACGTGAGCAAGCCAAGGAATGTCCAGAGCGTAAACGACACACACACCATCGCGAGTTCACCCACACTGGTCACACCCGCACCAGGCACCAGCGTCGAAAGAGAGAATCCCACCAAAACCCACGCGATCGCCAGCATCACGCCGCGAGTTCGACTGCCGCTCCGAATCGCCTCCAATCGCCGCGCGATCGTAACCGCTAACTGCTCCGACGTGAGTCGCTTGACCCGACCCAGCAGGAATGATGATCGTCTCCATCCCCGGCAACCCAACGATGCCACCCGTAAAGCCCGTGTCATCGTGATCAAGCACCAAAACCGGGCGAGGTTTCAATCCCCAAGCCGAAGTTCGCTCCAGTGCTACAGCGACAGCATCTTCAACTTCGGGCGAACCAGCGCCTGGTGCTGGAAGCGACGCCGTCAATCTTGCGATTCACAACTGAAACGCGACAAGAAACACCGCGATACTGAGAACCGCCAGAACTGCACCTGGCCATCCAATCCACCGGCCCATCGTCAAAATCAGCAGGCTCGTCAAGAAAAACAGAAACGACTGAACGACCACGCCGCGCAACCAACCTTTCACAAACGCTCCGAACGTGATCGTGTTGGGCCTCGAGCGGTTCGGCAACAGAAACCCACCGAACAGATCCAGCGGCACCATCACTGCGATCAAGCAAACGACCAAAGCCAGCAACGCGGGCAAGTCACCGCTGCTCCACGACTGAGTGTTGGGAAGCAACCTTAACGGCAAGCCTGTTACGAGCATCCAGATGCTGATCAGCAACATGGATCCAACGCCAGTGATACCAAGCCACAATCGAGAACGTGCGTAAGTAATCGCTATCACTCCAACAGAACACGGGGGACTGAGGTCAAACGGAATTGAAACCAGTTACGATTTCTTGTCCAACTCATCAAGCTGCTTGCCGATTTCTTCCGCCTCAGCCCGCTTGAGGTCACTCTTCTTTCGGTTGACGGTCGACAATTCGTATGACTCTTGCATCAACTTGTTGTACTTCTCTTGCAGCTTATCTCTACTATCGCTCGTTCCAAACATTGCGTATCTCTCCAGTTCCAGAATGAATCGTTTTGAGTAAGTGTTAAGACGCGTAATCGGTTGCGTAGGGCAGGCTGCCAGCCTGAATCTGGCGGAGCAACAGGCCGGCTGACTAACCCACGTTCAAACTTCACGCAATCCTTGACATGGTGATTGTCAGCCCTCGTCAATAGGCACCTGTTTGACGAGCAACACGATCTATCTTCGCCTCACCAACATGGCGACGCGTCTAGCCACCCTGCTACAATCGCACCAGTGCTTCGATCAAACCTCATTCTCACTCTGGACGAAGCACTGGAAGCCAAACCGACCGCTCGCCGAGCAATTCCCGCAGGTAGATGGATGACACGCAAACGAATGATTTACGCCTTCGGAATACTGATTCTAGCTCTGTTGTCCGTGCTCGCTTGGAACACGACCACTCGAGCTGGCTACGAGTCTGCGGAGTATAAAGTGATCGAGTCTGACAACAATTTCCAAGTCCGTGAGTATCCCGATTTGATGCTGGTCGCAACGACCACAAAGATCGACGCTCAAGGTCGAGACGGGAGCTTCATGAAATTGTTCCGTTACATTTCGGGAGCGAATGAATCCGAGCAAAAGATCTCGATGACCACTCCAGTCTTCATGGAAAATGACAAAGCCGACTCAGAAGTGCAAATGGGATTCGTGATGCCCAAAGAAGTCGCTGTGGAAGGTGTACCGACACCCACTGGACCCGACGTCAATGTTCGCAAGCGGGCCGGTGGACGTTTTGCTGTTTTACGATTCTCCGGTCGCCTTGACGCCAAACTTGCCAAGGAATCCGAAGCCAGGCTTCGGGCTTGGATGGAAACAAAGGGGCTCGCTGCGGCTGACTCCGATCCCGAAGCTCCATCCAGTGGTGTCGAAGCTGCCGCCTATGATCCTCCCTTCACGCCTGGTCCGCTGCGCCGCAATGAAGTCCTGATACGGCTCAAGTAAGCCGTTGTTGAGACGACTCGATTTCGTACTTCGCTACGGTCCAAGCCGAGAATCGTGTTTATTCATCCAGACGTTGTGCTATGATGGAGGCGTCCAGACGGTTGCACGCACAGCCAACGAGAATCGTTTCGGTGCGTTGAGATTGTGCCGGTTGGATCCCGCCTTAAAAACGATTGACCCAAAACTTGGTCGTTCCCACCCATGCCATTGAGTCTGCGCAAAGCCACCCGAATCTTGCTGTTGCCTTGTGCAATCGCTTTCGCCGCTTTGTCGATAGTTGCGGATGAGACCAAAATTCACAAGGCCGAGGAAACAGTCGCTGACCAGCCGCCGACGCTGGCCGCGTTGAAGGCCAGCGGACTGCAACGTTCCCGCTTCAAAGACCATGCGGATTGGAGTGATCGGCGAGAATCTGGCGACGAGGAGTCTGAAACGCCGCAAGCCAACTTGTCGGGGTTCGTATCAACAATCAAACCGCTCCTGGAACAAAACTGTATCGGTTGTCACGGCCCAGATACCACCGAAGGCAACATCCGCATCGATACGCTTGATCCTGATCTGGTCAATGGTGCGGATACCGATTGGTGGTCCGAGATTTTTGCTGTGATCACGAAAGGCGAGATGCCGCCGCCTGATGACGGCGACTTGGACGAGGCTGAGCGGCAACAATTGGTGGATTGGCTCTCATCCGAATTGCACACCGCCTCGATCGTGCGCCAACGATCAGGTGGGCATTCCGCGTTCCGACGTTTGACGCGGTACGAGTACAACTACGCCTTGCAAGATTTGCTCGGATTGCCCTGGGACTTTGCAGATGATTTGCCACCCGAGGCTCAATCTGAAGAAGGATTCCAGAACAGTTCGGACCTGTTGCATGTGTCGGTGTCGCAGTTCGAAACGTACCACCGAATCGCACGTACGGCGCTTCGTCGCGCAACCGTCACTGGCGACAAGCCACCGACGCGCTATTGGAGCATCGCGATGAAAGATGCTGCACAAAGAGAATGGTCAATGCAAGACAAGCAGATCACGAAGCTAGAGCAGGAACTGAAAGACGATCCTGAAAAACTCGCGACCGAACTGGAGAAACTTCAGAACAGCTTCCAAGCACCGCGAGGCTCAGCTTACTACAAAGAGTTGTCTACCGACCGGACAGCGAAAGCGGAGTGGGAGTATTACAACGCAAAATTTGCCTTCGAGTCCCAAGACGAGCCTGTAGTGATCGCCCACGATCGTGATTGCGTCGCGATCCTACCGAACGGGAGCAGCCCACGATTGATTGTCGAGTTAGGCAACGAACTGCCCGACGAGGGCACGATGCGGGTGACCGTTAGCGCATCACGTGTCAACACCGACGTCGATTATGTCCCGAGCTTGCAATTGCTGTTTGGATGGCAAGCCAGCAACGAGGGCCGCGCGTTGCTGCGAGTGAGCAAGGAAGACGCGCCCGTGACTGCGAGTCGGGATCAGGCCCAGATCATCCAGTGGGACGTGCCGCTCGGTGAGATCTATCCCCGCAACTCCGTCCGTAAAACGTCGCCGATGGGCTCGACGCCGAGTCCGTCCGAGTACATTCGCTTGGTGAACAGTTCGGCATCAGCCTCCGAGATCCAGATCGACTATGTACAAGTCGCTGCGCCGGTGTACGACCAGTGGCCGCCAGAATCGCATCGCCGAATCTTTTTCGAAAGCGACAATGCGAGCAATGAAACAATTTACGCTCGCGAAACGATCACGAAGTTCATGACGCGCGCGTGGCGGCGACCGATGAGCGAAGATGAGGTCAATGGCAAGCTCGAACTATTCGCCACGATGCGACCCCAGTGCAATACCTTCGAAGAAGCGATCTGCGAAGTCCTAGCGACCGTGCTCTCGTCGCCTCAGTTTTTATACATCACAACGCCAGCGAGCAGTTTTCAATCGAAAACCGACAATGTCACAGCCAAACAGCATGAAAGCAATCGTGCTCAATTGGGCGCACACGCGTTGGCGAGTCGATTGTCGATGTTGCTGTGGTGCAGCCTTCCGGATCAAGAGCTGTTGGAGTTGGCGGAGAGCGGAAAACTTGCGGATCCGGATGTGATGGCGGCTCAGGTTCAGCGGATGCTGGACGATCGACGCAGCGAGCGGTTTGCGGAGCACTTCGTGCACCAGTGGCTCGACTTGGAGCTGCTTGAGTTCCAAAACTTCCAACAGCACGTACAGGGATTTGACCCGCTGTTGAAAGAAGCCATGCTGCACGAGCCGGTTGCCTTGTTCGGCGAGATTCTGCGTCAAGATGCCAGCGTCTTGGACTTCATCCACTGTGACTACGCCATGGTCAACGAACGCTTGGCGAGACACTATGGCTTGCCGAGCGTGAACGGCAATCACTTTCAACGCGTTCCGCTCAATGACGGTTTCCGTCGCGGCGGGTTGTTGACACAGGCCGGGACGCTGGCGATGAATTCGGATTGGCCCGATTCGCATCCACTCAAGCGAGCGATCTGGCTGCTTGAAAGTGTGCTGGCGGACCCGCCGCCACCGCCGCCGCCCGCTGTGCCGCAGATCGATTTGGCTGACCCAGAGATCGCGAAGATGACGTTAAAGGAACGCATCGAGGACCACCGCAATCACGCGGCGTGCATGTCGTGCCACATCAAAATTGATCCATGGGGCGTCGCCTTCGAAAACTATGATGCACTGGGAAAATGGCGTGACGACATCAAGGGCAAACCGATCGACGCATCAAGTGAACTGTTCAATCACCAGCGACTCGAC
This sequence comes from Pirellulaceae bacterium, assembly GCA_041749955.1. Lineage (GTDB taxonomy): Bacteria > Planctomycetota > Planctomycetia > Pirellulales > Pirellulaceae > JBBSJZ01. Next base: position 3,165 of record JBGTAI010000237.1, on the reverse strand, counting down.
GGCATGGAGGGGTTGAAGCGTTTTCTGCTGGACAGTCGCCAGGACCAATTCGTTCGAGCAACGGTGTCCAAGCTGGCTACGTATGCCCTGGGTCGCCCGCTGTCGTTTGCAGATCAAGCCGACATCGATGCGATTACCGCCCGAGTTCGACGCGATGGCGATGGGTTGAGAACCATTGTGGAAGCGATCGTCAACAGTAATTTGTTTCAGTCCATATAGAAGACACCGCTACGTCACGCTGCTAAAACGCGAAAGTATTCATCGAGGAATCACGTTATGACATGGAACATGAACACGATTGATCGTCGCCGTTTTCTTCGAGGAAGCGGAATTGCTTTGGCGATGCCGATGTTTGGTTCTTTGGCGGGCCCGATCGTTCGAGGTGCGGAGCCCAAGCCCAACCCAAAACGTCTTGGATGCTTTTACTTCCCCGACGGCGTGCCGATGCCGCTACCGGAAGACCCCGCGTACAAAGAGTGGTCGTGGTTTCCCATTGGCGACGGCAATGAGTTTTCTTTCACCAAGTGCATGGAACCGCTCGAAGACGTCAAAGACCAGCTGACGGTTTTGTCGGGGTTATCGCATCCCAAGTCGCGAAGTGTTCACGGACACAATAACGCGGATCAGTTTTTGACGGCCGCGCTCACCGGTGGTGGTGACAAAGAGTACAAGAACACGATTTCGTTGGATCAAGAATACGTTAAGTATGTTGGCGACCAGACCCGCTTTGCTTCGTTGGTGATGTCAACGGATGGTGGAACCGGGACTGCGCGGGGGACGCACACGATTTCGTTTGACCATCATGGGCGACCGATCCCCGCGGAGCATCGTCCGAAACAGATCTTTGATCAACTGTTCGTCAAAAGCGATGCCGATTCAGTCCGTCGGCTTGCGCTCAGTCGCAGTGCACTGGACGAAATGCTGGATGATGCCCAGCGTTTGCGTCAATCGTTGTCAGTCGCCGATCAACGCAGCCTCGACGAGTACTTGGATTCGGTTCGCCAGGCGGAAATCAAAGTGGAAAAGGCAAAGCGCTGGTTCGGTGCCCCGTTGCCGAGCGTCGATGGTGATCCCTTGAATTTGGAACTGACGACCGACGAGCCACGCGAGTACCTGCAAACGATGTTCGAGTTGATCTATCTCGCATTCAAGACGGATTCAACACGAGTAGCGACTTACCAGATTGGCCGTGAAAACGGTGTCGGCCGCAGTGATCATTTAGCGCGTGCGGTCGGCTTCAATCTGGCTCATCAATTGTCTCACGAAACCAAGAACCCTGATGGATGGAAGAACTTTGGCATCTATTGCCGTTTCCTCAACGAAGAATACGGGCGTTTTCTCAGCAAGCTGAAGGCCACACCAGAACCAGCCGGAACTGGCAGCATGCTGGATAACACGCTACTGCTGTTCGGTTCGGCGTCCAGCGCGTTCCATCTGTCACGCAATTATCCAATCATTTTGGCTGGCGGGAAACAGATGGGGTTCAAGCATGGACAATACCTCAATCACGCGGGGCTGAATTTCCAAGGCGGACCATGGATGGGCAAGGGCGAGCCGTGGCAAGACGAAGCGAAAGGCGAAGACCTGCCGCTGTCGAATCTCTATGCAACGATGCTCCAGCGTCTCGGCGTCTCAACCAATTCCTTTGCTGACAGCACAGGAATTATCGAGAACGTCTAACTTTTTCCGATGCACTGTCGAACTCTTATAGAACTGGCGAGCTCCCTTTACACAACCCAGTTCCCAGACGCCCTCTTTGCTGCCCATTGTTACAACATGTTCTGTTGCAACGCGAGGTTAACACGAATTGTTAACCGGAAGACCGGAAGCATATTTTCCTGCTCGGCGTTGTCGGCTAACTCGGATCGAGCCCCGTCGTTGGGATTGAACAACGAGCGATTGCCCGCTGACCCATCGCGTCCAAGGCGGAATTCGTGTTGGCGGGCAACAGGATTTCGGTCAACCTAGACGAGTTTCTGTCATCTACCGGCGGACGTGTGACGTGCGAACCCCACTCGCCAAGTCCTGCCACGGATGAATGTGATGATGAGTAAACCAGTGATGTACCTTGCCAGAACTCCCGTTTTTACGTTGATGGGAATGTTGACCTGGAACGTGGCCACACGTGCCGACGAAGAATCGGCCGAGTACAAAGTGATTGAGACAAACGGGAGTTTCGAGGTCCGCGAATGCCCAGACCTCATGCTCATATCCACAGCAACCAAGATCGACGCCCAAGGCCGCAACGCAGTTTCAAGAAACTGTTTGGTTACATCAGTGGTGAGAACGCGTCCCAGCAGAAAATCTCGATGACCACGCCCGTCTTCATGGAGAAAGACGAAAACGAAGTCCAAATGAGATTCGTGATTCCCAAGGAAGTCGCCGTGGCCGTGACGCCTCAGCCCACCGGCGAACGCGTCGCGATCCGCAAACGAGCCGGCGGTCGCTTCGCCGTGATCCGTTTCCCCGGTCGCCTCAGCGAGAATCTCGCCAAGGAAAACGAAGCGAAACTCCGTGAGTGGATGAAAACCAAAGATCTCACTCCCGCCGAAATCAAACCACGAGAAACTAGAGTGCGATCAATCGTTCCCAAGCTCCCTTTTTGTGCTTTCTTGTGCTTTTCGTGACCAAGTTCACCGACCGCACATGCCTGAACTATCAAACGAGGAATCATCGATCCGGCCTCAACTCGACGTGTCAGCGCAGCACGCAACGCAGAAGTTACACAAGAACGATCCAGTAGACCGACTAGCTAGACCGTCGACATGCCGAGCGGGTTCTCGGGAGCACACAGCCAGCGCTGGCCGCTACGAATCGCTTCCTGAGCCAGGCTCTCCGGCGTCCCAGCCGCGCGTTTGAACACGCGTCCGAACTTCTGCACCACATCACACCAAGACCGAGCATCCAAACCGATGCGACTGAGGATCGGTGCCAAGTGATCCGGAATCACTCCCACCTTGTCGCGACGCAATTGCCGGCCAGTCCAATCCAGCAACTCAAGATAGCGCCCCATCGACACACCCAGGAAACCTTTCACGCTCGCCCGACGTCCCGACTCATCCAAACATGGCCCCACCGGATCAACCTTCTCGTTGATCTCGATCGGACTCATCCAGCCACTGCGACGCCGACGACGACTCCGCTCCCAATCGTGCGTACTCACGC
>JBGTAI010000236.1:0-2248 GCA_041749955.1 Pirellulaceae bacterium | reverse complement strand
TGGTGCGATGATCTCCCCGAGGAGGGGAATTCTAATTGTCGCTGAGCCGGGGAACGCAATCGCGTGAAACCCGACCCAGCGACTCAACAGCGGATTTCTAATTGTCGCGGAAAGGGAAATTTAATTGTCGCTAGACAGCGTGAGAGACAAAGGCAACGAAACTCCGCTTGTTGAAAGCTCCGCGATGGCCGATTCAATATCGCTCACCGTAAACTCGCCTCGATTGAACTCAGCGGCATAATGCTCGATCGGCATCAGCATTTCGCAATCCGAGAAGACTTTCATGAACGACCGGGCATCGATAAACGATCGGTTTGCAATTCCAAAATACGGATTGACGGCAACGTAGTCCTTCAACGGCCAGACCGGCGCGATGACGTCGGCCACTTCCTCAATCAATTCGTCGATAGGGCGGAACATAGATGGAACGTTCTGAGATGATGAATCAAATGTTTCATTCACGGTGGTAAGTGCGATCGACATGACTTGATTGACTCCTTGGTTGGTAATTCGTAGTACAGACATCTAGGCCGTTGGGGTGTGAATTGCAGGCTGGCAGCCTGCACTACGTTCTTGAGAGTGATCCGTAGATGCGTCGCAGTGTGTTTTCCACGTAGAAACCGTTGGACGCGTGGATGTACCAACGGTTCAAAGTCGCCGATGGCTGACGGTTGGTTAGCGTTCTTTGCAACGTGAACATCCCAGCGAACCCAGCAATAACGATCGCCGCAACGAGCCACACCAACTCCGGTGAACTGGCGATGGGCAGACTCGCTGCGACAACCTTGTCCACGATGAAGTAGCTGGCCGCATAAGCGACGCACAATATTCCGGCTAACGCGGTCGCTCGAATCACCAGCGCGTGGTCGCCGTTGCGAACGACCTGGCCGATCCAATACGTCAGTGCCAAACACAACACGCCACCGAGCAGCAATCCGCCGGGCTTTGTGATCGGGTCAATACCGAAGGCCGTGAGCGAGAGACTCAGTGCCAGAACCGTCAACGCGCCAATGATCGCCGAATGCATCGTAGTGACTGGGCGACCACCTGACTGCATTCCACGTGTCGGGATTCGCTCAGCAATCACACTGCCGCTGCTCAAGAACGCGTGCGCCTTGTAGAGCGAGTGCGCTAGGATGTGCAACATCGCGGCGGAGTATGCACCGAGCCCGCATTGCAACAACATGAAACCCATTTGAGCGATCGTCGAATAGGCGAGTGACTTTTTGATGCTCGTTTGAGTCAACATCACCACTGCGGCATAACAGGCCGTGAAGCCACCGATGATTGCAAGGGTCGTGAGAGCCGATGGTGCCAAACTCACCAATGGACTTGTGCGAATCATCAGGTACCCTCCCGCGTTCACAATCCCGGCGTGCATGAGCGCTGAGACGGGCGTCGGTGTCTCCATCGTTAAGGGCAACCAAGTGTGAAAAGGGAACTGCGCCGACTTCGTGACTGCCCCAGCCACCAATAAAAACGCAGCGACTTGCACGGACCACGGTACCGTCACCATCGATCCTGCTGCGGTAAGCGAGCTCGCTGCTGTGAATAAGGCGTCGAAGTCAAGCGTTTTGAATTCGTTGAACAGAATCACCATTGCCACGATGAGTGCGGCATCACCAAGTCGGCTGATCGCAAACTTTGTCCAAGCCGCTCGTCGTGCCGCAGGCCGGTGCCCGTAGTGCAGAAGCAATTGGTGCAAACCCAGACTCGTCATGATCCATGTCAGGATGAACATCACCAAATTGCCAGAGATCACCATCAGTGAAACGGAGCCGATCGTGAACGCAGTCCAACGGAAGTACCGTCCCTGAGTCGCTTCACCATCGAGATAGCGAACCGAATAGCTGCAAATCACCCAGCCGACAAAGCTGACAAGCGTCAGCATCAAGCTAGCAACGCCATCGTAATACACCGTGACTTCGATCGGTAATTCAGTGGACAGACCAAGCAGCACCGAGTGAATCATGTCCACCCGGCCAGTCATGTAGGCGACAAGGAAACATCCAGCAACCAAAAACTGGAGACCTGCGATCGCCGTTACAATCTGGCGAAAAGCCCCAGCTCGAGCATTCACCCAAGAATTTGGCAGACCGATCATTGCCGCTAGTGCGTCATCCAGCCTAAGAATTGGGGTTGGTTGATTTGCTTAAATTAGCGGAAACTTTCGTCAACACACGGAGGTTTCCAATGATCAAAAAGTATATCGTCCGACTCTCGGATGAAGAACGCCAAGTTTGTCAGG
>JBGTAI010000235.1:0-7322 GCA_041749955.1 Pirellulaceae bacterium | reverse complement strand
ATGGTGCGATGATCTCCCCGAGGAGGGGAATTCTAATTGTCGCTGAGCCGGGGAACGCAATCGCGTGAAACCCGACCCAGCGACTCAACAGCGGATTTCTAATTGTCGCGGAAAGGGAAATTTAATTGTCGCTAGACAGTCACCGATTCGATAGACTCGGGAAATCTAAACGCGTTGCAGGTTTCGTCTGGTCCGAGTCCCTACGGAATCTGGGGTGCAATGGGCTCACCGCAAGGTAAGGAAGTCCCTCAATCGCTGTAACGTAAAACTCTTATGTGTGAAAACGCAATAGCGCCCTTAATGCGTTTCTAGTATGCATCATGGGTTTGGCGCAGCTGATTGCAGGTGCGCCAAATTGATTTATGCAGTGGTGAATAGGCTTTTCGAATGCAACTGGCCTTGAACCGTTTTTCAGCGTCGGCTTTTCAACGTCGACGATTTTTCAATGGAATGCAATTTCTGTTTTAGCAACATCACGTAATCACCATGAATCAATTAAAAAACATGCTACGCCCCAAATCATTTCTCCTCGCCGCCTCACTTGGATTCGGTGGATGCTCGTCTGTCGTCGACACTCCAACTGGAATGCCTTCGCTCGTCCCTGTGACGCTTAATGTCCAACAAGGCGGTGTGCCGCTGGAAGGGGCCAGCGTGCAACTGGTTTCGGCCGATGCATCAAACGGCTGGGCAAGTGGTGGATCCTCCGACGCGGAGGGGAATGTCAAAGTCATGACGCTTGGCAAATACGAGGGCGCTCCGGAAGGGAAGTACAAAGTGGTCGTTGCCAAAACGGTCACCGAAGGCGGTTCGGGAGATTCAAATAATCCGGCGGTGTCAACAGAGAGTAAAATTTATGATTACGTTGATCTGAAGTATAAGCTCGCCGACAAAACGCCACTTGAGATCGAGATCGCCGCAAGCGACGCAGGCGAAGCGAAAGTAATTGATGTAGGTTCGCCAATCAAAAAGGAAGTCCCAAAGATTTAAGTCGGAACTTAGTCAGCACCAACGGTCATCACCCGCGGCACGAAATCAGCGAATTCTTGTTGCGTACTTGCTCACGACACGGGAGTGGTGGCACAGTGCTCTGCCAAAGCAGCGGCCCTCGATAGTCTGTTGCGAAATTGAGGCAGCCCTGACCTATTGCAGCAAGGTTCGCCATGGGTAATGTGACAAGGAGGCGGTCGATTCGGCTTCATTTGCGATAATCCGCCCTGTCACGTTTTACCATGTCACGTTTGGCCGGTTGGTAAGGCATAGTCGATGATGCGGTTACAAACGAATACAATTTGAAATGTGCATATTCTTGATCCCGCGAACCTCTGCGTTCTGGAAAAGCTGTTCGTGCACTATCGCGCGTACCAAACAACAAGTCGCTCGAGCTCTCCGTTGAAACCAAGCATCGAAAGCTTTCTACGCTGCTGGCCACCGCTGAGCGGTTGATAGCCTTGGCTGCGATCGAGTGCGACGACGATGTTCAACATGTCTTCCACGGTTGGCTCGCGACCAGAGGACTGCCATCGGAGCAGCCACATGCCGATCGGAAACAGTAACGCCAATCCTCGGATGCTGTCGGTGACTGACCATCCAGCACGATTGGCGAGCGCATAGAGAAACGATTCGGATGTCGTTTCGATCAACCGGTTGAGCGGGATGTAGATTTCGGGAGGCTTCACTCCCAGCGGTTGCTCAAGTGCCTCAAAAGTTGATTGAGGAAAAGCGTTGCCATAGTTCGGTGTCTGGCCCTTGCCACGCAAGCACTTCCATGACGTTCGTACCAATTCAGCTCGCGCCGACCCATTCGCAGTTTGGCGGAAATGTGGATGAAGTCGCGCGCAGGACAACGTCATCAATCGAAACAAGACTTTCGAAATGCCTTTGGGTGATTGACGATCAACGAAAAACGGCTTCGCTTCCTCCGGCATCAACTCCGCCAGCGTTCGAGCGAGTTCCGCGATCTGGTTGTCAGTTAAACGTTTTGATTTGGCAGCGTCAATGTTCTTCGCAAACTGTAATGCGTGAACCAGCCTTCGAACTGGCGGGTACCGCTCGTCGCGAAGCAATCCGCCAACGGTCTCCAAGACAATCCGAATCGTTTTCCAATCGCGTGGCTCCCTAGACTTCAACAACGGTGGTTGGATCGCTTCGGCTTTCAAACGACCATCCTTCACCATTTGCTTGGCCAGCGGCAAATGATCCTTCGCCACTGTGCCGCGATCGGCCCCAGCGGACGGACAGGCACGGCGATAAGTCAGCACCACATGCTTCTCATGCGGAATCAACTGCATCGGGAACATGCGGCAAGTTGTCGGTTTGGCTTCGAGTCCAAACTTGGCATGAATCCGACACAACCCGGCGTCGTTGAGAAAGACGCAAGTGCCATCATCGCGATGCGCCAAGCGGACTGAGCCACCAGCTCCGCGATGCGGAACGATAAAGCGAGTCGCCTGGTACTCCGGTTGCTCGTCCCATTTCTGGCTACGCAATCGCTCCTCGTCTTCTCGACTGAGCGGAACGATGCTCCCACGGCAACAAAAGCCACACTGATGGCAATCCCATTTCTCGTCAGTCTTCAGTGTGACTATTGGTAGCGGCATAACAGGTTCACAAGTTCGTTCCGGCTCAATCAACGTCGTGAGAACGCAAATAGAATAAAAATTTCTCAGAGCGGTTATTGTGCATGGCTAGGGTTCAGTTCGATAGCGATGCACAAGGAACAAGGACGTCGCCAAGATCATTCATGCCGGATACCATCTCGACCGTAAAACGAGAATTGCTCCATATCGTCTGCTGACCGTCAATCTTGACTTCATTGATCTGTCCCGCTTCGTGGAATACTCGGAAGATGAATTTTGTGTTCGCGGGCATTCCATCAATGACAATCACGCCGCTGGAGTCGCTGACCGCGGCGAATGAATGATCCAAAACAAGAATATTTGCACTCATCCACGGATGGCTATTGCAAACAATTGGGAGTGGCGCTGGCTCGGGCAACTCAAGAGGATAGACCATTGGCTTGCCAGGTGGCGCCAGGAATCCACGGGGCGGATTCTTAAAAAAACCGATGTTCGCACTAAGACCAATTGGACCGCGATTGATTACTTCCAGCGAGTCACCAACGCGGGAAAGCAGAACGTGAGGATCAAATCTCCCGTTTGCAGCAACGAGTTGACGTTTCACACCTTTGTACGCAGAGACATCCAACTTGACACCCCTACGCCCCGTATCGACATAGACAACTACGTTTTGGATCCCTTTCGAAATGGGATCTACTAATATTCGCTCGTCTAAAATCGGGCCACCCGCCGGTGCTACACCCGGAGGGGCATTGAACTGATTTGGAATAGGTGCTTCTCCATCCAACACAAAACGCATCTTGAGCGAGGCCGTTTCCGCATAAGCGACCGAGCCAAACAATAACGAACACGCAATCGTCAAAGCAAAGGTTTTCAATAGCATGTCTTGTCCTTCAAACAATGCGACTCAACCTAGCCGCTTTCGTCGTTGAATGTGAGCAAATCGATTGGGATCTGTACTCAACCACGCACTGCGTGGTCAAACGCCTAGCTTGGCCTTCTTGTTCTTGTTCTTTTTCTTCTTGGTCTTCTCGCCAGCATCTTCTGACTCACCTGCTTCGCCTTTGCCCATGTGCTCAAACGCTTGCATTTCCGTTATTTGGCCTCGGTCACCACAAGCCACCATCCATCGATCCAGCTCGGCACGCAACTCCGATTTTACGGCCTCGTATCCAGCAAGCTCCGCGAGGTTGTTCATCTCCAGCGGGTCTTTCTCGATGTCATATAACTCGATCGGTGGACGAGAGACGTAGCGTTTGACCAATGTCGCTGCGTGATCGTCGCCAGCATTGGCCAGTGCGACCCAGCTTAGGAACTCTTTCGACTGCGTGCACGCGTTACTGAATTCGACCTCCGGTGTGAAGTTCCAGATGTACTTGTACTTCTCTGAACGCACCGAGCGGATTCCAAAATGATCGGAGCCGTTGATGATTCCTCGGGTCGTCATTTCACCAAAGACATGATGCTTGTGCGACGTCTCGCCAGCGAATACTGGTAACAGACTCTTTCCGTCCAGCGACGCGTCGGGAGTGCCACCGGCGGCTTCGATGAATGTGGGAAGAATGTCGACGTATTCGATCATTGCCGGGTTGACGCTGCCGGGGTTGATCTTGCCTGGCCATCGAGCGATGCACGCGGATTGCAAACCATTATCATAGCAAGTCCATTTCGCGAACGGCATCGAACTGCCTTGTTCACTGACCACGACAAGCAACGTGTTATCGGTTAAGCCGTGATCGTCGAGCAACTGAATCGCTTCACCGACTTGGCCATCGTAGTAGGTGATTTCCGCAAGATAGTGCGACATGCCCTCACGAGTCTCAGGCGTGTCGACGAAGTAGGGCGGCAGCTCAATCTTGTCGACGGGATAGCGAGACGCGTCGCCTTTATTCCAAGGCGAGTGTGGTTCGTTGGAACAAAGCAGCAAACAGAAAGGTTCCTTCTTGTCTTTACAATCCCCGATGAATTCATTCACGGCATCAAACTCCGGGTTGGATCCGGTACCAAGCTTTTCCCAACCGAACACGCCGTTGGGTCCAACGTGCGTTTTGCCACTTTGAGCGACACGGTATCCCAGGTCGCCCAAGTGCTTGACGATGCTTTCGATGCCTGGATTGACTCGCGTGTGATTCGGGTACGCTCCGCTTTTGACTGGATAGATCCCAGTATAGATATTGTGACGCGTTGGCGAGCACATCGGCGCGGACTGGAAACAGCGAGTGAATCGCATGCCTTGATCCGCTAACTTGTCGATGTTTGGTGTGTGGGCTTGCCCGCCGTAGCAACCGATGTCACGAAACGTACAATCGTCTGCGATCATAAAGACAAGGTTCGGCTTCTCCGCGAACGCGACTGGGGAGGTGATCAGCGAGAGCAGGAGAACAGCAACACATTTATGCATCATGAACAGCTCGTGGGCGTAACACAGGCTGCGAGCCTGTGATGGTTTGTTATTGGAGCTTCAGATTAGCAGCAATTGCTCCGCCAACGTGGACGAATCATTTTACTTTGCGTTTCGCGGGCTTGTCACGATAGGTTGCACCGTTATCCGGCGGCATACTTTTGTGCCAAGCGAGAATCGATTGGGTCAATTCAGCGACAACGGCCGGGTTGTCGGCAGCGACATTCGTTGACTCCGAACGATCGTTTTGCAGGTTGTAGAGTTGGGCGTCGGAACCGTCGTACTCACACAGCAGTTTCCAATCCCCCTTGCGAATAGCTAAATCCGGCAAGTCGTCGATACCATAGAACGTATCACGATCCGGAGGACGTCGAAAGCATATCGGAGCCTGGCGAGAACCGCCGTCGCCAAGCAACGTGTCTACCAATGCCTCGCCATCGAAGGTGATACCGTTTGGCAAGGGAGTTCCGGTCAGACTCAGCAGCGTCGGAGCGAGATCGATCGCCGAGAAAACTGAATCGGTATCCACCAAGCCTTGCTTGCGTACGATCTTCGGTCCCCACGCAACCAATGACGAACGCACGCCGCCTTCGTAGAGGTGCGTCTTGTATCCGCGGAACGGCCCCGCTTCACCGGCACCGGGTTCAGGTCCGTTGTCCGAGCAAACCAGAACCAATGTGTTGTCTTTCAACGCGGCATCATTGCGGATTCGATCGAACAGTCTTCCAAACTGTGTGTCCATCGACTCGAGGACGGAAAGATAAAGCCGGCGTTTTGAACCGTCGCCCCATGTCTCGACGGGCGGCCAGTACGGCGAATGCACATCGTCTGGCCAGAGGTTGATATAGAACGGCTGGTTCGCAGCAGTGGCCTTGTCGATGAATGGGATCGCGGCATCGACAAACCCCGTCGTGATCTCGGATCGCAGCATCCATCGGTAGCCGTCGCCGAGTTTCTCAGCAGCGTCCCAGATACGGTCAGGTTTGTCTTGGCCAGGCCGCAGGGTCAGCGGCAGCAGCTTCGGTCCCATGCCTTCGAAGTTCGTCAGCGACTCGTCGAAACCATAGTCCGTGATCGGAGGTGCTTCGTTGACGTCACGTTGCCCACCCATGTGCCACTTTCCAAAGTGACCTGTGGCGTAGCCGGCTTGTTGTAACGATCGAGCCAACATCGGAGCCGCGGGATCAAGCCACTGGGCCATGCCACGTTCTTCGTTGTTCTTTCGATTATTCAGAAACGAGGTGATCCGCCATCGCTGTGGGTACTGGCCCGTTGAAATTGCGGTCCGCGACGGCGAGCAAATCGGCGAGTTGACATAGAACTGTTCGAATCGCACACCTTCGCTGGCAAGTCGATCAATGTTCGGCGTCCGCGCATCGTCGTTGCCGAAGCAAGAGAAGTCGCCCCAGCCCATATCGTCAATGAACACCAATACGATATTCGGTCGATCCGCAGAATAAACGACACTCGGCATTAGGGCAACGGAAATTGCGAGCAGCAGGCTCATTACCTTCAGGCGAGTTTCGCGAATCCAGGCAAGCATCGCAGCAATATATCGTGAGCAACTCATTCTCAGTTTCCAATGGCTTTTGGTCATGTGCTATTTTTGTATGGGGATATCATCAAAATAGAAATTGTACCAATTGCGCTCGCGCATCTTGTCGCCAGTGGGCAATCCTACCGGTTTAAGCCCCGCGCACCATTCGTCAACGTCTTTATGCAATTTGTCGGCGAGCTCGGTATGCACATCGACCAAGTTTTTATGTTCATGCTGATCGCTTTCGAGATCAAATAGATACCGCCGTCCATTGCCAACGTAAATGTACTTCCATTTTCCGCGTCGAATCGCGGCTTGATCCCAGAACCGGAAATAGAGGCTGCGAGTCGACGGGTTTTGAATGTCATTCATGGCCGGGATCAAGTCGATGCCGTCGAACTTCTGCGCGTTGTCGAGCATAACTTCGCGAAGATTACCGCCAGCAAGCTGCAACACACTTGGGGCAATGTCGAGCGTGCTAACGGGCCAGTCGTAGGTTTTGCCACTGGGCAGTTGGCTAGGGAGGCTCCAAATCATCGGCACTCGAAGGCCCCCTTCGCTCAGCATCCCTTTCTCGCCAACCCAAGGTTCATTCAATGAGCCGTCCCAGCCGCCCGCGTCACGATCGAGGGGCGAATCGGGTTTCGTCATCTTCAGCGGAGCTCCATTGTCGCTTGTCACCACCATCAATGTGTTGTCGAGCAATCCGTGTTCGATCAGTTTCTCGACGACTCGCCCCACACCGTCATCAATCGCAGCAATCATGGCCAAAGCGTATCGCCGACGGATCGGCATGTCGGTGGGAAAT
>JBGTAI010000234.1:0-13329 GCA_041749955.1 Pirellulaceae bacterium | reverse complement strand
ACGCCTCATACACTTCGTCATAGTTTTGCGACACACATGCTTGACGATGGCGCGGATATTCGGACGGTGCAGGAATTGTTGGGACACAAGGATGTGAAGACGACCATGATTTATACTCATGTGATGAATCGTCCTGGGTTGGCGGTCACCAGCCCGCTGGATCGGCTCAACGGCTTTTCGGGTGCTCGAAAGTCAATGGCGTACCGTTCATAGTCGCGTGCTTGGTGATCGCTTCGCTTCAGCGGTCTGGTGGGGAGGGGAGTTGAGGGAGGTTGAAACGCGGAGTGGCGGAGGTGCGGAGAATCGCGGAGGTTTGGGAAGGTCTGGTGCCGGTGAAAGCCTTTCAGGGTTTGGGGGGATGGTGTGGTTGGGTTTCCCAGGGTGCGCTGCGCGACCCTGGGCTTTGGAGTTGAACGGCGTTGCCGTTGATCAATGGTTTGAGTGATGGCTCCGCGTGGTTGCTCTCCTCCGCGATTCTCCGCGCCTCGGCCTTTTCATTCTTTGATTGTGACGCGAGGACGATTGACTTCAGGACTCAGAACTCGGAAGAAGCGATTTCGCTTTGGAAACATTTTGGTTGGTTTGCGGCGCGGTCGTTGGGGCTTGCTGGGTGAGTGGTTGGTGCTTGGGTCAGGTTGGAAAACCTGACGTACGGTGGGGTGTCTTTTCGGGCGCGAAGCGACGAGTAGCGGATGCCTGGGACACAAGGTTGAAGGGCAGCGATGAGTCTTGTGCATGAGGATTCGCAGGGAACTAGGTGCGCGGATCTCGTGCGGAAGTCTGTCGTCCCTTCGGGACTTAGCGTTCATTGGGGCTAGGAAACCAGGGACTTGCGTCCCTGGCTAATGGATGCCGTGCCTTCGGCACTGAGAGTGATGGCGTGTGCATTGAGATGTTAGGAACCGTTTGCTCCGAATCGATGGGTTCGGTTCATGACACGTTTTCGCGAGGTGCGACGTGGAGAGCCTAAGGTCTGGTTAGAGGTGTTGGGTTGGGAGGGGAATTGAGCATTGGGAAATGACAAATGAAAAATGCAAATTGAAAAATGAAGAGTGTGGTGGGGAGGTTGAAACGCGAATGGATACAAATGGTTTAAGGACGGGTCAGGGTAGGGGCGGCGTGAACCTGTTTCGCAGGGAAGTCTGTCGTCCCTTCGGGACTTAGCGTTCATTGGGGCTAGGAAACCAGGGACTTGCGTCCCTGGCTAATGGATGCAGTGCCTTCGGCACTGAGAGTGACGGCGTGTGCATTGAGATGCCAAGAACCGTTTGCTCCGAATCAATGGATTTTGTTGATGGTCTCGCGGCGCGATCAACAGACGCCACTGGTGCTCCTTGGCAAACGCAGCAATCGAGGCGACGACTCGGTGGCTCCAACTGTCGTGGCCCCAGTTGCCGTCGGTTTCAATCAGGACAGCGACACGGCGGTCTGGCAGGACAGCGACACGGCCGTCTGGCTTTCTCATGCGGACTGAACTTTGGAAAACGAAAATACGATATCGGATCCGCATAATGACACGGTTATCTCGCAAACGCGCAGGCTCCTGGTCAGGACTTACGCTAAGATGATTGCTCGCCCCGGCTTGTTTTCGTTTCCCAAAGTCTATCTTCGCGTTGAATTATGTCCTTGGACTCAACTTTAAAAACTAGCGCTTTTGCGTACGCGACGAAGTCGTTGCGTGAGCACCATCGAATCGCCATTTTGACCGACGGCTACTCGACGCCGTTCGTTGCAAAAACAGCGATTAGTTTGCTTCGGTATCGAACCAGCGATGTGGTCGCTGTAATTGATGCTGTGGCTGCGGGAACGACGAGCCAGAAGTTGCTGGGAGCCGGCGGATCGATTGCCGTTGTAAAGGACTTGGCTGAAGTTCCAGAGCTGGATGCGTTGTACATCGGCATCGCGCCTCCTGGAGGCAAGTTGCCCGATGAATGGCGGCCGATGATTCTTGAGGCGCTTTCTCGCGGTATCGACATCGTCTCGGGCCTCCATGATTTTCTCACAGACGATGCTGAATACGTTGCACTGGCGGCGAAGACTGGCAGCTGTCTGGTTGACGTAAGACGCAATCACTTCAAGTCGACTGGGAAGAGTCACCGTTTTCGATCGGGTTGCATTCGCATCCACACCGTTGGACACGACTGTAGCATTGGCAAAATGGTCACGTCCTTGGAGGTGCATCGCGGTCTCGTCGCGCGTGAGCAAAGTTCGAAGTTTCTCGCCACTGGACAAACTGGAATCATGATCTCTGGTGAAGGAGTCCCGATCGATTGCGTGGTCGCCGACTTCGTCAACGGAGCTGCAGAGCAATTGGCGAAAGAGAACGAGCATCACGATTTCCTTCTCATTGAAGGGCAAGGTAGCATCTCACATCCATCGTTTTCTGCAGTCACACTCGGGCTACTTCACGGCAGCGCACCTGACGGGCTCATTTTCTGTTACGAGGCGGGACGCACCCAAGTGAAAGGTCTCGATAATGTCGACATACCGCCTTTGAAGGACCAAATGGCCGCTTATGAAGCGCTCGCCAATCTTCGCCATCCGTGCAGAATCATCGGCATCGCGATCAACTCGAGAAGTCTGAGCGAAGACGACGCTCTCGCAGAAATTGCAAAAGCGGAATCAACGTTTGGACTGCCCGCCTGTGACGTTTATCGAACAGGTGCGGAGAAACTCGTTGATGCGTGTGTCGCGCTACGAGCAGAAGTCTTGCGACAAGAGGTCGTGTCAAGATGAAGTTCAATGTCAGACGACTGAGTTTACCACTGAAGCACGCGTTCACGATCTCGCGTGACACGATGACGAACCAGTCAAGTGTGCTGGTCGAGTTGGAGCATGATGGTATTCGAGGTTACGGCGAGGTGACGGAGAACTCGTTCTACAGTCACACGTTTGAATCCATCTCCGCGTCACTGAGTCGGTTGAGCCAGTCTTCGCTCGAGCGATACGTCGTGGAGTCGCCACTCGATGTTTGGGTAAGTTTGCAAAAAGAAATGGCGGGCGATACGTTCGCCATGGCGGCGCTCGACATTGCCGCTCACGATTTGCGAGGCAAGCGGCTCGGCGTTCCAACTTGGCAGGATTGGGGACTTGAGTGGAACGATATCCCCGATTCGAGCTTTACGATTGGAATTGATACGATCGACCGAATGGTTGCGAAACTCTTGGAAGAGCCGGGATGGAGCACGTACAAGATCAAGCTGGGGACAAGGCAAGACCTTGAGATTGTCACCGAGTTGCGGCGACACACGGACGCCGTGTTTCGCGTCGACGCGAATTGTGCTTGGACGGCGGAGGAGACGATTTCCAAGTCCAAAGCATTGGCCGACCTTGGTGTCGAGTTCATTGAACAACCGCTGACGATCGACGCATCGCAAGAAGACAAGTTGCGAGTCTTTGCGAACTCGGTGCTGCCCATTATTGCGGACGAGGATTGCCAGGTGATGTCGGACATCGACAAGTGCAACGGGCTGTATCACGGCGTCAACGTCAAGATTTGCAAGTGCGGCGGACTGACTCCAGCTCTGGAGATGTTAGTCAAAGCGAGACGCTTGGGGCTGAAGACAATGGTGGGCTGTATGGTCGAAAGCTCCGTCGGAATCAGCGGTGCAGCACAACTCTTGCCGTTGCTCGACTATGCCGATCTGGACGGGGCCGTGCTGTTGCGAGACGAGCCGTGCACGGGCGTTTCAATCATGAAGGGCAAAGTCGTTCTACCCGCCGTGAATGGCTGTGGTTCGGATTTGGATCGTTCTCGATTGAATGCTTTCTTGGCGGACGAATGATGAAACGGCTAATTGACCCGAAGCACCGTCGCAACTGGGACTTTCAAATGAATCGTATTTTGCAGCTGTTGTTAGGCGTTGTCGCGTTGTTTTTGAGCGTGGTTGTTGCTGACGCGATCGAGCCGAAGAAGCCTGAGACCGACTATCGCGAAGCTATCGAGAAACTCAAGGAGGCGATTGATTCCGAAGTTGAACAAAAGAGTCTGCCGGCGTTCTCGATCTCGCTCGTTGATCACGACCAAGTCGTTTGGTCCAGCGGTTTCGGCTACCAAGACGCTGACCAGAAAACGCGAGCAACGGCGGAGACTGTCTATCGAGTTGGTTCAGTTTCGAAGCTCTTTACGGACATTGCACTGCTGCAACTTGTCGAAGACGGCAAGCTCGATTTGGATGCGAATGTCCAGAATTACTTACCTGAGTTCCAGCCCAATAACCCGTATGACATTGCGATCACGTTGCGACAACTCATGTCGCATCGATCTGGTTTAGTCCGCGAATCACCTATCGGTAATTACTTCGATCCGGACGAGCCGACGCTCGCGGCGACGGTGGCGAGTCTGAATGAAACGTCGCTCGTTTATCGACCCGAGACTAAAACGAAATACTCCAACGCAGCGATTGCGGTTGTGGGTTCGGTGTTGGAGAGCCAGCTGGAGGTTTCGCATCCCGAGCAAGTTCGCTCGACGATCCTTGATCCGTTGGGGATGCATGCCAGCAGCTTTGTGGTGACGCCCGCCATCGAACCGACATTGGCGGCTGGTTGGATGCAGACTTACGATGGTCGGCGATTTGAGGCGCCGAAGTTTCTTCTCGGTACGGGACCCGCCGGAAACTTGTATTCGAGCGTGCTCGATCTATCGAAATTTTTGGTCTGCATCTTCAACGATGGCAAGACGGACGCTGGTCAAATCATTAGCCCCGAGACGCTGAAACTGATGGCGACGCCGATCCTGGACTCGGAGGGTAAACCGCAAGGCTTCGGACTTGGCTTTCATGTTCAAGATTTCGATGGGATGACAAAGATCGGACATGGCGGGGCTGTTTATGGCTTCTCGACTCAGCTCGAAGCACTTCCCGAGCGACAGCTTGGTGTTGCCGCAGCCGCATCGCTCGACGGAAGCAATGGGCTCGTCAGCCGACTGGCGGACTATGCTCTGCGGTTAATGCTCGCGACACAGGATGCGAAGCCGCTGCCGTCGTACCAGATCACGAGTCCGATTCCCGCCGCCCGAGCGAGCGAATTGGTTGGCAAATTCCGCGAGGTCGATGGTGATCGCTTCACCAGAATTTCAGAAATGAACGGTGATGTGTTCATGCAACGTGGTACGTATCGGTACCAATTGCGTGCTCTGTCGGATGAGGGCGAGATTGTCACCGACGACGCACTCGGATTCGGCATGAGCGTCAAGCTTGGGAGCAATGATCGCTTGATGGTGGACGATGTCGCTTATGAACGCGTCGCGGACGAACCACCAGCGGAGATGCCCGCTCGATGGAAAGGTCTCGTCGGCGAGTATGGATGGGATCACAACACGCTTTACATTTTAGAAGACGATGGCAAACTCTACTCGTTGATCGAGTGGTTCTATTACTATCCGCTCGAAGAAGTCAGCGAGAACGTGTTCGCGTTTCCTGACTATGGACTGTACCATGGCGAGCGATTGGTATTCACGCGAAACGCCAGCGGCGATGCGACGGAGGTGGTTGCGGCCGAGGTAAAGTTCACGCGTCGAGAAGTTGGCACGAAGGATGGCGAAACGTTCAAGATTACGCCAGTGAAACCGATCAAGGAGCTTCGCACGGAGGCTCTCGCCGCATCACCGCCGCCGGAACCAGGCGAGTATCGCGATCGTGAGCTCGTTGAATTGGTTCACCTCGATCCGACAATCAAGCTCGACGTTCGCTATGCGACTGACAACAACTTTACGGGCGCGGTGTTTTACAACCAGCCACGTGCGTTCATGCAGCGTCCGGCTGCGGAAGCTGTCGTACGTGCCAATGCTCGCCTGAAGCCACTGGGGCTTGGGCTGTTGATCCACGACGCGTACCGTCCTTGGCACGTGACCAAAATGTTTTGGGATGCGACTCCAAGTTCCATGAAGGACTTTGTCGCCAACCCAGCGAATGGATCGCGGCATAATCGTGGTTGCGCCGTGGATTTGACGCTGTATGAACTCGCCACCGGCAATCCGATTCAAATGGTTGCTGGCTACGATGAGTTCTCGCCACGATCCTTTCCGAGTTATCCAGGCGGTACGGAAAAGCAACGTTGGTACCGCCAATTGCTGAGACGCACGATGGAAGCGGAAGCATTTACCGTTTACGAGTTCGAATGGTGGCACTTTGATTTTCAAGACTGGAAACAGTACCGCATCGGCAACGTCACCTTCGAGGAGATTTCCGCAGAATGAGAATGAACATGAATTGGCTGCCGCCGTGCTTGATCGCACTGTTCCTGTCCAGCACCGTGTTTGCCGAAGACCTGACGCTGCATCGCTTTGATCGACAACAGCTTACGAACGTCTATTTCTCGGAGGGTGCAAACGCAGGCGATTTGAACCGTGATGGAAACGCGGACATCGTGTGTGGCCCGCATTGGTTCGCGGGGCCAGATTTCACGGTGAAGCACGAGATCTACAAGCCAGTGCCTCAGGACGTGAATCGATACGCAGACAACTTCTTCTCGTGGGTTTACGATTTCAACGGTGATGGATGGAACGACGTTTTCGTGGTCGGTTTTCCTGGGACTCCGGCCTACGTTTACGAAAACCCCAAAGCCGACGGATTCGATCAACACTGGACCAAGCACCAAGTCATCGATTGGGTCTCGAACGAGTCACCGCAGTTTGTTGATATGTTCGACGACGAGCGTCCGGAACTCGTTTGTACGCGTGATGGCTTCTTTGGTTTCGCGACGATCGACTCGACTGAGGCGTTCGGTGAATGGTCGTTTCATCCGATTTCGGAGCAGCTTGCAGCCTCCAAATTCGGGCATGGACTCGGAGTCGGTGACGTGAACGGCGACGGATTGATGGACATCATTCATTCAGGCGGCTGGTTCGAGCAACCGACCACCAACGCTGACAACACTCGCTGGAAACTCCATGAGGTCTCGTTTAGCGAGAGTTACGGTGGGGCTGAGATGTATGCTTATGACGTGGACGGTGACGGTGACAACGACATCATCACGAGCCACGCCGCCCACGACTTCGGTCTGGGGTGGTACGAACAAGTGATCGGGGCCGATGGGATTTCGTTCAAGCACCATTTGATCATGGGCGAGCATCCGTCGCAGAATAAATACGGCGTCCTGTTCAGCGAGCTGCACTCGGTAAATCTCGCCGACATCGACGGTGATGGACTGAAAGACATTGTGACTGGCAAGACGTATTGGTCGCACCATGCCCAGAGCCCGATGTGGGACGCCGGTGCAGTGGTCTATTGGTTCAAACTCGTTCGCAAAGATGACGGCGTCGATTGGATCCCATATCAAGCGGACGGAGAAGCTGGAATTGGACGCCAGCTCATTGTCACGGATGTGAATGCCGACGGGCTCCCCGATTTTGTCGTCGGAGGAATGAAAGGGGCTCACGTGTTGACTCATAAGGTCACGCCCGTCTCGAAGGAACAATGGCAAGCGGCCCAGCCGACCGAGTACGCTGGAGAAAAGTTGCCGACTGTAGACAACGCAGTGAGGCTACGTGGTGCCAAGTCGACGATCGATACAGCGACTGGCCAAGTTGTCGGTGCGATTGAAGGCGAGTCAGCGAAGTCGAGTGCCTCGTCTGGTCAAGCAAGACCGCAAGCAATGGCCGGCTTTTCGGGAGACAAGTGGAGTGGGAATTCACAATTGTGGTGGTCTGGCGGAGGGATTGCTGACACGTTGACAGTGGAACTGCCGGAGTTCAGTGGTGAAGTGGATATCGAAGTCGTGCTGACGTGTGCAAGGGATTACGGAATCGTTCAGCTTTCACTCGACGGTCAAGTGCTCGGCGAGCCAGTCGATTGTTACGATGCGAATGTCGTGACGACGGGTGTGTTGTCGTTTCCGAAAGTCAACGTGGCGGCTGGAAAGCACACTCTTGCGGCTCAGATCGTGGGTTCGAATCCGAAGGCCAAGAAGTCATTCATGTTCGCATTGGATTACGTGCGTGTGAAGCTTGCCGACGGAACGTGGCTCGCTAAGTAGCAGAGAACCGAACTCTGGCGAGTCCCGCTATGATTGCAAATCATAGCGGGATGCGATCGATCCAGAGCATTGAGCTCGTGGTCATCGGTTCCCAAAAGGCAGGTCGGAGTGCTACGTTGGTGTTGCTGAATCCGTCGTGACACTTAAGGGACCCTCATGTCTGAATCGAATAGCGAAACCGCCGACGCCGCAACGAAATCGGACGTTACGAACGTCTTGCGATGGTGGCCGGCGGTTGTCATTTTGGCGCTGATGGTCTTTTTGAAGCTTTTCCCCGGATTTTTTGAGTCGCCACCGCTATCGATTTTGATGGTGGGCTTCATGGGGCCTGGCGTGTTGTCGCTGATGCTTCCGGTGTGGTGGTTGTTTGCCAGTCGAGCGTCGGGGATGGAAAAAATCGTTGGTTTCTTGGGCTTACTCGCAGTCGCCGTGGCGACGGTTGCCACAGCTCACGCGTCAATGAAGGGCATGAATACTGGGATGTACCAAGTTCCCGTTGGGCTCGCTTGCTTTGGCCTTTTTGCAGTGGCGTTTGCGGCGCGACCAGGATTGCGTGTTGTGGCAGCATTGTTCGGCGCGTTGATCGGGTTTGGGGCTTGGGATCTGTTGCAATCGCATGGCACGACTGGAAAGTTCAGCCCTGAGTTGAGCTGGCGTTGGTCACCGACTCCGGAAGAGATGTACTTACAGAGCCTTGCGTCTTCATCGACGAGCTCGAATGCACTGTCTGATTCCACTGAACTTGAGCCGATCCTGCGCGCGGATGCTCAATGGCCAGACTTCCGCGGTTTGAATCGAGATGGAGTCGTTGACGAAGTGTCATTGATCGGGAACTGGAAAGCGTCGCCGCCGAAGCTCGTTTGGAAATCGCTCATTGGTCCGGGCTGGTCATCGTTTTCGGTCGCTGGCAACCGGCTGTTCACTCAAGAACAGCGTGGCGACAGGGAAGCTGTTGTATGCCTGGATGCTGAGACGGGTGAGAGCCTGTGG
Organism: Pirellulaceae bacterium; assembly: GCA_041749955.1. GTDB lineage: Bacteria > Planctomycetota > Planctomycetia > Pirellulales > Pirellulaceae > JBBSJZ01. The sequence goes on along the minus strand of JBGTAI010000234.1, from coordinate 4,365 downwards.
GCACACGAGTATCCTGGAAGATTCTGGGAGTCGATCGGTGGTGCTGGGCCGCGCGCGACGCCGACCATTGGCGATAACATCCTGTATTCGCTCGGTGCCGACGGTCAACTGTGTGCGCTGCGTCCTCAAACTGGTGAAGTGATCTGGGAACGCAATCTCAAAACGGACTCCGCCCGACAGCCGCCGCAATGGGGATGGTCTTCATCGCCCCTGTTGATTGGCTCGCTTGTCGTCGTGCATGCTGGAGGTTCCGGTGACAAGGGCGTACTCGCTTATGACGCGCTCACGGGCGAGCCTTCATGGGGTGTTGCATCAGGCGATCATAGTTACAGTTCGCCTCAACTTGCGACGTTGGCGGGCGTGGAAGGCATCTTGATGATGACCAACGTGGGGCTGCAGTTCCTCAATCCGGTTGACGGGTCCTTAATTTGGAATCACGAATGGTCATCCGACAACTATCGCGCGATCCAGCCACTTGTGGTAGGCGACTCCGTATTCATCGCAACGAGCCTAGGCATGGGAACTCGCCGCATCACCGCCACGCAGACGGCGACGACCGAAGGCGACACAATGAGTTGGAGCATCACCGAAGACTGGACGTCACTGGACATCAAGCCAGACTTCAATGACTACGTGCTCTACGAAGACCATTTATACGGTTTCGACGGCAGCATCTTTGCTTGTGTCGACGCATCGACTGGCACGCGATTGTGGAAGAAGGGACGCTACGGCAACGGGCAAGTGATCCTTCTTAGCAAAAACGGACAGCTGCTTGTCACCACGGAGACTGGCGAAATCGTGCTCGTGCAAGCGAGTCCGAAACAGCTCGTGGAGATGGGCAAGTTCGACGCGATCGAAGGCAAGACATGGAACCACTCCGTCCTAATTGGCAACCGCCTCTACATCCGTAACGGCCAGGAAGTTGCGTGCTTTGACCTGCTCTGATTGGAAATGCTGAACATTGCTCAATTCGTTTTTCTTATCGACCTACTCTGAAGCTCGTGGTCGTTTTTTATCAGCGGCCTCGGGGGTTGGTGCGAACGTTCAGTCCTATCGCATCGACGCGGACGCGATGGACGAGCTTGCGATGGATGTTGCGATTGTTGGTGAGGATGAGGCACCGACGGTTTTGGTTTCATCGGGTGTTCATGGTGTTGAGGGATTTCTGGGGTCTGCGGTCCAGCTTTCGCTACTCGCGCGAATCGCGAAGCAAGGTACGACATTGGGCGTTCGCTATGTGCTCGTGCATGCGGTGAACCCGTTTGGGTTTTCACATTTGCGTCGATTCAATGAAGACAACGTAGATCTGAATCGCAATTTTCTGTTTGGCGAAATGCAGTACAAGGGTTCGCCAGTTGGATACGCTCGGCTCGACTCGTTTCTGAATCCAACGTCGGTTCCTTCGCGATTCGAACCGTTCAAATTGCTGGCGATGTTTAACATCCTGCGATACGGGCGTGATGCGCTTATTCGGTCTATCGCCGGAGGACAGTATGACTATCCGCGTGGAGTGTTCTATGGCGGACACGCCCCGTGCCAATCGACGCGTCTGGTTCGCGAGCATGCGAAAGACTGGGTAGGCGAATCAGAGCGAATCGTACACATTGATTTTCACAGCGGCCTGGGTACGTTTGGCACGTATCAGTTGCTGCTTACGGGCGAAGCGAACTCGGCAAACGATTCCTGGTACGCCGATACATTTGGCGCAGCATCGATTCGACCAAGGGCAGCACCCGGTGTTGCGCCGTATGTTCCGATGGGTGCGATGGGCGATTGGATGCACCATCATTTCCGCGATCGCGATTATCGATTTGTGACGGCTGAGTACGGAACCTACGACAGTGTCCGTGTTTTGGCTGCGATTCGTGCCGAGAACCGTGCTCACCATTTTGCGTCGCCGCAAAGCCCGGTTTACAAGTCATCCAAGCGAGAGCTTTTGGAGTGTTTTTGTCCTCGCGACGTGAATTGGAGAAAGCAAGTCGTTGAGTCGGGGGAGCGGATTATCAATCAGGCGGTGGTGTCATTGACCTAGCGAGATCGTCGGACCGCAGAAGCGAACTGAAGCAAGAGGCGGCCACAAATCGGAGTTATGGCTGAGTTTTTACGCATTACCTGAATGGCAATATTCAAGCCGTTTTTCGAGTATGCTGTCGCTGTGTAGCTAGGGTTAAGATCAAAGATCAGCAATCAAGTTCGTCGTCGCATGACGCTATGGAGCGGCATTTTGACGTCCCTCGATCGGTTTGAGAGCAAGGAGTATCGATAGACATGATGAATGAAATGCAAGTGGAAGCACCGAGTGAGCGTTACCATTGGCTCGGCGCGCATTTAGAGACTCAAAACGGATTTCGCGGAGCGAGGTTTGCTGTTTGGGCTCCGAACGCGACTGAGGTCAGTGTGTTGACGGACGGCAACGGATGGCGACACGGAGCGGACTGGTTGACGGGCAGCGACTCAGGCGTGTGGACGGGCTTTGTCGCTGGGGTGACTCACGGCACGAGCTACAAATACAGCATTCGAACACAACAGGGCGAGATTCTCCACAAGGCGGACCCGTTTGCGTTCTCGGCGGAGCATCCCCCGGCAACCGCGTCGATCGTTTACGACTTGACGCGATACAAGTGGGACGACGACGAGTGGATGGCCAAGCGAACGAATACGGATTGGTTGCGCAGTCCCGTTTCGATTTACGAAGTCCACTTGCCGTCTTGGAAACGTCCTTGGGATGGACGTCGCTATCACAGCTATCGTGAACTCGCGGTGATGCTTGTCGAGCACGTCAAGTCACTCGGATTCACGCACATTGAATTGATGCCGATTAGCGAGTTTCCATTTGATGGATCTTGGGGATACCAAGTCACAGGATACTTCGCACCGACGAGTCGCTTTGGCGATCCCGACGAGTTTCGATTCTTTGTCGATTACTGTCACCAGAACGGTATCGGGGTGATCTTGGATTGGGTTCCCGCACACTTTCCTTACGACTCTCATGGGTTGGCTCGATTCGATGGCACAGGCTTGTATGAGCATGATGATCCGCGTCAAGGATTTCATCCGGATTGGAAGACACATATTTTCAACTACGGTCGCGATGAAGTCCGCGAGTTTCTGCACTCCAACGCGAGGTTCTGGTTAAGCGAGTATCACATTGACGGATTGCGAGTCGACGCCGTCGCTTCGATGTTGTACTTGGACTATTCACGCAAGGATGGTGAGTGGATCCCGAATTGCTTTGGCGGCAACGAGAACTTTGAAGCGATCGAGTTTCTCAAGCAGTTGAACACGCATCTCCACGCAGACTTTCCTGGCGTCATGACGTTGGCGGAAGAGTCGACTTCGTTTGCAGGCGTTTCGCGGCCTGTGTATACGGGCGGTCTTGGCTTCGGTTTCAAATGGGATATGGGGTGGATGCATGATACGTTGCGTTACATCAAGCGAGACCCAGTTCACCGAAAGTACCACCAGAATGAGCTGACATTCCGTTCGGTGTATGCGGACACCGAGAACTTCGTGTTACCGTTGTCGCATGACGAAGTCGTGCACGGTAAAGGCTCGCTGATTTCGCGGATGCCAGGCGACGAGTGGCAAAAGTTCGCGAACATGCGACTGCTGTTCGGATACCAATACGCAGTTCCTGGCAAGAAGCTCATGTTCATGGGATGCGAGTTTGCACAGTACACGGAATGGAACTTCGAAAGTCAACTTGATTGGACATTGCAGTCGTCGCCGCTCAACAGTGGACTGCAATTGTTCGTTGGCGATCTCAATCGTTTGCATCGTGACTACGCGGCGCTGCATGAGTTGGATTGTGACGCGAAGGGTTTTTCATGGATTGCAGCGGACGATGCGACCAAGAGCGTTTACACGTTCTGCCGGACGGCCGAGGATGGGCAACATGTCGTGATCGTCGTGAACTTCACTCCGACGCCGCATTTTGATTACCGCATCGGTGTGCCCGAATTGGGTTCGTACGTCGAGATTCTCAACAGTGATTCGGAGGTTTACGGAGGCAGCAACGTGGGGAATCTCGGTTCGCGAATGTCCGAAGCAATCCCGAGCCATGGTCGGCCACATAGTTTGGAAGTGAATATTCCACCGCTTGCGATCGTCATGCTTTGCCTTGGATAGCAAGCGAAATTGTTTGCTGATTCGGCGAAACTTTCGCTCTCCAGACAGGTTTCATTTCCGTACCCTGGTGAGCGAAAGCACCAGACTTACACCTCCTCCTCCAATCGAAAAGAAAACCGATGGTTAAGAAGTTCCTCGTCGCAGTAGCTTGCTCTGCATGCATGCTCACAGCTGGTTCAAATGCAATGTCACAACCCCCAGGTGGCCCGCCACGCGATGGCGGCGGCCGTCCTGAGG
>JBGTAI010000233.1:0-6187 GCA_041749955.1 Pirellulaceae bacterium | reverse complement strand
CGATCTGGCCGTCGTCATTCACGTACATGAACTGCTTGCGCGCCGACTCCTTGGTCTTGCCACTGATGTAGTCGAGCTGGTTGGCGCCATCGAGAAAGTTCTTGTAAGGGCGTCCGTTGAGTTCGACGCCTTTCTTTAGCTCGGCCACGATGTTGGGGTTGCCACCTGCTGCGGCAAACGTAGGCAGCCAATCTTCGTGGGAGACAATTCCGTTGCGGACTTCGCGAGCAGGGAAGTGACCGGGCCACTTGATGAAACAGGGCACGCGGTAGGCACCCTCCCAGTTTGAGTTCTTCTCGCTGCGAAACGGCGTTGTTCCTGCATCTGGCCAGGTGTTGTAGTGAGGGCCGTTGTCGGTGGAGTATTGGACGATGGTGTTGTCGGCGATACCCAGATCATCCAGCAGCTTGAGGAGTTCGCCGACCTGCAGGTCGTGCTCAATCATGCCATCGGTGTATTCGTCGTTACCCTTATGACGATGCTCTTCCTTCACGTGAGTGCGGAAGTGCATGCGAGTGCCGTTCCACCAGCAGAAGAAGGGCTTGCCAGCCTTGGTCTGGCGAGTGATGAATTCCTTGGCCGCAGCGACGGTTTCTTCGTCGATCGTTTCCATCCGCTTCTTGGTCAGTGCGCCGGTATCTTCGATGGTCTGCCCACCCTTGCCGTCGGCCTTACAACGGAGAACACCGCGAGGTCCAAAGACCTGCTTGAATGTCTTGCCACCCGGCAATTCCAGGTCGCCAGGATAGTCTTCGTTCTCCGGCTCTTCCTCGGCATTGAGGTGGTAAAGATTGCCAAGGAACTCGTCGAAGCCATGCATGGTCGGCAGGTGCTCGTCGCGGTCCCCTTGGTGATTCTTGCCGAACTGGCCGGTGGAGTAGCCGAGACTCTTCATCACGGTCGCCATCGTGACGTCGGTTTTCTGCCAGCCTTCCGGCGCACCAGGGATACCGACCTTGGTCATACCCGTGCGAACCGGCACGGAACCGTTGATGAAGGCAGCACGACCAGCGGTACAGGACTGCTGTCCGTAATAGTCGGTGAAGAAAACACCCTCGTTGGCGATGCGGTCAATGTTGGGCGTTTGGTAGCCCATCATGCCGCGGTTGTGATAGCTGATGTTCTCGGTGCCAATATCGTCACCCCAGATCACAAGGATGTTGGGTTTCTTACTGGTTTGGGCCTGAGCCGCCGGGAGTAATGCCAATCCGGCGACGACGCCAGCCGTCACGACCAGAAAGTTCAGGATTTTGCTAGGCTTCATTTCGTTTCTCTGATGTTGCGGAGGTGGATAAGATTGGACGAGGGTTACCAGTGCCCGCTGTCACTTTCTGCGTGTTTCGCAGCCAATCTTAGATGTGCAGAAAAAATGCACCAGTATAGTTACAGTAGAACGCAGTCGAATTCCTCGAAACTAGCCGCTGAAGCCGGCCCAAATGTCAGCTCATCTGGGCAATGCAACTTTCCCGATGTGCGGACGTGAATCTGAATTCGCACACTTCTACGAGTGACCAATTCGCTGAGGTTGCATCGATTGCGCCAAGAAGCTTGGGAAAGGGGAATGAAATGTAGATTACAGATTTGAAACCTTTCATCGGAATCTTGCGGGTGGGAAGCCCGTCCAGTAGAGCTTGACCAGCAACTGGAAGCGAGTCTTGCGTGGTGCTGGAGTAATCCACACTGCGAAGCGTAGACAGTGAGTTCGAAAGCCATGCTATTGAGCGTCGAAAGACCTTTCGTGGGAGCCTTTGCCCTTCGATGACCAAGGGCCACGCTGCTACACCGCAATGGTCTGGTGTAAGCAGTCCTGCCGGCGTCGGATTGGAACATGTGCAAACGGACGATTGAGATTCCCCAGGAACTTGGGAGAACCCTGTTCGCTCCTCGGCGAATTCCCGGCTGGAGATACCGGGTTACCAACTCCAGGCTTTGGCGGTGCACTCGTCCGTCAAGGAGCGAACCCAACGAGTGAACGCAGAGGTACCGCCAAGCGAAGGAAACGAAGTGCGGTGGGACGGCAGCAGGGCGTCATAGCGTCTTGATAGTACCGAAGAAGTTGGCGAACAGCACCCAGTTGGAGCCAGCGGAGGGAAGCGAGACGTCGATTCATGGAACCGTTACTGAGAAACACGACGAATGCCTCGAAATTCGGAAATCGTGTCCACGAAACAGGAACGGATAGCAGCGTTGGCGAAACAGTCACCAGAAATGGTTTTCACCTCGCTCGCCTATCTGATGGACATCGACTGGTTAAAAGAAGCGTATCGACGCACGCGTAAAGATGGTGCTGTTGGCGTAGATGGCGTGACCGCGGAAGAATACGAACAGGACTTGGAGGGTAACCTTCAAAGCCTGCTCGACCGCGCGAAGTCTGGCACGTACAAGGCGCCACCGGTGCGGCGTGTGCACATTCCCAAAGGCGGCTCAAGTACTGAGACTCGCCCGCTCGGAATCCCCACCCTGGAGGACAAGCTTCTTCAGCGGGCGGTCGTCATGCTGTTGGGACCGTTGTACGAGCAGGACTTCTTGGACTGTTCGTACGGCTTCAGACCCGGACGATCGGCACACCAAGCATTGAAATCTTTTCGTGACCAGACGATGAACTGTCAGCCCAAGGGCGGCTCTGTGTTAGAGGTCGACATTCGCAAGTTTTTCGATAACTTGGATCATCGACATCTCCGGCAGTTTCTTCAACTTAGGGTGCGTGATGGCGTGTTGTTACGTCTGATCGACAAATGGCTAAAGGCGGGCGTGATGGAGGATGGTAACGTAAGTTATCCAGATACCGGGTCGCCTCAAGGTGGTGTGGTTTCGCCTTTGATCTCGAACGTGTTCTTGCACTACGTGCTGGATCTTTGGTTCGAGCAAGAAGTCAAACCGCGTCTTGCTGGCCGTGCCTTCTTGATCCGCTATGCGGATGACTTCGTGATCGGTTTCCGCAACGAGCGCGATGCCGAGCGTGTCATGGATGTCATCCCAAAGCGTTTTGGCAAGTACGGTCTGACAGTCCATCCGACCAAGACGAAACTCGTATCCTTCAGTCCGCCGTCTCCCAAGACCAAGGACCGAAATGGACCCGACGATCGTCCTGGAACCTTTGACCTTCTGGGATTCACCCACTACTGGGCGCATTCCAAGAACGGTTACTGGGTTGTCAAACAAAAGACAGCCGCTGATCGATTTAGTCGAGCCGTTCGCAACATCGATCTGTGGTGCCAACTCAATCGGCATCTACCGCTCGATGAACAACGCACGAAGCTTAACGAGAAACTGCGCGGACACTATGCGTACTACGGAGTGACAGGAAACTCTGGATCACTGACACGTTTTCGCCACGAAGTCGGAGCCCGATGGCGCAAGTGGCTTAACCGCCGCAATCGCATCCGCTCGCTCGACTGGCGCAAGCTCTATGTCATCCTCCAGCACTACCCGCTTGCTCCCGTGCGTACCGCACGTTCGACGTTAAAACACGCAGCGAATCCATGATTCGAGGAACCGTATGCCCTAATGCGGGCACGTACGGGTCTGTGGGAGCCCCGGGGAGGTAACAACCCGGGGCCACCCGGTCCGCTATCCCGAGGCAATCGACTGAGCTCGCACCGGAGTCTCTGGGATGCAGACACCGACGCGTTTAAGCGGTCAACGCGAAAGTGCCCCGGTTTCATCGACCGGTGGAGCAAAATCAGCAACACCGAAGTCGGCCAGGTATGACACTAGAGAGAAAGAAAAGACTCTTTCCTGGAATGAAATAGGCAATCTGGATTGTCTTGGGGAAAATTTGGAGTTCGCTTCCATTCCTGAATCTGGAGAGTGTCATGGCCGGTAAACTCAGCGGTAGCCGACGTCGTTCCCACACAAAGTCGCGTGCCAAGAACCGTCAGCATTTGCAGAAACCAAGTGGCGCCGTTACGCAGCGCGTTACCAAGGTCGGTGGGGACCGATTTGCGATCGTTTGTATCGACCCGGCTAAGAATCGTTCTGAATGGATGATGGCAGACTACTTCGGGAAGTTGCTCATCGAACCCCAAACGCTTGAGCACCAATCTGGACATTTCAAGGCTGCCATCGTCCTCGTTCGCCAAGCTCAGCAGGAACATCAAATCAAGGACACGATTGTCGTCGTTGAACGAACCGGGAACTATCATCTCCCCCCGAAACGCGCTTTCGCGAATGCTGGATTTGAAACACGCGTGGTGCATCCTTTTGCAACCAAGCAATTTCGGATGCCGGCTGATCCCGGCAACAAGACCGATGAGACTGATTTACACGCGCAACATCGTGCAGCAGTTGCTGGATTCGGTCTCTGCGAGCGAGAGCTCCCAATCACCTATCGTGAATTGCAACTTCGATCGCGCCATCGGCGTAACCTCGTAGAGAAATCGTCGAGCCTTGCGTGTCAAATACGTGATAACCTGCACTTGTCGATGCCAGGGTATGCCGCCCTGTTTGATCGATTGCTCGATCATCAAACCGCTATGTTGGTTGGCCGTTGCTGCGAGTCACCCGCCATGGTGCTTAATCTCGGTCGCGACGGCATCTGTAAGCGGTTGCGAAAGGAGGCAGTTCGATGCAACCAACGTACGATTGACAAGATTCTTAGCTGGGCATCGCAGGCGGTTGATGCACCCATTGGAGACGGAGCATTGCACCACGCGATCTGGACAGACTTGCATGAGTTGTACCAGCATTTGAACCGGCAAATTACGGCGATTGAGCGAGATCTAGCGAGTGTGCTTGTTCAAACGCCGTATGTACGTTTGCTGGCGATCCCTGGAATCAATGTCGTTTCAGCAGCAGATCTCGCTGCCGAGATGGGCCCTATAGATGGATATGCGAACGCCAACGCCATCACTGGAAGAAGCGGCCTGTTTCCATCGCGGCACCAAAGCGATCAAACTGACTCGAGCGGACCAATTATCCGCAAGGCGAACCGACGCTTACGGTGTGCGTTGATGCGAATCGCGGACAACCTCGCTGCCCACTGCGCGTACTATCGCGGACTTGCAGAACAGGACTTCGCACGCGGAGTCGATATTCGAGCGAGTCGTGTAAAGACAGCGAAGAAGTTTTCACGTCTCGCTTTCGCTTGCATCGCTGGCGATCAACCAATGAAACATCTTGCCTTTCGCGAGCCCGATTCAATTCTCGAGAAGCTTCGTGAGTTCCATCGTATTCATCAGACGCCAATGGAAGAAGTGTTGGCCCAATTGACCAAAGCAGTCGAGCAGCTGCCTGGCCATACACGTGGGCACGAAGCCAAAGTTGTGGCCAACGTGTTAAGCCAAAAAGCATCTCGAAAACGTGGGGCGGTCGAACTGGGCGAGTTACTGACGGCTGTTCTTGCTCGACTTGGAATCAATGCGAATGAAGTAAACGAAACCAATACAATTGAAACTGGGGATCGACCCTGAACCCAAGTGCGGATCCACACCGCCTCCGTCGGCCGTGGCATTTCTGCCTTTCCGGTGCATGGCGCTCTGACGGATCACCACCGCCTGATATGGCAGTTTGGGGTCGTTCCTCTTATGTATTACCTGTATGGCGAAAACGTGATCATTGACGTCGGAGAGGATCCTCACATGGGATCGGTCGCACTCAGTCTGTTCTGTTCAAAGAACCACCGCTTGGTGGATCGGGAGATGTACGCAATCACGAAAAGTTTTCGCTTTGATCTTGAAATCCCCATGGCACCGGAGCGCGCTGGCCAACTGGCGAAACCCACTGCAGCATGATGAGCTTGTCCAGTTTCGTCGGCTCACGATGCCTTGCCTTATGCGGATGCTGGCGTGATTGACTGTTTTGGAGTCCTGGAACCTTTGCTTCCTCAAACATGTCCCACCAGCCAGTAAGTTCAAGGCAATGTTGAGCACTTGATCGGTTTCGTCGTAGGGCAAGTGCAACAGAGTGCCAATTCCACCGGCAGCGATTGCCTGCTGCTTGTCCGCGAGTTCGTATTTGATCGAGGGCGGTTGGATCATCGGAGAAGCGTTAAATGCATTCGACTTATCGATCCTGCGGACCATTCGTCGCTTGCGTGACATCAACTTCTGTCGTAATTTGGCGTTCACTCGAAACCCTCGTTTGCGTGCGTTTGTTGAAGTCTTCTTAACCTCCAATACACGCGTAAAACGCCGAGGGTTTTCGAGTTTCTTCCAACTTTATTCAGTCCAGCTACACTGGATTAAGG
>JBGTAI010000232.1:0-3594 GCA_041749955.1 Pirellulaceae bacterium | reverse complement strand
CAGCGGACCTAGACCGAGAACCCCAAATCGTTCGCCATTGAGCGTTACCACAGCTGCTATCAACGCAACGGGCGTGACGTACCATCCCGTCAACAACGCAGACCCGACTAAGAGTATTCCAGCGACTCCGAGCGACCAACCAGTGAACTGAATCCCAAGGATCGATGCCGGAGTATTGCTGCCTGAGAGTTCACCGACCTGGCTGCGCAAATCGGACCCAAGTGCTTGAATATCGACTTTTCCATCGCGTAAAGATTTGGTTAGCGATTGCACTTGATCCTGCGATACTAACCCCGTCTCGTGTATCCACATACCAAAGAAGGCAAGTAAAACGCAGCCCATAAGCAGCCTCGCATTTCCGTCTAGAATGGGACTGAACAATATCAGTGGGTTTCGCTTCTTTGAATATTTTCCGCTACGAGCATCAGCGAGCATTGCTAAAGTTTTTTCGCGTTTGATGCGAGCTGCATCCGCTTGCCCGATTGGTACCGGAGGCAACTTTGCCGCGTCCATCACGGCGTTAGCCATTTGCCGACCGCGCTCGCGAGCTTCGCTATCGCTGATCCCCTCGTTCTTTAGCCCACGCTCTTCGACTTTGGCTAGTCGCCGCCGATCTTTGGCTTGTTTGTTCGCTACTGCTTGTTCGTCAATGATTCTGCATAGCCAGTCTCGTAGATCACTTCGCGTCGGCACGTCGCCGGTCGCAGAGTCTGTTCTCAGCCGGTCACGGGTCTGGCACATCGACGGATAGCCGAAAATCTCTTCGAAGAGTCCTTGCCATTGATCACCAGAGTATCGAGCAGCGAACCAACGCAACCCTTCTTCATCGGCGCCTTTGACTCGAAGGTCGCGCACAAATCTCTTGGCATCGGCAACGGTTTGCTTTTGTGCAGATCTAGATCTCGCGACAACCCAAAAGTGATAGACGCACCCTACCAGTGCTCCAAGAAGAACACCAACAAACAATCCAATCCAAAATCCACTAATCAATATCGCTAGAATCGCAACAAGCGATACGGATGAATAGAAAATGAGGTTAAGCCACGACAACGATGCGATCCAACGTCGCAAGCTCATCGCGACGGGGCTCGAACCTTTCCAAGTACCAAAAACAGTCGCAGTCAAAATCGTGCTCAAAGCCAATGACGGACCGAAAAGAATCCCCCAGATACTGAGAATCGGAACCACGACCGTTGCCAGTGAACTCACTAGCAGCAACGCCATCACAAACATGGGACGCCGTTTCAACAGCGGGCCTGCCGATGCATACGTTTGCGAGAACTCAGTCCAGCGGTCAGCTTCGTCAGCCGATGGTGAATATTGACCTTCACTCTGGATCCCGAGATAACTCTCGAGCTCGCGAATCATTTCGGCAAGGGATGCAAAACGATCTTCGGGACGCTTTGCCATTCCGCACCGCACAATCGTATCGATTGCAGCTGGAATGCGAGAATTGAGCTTTGGCAAGCTCGGCACTTCCGCTTTGGCATGTTGCATAAGTACTTCCGAGATCACCTTCCCTTCAAATGGAGGTTTTCCTGTCACGAGATAAAATAACGTGCAAGCCAACGAATAAATATCGGCCCGGTGATCGACCGACGTAGCATCGACCGATTGTTCCGGCGCCATGAACGCGGGTGTCCCCATTGCCGATCCGTAAACAGTAACATCCGTTCGAGAATCACCACTTCCAATCGAGCTACTCGAGGCACTACCGACGTCGGTCTCGGGGTCTTTTGGATCTGGCGTCTTGACCAGCCCAAGATCAGCGACCTTGACCACGCCTTCATCGCTGAGCAACAGATTGGCAGGCTTAATATCACGGTGCACCATACCGTGTTGATGGGCAAACTGCAGTCCACGTGCTGCTTGCAAGACGAAGCCTGCAGCACGTCTGGAATCGATCATTCCTTTTTTGCGAACTAAGTCTTGCAACGTTCCCCCACGCACCCATTCCATGCTGAAGAAGTGTTGACCATGATCTTCACCAAAATCATAAATCTGCGTAACGTTGTGGTGATTGAGTTGAGCCGCTGCGTAGGCTTCACGAGTAAATCGAGCAAGTGCGGAGGCGTTATTAGCAACTTTTCCGCGAATTGTCTTTAAGGCCACTTGGCGATCGAGTGACAACTGCTTCGCTTCATAGACTGCCCCCATGCCACCTTGGCCCAGCAAACGCACGATGCGGTAACCACCCAATTTTTCCGGAATCGATTCGGTCGATTCGATTTGTTTTGAGCGTAAATCGTCATTACTAGGTTTGGTTTTTTGGGGTTGAGTTGGCGGCGTTCCGTTAGAGGATGCATCCGAATCACTAATCGAATCAACCGATTGGCCATTTCGAATGACCAACGGAGTCGATGTGGAATTCGTCGGACACTCTTGTGTCTGATCCGTAATTTCATGCCGGGACACGCCGACAGCTTCAAGTAGGCTTTGCGGTTGCTTAACAGCAGTCGCGAGAGTCTGTTGCTTTTCAGTCGAGGCCGATTTTGTCCGTTCTAAAGATTTCGAACCATTAGATTTTGAGCCATTGACTGTAGCACGCACCTTGCGAACTGAGATCGAGTCAACCGTCTTGTCACTTGGACTTTTGGGTTTGCGTTTTTTCTCGGAAGTACTCTTTGCCTTCTTGCTTTTGATCGATGCCGGAGAGTCTGTTGGCATACCCACATCGCTATGTTGCTCTTGGATGCGGACTCTGGGGCGGTCACCGCCGTACACAGCAACCCGAAATCTTTGGTTGCATGATTTGCAACGCGAAATGTATTTACCTGGTTGCGGCTGACCAATGTTCAAGAACGTGTTGCAATGAGGGCACTTAAACCGCATCGAATATGCCAAGAACCTGATTGTTACGAGCTATGACTAGGTGCAGTATGCCAATGCAAGAACTCACTGTCGACTTATTTTCGTCGCGGCGGCAACAGTCAACTCGATAAATCTTCAATCCATGATTGAACGTTTCGCGATCCGTTGTGTTTTGATGAAGAATTGACGCAGGTTTCTTCCGCTCCGAATGTACTGCCGGCCACGTCAGCGAACTGCATCAGCACTTCTCCAATCATTTCGCTCGAATGACCTAGGTGAGTTTGAGCAATCATTCGGCAATCGCGTAGGATTCGCTCCCCAAGTCTTGGCGACACATCGAGGCAAGCAATCGTGACCAAAGTCAATGATTGCTTGACATCGAACATTTGCCGAACTGTAAACGGGGACACTCCGTCCGCGGACAACCATTGATGAATTCCGGAGGTTGTCGTCACCGCGTCAAGCAACAGAAGGTTGCCTGAGTGGTCGATGATCAAATTGTGTCTCCAAAAAGCCAGCTTCGTTTTACTTTGCCCTGAAGTCTTAGCGGAGCAAATTGTTCGTCATTCCCAGATAGTCTTGGGGCTCGTCTCTACGGGGCTTTCCCACCTTGAACTGAATCGTTGAAATCGGGTTGCTCGATACCAGGCTGAGGGGAAGCCACCATGCCAAAGGGCTGCATCCAAATCCGGGCATCATTGCCTAGCTGGAACAGATTCTCGCCAACCGCAGTCTCTTTTGCTTCCTGCAGTTCGGAGAACACTTTGGTTAGCCGTATCAACC
>JBGTAI010000231.1:0-14554 GCA_041749955.1 Pirellulaceae bacterium | reverse complement strand
GCGATCAAGGCCCATTGGGCGTCCGTTAGACGATGTCGTGCCATCCGTGGCCACCGATGAAACAGGGAACGAAGTTGAATTCAACCAAGTTTGTCGCATTAGCTGATTTCTTGAAATGGCAGTTTAGGGACAGAGCCTAGCTTCATGCACCTCGGGATTCGCAGCCGAGTCGCTATACTTGGAGACTTGTGACACAGCCCGTGATGGTCTGGGTGTTCATGTTGCTCTACGCATTCAAGCATCAACTTATCTATGGCTCGCAGTCGACTTGGTCCCCTCGCCGTCGAATCCAAACTCGGTGACTTTCCATCGCAAAGTACCGTTTGGCGAGCCGTCCATGTGCAGCTGAAACGCGCCGTCGCAGTCAAAATCTTTTCGCCACCATTTGGCGGAACCCCCGCAGCTCGCGAGGAATTCACTCAGGAGTTCGAAAAGCTCAAACAGCTCTCCCACCCAGCGATCGCGAAGTGCTTTGGTGGCGGTTTCGAGAAGACAGAAGCGTATCTCGCTTACGAATTACTCGAAGGCGAAACGTTATCGCACCAGCTTGAACGTCGCGGTCGGCTGTCTTGGGAAGCCGTGTTGGAAATCGCGGAACCGATCGCCGACGCGCTCGTGTACCTCCACGAGCAAGGCATCGTTTATGGTCGGTTGCAATGCGACAAGATCATCATCGCCGGGCTGAGTCCCGTCCTGGTGGATGTCCGCGCGAATCACGTCAACACACCCTTTCGTACCGGACGCCCTCCCACAGCCGCTGAACTCGCACTCCAGCCACCTGAAGTGATCGCGGACCCGTCAATGGTCTCTAAATCCGCCGACCTGTATTCATTTGGCGCCGTGCTGTACCTCGCATTAACCGGACGCGCACCGATCTCCGGTGAAACGGTCGAAGACGTTGTCCAACGCAGTAAGAGCGAGTCGCCTTGCCCAGCCGCCTCACTCGCAATGGACTGTCCCGTTTGGCTAGACAAACTCGTTTCGCATTTGCTTCAACGTTCACCGAATGCTCGCCCGCATAGCGCTTCGGCCGTTCGCATGGCGCTCGCCGAAGTTCGCAAACGCGCGATGTCCAAAAGCGGCGTCGCCGAGCACGTGTCGTCTGGATTCAGCCCGTTGAATATGACGGACCAGAAACAACGTGACGAAGCCCGGCAATTGCTCGGTCGTGAACTCGTTGACGTCGACACGGATTCGTCTTTCAAACTTGAGTCGGGGCCTTGGTACGACAAAGCACTTTTCTTGTTGGCTTCCTTTGTCATCGTCGTCGGAGGGATCGCTTACTTTGCTTGGCCGCTAAACGAAGACGCCATGCGAGCCCGAGCGGAAACGTTGCTCGCCCAGGAATCTCGCTCGGCACTCAGCCAGGCGAGAATCAGCTACCTGGAACCGATGCTCAACCGGTTCCCTGACGGGGAACATGTCTCCTGGGCCCAAGAGCAACTTGATCGCGTCCAGATGGTCGAAGCGGAGCACGCGCTCTCGGTCAAAATGAACCGCAATCTTCCACTCAAAAACGAGGCCGAACGACTGTATGCCGAAGCGCAACGCTATGAACGATTCGGCGACGTGGCGACGGCGCTCGACCAATACCGCAGCATGGTGACATTGCTCGGCGGTGACGAAATGTCCGACGACCCCGGCTATCGACCCTTTGTCAACTTAGCACGCCGCCAAATTGCAAAAATCGAGAACGAAGGTACCGATACTGACGAAGCCACGCGAATCGTTCAAGCGAAACTGAATGAAGCCGACCGTGAATTCAACTCAGGCAACGTGGTCGCGGCACGACGGATCTGGTACAGCATCATTGAGCTCTACGGAAACAACACGAACGTGGCTCCGCTTGTCACGCGTGCTCAAGAACGAATCGCGGGAAATAAGTCGTCCGTCGAAACGTCGGCGACAACGCAACCCTAATGCTCCATAATCAACACGGCCCCATGAAAGACTACAACACGGACGAGTCGCCGATCCAAGCCGTCATCGCGGCGCCGCCGGAGTTATCGCCGAACGACTCATCGACTGGCGCACGTCGTGAAGACCCACTTCAGTCCAAGTTGCAAAGTCGTGCGGTGGTGTTGTTCACGATCTTTGTTGCCGCTGGTGCGTTCGGGATTCCGCTGTTGTGGGTCAACAAAAAGTTCACCCAAGGCGAACGAATCTTCTGGTCGATCACTGCTGTCTTGTACTCGCTCGGAGTCCTCTTGCTCGGCGCCGTGATTCTCATGTGGATCTGGGAAAAAACGATCGGGTCGCTATAGCAACCCAAACTCCAGCAACCTAAATTGCCAAGACTCACCGCACACAGCGATACACGAAGGCCGGTGGCAGATTCCGCCATACCGTGGGGCTCTTTTGCACAACTGAGAAGTGCTTGTTGAGGTGCCCAGCGAATCGGCGACCGGCGGGCAACGCAAGACCTTGCAAGTACGCAAACGTTGCGAATTGCCCCCCAGGCCGCAGCACGCTGAACATCGCTTCCATGATTTCCGCCTGCAACGACTCACTGAAACTGGCCCACGGCAAGCCGCAAACGATCGCGTCGACTTGAGTGATTCCTCGCTCGGCACACAGCGACGCGACGTTCGTGACGCTGTCTTCGACAATATCACCAGCCGGACATCTCTCGCGTGCCGAACGAACCATATCAGGACTACGCTCGATCGCAAAAAACTTCGTCTCTGGATCGAGCCGATCGAGAATCGCAGCGGTAAACACTCCCGTGCCCGGACCATACTCAACAACACCACGAGCCGATTGCCAATCGATACTATCGACCATCATGTTGACCAATCCAGCGCTGCTCGGAGCGATCGCCCCAACCTGGGTTGGATGCATGAGAAACGTTTTCAAAAACAGCAGTTGATCGCGCATTCAGTCTTCAGTGGTCAGTGAGCAAAAAAGTGATCGTGAAAAGAAATAGTCGCTATGAACAAGGCTATGTCAGTGTGTTTCGCACCCAACACGCGGCACGGTGCGTGTTGCCTTCGAGCAGCGGTCGATCTGTCCGGCACTGGTCTTGGGCTAACCAACATCGGTCGGCGAACGAACAACCAGCGTACATTTTATCCGGCGTTGGGACTTCGCCTTGAAGCACGATTCTCGATCGGCTCTTCGCGATCACTGGATCAGGAACCGGAACCGCCGACAGCAGTGCTTCCGAATAAGGATGCGTCGGTGAATCATACAACAACTTCGCTGGCGCCAACTCCACAAGCCGCCCCAAGTACATCACGCCGACTCGTGTTGCGATGTGCCGTACAACGCTTAAATCGTGAGCGATGAACAAATACGCCAAGCCCAATTGCTGCTGGAGGTCCATCAAAAGATTGACAATTTGTGCTTGGATTGACACATCGAGTGCCGATACGGGCTCGTCGCAAAGAATCAACTCGGGACTGACCGCGAGCGCTCTTGCGATTCCAATGCGTTGACGTTGCCCGCCGCTGAATTCATGCGGATAGCGATTCAAGTATCGTGGATTCAGCCCTACCAGCTCCATCAATCTCAGCACCTCAAGCTTGCGGTCTCGCCCGCTCGCAAGCCCATGGATCGCTAACGGTTCGCCAATGATCGTACCCACCGTCATCCGTGGATTGAGCGACGCGAATGGATCTTGAAACACCATCTGCATCCGGCGCCGCAGCGGCATCATCTGTGATTCGCTGTATCCAGCGATTTCTTGGCCCGCGAGTCGAATACTTCCTGCCGTCGGTTGCACTAGACCGATGATCGCCCGCGCGGTCGTCGACTTGCCGCACCCAGACTCACCGACGAGCCCGAGCGTTTCACCTCGGGAGATCGAAAACGAAATCCCGTCCACCGCTCGAATCACACCCGTTTGAGGCCGAAGCAGCGAACCACGGCTGAACGGAAAATGAACAGAGAGATCCGTGACTTCCAATAGCGGCGTCTCAGTCGAACCTGTCGTACTCACGATGCCACCTCAGAAACTCGCGGTTTGCCCGCTTTGACGTCCATCCAACACGCACTCTGTCGCGACTCACCGATTTGAACAAGAACCGGATCGTCTCGTTCGCAGCGATCGATTGCGAAATCGCACCGCGCTCGAAAGCTGCAACCACTCGGAACGTCGGTCATATCAGGCGGTTGTCCAGGAATCGCGTTCAAGCGTGTGGCGTTGCTTTCATCAGCCCGTGTCTCATCGGCCCTTGTCTCATCGGAACGGGGGAGCGAGTTCAACAGCCCGATGGTATAGGGATGCTCGGGCAGGGCAAACAAACCTTCAACGTCACTGTTCTCCACTACTCGTCCGGCATACATCACCATCACACGATCACAAACTCCAGCCACAACGCCGAGGTCGTGAGTAATCATGATGATGCTCGTGCCGCGACGCTGTTGGATGTCTCGAAGCAACTCCAGGATCTGGGCTTGAATCGTCACATCGAGCGCCGTTGTTGGCTCATCGGCGATCAACACATCTGGCTCGCAAGAAAGTGCCATCGCGATCATCACACGTTGCCGCATACCACCGCTAAATTGATGCGGATAGTCTCGCAACCGCTTCTCCGCTCCACTGATCCCGACAAGCTCCAACATCTCGATCGCTCGGCGACGTGCGTCCGTCTTATTGAGCGATAAATGCAAACGCGTCATCTCGATGAGTTGCTGTTCCACCGTCATTAGTGGATTGAGGGCTGTCATTGGGTCTTGAAAGATCATCGAAATCTTGCGACCGCGTATTTTCTGTAAACGAGAATCGCTCATTGCGAGCAAGTCGTCGCCTTCGTACCAAGCGTGGCCGCCTTCGATCACACCAGGCGGTTTCGGAATCAAACCCATCAATGCCAAGTTCGTGACGCTCTTGCCGCTGCCGCTTTCCCCGACGATCCCTAGTGTCTCGCCACGTCGCAAATCAAACGACACACCACGCACAGCCTGGACCAAGCCGTCGTCGGTACGAAAGCTGACACGCAAGTCCTCCACTCCAAGCAGCACATCGGATTGTGGTTGTGGTAGCGACATTTGCTCAGCCTCGATTCTTCATGCGTGGATCGAGCGCGTCGCGAAGTCCATCACCCAGAAAGTTAAGCGCAAACAAAGTCGACGCCAGCGCCGCACCCGGAAACAGCACCATCCACCAGAACAACTTCACGCTTGAAAGTGCCTCAACACCGTCGTTCAACAACAGTCCCCATGAAACATCAGGCGGCGCGACACCGAGACCCAAAAACGACAAGAACGCCTCGAACAACATCACCGACGGGATCGTCAACGTCAAATAAACAATCACGATCCCGAGCACGTTGGGGACGAGATGCCGAAACACGATTCGCATCGGGCTGGCACCGATCGTGTGTGCCGCTTCGATAAACTGTTCTTGCCTGAGCGACAAGACTTGGCCACGGACAACGCGGGACATGGTCAACCAATAAATCGCACCAATCACGATATAGAAAATGGTGATCTGGTCGATCCCGTAGGATTCAAGCCACGCCTTCACAGCGTCTTCGCCAAGAAACGTCACCAAGAAGATCACGACAAAAATGAAGGGCACCGAATACAAAATATCAACCAACCGCATCATCACGGAATCGATTCGCCCACCAAAATAGCCAGCGATCGCACCATAGCTGACACCGATCACGAGACTCACCAGTGTCGCGACAAGCCCCACGATCAACGACACCCTCGCGCCCCAAAACACTCGCGACAACAAATCTCGCCCAAGTTTGTCCGTTCCCATCAACGAGGGAATCGCATAGTCACCAAACAAATCCACGCGTCGCTGGCACAGCCACCACGACACACCGTCGAGCTTGTTCCAAAGTTGATTGAAGGGATGCTCGACAAGCACCCGCTGTTTCAGGTCTTCACGCAACTTGTCTGCCATCACCGGATCAACCGTCGCGTCCAATTCCGCTTCGAGCTGAAGTGTCTCCTCGCGAAATTTCGCTAGCTCTGCTGTTAACCGTCCGTCAGTGAACTTCAAACCCTCTCGATTTCCAAGCACAACCGTCTCGAGGTTGGGTGGCAAGAATCGGCGGTTATTGAGGTCTTTGTCGATGGGGCTCTGCAAAGGAATGAGCGGAGTCAGAAACGCCATCAACGCTAGCGAGACGAGAACATACAACGAAATCATCGCCACACGATTTCGCTTGAGCCGTTTCCAAGCGTCCTGCCATAAAGAAACGCCACGAATCTCTTTCGCTTCATCGAGCAGCCGTTCCAATTCGTCACGGCTTTGTGTCGTGCGCTGGTTGACGCTCGTCATTTGAGTTTCACCCGCGGATCGATGATGGCGTACGACACATCCACGAGCGTGTTCATCACGAAAAGCAAAACGGTATACGTCAATACCATGCCCATGGCGAGTGTGTAATCACGCTGGGTCGCGGCGAAGATAAAGTGGCTTCCCATGCCCGGTAAACCAAAGATCTTTTCGAGCACCAAAGATCCCGTCAGCACACTTGCCGTCGCGGGCCCGAGATACGAAACGACGGGTAGTAGCGCTCCCGGTAAAACATGGCGCAGGATCACCGTACGTTTCGGCAATCCCTTCGCAAACGCAGTCCGAACGTGATCTCGCGTGAGCACTTCGAGCATCCCGGCTCGAGTCAGTCGAGCAATGTAAGCAGCCACGGGAGCACCCAAACACAGTGCGGGTAACGTCACTTGCCGCAGTGTCCCCCAACCTCCAGCCGGGAACCAATGCAAACCGAACACGAACAACAAAATCGCCACGCTCGCGAGTACGAAGTTGGGAATCGCAATCCCCATCACCGCCGCGGTCATCATCGCAAAGTCTGCCTTCGTGCCACGATAGACCGCTGAGATGACTCCCGCCGAAACGCCCAATGTGATCGCAAACACGAGGGCAAAGATCGCGAGCGATGCCGACACCGGAAAGCCTTCGGCGAGCACCTGATTGACGCTGTAATCTTCCAAGCGAATGGACCACCCCAAATCGCCTCGCGTCACGATGCCGACCAAATAATCGAAGTATTGCTCGATCGGAGGTGCGTCCAAGTTGTATCGAGCCTTTAACTGGCGTTCGATCGCCGGTGGACAACTCCGCTCACTGCTGAACGGGTTCCCGGGCACACTGCGCATTAGCACGAACGAAACGGTATAGACAGCCCAAAGCGTGAGCAACATCCATCCGGCTCGCGTGAGAAGATAACTCAATAGATCGCGCATCGCGGTCCTCGCTCGAGGCAGCCAATTGTCATATCCCCAGTTTCAATTCAAGTGCCGCCAAGTCACTCACTCATGAGTTGCCCATCTTAACGTGAATGCGAGAAACTGGACAGCATGCGTAAACGAACACCAATCCCGATCAGCAATAAAACAACCACCGTGATCGCAAGTGCCGACGCCCAGATCGGGGCTCGCTCCAAGACGAGCAATGGCAACGCCACCGTAATCATCCCGCCGCCGATAAAGGGAGCTGAGAGCGGCGCGGCCAAAGCGTAGTCTTCCGCAGCACCCGATCGAAGCTCGGGATCGATCGTGCGAAGCAGCACAAACCCGGTTGCCGTCGTTCCCGTCGACATACCGTAGTTGATGATGCCAAGATGAAACCAAATGGATTCGGGCAACACCCACCGCGACAACACGACCAGACAAAACGTGCACCACATTGCACCAGCGATGAACAAACTCGCGAACGGGAACCACAGCGATGCGACCACTTGCAGATTCAACGTAGCGACTGCCGCGACGACCAACACATCCATCGCCGACGCGACCAATCGATGAATGGTCTGGCTATCGATGCGTTCTTTTTGTCCCGCCAACGTCAACACCCAACGCACAATCGCGCCGCCGAAGAGCGTATAGATAAACAGTGGAAACGAACCGAGCACGCCATCAAAGCTCAAACGTTCTCGCAACGCTTTGTCGTTTAATTCACCCGAAGCCGTGGCGTCGGCGGCGGTTGATATGATCCAGCGATCAAGCTCAATCGCGCTGATCTCGATTGCCTGCTGGATCCCCAACCCGACCGCAAACGCAAGTGTGATCCAGACGACCTGCAATAGCAGTGGATCGATGGTCTCGCCACTGATCCTCGGCGTTCCAAGGCTGGCAGCCCTCGGTGCCGCTTTCTGTGCCGCGTTCTCGCCCAACTGCGTGGACGCCGCTTCAGTCGATGGACTTTCAACCCAACCTCGACGAACGGCAATGTTGACCCACACAACTCCTGAGACAAGTCCGTATGCCAAACCAGCGGTTGCCATGAGCAAGCCGAGATCCAAGCCAGAATCCAGACCGATCGATGGATGCCCCAGCACCGTCCCCATTGCTGCGGCGGTTCCGTGTCCGCCGGCAAACCCTGTCTCGATCAACATCCCGGTCGAATTGGGCAAGTCATATCGAGGTTGAATGACGAGCCACGTCACCCACAGCCCGACTGCAGTTTGACCGAGCACGATGATCCACACCATCAGCCCCTGTCGGCCAGCCCGTCGCAAATTCGATCTCGCAAACGTTTGTCGCGACCCGCTCTTTGCTAGCAACATTCCCGCAAACACGACAGCGATCAACGTCCCCGGCCAGCTTCGCAAATCGTTCGCGATCGCATCCAACCACCCAGACGAATTCTCGCCATTTAATTCCGATGGTGCGAATTGGAACAGCACCAAGCCAATCGTCCCAGCCAACAGCGATGCTGGAATGCGAAGCGAAGCCAGAAAGCGGAGCTTTTCGCGCAGCACCACCGCAGCGACAAGTAGTACGGCAACAAAAACGAAATCAACTATCATCGTCCGCCCAGTATCCATGCTGAGCAAACCCAACAACACCCCCTAATGCTAGCACTCATCTAGCAAGTTTCACGACGGCACCTGAGTCAGCCGGGATGAGCGATTGAGTCGGAAATTCGGGTGGTCGCTGAGGAGCGATTTTGGCTACAACAAAACTTCGTATTGGATTGGCTCGCTGGGGGAGCCTTGGCTGTTGATGCAAGTTGCTATCGACAATCAAATTTAGCGTGTCAGGGATGACTAGCGAGCGAAAATGGAATTTGGCCGCGTATTACGGATTGTCGCTCGTCGGCACTGGTCGATTTTGGGCATTCTTTTGACATCAGCGTTTGTTGCGTTGCTGTGGGGTGCCAATATCGCAACGCTGTTTCCGCTCGTAGAAGTCGTCTTCAAGGGCGATAGCCTGCCTGCCTATGTCGACAAGAAAATTGCGGCGACTGAGGCCGATATTGCCAATTACTCCCAGACGATCGAACAACTCACACAAGAAGCTGCAAAGGCCGCACCGGACGACGCCCAACGCATTCGGCTACTGATCCAGTCGACAGAAGTCTCAAAGAATGCGGCGTTGAAATCCGTCGACGCGCAGCGATCGCTCCAGCCCTACATTCATCGCATTTGCCCCACCGGCATTTACGAAACACTGCTGTTCATCGTTGCACTGCTGGTCGGTGGCACGGCGATTAAGTTGGTCGCGTTGACCGCTAATTTGCTGCTCGTCCAATACGTGACTGAGAAAACGGCAGTCGACTTGCGCGCGTTGTTCTTTCGCAAAGCATTGCATTTGGATCTCGACTGTTTCGGCGACAACGGATCGGCCGCACTCACATCACGGTTGACGAACGATGTGTCCCAGGTTGTTGGTGGTATTGGTGTCCTGCTGGGGCGACTGGTTCGTGAGCCGCTGAAGATGGCGGTATGTGTCGCGGGCTCGATGTACTGCTGTTGGCGACTGTTTTTGCTGATCGCTGTTGTCATGCCAGTTGTGGCTTTGATGACCCAAATTCTCAGCCGTTCGATTCGTCGGCTCAGCCGCAAAGTCATGGAAGAGATGAGCCAACTTTACGGCTTGCTCAACGATGCATTTGCAGGAATCCGAGTCGTCAAGGCGTTCAATACACAAGGCTTTGAACGAGCAAGATTCAACAAGGGTAGCCAAGAGTACTACAAGAAATCGATGAAGTTGGCGTTGTACAACACACTGGCTCGAGGCTCGAGCGAACTGGTTGGTATCACCGTCGTCGGTCTAGCGATTTTGGCAGGCGGCTATTTGGTCGTGAAGGGTCAAACTCATTTGTTTGGGTTGCGGATGACGAATCAGCCACTCAGTGTCAATGAAGTGCTGATGTTCTTCGCGTTTCTGATCGGTGCGTCGGACCCAGCACGCAAGTTGGCGGATGTTTGGAGCGGGCTCCAACGAGGTATCGCTGCGTCGTCTCGCGTGTTTGAAATCATCGACCAGCAACCACGTGTTCGTGAACCAGCGCAACCGCTGACGACGAGTCGTCCACACTCGCGGATTGTCTTCGAGAAAGTCTCGTTCCAGTATCCATCGGGACCGCAAGTCCTTCGCGAGATCGACTTGACGATTCGTCATGGCGAAACGCTTGCACTTGTCGGTCCGAACGGTTGCGGCAAAAGCACGCTCATCAGTCTGCTGTGTCGATTCGACGAACCTCAATCCGGCAGAATCTGCTTGGACGATGTGCCGATTGATCAAATGGGCACACGTGACTTGCGAAAACGCATTGCTTTGGTGACTCAGCGAACGACACTGTTCGATGACACGATCGCTGGAAACATTCGCTATGGAAGTCCTGGTGCGGATGACCACGCCGTGGTGCGAGCCGCGAAAATGGCGTTCGCCGATGACTTCATTCGTCGCAAAATGCCCAACGGATACCAGACCGTTTTGGGTGCAACCGGAATGCGATTGTCAGGTGGCCAGATGCAGCGGATTGCGCTCGCGAGAGCTTTTCTGCGCAACCCCGACATCTTGATCCTCGATGAAGCGACAAGCCAGATCGACTTGGAAAGTGAGCACTTGATTCACGAAGCACTCGGTAAGTTCTTGGTTGACCGTACTGGGATCATGATCACACACCGACCCTCGAGCATCGCGTTGGCTGATCGGGTTGTTGTGATCGAGAATGGTCAAGTCGCCGACAGTGGACGACACGGCGAGTTGCTCAGCCGCAACAGCTTCTATCAGAGCCTGTGTGGCGAATTGAAGATGAGCGCGTAGGCACGACTTTTCTGCGTTGCCTGGCGAACCGAACTACGCTGCGGCTTGTTGGCTTTGTGCGATTGGCAATCGAATGATAAATGCTGTTCCGCGTCCGACGGTGCTTTCAACACGAATGCGACCGTTGTGCTCGTCGATAATTTCTTTGCACGCGGCCAACCCGAGGCCTGTGCCGCCCTTGCCCGTTTCATCGGGTCCGCTCTTCGTTGAATAAAACGCGTCAAAGATCTTCGGCAGCGAGGACTGTTCGATGCCGCACCCGCTGTCGCGAACCGTCAACTCGACCATTGAATCGTCGCTAGTTGTCGCCGCTTGTGACTTGGCAAGCCGAATCAAGACGGTGCCACCCTCTGGCATCGCTTGGCGAGCGTTGATGAGCAGATTCAAAAGTACTCGTTGGATCTGGTTACCACTTGCCATCACCGGTGGAGTGGATTCGTCGATCTCCGTTTCAATCGAGATCCTATATTTTCGCATCTCGCGTTCAAGGAGCACTAACGAACTTTGGATGACTGGAGCGAGCGAGGTTGGCTCGAGCGAGTCGCCACGATTGCGAGCTTGGGCCAACACCGTGCTGGTGATTTTCGCCGCCCGCTCCGACGCTTCGAGAATCTTGGAGAATGCTCGATCACGACTCGCGGCGTCTTGGTTGCGCATCCCCAGACGAGCGTAGTTGATGATCGTCATCAAGATATTGTTGAACTCGTGAGTCGCCGTGCCAGTCAATTCGCCGAGCGTCGCCATGGCCTGCAGCTTTCGCATTTCAGCTTGAAGCCGCTCAATTTGGTCGGAACCAACAGCGCTAGTAGGCAGAGTCATGGGGTCTCAAACAAGGCTACTGGAAATAAGCATTAGTGAAGATAGCGATCAGTAAAAGATCTATCGTCAGCCCGAGCCCTTTTGCTATAGGACACACGGAGCAATCCACAGAGTTTGCCCACTCGGACACGGCACGTCCCCCGCTAACGAACTCTCCTAGTCGTTACGTCCTACCGGAGCCCCCCATGCACTCAGAATCAACTGCTGTGAAAACGCCACCCAACATTGTTGAGCGGCTGAGGCTGAAGACGGAATACGCGTGGAGACAGGGATTCACTGTCCGCTTCGAGGTACTCGAGGGCCGAGAAGCGACGTGGTGCGAAATCGGCGGAAAAAAAATGATTTTCGTTGATATTGCGCTCACCGCGAGCGAGCAACTGGAGCAAATCGAACGCACGATTCACGAGTTCGAGCGATCACAGACTCGCACTCAACGAAGTTTGGTTGCGTAGTCAAACAAGCCTCAATCGAGCCGGTTACAAGACGCGACTTGCGAAACCGCTAGGACGTGTTTCACGGGGCGTTGCCGATGCGAAGTGTGCCACTTCTTTGCCCAAGATATCCTTTGCTCAATAGGCTGGTCGATGTGCAAAAGCTCTGCAATTCGAAGGATTCAATAAGCCGGGGTAGCGATGGGTGGCGGCGAATTGATAGGTTCCAGATCTGGTATCCCGTCTTCTCGTGCGAAGGATCGCCGTGATGTCGTCTGCTGCCTCTTATCGCTTTCTTATCTGTCGGCTCAATTCAGTTGCTGAAGTGGTTCTGACGTTGCCCGTTGCCTGTGCATTGAGGGATCATTTTCCTGAGTGCTGGATCGGCTGGGTCGTTGAAACTCCCTCTCGCAGTGTCGTTCACGGGCATCGTGCGATTGACGAAACGATTGAATTGCCTGTTGGATGGTCCAAGTCCCTATCGGGCTTGCGCGAAACGAAGTCACAACTGGAATCACACGACGTTGACGTTGTGATCGATTGCCAAGGATGCACCTCGTCAGCACTCGCAGCCATGCTATCGGGGGCAAAGCGACGCTTAGGTTACACCGGTGCGAAATGCAATCCAATCAGCCGCCTCGTTTGCAACGAACGAGTCACTCCCGTCTTCAGCCATTTGACTGACCGCTCATTAGAATTGCTTACACCTCTAGGAATCCACACGCCCCAAGTTCGCTGGGACTTCCCTCTCACTCCGTTTGGAAAAGCATGGGCCAAGCGTTGGCGTCAATCAATTCCCGCGGCGAAGCTTGCGATCATGACGCCGAGCGGCACGTGGAATTCGAAACGCTGGGAAGTTGACCGTTTTGCGATGACGGCTCGCTATCTGCATGACCAGTACGGCTATCAAACTGTTGTGATCTGGAACAGCTATGACGATCGCTTGATGGCAGAAGACATTGTCACACGTTCAGCGTCGACAGCAGTACTTGCACCCGATACCGACTTGGTGCACTTGGCCGCGATGATCCGAACAGCCGACTTGTTCGTCGGTGGCGATTGCGAGGCACTGCATTTGGCTGTCGCTGTTGGGACGCAAGCGATTGGTCTTTACGGCGCCACTCGTCCATGCGACTCGGGACCTTACGGCCAAATTGCACTTCAACACGCGTACCAACATGGTTCCGTGCGACGCAAACAGCGGTCCAACAACACGGCGATGAAGACGATTTGTGTGGAACATGTTTGCAATGTCATCGACGAATTCGAAGCCGGCGAAGCCAATCGCGTTCGCATCGCTGCTTAAGGCCACTGGCATCGCAGCACTATTTCACGAGCGTGATCGCTTCGCCTCTCCATAGAACGCGCAAGTCTTCCTGGCTCCATGTCTCGCGACCGATCGACGGATCGCCAATGTCAACCGTTCCATCGGGACGTATTCCGAAGAGCACGACGCTGTGGCGAAAGCCTGGTGACCAGCCGTACTTTTCACTGTAGATCGGATCAGCTCCCTCGGGCGGCAACCCGACGACGAGCGTCGAAGGCCACGGTCCCTGGGTCAGTAATTCGTCGATACTTGCGTTGACGACTCGCGGTCGAAGGGCTGTTCCGCTCGTTGCAATGCACAAGGCTCGCCAAAGTCCCAGTGATGGTGTGCCGCGAGAATCGGACAAACACCACGTCACCATCTCGGCTTCGGTGACATCGATTCCATGGGCCGCGAGCAACGTGGCTCCGGCGGCGGCACTGCAAGTTGCTGGTTGAGATTGAATGCAAACGTTGCCAGCAGCCCAAAAATCCGCCCCGCGCGTCGGACGCAGCACCGGTTGCAATACGGGCTGGACCAATGTCCCCAAGGCAAGAAACATCATCGCGATCGCACTCAGGTATTGCCGCCAGCGAGGTCGGTTCGGCAATCGAAACGCTGCTCCAGCACCCGCTGCAAGGGACAGCACCGTGACGTTGGAGTAAATGATCGCGGCAGAAACGGGAATCAAATTAGCCCAGAACAGTCGATCTTTAGTGCCGAACAACAGACCGAGCGACAGCACAACAAACAGCGTGAGCAGTAGCGGCGCGAGCCGAGGCTGGGTTTCGCTGGATCGCCGAATGAGAATCGCGGTTGCGATGAGAACGACAATCGCGAGGGCGGTCATAACGCCCATCGCGATGATTAAGTCAACCAATGCCTAGTGCGTCATCCAGCCTAAGAATTGGGGTTGGTTGATTTGCTTAAATTAGCGGAAACTTTCGTCAACACACGGAGGTTTCCAATGATCAAAAAGTATATCGTCCGACTCTCGGATGAAGAACGCCAAGTTTGTCAG
>JBGTAI010000230.1:0-31547 GCA_041749955.1 Pirellulaceae bacterium | reverse complement strand
GCGATCAAGGCCCATTGGGCGTCCGTTAGACGATGTCGTGCCATCCGTGGCCACCGATGAAACAGGGAACGAAGTTGAATTCAACCAAGTTTGTCGCATTAGCTGATTTCTTGAAATGGCAGTTTAGGGACAGAGCCTAGGCACGGGGGCCGGATTCTGTCGCGTTTTAACGGGGGGTGCCACGTTTTCTGCATGGTTTTTACGCAACCGGTGCACAGAAAGGGCACATTGAGTTTCATCGTTCGCCGGTCGTTTTTGTCGTCATCGAGAAATTAAGACAATTTTCGAATATGACGATGGGCGTATCGGCACCCTTCAGGTGACTCGGAAAGTAAGGAATGTCGCGTTTGGGCACATTCGCGGCTCGTGTGCCTTCGTCCGTTGGCATTTAGGCATCGTTTTTGCGAACGTGAAACTCCGCCCATGCATCGTTGAGCAACGTCCTCCCGGCACAGTTGCATGATGCTCCATTCATGTTTTTTTACAGGTTAGAAATGAAGAGAACGAAAGATTCAGATCGCGGCGCTTTCACACTTGTCGAACTCCTAGTCGTGATAGCGATCATTGGTGTGTTGGTTGGTTTGCTGCTGCCGGCAGTTCAAGCCGCCCGTGAAGCCGCACGCAGAATGAGTTGCGGCAACAATATGAAGCAACTTGGACTTGCCATGCACAACTATCACTCTGCTTATGACCAGCTGCCAACACAGGGTAGCGGGCTTACGCGAGCCGGGAATGGAATTTTCGCCGGGAGCCATGACATCAATGGCGCGAGTCACTCGGCTCTGGTTGGAATGTTGCCCTTCATGGAACAGCAGGCTCTGTGGGAGCAGATTAGCAATCCAATGAATATTGACGTTAATGGCAGCAGTCCCCCAGCTGCAGCTGCTCTTGCTGGACGGCCATACTCAGCGTTTGGCCCAACTGCAATCTACTCATGGACTGGGAGTCTTTATGTTCCTTACATGACCGAAGTTCCGGGGATGCGTTGCCCGAGCGATCCGGGTTCGAGCGGAGCACCGGGCCGTGCTCGTACGAACTATGCGATGTGCCTAGGAGACACGGTCAATATCTTTCAGATGAATGGACCGTTCGATAACAACTTTAATCGCGGAAATAACGCTTTCAACACCATTTCCAAAGCGACTGACCGAGGTGTTTTCGCACTTCGTCACATTCATAAGTTCCGCGACATTTTGGACGGTCTTTCCAACACGATTGCGATGGGGGAAATTGCTACCTCTCTTGGCGACCGTGACAAGCGAACGATGCCTGCTTTGAATGCCGGCGGGGGAACTACGGGCGCCACAGATCCAGCGGCAGATCCCAGTGCCTGCATGCGATGGGTCAGCCCGACGCGGCCTTCATTCTGGTCCGACGGAACAGACGGAGGTACGGCACCGACACTCGGAGCAGCGGATAGCGTGGATTTTCGTGGTTCTTCCTGGGCGGATTTCCGCCCAATGCACTCTGGTTTCCAAACCATTTTGCCGCCGAACCGCGAGACATGTCAGGTGTCGCACTCTAACTATCCTGGCTTGCTGCCGCCGAGTAGCCAACACCAAGGTGGTGTTCATTTAGTAATGGGGGACGGTGCCGTTAAATTCATTACCGACAGCATCGAGGCCGGAAACTCGAGAGCAGGTACTGTCAACTTAGCTTCATTCAGCACAACACCGCTGACAGGCGCTCGCGCACCTGGTAATGCAAGTCCTTATGGTCTGTGGGGTGCTCTAGGCACACGGGCGAACAAGGAAACCATTAATAGCGAATTCTAGTAGTTCACTGTAACGAGTTTCCGCTTGATCGAACTCGGCAAGACTTTCGATTGTAAAGGCAACATTCGAGACTCTTGACGAGTTTTTTATGTTCTCCGGACTGAATATGTCCGGATAGAACTTGAGCTTTCGGTCCAATCCGAGTCCACCGAAAGTATTTTATTTGTTTTCCATTTTGTCCCTCTACACGAGTTATCGAGCAATGCTGTCACAAAGAGTTTTTCTGAGTTTCGTTATTTTTGTTTCCGTCGTTTCCGTCACTGTCTTGCCAGGGTGTGCGAAATCAGAAAACAAAGTGGTTGAGCCGACTCCGCAGGAAGTTCTTGATGCGGATGAGGCGAAGGGCCCTGTTGAGGCAGCGAAAATTTGATCTCCGGCAGGTATTTGTCGCTCGTGGACTTAAACCGCCTTGTTGCCGCGTCATGTTAGTGTGCAATCTGATCTGAAGTGAGTACATCATGGTTGTTGGGCGTTTGTGTCATTCGGATATCAGCGTTGGGTTCCACCCAACGCTGATGACACTGACATGGAGATGTTCGTGCCATTCATGGCTGACTCGTTCAAGTAGTAGATCGTTGAACAAGTTCACGTAACGCCCTAATTTTGTTGCCTGCGTTATCCGGAACGAGGTTGTACGCTTGTCGCATTTGTCACGTTGCGATTCGGTTATGATCTTTGCTCAAGCAGTTCCAAGGTAATGCGTTGAGCGAGGGTGTGAGTGATGCGTAATCGATTGAGCCTTGTCGGCTGTATTGGTTTTTGGGCTATCCAGACTTTCTTGATCGGAGGGATTCTGGTTGGGTTGGTGCCTCGTGCATGCGCTCAAGACTCGCGCGCGCCGACTGAACGAAACGACTTTCATTTGTTTCTGCTCGCTGGCCAATCGAATATGGCTGGTCGCGGAAACGTGACTGACGAAGATCGAACCATTCATCCAAAGTTGTTGATGCTCGATCAACAAGGTCAGTGGGAATTCGCGGTTGATCCGTTGCACTTCGACAAACCCAATGCGGCTGGGGTAGGTCCTGGTCGTACGTTTGGTTTGCGATATGCGGCTGATCATCCTGAGGTGACGGTGAGGTTGATACCCTGCGCCGTTGGAGGCTCGTCGATCCGCGCATGGAAACCAGGGGGCTATCACGACCAAACCGACTCGCATCCATACGATGACGCAATCCGCCGAGCGAAAGTTGCTTTGCAATCGGGTGTCTTGAAAGGCATTCTGTGGCACCAGGGCGAGTCAGACTCGAATGCGAATGCTGCGGATCAGTATGCAGAAAATCTGTGTGAGTTCGTTGACCGCATACGCATGGAGCTTGATGCGTCCGATGTGCCGTTTATCGTCGGTCAACTTGGCCAATTTCCTGAAAGGCCATGGAGCTCACACCGTCAAACAGTTGACGCTGCGCATCAGGCTTTAAAGCGAGAGCGAGCAGTTGTGGAATTTGCTTCCTCCGATGGATTGGTTCACAAGGGAGATCAAACCCACTTCGATGCAGCCTCCGCCAGAGCCTTCGGTGAACGGTACTATGAGGCATTTAAGCGTCTGGGCGTGAAACTGGCGGCTGAGTAACCATCGCAAGAATAAGAATAAGCCGTCAGACTGCCAATTCCTGTGCGGATCTCGCCAGAGTGCGGACAAAGTGGTGCCTGACGGATCAGGAATAAGGAGTTGGGATTGTTTTCTCAGGCCCAGCGTTTGAGTGTAACTTTGCCCAACTCGATCTCAATTTGCTTCAGTCTTGCTCCAATACGTCTACCGCCTGAGTAGACCTTGCTATTTCCCCGTTATTTGCTAGGCTACCGAGCTTTTCCACAACACTCTGCGGAATTTCTGGTGAACCGGCAACAACGCCGAAGAATTTAAGCTCTTGGAGAATTGACTACGTGGGTACGAAGAAAACAGGTAAGGGTCGACGAAAAGTTGGACGTAAGAAACGCCGTATGCGAGCTAGAATTCGCCACCGCAAGAAATAATCCGGCGGGGTTTTGGCAGCTAGTTCGCTGAAGCCGCAAGTCCAGAAAGATATCAATTCAGTAGTAGGACAGGTCCTCGGATCTGTCCTGCGTTTGTTAGCGACCGGTTTAGCACTCGGTCACATTGACGCCCAAAACATTCACAGCCAAACCGCCTCGCGAAGTCTCTTTGTACTTCGTGCTCATATCGGCTCCGGTTTGTCGCATCGTTCGGATGACTTTGTCGAGCGATACACGGTGATCGCCATCACCTCTTAACGCCAACCTCGCTGCGTTGATTGCTTTCACGGCTCCCATTGCATTTCGTTCGATGCAAGGAACCTGCACGAGCCCACCGATTGGATCACAGGTTAAGCCAAGGTTGTGCTCCATCGCGATCTCAGCCGCGTTCTCAACTTGGGGTACTGTGCCACCAAGCGATTCACAGAGTGCTGCCGCGGCCATACTGCAGGCCACACCAACTTCGCCTTGGCAACCGACCTCGGCACCCGAGATCGAGGCATTGAGTTTGTATAAAATCCCAATCGCACCGGCTGTCAGCAAGAAACGCGTGATGCGGTCAGATTCATTGCCGCCGCACAACTCGACAAAGTATTGAAGGACTGCAGGAATAATTCCCGCAGCACCATTGGTGGGTGCAGTGACGACTCGTCCACCAGCAGCGTTTTCTTCATTGACTGCGATCGCCCACATACTGACCCAATCCAAGGCAACGAGCGGGTCACTGGTCATTGACCCGCGAGACGTTTGAAGTTGACGGTGCAAGCCCGCGGCGCGACGTTGGACTTTTAATCCACCGGGAAGCACTCCGTCACGTTCACAACCACGCTCGATACAGCTCCGCATGGCCGACCAAACTCGCATTAAACGCTCTCGAGTCTCAGTCTCTTCTCGCCAGCATGACTCATTTCGAAGCGTCATCTCACTGATGCTTAAGCCGCTTGCACTCGACATTCGGAGCAGATCGTCACCGCTGCGGTAGGAAAACGGTCGATCTACAATGGTCTTCGTGAGTCGATCTTCGTTTGCCGAGGTTTCGCCGACGACGAAGCCGCCGCCGATGCTGTAGTAAGTTTTTGCGAGCAGCTCGTTTGACTCAGCATCCATCGCGACAAATCGCAAACCGTTGGGGTGTGCCGGCAAAGATTCTTTGCGGTGATAAAGCATGTCCTGCGGTTCATCAAACGCGATCGACTTCAGTCCAAGAAGATTGATCCGATGCGCGTTCCGAATCGACTCGATACGCGTTGGTGCGGAGTCGATATTGACTTTTTCGGGCGACTCGCCCTCGAGCCCCAGCAGCAAGGCGCCGTCGGTCCCGTGTCCTTTGCCTGTTAACGCGAGCGACGCGTAGAGATGCACTCGAACGGTCGTCGTGGATGCCAGCAACCCATCATGCTGTAAATGCTCAGCGAATCGCTTCGCGGCTCTCATGGGGCCGACGGTGTGCGAGCTGCTTGGCCCGATACCAATCGTGAATAGATCAAGAACGCTGATTTCTGATGTCATGATGTGGCGTATTCTATCCGACATCGAGACAGATCGGCTACGACACATGCCGCAACTGTTGAGCGAACGGGGTTAGTCCCTCGGTTCACCGAGGCCGAGTTTTTGCAGCCAACGGCGAGAGGACCCCGTTCCACTGTTGGACGCCTCGGCCACCAAACGCAATTCACGTTTCATGTGTTCGATTTGCTCCTCGAGTTCGGCTTCACGTTTTGCCAATTCTTGTCGCTCACGAGAGAGTTTGGCGCGTTCAAGCGATGCCTCGATTTCGCCCTTACGGAACTTCTCTTCCCACTCAGCTTGCAGTTGTTTGAGTCGTTCGCGTTCTTCGCTGACGAGTTCGTTGCCGTCCATCATTTGCGCAATGGCGGCGGCGCCGACTGCTAGCCCGCCTTCGCGCGCGCCACCCTGCTGCTCAAGTAAGCAGTGAAGCTCACCAATCTCGTCGTTTTTTGACTTCAATTCAATGTTGCGTCGCTCGAGTTCACTACAGAGTTGTTCGATATAGGCGACTGGGTCGAGCGCCAAGCCGTCCGCGGATTCTTGACTTTGGCTAGCGTAATTGGATTGAAGGTTGCTGACAAAGGCTTCGGTATCAAACGAATCTGATTCCATCTGTTGAAGAATCAGCTTCTTGCGTTCTTCCCATGTCAGGGCATCGCTCGTGCTCGAATTGGATGTTTGAACGGACTTGCGAACACTTTGATTGGCTAGCTTGCTGGCGAGTTCTTGATTTTGTTGTTCGAGCGAATCACGTTCTCGCTCGAGCGAGGCGAGCTGTCCATCGCGTTGGCGAATTTGCCAAAGCAGCTCATCGATTTGTTCGGGATTACTGGTCGTGCCACAAGCCATGTCGCCGTCTTGCTCCGACTTGTTGGCGACACAGTCTTGGATGTCTTCACGAAGTCTCGCGATTTCGTCGAGAAGTCTTTCGAACGCAAGGTTGTTGGTTTGGAGTAGCGAGTCACATGCGTTACAGCCAACGCTCTGATCCTGAGTCGGGATCGAGTCCGGCGTCTCGTGATACGTTTCGCGTTCAGGCTCGACGTAGGTGGATGTCTCGGTAGTGAGAAACGTGTTTGGGGTCGCAGACGCATCGCGTTTTGCGTCTGGGGCATTGGTTTCAACATATTTTTTACCCGGCGCGGGCGTGCGACCTCGCTTGTTTGAACGACTCATCGAGACCTCCGCGCTGGTAAGAAGGGTAAAAGGGAATTGAGAGAAAAATTTCCAAGAACAGTCATTGCAACTTGGTGCTGAAGATACGAAGCGTCAAAATGGTTAAATCCGTTACCACGGCGCCCCCCCGTGGCGAAGGCTGTACAACCTTCTACGCTATAGCTAGGTCGAAATTGCCTCGTTGTCAAAAATCCTAATGCCCAGCAAGAAAACCTCCGTCAAACCCACGCCAAACGATTCCGGTGATGCCGGTAGTTTTGAATTGTCGCTGCGAGAGCTCAAACAAATTGTGAGCGAACTTGAGGGGGGTGAGTTGGACCTCACCGGTTCGCTAGAGCGGTACGAACACGGCATCCGTCGACTCAAAGAATGCCATGAATTCCTCGCATCTGCGGAGCAGAAAGTCTCGCAACTCGTGGGGTTTGATGCCGAGGGCAACCCAGTGCTGGAGCCTGTAGAATCTACGGAATCAGAAGATTTGGCCGAAAAACAGCAGGCTCGTCAAAGCCGACGATCGGCGAAAGCTGCCTCGGCTGAAGGAAGTTCTGGTACTCGAGAACGGTCGTCAAAGACTCGTTCGCAAGAAAGCGTGGACGAATTTCCGGAGCTTTTCTAGAATGTCCGCATGAGTGCAGTGAATCGCTTGCTGCTCAAAATCATTTTCCCACGAGTCCTGGCCGAAAAGCCTCCGCAAACGATTATCTGCCTAACTGGACATCTGTGCCCGAGACCCCTGAAACGATGACTGATTCCGCGTCCGCCATCGGGGAGTTCTCACCGCTGATCGAAGCGGCACTCAAGCAAGCGTGCGATTTTGGGCCGAATTGTCCGGATCGGCTCGCCGAAGCGATTCGCTATTCCGTGCTTGCTCCAGGGAAACGGTTGCGACCCGCCTTGGTGCTGATGGCGGCGGAGGCTTGTGGCGGTGACCCGAAGCTGGCTTTGGGACCTGCGGTCGCAGTCGAGATGATCCACGCGTATTCGTTGATTCACGACGATTTGCCTGCGATGGACGACGATGATTTGCGTCGCGGCCGACCGACCACACACATCCAATTCGACGAAGCAACCGCGATTCTCGCTGGCGACGCACTGCAAGCCGAAGCATTTCGGATTCTTGCAGAATCGATTCCCGATCCGGTAAAGGCGATCGAAGCGGTTCTGATTTTATCTCGAGCGGCTGGGGCGAGCGCGCTTGTGGGAGGCCAAATGGACGATTTGGCTGCTGAGACGGGGGGGCCGAGGACGCTCTCGCATCTGGAGCACATCCACCGTCGCAAGACAGGGGCGTTATTTGCCGCCTCACTCGATTTAGGTGCGATTGTTTCTGGGGCGACAAAACCACTACGGTCTGCACTGAGTAATTACGCTAAGGATCTCGGCTTGGCCTTCCAAGTCGTGGACGATCTGCTGGATTCGACTTCAAGTGATACATCCCTAGGAAAACGCGCCGGAAAGGACGCCGATCGTGGCAAGCTGACGTACCCAGGTTTACTCGGGCTCGAGGAGACTCGAGCTAAAGCCCAGCAACTCGTGGATTCGGCGCGGGGCCATGCGTCGGTTTTTGGCGATGCTGGATGGCGGTTAACTTGGCTGGCGGGCTACGTATTGGAACGAACGCACTAAAGACATCATGAAACACCCATTACTTGCAAGTCTCGATAGCGCCGAGCCACTACGGAATTTCACTCCCGACCAACTCGAATCGGTCGCAGCCGAAATACGCGATGTGCTCTGCAATTTGCTAGCGACACGCACCGCACACTTCGCGTCGAACCTTGGTGTCGTCGAGTTGTGCTTGGCACTGCACTGTGAGTTTGACTTCCGCAGTGATCGTTTGATCTGGGACACAGGCCACCAGGTTTATCCGCATAAGTTGGTGACTGGACGCTATCACGACTTCCCTTCGATTCGAACTCGTGGCGGGTTGATGGGTTATCCCAACCCAGCCGAGAGCGAATACGACTTGTTCATGACCGGTCACGCCGGATGCAGCGTGAGCACTGCTGTGGGTCTTCGCAGTGGCGACTTGATCAATGGCGAACCTCACCGTCGATCCGTAGCCGTGATTGGCGACGGCGCGTTCCCAAGCGGAATCGTCTTCGAGGCACTCAATAACGCTGGTGAGTTGGGTGACGATTTAACAATCATCTTGAACGATAATAAAATGTCGATTTGTCCGCGCGTCGGCGCAGTGGCAAGTTATCTCGATCGACTTCGCGGCAATCCGTACTACACGGGACTCAAGAGTGAAGTCGTGCGTTTGCTCGAACGAGTTCCCATGTTCGGTGACCCGACCGAGCGTTTGCTTGCTCAAATCAAGGAAGGCGTCAAAGCCGGACTCGTCGGCGGCATGTTGTTTGAAGAGCTCAACACCCGTTACATCGGCCCCATCGATGGCCACGACATTACGTTGATGCGAAAGTATCTGGCCATGGTCCGCGAGATGAAGGGCCCCGTGCTGCTTCACGTCGTCACGGAAAAGGGCCACGGATATAAACCAGCCGCCGAAGACCCCGTCTTTTATCACACACCGCCAGCCTTTGAAGATCGCGGCGGCGAGGCGATCACACGGAAAAGTGATGGCAGCCCAGCGTATACCAACATCGTTCGCGATTCGATTCGCAGCCAAATGACGGCGAACCCCAAGGTGACCGTCATCACCGCAGCGATGTGCCAAGGCAATAAGCTGGAACCTGTTCGCGAAGCGTTCCCCGATCGCTTTTTCGATGTGGGGATTTGCGAATCGCACGCGGTTGCCTTTGCGGCTGGACAAGCCAAGACCGGTTTGCGTCCGATCGTCGATATCTACAGCACGTTCTTGCAACGCAGCTACGACCAGATCTTCCAAGAGGTCGCGCTTCAAGATTTGCCCGTCGTCTTTACGATGGACCGCGCAGGCTTAACGGGACCCGACGGGCCGACACACCACGGTCTGTTCGACATCGGCTACATGCGTGTGTTCCCGAACATGGTGCTCATGGCGCCGGCCTATGCAGCAGAAGTCGAGCCAATGCTCAAGTGGTGTTTGGAACATGAGCACCCGACAGGCGTTCGTTACCCCAAAGCATCGGCGCTTGAGCTGAATCACAAGATGGCACCGATCGAGTTGGGTCGATGTGAGTGGCTGCGAGAAGGGACTGACGGAACGATCGTCGCGTTCGGTGCGATGCTTGAACAGGCTCTCGCGGCTGCTGATTCACTTGGTGATGAACTCAGCGTTGGAGTTGTGAACGCTCGGTTCGTCAAACCGATCGACGCGGAGATGGTCGCTCGCACGCTCAGTGATGGTCGCTTTGTTGTCACCGTCGAGGAAGGCTGTCACGCAGCCGGGTTCGGATCTGCTTTCCTTGAGTCGGCGGTTGCCCAACGACTCGATACGCGAAACCTGCGAGTGCTTGCACTTCCGGACCGATTCATCGACCATGGTGATCGCAACCAGTTGCTTGCTGATGTTGGTATCAGCCCTGAAGGCATCGCGAAAGCTTGTCGTGAGATGCTTGAGTTCACAGGCGTCACGAGCTAGCGATAGTCCGTACGCTCTCCATTTTTGAGATGCGGAGGTCGCGATGCCGAATTCAACTACGCACCGCTGGATGAGCGGTGAGCGACAACGCCCCGAAGTCGTGATTCTCGGTGCACCGGATCGCGATCGGGTTCGCACGGAACTCGCGCGACTTCGCGGTGTGATCGCGAGCTGTGCCGATATCGTGGCCGAAGACTTGGAGTTCCGATACGACTTCACCGACAAGCATCACGACTTAGTGATCGTCCTTGGCGGCGACGGGTCGATACTCCAAGCAGCTCGCCAAATGGGCACAAACCAGTTGCCGGTGCTCGGTGTGAATTGTGGCCGGCTGGGGTTTCTTGCCGCGTTGTCTCCCAACGACTTTGTGAATGTGTGGAAGAATGTGTGCGTCGGTGACTTTGAAGTCGTCGAGCACCTGATGCTGACGACCCAATTGGTTCGTGGCGGTCGCGTCGTTGCCGAGCAATTGGTGCTCAACGAGGCGGCGATTTTGGGCGGTCCGCCGTACCGAATTCTTGATATCGATCTGTATGCCGACGGGAACCTCGCCACTCGCTATCGATGTGACGGATTGATTGTCGCGACGCCTGTCGGCTCCACTGCGCACAACCTATCCGCGGGCGGACCGATTCTGAGACGCCATTTGGATGCGATCGTAATCTCGCCGATCAGCCCTCACACGCTCACGTATCGGCCGCTTGTGGATTCCGCGGACACGGCACTGGAACTCGCGGTTGCGGAGCCGAATGAATCCACAAGCATTGTCGTGGACGGGCGAATCCTTGGTCACATCTATCCTGGCGACCGAGTTCGCATCAATCGTGCGCCGCAAACCTTTCGGATGCTGAGCGTGCCTGGCCAAAACGATTATCGAACGTTACGCGACAAGCTCGGTTGGGGCGGTTCCGTTCCCGGCACCAACGGCTAGTCAATACGACGACAAAGCCGATTCACGCGTCTAAATAGCAAGTTGAACATTGACGCGGTGGGCATTGGATCGCTATCGGAGTGCTATTGTTTCACGCAATGTGCACTTTTCGGATTTCGATCATGTTTCACGGCATTAGCCCGCCCGTTTCACGCGCGACCACAGCTTTATTGCTAGTTGTCGTGTTCGTCGTATCAGGCGACCCAGCACTCGGCCAAGTCTATTCCGGAACGAGCTACCCGTCGTCTCAATATCCATCCGCTCAATATCCAAGCTCTTACTCACAACCGGCGACACAAGTCTACACAGGCTCAACAACTCGTTACTCCGGCACAACCACACAACCAGTCAACACCAGTAACG
Organism: Pirellulaceae bacterium; assembly: GCA_041749955.1. Taxonomy (GTDB): domain Bacteria; phylum Planctomycetota; class Planctomycetia; order Pirellulales; family Pirellulaceae; genus JBBSJZ01. Next base: position 20,290 of record JBGTAI010000230.1, on the reverse strand, counting down.
GCCGCGTCATCTCGGTATCCACTCCGACGTCCAACACTTTCAGAACGCAATCTGGAACCTACTCGCAACCACCAGCAAGCTTTGCTCGAAGCACTGGATACACGAACAACAACCCAACGACATTATTGACTCCGGTTGCCGAGTCGCTCGTCACACTCACGGTAAGCGAAGCGAATATCGAGTCGGCTGCGAATGAAGTGAATAACTCGGCAAGTTTAAGCTCCGATGAAAAGTCGATCGCCCAATCGACGCTCCAAAAAGCACTACAGTGGATCCAACAGGCTCGTGGCGATTCCTACAAAGCCAGCCAACTTGCTGCCGAGATTCGTTCGGCGCCTTCACGTCTTGCTTCACTCCAGCGGCTACTCGCGTCTCCAGCTCAAACGTCGGTTCGTATCCCAGAAGGCTATGCAACGACCGATCTGCTAGCGCACCGCGAGCGATTGGTGCTCGATCTGAACAGTGCTCGCGACTCGTTCGCCGAAATGGTTTCACGCTACGGAGGCGAAGCGATCGTTAACGCGGGTGACCAGTGGTCGCGCCAGCTGAGTGAAGCGGAAGCCGAGTTGCGATCAATCCAGTCGTCGACAACGACGGCATCGCTTACCGACATCAAAGCCAAGTGCGACGAGCTCCAGCGTCAAACTCGCAAAGAGGCACTGCAGACGCGAATCGAGTTGATGCGACGGCAGATGAACTTCAACGAGAACCACTCGGATCTGTTCGAGGCCGAGCTCGCTGCGGGGCGTCGCCAGATCCAGGTGATCGACGCACAAATCGCTGCGATCGATGAGGCTGTTGAGAACTCCAAAGCATCCTCCGCTTTTCGATTGGGCGACCGTGCACGAGCGATCGCATCCAACTCACACCCTCTGGTCGGTGAACTCGCTCGCTACAACGCTGGCTTGGCTGATGATTTGGCACTGATCAGCAACTCGCGTCGCGACGTCAACACGCGAATCGAATCGACTCGCCAAAAGCTCACGTCGCTTCGAGAAGATTATGAAAGTGTGCGCACGAAACTGGCCCAGTACGGGCTGACACCGACGATCGGCGCGCTCCTGCGGCACCGTCGCGAGCAACTTGATCCAGTTCACGTCCAACTCGCTGCACTTCGTGACGTGCACGATCGAATGAGTGATGCGCAACGAGAGCAACTCGAACTCGATCTCCAACGGACACAACTCGACAATCTAGAAAGCGAAACCGATCTTTGGATCGCCAACTCGCTGTACGCCGGTTCGGTGGAAGCACAACAGTACCGCCCACAGGTCTACCAGATGCTCGCCGAGCGACGCGATCTCGTGGATCAACTCAGCAGCGATTATCGACTCTATCAAAAGCGATTGGACGAACTCGACACGACCACGACGGACTCGGCCACGACGATTACCGCATTTCGTGGTTTGATCGACAAGCACGTGACGTGGATTCGCTCGGGGAATCCGCTTGGCGTTGAGGACATTCGCACCGCATGGAGTGGTCTCGGGTCATTGTTCGACGGACGTCGCTCTCAACGATTCGCTAGTGACCTGCGAACGAAACTCTCGATGAGTCCGTTGTATGGATTCTACCTGTGCTTCTCGATCTTGGCCGTGGGGCTGATCCGGTGGAAAGCCAAAGCGATGCTTGCCCAGATCGGAAAGCAACGCCAAATCAAGCAACTTGGCCTGCGTTGGACAATTGCCGCCGCAGCCTTGACGTTTGTCCTGTCACTGATTTTTCCGGCATGCTTCTTCCTCATCGGTCAATGGCTAGCGGATCCTCAAGCGACGACTGAAACACTGCTCTCCGTATCGGCTGGGTTCTACGCTGCGGCGTTGGTTTTGTGGCTCATTGAACTTCCACGTCAACTGACTCGCCCCTTCGGGATCGTCGACAAGCACATGGATTGGAAGCTGCCCTCGCGCGAGCGTGCATTCAAGACGCTGTCGATCCTCGCGATGGTGCTTGTTCCGCTTGCCATGGGCATTTCGATCGTCAGCCAAATGGACCAGGGACGATGGCGTGAATCGCTTGGACGGATCGGGTTCTTGCTGGCGATGCTAGTAGTAGCATTCGTTGCTCACCGGGCACTGCGTCCGAAACAAGGCTTTGTTCCCGCACTCTTCTTAGCGAGTCGGACTCGCTGGGCCTATCGTTTTCGACATCTTTGGTACGTCTTGGGTGTTGGCTTCCCGCTGTTGATGGCCGTCCTCTCCGCCATGGGTTACGGGTACACTTCGCAAGTCTTGTTGACTCGATTGATCGTCACAGCCCTCGTCATGGGATTGCTTTGGTTAGCCGCCAACGTGATCAAAACGGTTGCATCGCAACTTTGGATCGTTTGGGCCGACGACGGCGACGGCCGGGTCGAGCTCATCGATGATGACGCAGCCCACGGGATGGAACTCCGAGCAGGCTATTTGCGTCGCCAAAAGTACGATCTCCTTCAGCAACGTTTGGCCTTCTTAGCTCGTGGTGCTGTCGCGTTCGGGATCGTCGTCACGATTGCGTCGCTCTGGACAGACATTATTCCGAATCTGAGCGTTGCGAATCCGACTTTATGGACAGTTCACGAAACGACGACGCAGTACACCGCTAGCCTCGATGGTAGTGAAGTTGCCAAGCTCGTCCCAACAGCCACTCCGATTACGGCTGTGGATCTATTGCTTGCGGTCGCAACACTGTTCTTTACGTTTCATATGGCTCGCACCTTGCCACTCGTGTTGGACGTGTTGCTGCTTGACTTCATGATCACTGACGAAGGCATGCATCATTTGCTGCTTGTGATGGGACGTGCTGTGCTTTGCTTAGTCGGCGTCGTACTTGCTGCGACCTGGATCGGGTTGAGATGGGAAACGATCCAGTGGCTTGTTGTTGCCCTGGTGATCGGCCTTGGGTTTGGAATGCAAGACATGGTCCGCAACTTTATCGGCGGCCTCTTCGTGTTGTTGGAAAAACCCGCGAGCCCCGGCGACTTAGTCACGGTCGGCAAGCTAACGGGCCGCATCGCGATTCAACGTCTTCGCACGACCGCTCTCGTTGACGAGGAAGGTCGCGAGCTGATTATCCCCAATCGCAAATTCATGAGTGAAGACGTCACCAATTGGACAGGTGCAGGACGTTTGTGCCCGCTCACCGTCGACGTCGAGCTGAGCAAAGAGATTCGAGGCAGTGACGCCAGCGCCATGCTGCTTGGCATTGCGTCTCGGAATCCAAGCGTAATGACGAGCCCGGAGCCCAAGACGACCTTCGTGTGTGCGGGTAAAAGCACCCAGCAGATCGAATTGCGAGTTTGGCTCGATAAGAAAACCGATGTCGCGAAGATCCGTTCGGAACTTCAATCGCAAGTCGCAAGTGCGATCCGAAGCGAGAGCCTCGGCTCCGCTTCGACACGATCTAATCGCTCGCTTTCGGGAAGCATCAGCGACAGCCTATCGAGCCTCCGCCCGCGCCGCCGCTCAGCATAAGCAATGCAACGGCTTATCGGCCGATACGTTGTAAAACCGTTTCGAGGGTTTTTCGCAGTGCCGCGCCGCTCGTTCGCATGCCTTGAATTTCCTTTGGCCAGAGATCGATTTCCATCTGGTCCAAAACGCCCGCGCGACCGACGATGGTGGGTACCGAGAGTGCAACGTCACGGATGCCATAACAGCCGGTTTGCACACTGCTGACCGGCAAGATGCAACGACGATCCAGTGCGATCGCTTCGATCACGTCGCGAATGGCGATTCCCACCGCGAAGCCAGCTCCACCCTTGCGTTTGATGACTTCCGCACCGCTTCCGCGAGTCCGAGTGAACAGTGCTGTCGACATCGTCGGATTCCATCCGGGATACTTATCGAGCGCCAATCCTCCGATCGTCGCACTGCTCCACACTGGCACCATCGTGTCGCCGTGCTCACCGAGAATCAGTGCCTTGACTTGTGTCGGTGGAGCTTTCAACTCTTCCGCAATCAACGAACAGAAACGGATCGTATCGAGCTGGGTTCCCAAACCGATGACTTGCGAATGCGGCAAGCCGAGTGATTCCGCAGCCACATACGTCAAGATGTCCACAGGATTACTGACCACGAGCACGATCGCTGATTTCTTTGGTCCAGCGGCTTTGATGTCGGCAAGGATTTGCAAGAACAGATCCGTGTTACGATTGATCAAATCCAAACGTGACTCATCGGGCTTGCGACGCAAACCAGCGGTGATGCAAATCACGTCACTCGTTGGGATGTGTTCGTAACCGCCACCGACGATCACTTGATCGGCAACGCTTGGCGTCCCGTGTTGAAGATCGAGTGCGTGGCCTACCGCCGCTTCTTGGTTTAAATCAAGCAAGGCGATTTCGCGAACGACACCGCCGCACTGCAGTGCATATCCGGCACACGAACCGACGAGTCCGCCGCCACCGATGATCGAAACTTTCATGTTGCTGTTACTGTCTTAGCGTAGTGTGGTTGAAGATCTTGTAGGCCGGATCAAGCCGCGTCAGCGGCGCCGCTCCGGCATCTTTCAATTGCCTGGTAATGCCGGAACTTCGTCGCTAACGCTCCTCGGTCCGGCCTACATCGCTATCGCAATGTGGTTGAACTGGCCTAGTTCTTTTGAAGCTGACGAATGACTTCGTCCGTAATCAATTTCACGAGCTGTGCCTCGTCAATTCCAGCTGGTGCTTTCGCAGCAGCGGGGCTGGTTGCGGCGGGCAACTTGATCGGCGGTGGTGGCGAGAATGCTCGGCGAGCGACGCCAGCATCCGCCCATGACTCGCGGAAAATATCGTTGGCGCAAATGTCGCAATCCTCGAATTCCTTCGTGTTTCGTGGATCCTTGTATCCCCACTTGTCCTTCAACTCGAGCAACTCTTGGCTCTTTTCTGGGCTCAAGTAAGCGACGTGACCGAGTTGCCGCGCCAGGATCAACATGCGGCAATACGAGTCGAGGATTTCGGTCCACCAGTAAGCTTGCTCGACGGATTCGCCGTAGCTGACCGTGCCGTGGTTGGCCAAGATCATGATGTTGGTCTTATGGACAAACGGAATGATCGTGTCAGCGAACTGTTGTCCGCCCGGCGTTTCGTACTTGGTGATCGGCACGTCACCGAGGAAGACTTCTACCTCAGGCAAAATGCATTGTGGAATCGGTTCGCGAGCGATCGCGAATGCCGTTGCATGCGGCGGGTGACAGTGGACGACGCTCTTGATGTCTTCGCGTTGGCGATAGATTTCCAAGTGCAACAGGGCCTCGCTCGATCGCTTCTTGCGACCGGACAGTTGCTTGCCAGTCATGTCGACGAGCGAGATGTCGTCTGGAACGAGAAAGCCTTTGCAGTGCAGCGTTGGTGTGCAGAGAACTTCGTTCTCGCTGACGCGAACGGTGATGTTGCCATCGTTCGCCGCAGCAAACTGGCGGTTGTAAATGCGACGACCGATGTCGCACATGTCTTGTTTGATCTTATGAAGGTTCTGCATTTGATTTCCAGTTCTTAAAGAAAGGTGTTTCAACAAACGTTGCGAGCACCGTTTTCGTTATTTCAATTCCACATGGTCGATTAAGGCGACAATCGTCGAGTCAACACAAACGACTCTGGGTCGGAACGGCTGAGCCGCCTCGGGGCCCTCAGCAATCGCGACTAAGTCGCCGTCTCCAGCACCACAAATGTCCCAAGCCACTTGCGTTTCGCCACCGAGCGGTTGAGTCTCGAGACGTTCGATCGAATCCACCGTTTCGATGAGCCGCAATGTTGCGGCATCAAGCGACGGATGCGACCGCGAAAGCGTTACGGTGCCGATGGTTCGAGCAAAAATCATGTTGCGGCTCCTGCCAAACGAACGATTGTTGCGACGATGTTGACGATTGTTGGTAGGCCGACTTGAGTCTTGTCGATGACCCACACATCGGGCGACAACTCGCGATGAAAACGCTCGACTTGATTCATTCCAGTGAGCATTGCGGCGCGATGCTTCCCGAGCGATGAGTAATGGTATGTTTGTTTCGCGGGACAGTCCGTCAAAACGATCTGAATCGCAGAGTAACCCGAAGAAACGGCGATTCCACGACGCGAGAGCGCCGCAGTGATGCTTTCGACCCACGAGGCATCGGTCGTATCGATCATGCCAAGGGAGACATCCGACACCGCTTTCGATGAGCTCTGACTGTTTGTGCCAACAAGCTCCAACCGCACGCCAAGTTGCTTCGCTTCGTCGCGTGCCGCAGGGGTCACGATCGACTTGCGATTGATGAGAATGACACGATCGTTGGATGCGGCACTAGCAACGACGGTTTCAACCGTGACAAGCTTCACGGTCTCTGCGATCGGTGTCTGGCTTGATGTTTGGATCGGTGTTCCAGCCGCCCTGACTCGCGCAAGCACCTGCCGGACGATCTCGGCGATGTACGCCGGATCAATCGGTGCTGGTGCGTTGGACGAAAGGGTGGAAGTCATGCGTTGTGAGTGTTGGAATCGTTACGGGGTTAGTCCAAGATGCCCATCACGCTCCAGCGTGCGGGGGTGTTTTCGTGGTTCGTGATTTCTCGAGCGTAAGTACCGTCACTGGTGATCATGACGCGATCGCCTTTGCGGCATCCCATAGCGTCGACCGCCATGATGGGTGGTCCATCGCTTTTTCCCGCCTGGGTAATCGGTTGCAGCACCGCGAGCTTTTGGCCCTCCAAGCTGACGTGCTTTACGGTGGCTCGTGCTGAACCGAGAACAATGGCAATTTGCATTAAACGACTCTTAGCTCGTCGATCATGCTGCATCGACGCTCGCGAGTGAATGTCGTTGGTGTGGTAACGCCCTCACCGGTTGGCCCAGCGATCGAGAACGAGATGTAGCCTTCGCCACCGAGCCCGAGCGACGCCATGCACGGGCCGTTCTTGACGTACAACGTCGTGTCCATTTCGCGACCCATCTTGGTCATGTTGTGGACGTTGCGTGAATGAATGATGGCTGTGTGTCGGAAGCCGTGCTCATATTGCTTTGCCATCGCAATTGCGTGGTCAACATCGCGAGCTCGGACGAACGGAATGAACGGCATCATTTGCTCGACGCTAACGAAAGGATGATGTTCGTCGGTTTCGCCAAAGATGAGTTCCGTTCCCGCTGGCACGCTTACACCGGCGGCTGCGGCGAGAAAACTCGCATCTTGGCCGATGTAATCTTTGCAAGCCGCGTCGTGCTTATCATCGCCGACTTGAACGATCGCTTTACTGGTGAGCTGTTGAATTTGTTGCGAGTTCAATTGAACTGCACCAGCGCGACGCATCGCATCCATCATCGCGTCGAATACACTCTCGACGACGAAGACTTCTTTTTCAGCGATGCACAATAGATTGTTGTCGTACGCACCGCCTTGGATGATGCAGCGTGCTGCACGATCCAAGTCGGCGGTCTCGTCGACAACGACCGGCGGGTTGCCTGGGCCAGCAACAATGGCTCGCTTGCCACTGTTGAGTGCTGCACGAGCGACCGCCGGTCCGCCCGTGACACAGATCAGTGCGACATTGCGGTTCTTGAAAAGCGCATCAGCACTTTCCAAAGTGGGTTCCGCGATGACGCAAATGAGATTGTCGATTCCATACTTCGCATGAATCGCTTGGTTGAAGCGGCGAACGCCTTCGGCCGCAACTTTCTTGCCCGACGGATGCGGGTTCACAACCACCGTGTTCCCACCAGCAATCATGCTGACCGCGTTGCCGGTGATCGTGGGAAGCGAGTGCGTCACAGGCGTGATCGCGCCGATCACACCGAACGGAGCTCGTTCGATAATCGCGAGTCCGTGATCGCCGCTGTAAGCCTTCGTTTCGAGAAACTCAACACCAGGCGACATTTCACCAAGCGCCTTGAGCTTTTCGATCTTGTGCTCGAGGCGACCGATCTTGGTCTCCTCCATCTCCATCCGACCGAGTTCTTCACAGTTGTCGATCGAGATTCGGCGAATGATATCGATCATGCCGCGACGTTCTTCGATGCTTCGTTCACGCAGCTGCTCAAACGCAATTCGAGCGGCGGCAACCGCTTCGTCAGCGTCGGTAAAGATTCCGTAACGACCGGCGTAACTCGAAGCGTGTCCATTGACCTTCGCGGGAGCACTGGTGTTGGCTCGTGGCATTGGCCCGACTTCAGCCAACACTTGAGCAACCACGCTACGAATCAGGTTTTCATCGAACTGCATTATGTGAACTCTTCAATCGTGATGAGGTGTATGGTTGGAAATGAACGGGAAAAAGGTGTCCGGTACCCTTTGTGCAAAGCACCCTTTTTCCCGCTGATCCTTAGGCGTCGCTGCGGGAGTAGACGCTTTGTTTTTCGATCGTGACGCGATCAACGATGCCGATCACGACAGCGTCGATGGGTAAATCTTTGGTTTCTGGTGTCAGTCGAGCGCTGCTGCCTTGGCAAATCAACACAAAGTCACCTTCGCCCGCACCGAGCGTGTCGACGGTGATGAACGTGCGGCCTGCGGAGACAAGCGAAGATCGGGATTCGGCCTCGAGTCGATACGGTTCGACGACAAGCAGCTTATGGCCGGTCATCGTCTGTACCTTTTGGGTACTGACCACCGATCCGATTACGCGAGCGACAAACATGGTTACAACTACTTCGTTGGTAAAATTGTTAAACGTGCTTAAGCTGGTTTGCTAAGCACTTCGACACATTGTCTTGCGACAACGATCTCTTCGTTGGTTGGAATCACCCACAACTGGACACGGCTTGTCGCGTCGTGGAACGAGCCTTCACCGCTTGCTGATTCGTTCGCTTGAACATCGAGCACGATGCCAAGGTCTTCCAACCCGCTGCAAACGGAGTTTCGAATGCGTTTGCCTTTCTCGCCGATGCCGCCGGTGAAGACGATCGCGTCGACTCCGCCCATCGCCATGATCAATCCGCCGACGTGTCGACGAACTTCCTCGACATAGACATCCAATGCGAGTCGGCATCCTTCATCGCCTGAATCAGCTCCCGCTTCCAAGTCGCGAATGTCGCCGCTGCGTCCGCTCAATCCCAGCAGACCTCCGCGGCTCGCGAGTTTCTGCAGCACTTCCTGGAGCGATAGCCCAGTTCGCTCGATGATGAGCGGCAACGCAAACGCGTCGAAGTCGCCCACTCGATTGTTCTGGGGCAATCCGGTTTGTGGCGTCATGCCCATGGTGGTGGCGACGCTCTTTCCGTTTTGGATCGCCGTCAGACTGCTGCTTCCACCGAGGTGACATGAGATCACTCTCAAGTCGCTGCGGCCAAGCAATTCAGCACTGCGTGTGGCGATAAAGCGATGGCTCGCGCCGTGGAATCCCCATTTGCGAATGTGCAATTCGTTTGCCCATTCACGTGGGATCGCGTACTCGCGCCTCGCGGCGGGAATCGTTTGGTGAAAGTTCGTCTCGAACGCGGCCACGAGTGGCAAGTTCGGGAAACGTTCACGCAGCTTTCGCATCGCGGCAATGTACGGAGGATTGTGGGCTGGAGCAGCCGCATTCATTTCCGCCATGGCATCAAGCACGTCATCATTGACGATGAACACACCAGAAAGCCGACCACCGTGAACGGCTTTGAAGCCGATCGCCTGGACTTCGCTCGCGTCCTTGATTGCACCATGCTCGGGGTCAGTCAATTGCTCCAGACATGCGGCAACAGCGACACCGTGATCCGGCACCGACATCACTCGCTCGTCTTTCCAATCACCGATCTCAACGGAACAAGGGCTTTCGCTCTCGCCGATGCGTTCGACGCCTCCGCGCGCCAAACATCGTTCATCGCTCATATCAAACAAGCGATACTTGAAGCTGGTCGATCCCAGATTCGCGACAAGTACGAGCACGGAACTACCGAAGGGTTGAGGGTCAATGGATTGAAAAAGCAACGAACCGGAATGTTCATTCGCCAAAGTCGACTCGGATTGCACCGAGCCCTCTGGCGCTAGTTCAAAAAAGCTGCGATCAAGCCTTCGGATGGTCGTGCGATCACGTGGCTAGCGACCAATTCGCCCACTTGAGCGGCGGCGGCTGCACCAGCTTCGACGGCTGCGCGAACGCTGCCAACGTCGCCGCTGACAACAGTCGTTTGGTAAGCACCACCAATATCGACTCGCTTGACGATTTGGACATTCGCTGCCTTTGCCATCGCGTCCGTTGCTTCGACCAAAGCCAACAGACCCTTCGTTTCGATCAAACCAATTGCATCGTTCATGGATGTATTTCTTATTCTAGATTTTTGTAGGGGATGTAGTTGCGGAGAAACGTGTGTTTACTTCTTCGCGGGAGTGCCGGCGAACTTCAGGATCTTGCCGAGATCGTCGTGTGGACGAGGAATCACTTGCACGCTAACGACTTCACCGACGCGACCGGCCGCTGCGGCACCAGCGTCGGTTGCTGCTTTCACAGCTGCGACATCGCCAGTAACAAACGCGCTCACGAGACCGCTGCCGATTTTGTCCCAGCCGAGGAACGTTACGTTAGCGGCCTTCATCATTGCATCGGACGCTTCGACCAAGGCGATAAACCCCTTGGTTTCGATCATGCCGAGTGCTTCACTAGTTTTTGCCATTTCAAATACTGCCTTGAGAAAGGGGTTGAGAGTTGAAGGTTAAGGGTTGAGAGTTAAGAGGTAGGGCTGAAAAAGATAGAGATCGAATTACTTGTGTTTGTCTTTACAGCCACACGGTGTGACGGCTTCGAGGCGCACTTCGGTTGCTGCATCGAGGTTGCACGCGTTGCCTTCGTCCGTATCGATGTGGACTTCGAGCTTCGCAGCCTTGTCGGCACGAACCAGCACATCGTCGAAGCGAACGCTACAGTCGGGGCTCTTGATGATGAGCTGCATCATGTCGCCGTCCTTGACGCCGAAGTGCTCACAATCAAAGTGGTTCATGTGCACGTGGCGGGCGGCGCGGATCACACCCTGTTCGAGCTGGACTGATCCGGCAGGGCCAACCAAAACACAACCTGGAGTGCCATCGATCTTGCCGCTGTGACGGATCGGTGCGTCGATACCCAAGGAGATTGAATCGGTTAAAGCCAATTCCACTTGGCTGGCGCCGCGAGTCGGTCCGAGAACACGAACGCTTGGCAGCATCCGGCGACGCGGGCCAACCACCATCACGGTCTGTTTGGCCGCGTAGAAACCGTCCTGGTACAAGTCCTTGTCGGGTTCGAGCACAGCACCGCGACCGAACAGGATTTCAACATGCTCGTCGGTTAAGTGGCAATGTCGCGCCGAGATGCTCACTCGCAAATTCGGCTTTCCATCGATCCAACCCGGATGATTGATGGCACTTGTTGGTGCTGGAGCTCCGCCGAGTGATTGACGGATCGCTTGACGAACGAGCGATTCAATCGCGGCGCGATCGACTGTTTGTGATGTCATATTGTATTGATAAACAGTTACTGTTTCTGACGAATGTCTATGCGATGCAGTGCTCTGCGAACGCGTTTTAGTTGGCTGGTGTAGCTAAGACTAATTGGACCCCTGCCGACTCCAACCACTCTTTCCACTTGGAATCCAGTCCGGCGTCCGTGACGACTCCATGCACGTCTTGTAATCCGCACAATCGCGACAAGCTGGCTCGGCCGAACTTGCTGTTGTCCGCAACAACGAAGGCTTGGTCAGCTCTCGCGAGCATTACTTTTTCGCTCTCCACGAGCATCATGTCGCTGTTGAAGTAACCTTGTTCGTTGATGCCCGCGACCGACAAAAACGCTTTGCGAACATTGATCCCACCAAGCATCGAATCCGCCATCGGGCCGATCGTGACGCTCGTTCGACCGCGAACGCACCCGCCAATCATGACTAAGTCAATCGAATCGCTTGTGCTCAACAGGTGCGCCACGGGCAAGCTGTTCGTGACCACTTGGAGCGGCCGCGAAATCAATTGCCGAGCCAATTCGTAGGTTGTGCTTCCGCCATCGAGCAAAATCGTGTCGTGATCTTCGATCAATGCTGCGGCCGCGACTCCGATCGCTTGCTTGGCAGGCCACTGATCGTCCTTTCGCGACTCAAACACTTGGATCGTGTCCGACTCGCCCGTCCAGTACACGCCGCCATGCGTTCGTCGAGCCTCTCCAGCCAACTCGAGCAGTTCCAAATCCCTGCGAATCGTCGATTCGCTGACTTCGAGGGATGACGCCAACTCGCCAAGGGCCGCAAATCCCCGAGCTTGAACCAGCTCGCGAAGTCGGTCTCGACGGGTTTCTGTCGCCACTTTCACCTCAAAACACAGGAATTCAGGACTTCCACGTGACAGAGTAATTGCAGGGCATGCGAGACTGCAAGCACCGGAATGAAAGAATTCTTCAAATCTGAAAGGAATCTTCCATTTGCGATTTTATTTTCCCAGCGGCGAGATTTCATTTCCCCAGGGACTTGGGTGTCTTGATCGAGAGCTTTGTCGGGGGCGCGTAATCGACCGCAGGGGCGTCGCCCGCTACTCTTTTGTGGAACTGTTGCGGGACGTGATCCTGTGCCCCGAGTCATGAATATCGAGTGCTGAAAAAGAGTTCTTTATGAGTGTTTTGAGCGGACAACGAGCTTTGGTAACTGGTGCCTCGCGTGGTATCGGTCGCGGTATCGCCATCGAACTGGCCCGCGCGGGTGCGGAAGTCGTCGTCAATTACCGCAGTCATCCCGAGGAAGCGGATGAAGTTTGCGAGCGTTGCACCGAGTTGGGCGTGAAGGCACACCCGATTGCTGCGGACCTCGGAGACCAGGACGCCGTTGAAAATCTTGTCGACGCTTCTATCGCGGCAATGGGCGGGGTCGACATCGTGGTCAGTAACGCGGCCTACAGCGACCGACACCTGATGCTCGAGTCTGACTTGACCGAGTTTCGTCGCACGATCGATGTCACGATGTGGGGACCGTTTTATCTCGTGCGGGCGGCGGCCAAGCGAATGAGTGAGGCGGGAAAGGGCGGCAACATCGTCGTCATCAGCAGCCCGCACGCGCACATGGCGATGCCTGGCGCGATGGCATATAACATGGCCAAGGCGGCGATCGATCAAATGGCTCGCACAGCGGCGGTCGAGTTGGCTCACCATCGCATCCGTGTCAACATTGTCCATCCAGGCTGGATCGACACACCCGGCGAGCGCAAATTCTTCAGCGAAGAGACGCTCGAGCGCGAGGGCAAGAAGCTGCCATGGGGCCGACTAGGCCAAAGCGAAGAAATCGGCCGCGGCGTGGTCTTCTTAGCCGACCCCGCGAGCGCCTATGTCACCGGCAGCACCCTCACCATCGACGGCGGCATCCAACTTCCGTGGCGAGAAATGTACCGCGTCGACGAAGCGGCAGCACGGTAGAAAAACAGATCCACTCAATAGCAGCATGACATTCAATAGCACGCTAGAGCGGACATCATTCTCCCGAGCCACGATCACGTGTTGTGGCAAGGGGCCTCATTGCTCACCCAGGGCAAATCAGCTTTTCAAACTGCGAAATGTAGGGTGCCGTGCTTGCGCGCACCAGATTCAGCAGAAGGTGCGTGCAAGCACGGCACCCTACGAAAAGACAAAGACGCCAATTTGAAAAAGCGAGTTGCCCTGATTGCTCACCTAGCGGTGACTCTGCAACCAATATTGAAGTTGTGGATTTTGCTCTGATGCAAAGATAGGAATCGGCTCACCTTCCAGGCCAAGATAAAGCCCCGAAGGTGTGAGACATTCGCTGGTGCAATTGGTGCGATGTGTCACCCTTTCAGGGCTTGAGTATTCTTTCGGCATATTCACCGGGGCCTCACGGCCCCGGCATCTATTGTATCGGCCCTCCGGGCCTTCCGATGACTTCTGCTTACCATTGAACAGCCTGAAACGCCCAACCCTGGTTTAACAATCAGGCCCGGAGGGCCGATACAGTGCCTGCCGGGGCCATCAGACCTCGGGGGTCTTTTGTGCGCTCGAACACTGGATCGAAGGCAGTTTGGTAAAGAGGTTAGGTGAAAAATAAGGAAAAAACGATCTCGCACTGAGTGCGCATCCATTTTTAATCACTCATATTTTCACCAACGAAGACCGCCGTGACTCTGGTAAGCCCTTGAGTATTCTGGGGTCTGGCTGCGAACGAACTCGCGAGTTGCTTCGTTGACTGTCATCAACGGTTGGGCTGAGCGATCCGCCGGACTTGCTGCAAGAGCGTTGCCAAGTTCAACGCGACGTTTCGCCAGGCACCTCAATACTTGCAGTTTGCGGCAAGTTCAGAGCCCTTCGGCTGACGGTCACGATTGTGTCGACGAATTGTTTGCGTGTTGCTGGGGAGACTTGTGGGATGCGCTCGGCGACATCGACCATGGAACTTGGATTTCTCGCAGAGGCTTGTGAAACCTGGGAAATGAACCGAGCTGTTTCGACAAAGTTGTTGTCTGCGGAACGGCCGATCACGCCGCTGAGTGTTCGAGCAACCAGGTCAGCACCAAGACTCTCGAATTGCACGAAGCAGTCCAAGGTGCCAGCGACTGTGGTTCCGCCGGATGAGGACGTGGCGTAGGAGCTTCGCAGTAAGAAAACGCCTTTGCCTTGGATTGGCTTGGCGACCATGCGTCCATCGTAGCCACCGTCAGCGACGAAGATATGCGTTGTTGAGTCGCCATAGACCAAGTCCACCTTACACGTTGTGCCGCTGCCGTCTTCCGCTTCGAGCTGGAACGGCCCCGTTCGACGTGTGGCGACGTGGGTGACATCCATCAAGTCCCACATCCCGACGAGGACTTCGGGATTGCGAGTCAGGAATAGAAACATGTCCCGATCGCAGTCGATTGCCTGAGTCGGCAGCCGCCGATAGATCGTGGGCGATTGGACGATGTCTTGAATTCGTTGGCGAGCTTCGGGCGTGAGTCGATTCAGCGGAAGAGCCGAGATCGCTTCTTCTCGTTGTTCTCTCGACGCGAAAAGCGAGATGCCATCATTGCTGGACCGTTGGCCCAATGGTTCGGTGGCCAAAGTCACGTGAGTACGTGAAGCGATCCCGGTATGCAGCGACAGCAGCGATACGACCAGAATCCCCCGTGCTAAAGCACTGGGTCTGGACGCCCAACTCGATCTAACCGCCATCGTGTCCCCCCGAACACCGATTGCCTGCGTCTCCCTATGAAACGCGCCTTCACATGACACGCATCACCTTCAACCAGCACGGTGCCGATCAAGACGCTTGTAGTGGATGTTCGGCTAGAACCAGGGCCTGAGTTGAGCCATTTCCCTTTCGACAGGCAGCGTTGGGAAGAACCGCAGTGCCCACGGACACACTTGAGGCGAAATTCGAGCAAGTTGCAAAATACAGGCCGATTGCGGCTTATCGCTGATTCCCGATAATCGCAGTCCGAAATCCGTTGCATCACCAAAAGAGAATGAAAAATGGCTAAAAAATCGATCGACGCAGTAGACGTACAAGGCAAGACCGTCCTGATGCGTGTGGACTTTAATGTTCCTTTGGACGAAAGCGGGACGATTACGGATGACCGTCGAATCCGAATGGCGCTGCCAAGTATCAAGAGTGTGGTCGACCGCGGTGGGAAACTGATTTTGATGAGTCACCTTGGCCGGCCTAAAGGCGAAGGCGACGACTCGAAGTTCAGCCTCAAGCCAGCCGCCGTGCGTCTGGGTGAAATGCTTGGCAAGCCAGTCGCCTTTGCCTCGGACACAGTTGAAGACGACGCTCACGCAAAAGTTGCTGCTCTCGCTGACGGCGATTGCGTTGTTCTTGAGAACGTGCGGTTCAACAAGGGCGAACAGAAAGGCGACGCCGAATTTGCCGCAAAACTCGCCGCCATGGGAGATATTTACTGTAATGATGCGTTCGGCACATGCCACCGCAGCGATGCGTCGATGGTCGCGGTTCCCGAAGCGATGGCGGGCAAACCGCGAGTCGTGGGCCACCTTGTCGCCAAAGAAATCGAATACCTCAGCGACGCGATCAGCAACCCAGAGCGTCCATTCGTCGCGATCCTTGGCGGCGCCAAGGTCAGCGACAAAATCAACGTGATCGAGAACCTGCTTGGAATCTGTGACGCAGTCCTCATCGGCGGTGCGATGGCGTACACGTTCTCGCTCGCACAAGGCGGTAAAGTCGGCGGTAGCCTCGTCGAACCAGACAAAGTCGAATTAGCAAAGCGGCTCATCGAAAAGGGCGGCAGCAAACTGCACTTACCCGTCGACACGCATTGCGGAGACGACTTCCGGAACATTGCAGGTTGCAACAAGAAGATCGTTGCTGCGGGTGAAATTCCGGACGACATGGAAGGCCTCGACATTGGGCCAGAGACCGCCAAGCTGTATGCCGAAGTCATCAAGACTGCCAAGACGATTGTCTGGAACGGACCGATGGGCGTGTTCGAAAAGCCACCAATGGACGCTGGCACCATTGCCGTTGCCCAAGCGATCGCGGACGGCAGCGGCATGAGCATCATCGGTGGTGGTGACAGTGCCGCAGCAGTCGAGCAACTCGGCTTCGCGGACCAAGTTAGCCACGTCAGCACCGGTGGCGGCGCAAGTCTTTCGATGCTCGAAGGCGAAAAGTTTGCTGCCGTCGAATTGCTCGACAACGCATAAGGCTACACTGGGGGGGAATTCACCAAGCTAATGGAGTAGCTATTCTCAAGTTGCATCCAAGTCGCACACCCTGTCGATCTGAAAGAATCACCGATGACTGTCGAAGACGAACGCTTGCTCAAAAGCCAACAACGTCAAGAAAACTGGCATCGGTGGGGACCCTATCTCTCAGAACGCCAATGGGGCACTGTTCGCGAGGATTACAGCGAGGGCGGTGACGCGACTTGGAGCTATTTCCCGCACGACCACGCTCGGAGTCGGGCGTATCGGTGGGGCGAAGACGGCTTGCTTGGCATCAGTGACCGCGAATGCCGGCTTTGCTTTTCCGTTGGGCTTTGGAACGGCCGCGATCCCATCCTGAAGGAGAGGCTGTTTGGTCTCACCGGGCCTGAGGGTAATCACGGCGAAGACGTCAAAGAGTGTTACTACTATCTGGATAGCTCTCCCACGCACAGTTACATGCGTGCGTTGTACAAGTATCCACAGAAGCGATATCCGTACGAAGACTTGCCTAACGTCAGCCGCATGCGCAATCGGCTGGAGCCTGAGTATGAGCTTGTCGATAGCGGTGCGTTCGAAGAGTCACGTTACTTTGACGTCGATATTGAGTACGCCAAAGGCTCACCCAACGACGTGTTGATTCGGTTGAACATCACCAACCGTGGGCCGCAACCGGCGGTGGTTCATGTGTTGCCGCAATTATTCTTTCGCAATACATGGACTTGGCACTGCACCGACGAAGGCTGCACTGCCCGGCCTTCGATGAAACTCAAAGGCGATTCAGTCGTCACGTATCACGAGTCGCTGAAGAGCTTTTGGTTTACTTGCGACTCAATGAACGGCGATGATGCTTGGCCATGGTTGTTCACGGACAACGAAACGAACAAGGAACTGCATCCGGGTTTGCCTAGCGAATCGGATTACTTCAAAGATGCATTTCATGACTTTGTCGTGCAGGGCGACACCAGTGCTGTGAACCCAAAGCAAAGCGGCACGAAGTGCGCGTCTTACGGCTTGGTGATGATCCCTGCTGGGCAAACCAAAGTTGTTCGCTTGCGTTTGACTGAAGCGATCGACTCGTTTGCTGTGGAAACGTGCGGCGGCAAAGCCGAGAACTTTCACGCTCATGCATTCGGCGAATCATTCGACGAAATCTTCGACAGCCGCAAACAAGAATGCGACGAGTTCTACGGAAAACGAATTTCGCCTTCGCTGTCGAAAGATCGTCAACTGATCATGCGGCAAGCATACGCGGGGCTCCTTTGGACGAAACAGTTCTATCACTACGTCGTTTCCACTTGGCTCGACGGCGATGAGGCTGGTCCTAAGTCAAATGATTCTCGCAAGAAGGGTCGCAATCACGAATGGCCGCATTTGTTCAATCGCGATGTGATCTCGATGCCGGACAAATGGGAGTACCCTTGGTACGCAGCCTGGGATCTCGCGTTTCATATGGTTCCAATGGCGGACATCGATACGCACTTCGCCAAAGAACAAATGATCCTGTTCTTGCGTGAATGGTACATGCACCCGAGCGGGCAAATTCCTGCCTACGAATGGCAACTTGGCGATGTGAATCCGCCCGTTCACGCGTGGGGGTGCTGGCAAGTCTACAAGGCAACCGGCCCGCCGCAGAACCGTGACAAGACGTTTCTTGCACGCACGTTCCAGAAACTGCTCATTAACTTCACTTGGTGGGTGAATCGAAAAGACCCTCGCGGGAACAATATTTTTGCGGGCGGGTTTTTGGGACTCGATAACATCGGTGTGTTCGATCGCAGTAAACCGCTTCCCGCTGGCCACCTCGAACAAGCCGACGGTACGGCGTGGATGGCGTTCTACTGTGCGTCGATGCTGCGGATGGCAATGGAACTCGGCGAAGACGACATGTCATACGGCGACATGGCGAGCAAGTTCTTTGAGCACTACGTCGCGATCGCGGAAGCGATGAACTCGATGGACGGTAGTGGTTTGTGGGACGAGCAAGATGGTTTTTACTATGACCACCTTTTCCTTGACGGAAAGTCGATCCCGATTCGTGTTCGTTCGCTCGTCGGCCTGATCCCGTTGATCACGGGCGTACTGCTCGAAGAGAAAATCATCGACAAGCTGCCAGGGTTCAAACGACGGATGAATTGGTTCCTTGAGCATCGTGCTGATTTGGGAACGCACATGTCGTACATGGAACGCGGTGACGGCGGCGCGACGAAGCCAACGCGCCGGTTGCTTGCGATTCCAAACGAAGAGCGGTTCCGAAAGTTGCTCACCGTCATGCTCGACGAGGCTGAGTTCTTGTCGCCGTTCGGTATTCGCAGTCTCTCAGCAGCCCACCGCGATAAACCGTTCGTGTTTGACTTTGGCGGCCAACGTCACGAAGTCAATTACGTGCCCGGCGAGAGCGACAGCGGTATGTTCGGCGGTAACAGCAATTGGCGGGGCCCGATCTGGTTCCCGACGAACTTCTTGTTGATCCAAGCTCTGCGACGGTACTATACGTTCTACGGCGATGAGTTCCGTATCGAGTGCCCCACGGGGTCTGGGAACAGCATGACGCTGCTTGAAGTGGCTCATGAACTTGAGCGACGACTCATCACGTTGTTCGAAGTCGACAAGGCAGGCGTCCGCCCCGCACATGGAACCGACTCGCGATACGCAACCGACCCCGCTTGGCGAGATCTCGTGCTGTTCTATGAGTACTTCAATGCGGATGACGGCAAAGGGCTCGGTGCGAGCCACCAAACTGGCTGGACCGCTCTTGTCGCGACACTGCTGAAGAGCCAAGCTCGAACTGGAAACACTGGACCGTTGGCAACGAAAGCCTAGTCAATGAATATTCGATTTTAGGCTTTGGACTCACCCATCACCGTGATCACCACGGTGCGTGGGCCGCCATGGTCGCGATGCTCGCATAGATAAATGCCTTGCCACGTGCCAAGCCGGAGGCGTCCATCACCAATGGGGATCATCACGCTCGCTCCCATCATGGACGCTTTCACGTGTGCGGGCATGTCATCGGGGCCCTCGAGCGTGTGGACATAGTGCAGATCGTCGGGCACGGCGTGGTTCATGGCCGTTTCAAAATCGATCCGCACGTCTGGGTCGGCATTTTCGTTGATCGTCAGGGAGGCGCTTGTGTGCTGGATGAACACTTGCATCCAGCCCACATCGATGCGGCTCAACTCTGGAATCGAATCAACGATTCGTTGAGTCACCAAATGGTAACCTCGCCGCACCGCAGGAAGCTGAATCGTCTTTTGAAACCACATTTCCAGTCGCTTTGAACTTAAGAATGAAAAAATATTTCGAAAACTTCCACGCCGTATTTGCCGAATTTTTTCAAAGTTTTACGAGGTTGCGTTGAAGGTTTGATACCTAAACCGCACAGAGGAAACAACCGCCCCCCATTGACAGCATTTCGTTCTCTTGGTGTCCGAATGGCCTTTTCTTGGCACCCAGAGTGATTTATTACCCCATTAACAGAGCCTTCGCTCTGGTTCTCCCCAATTCGTCGATGGATGTCGTCTTCACCGTCGCAACCCATCTCGCTTCTCCCAGCCTCGTGCGTGCGATCGATTCGTGTTCGATGCCTACGGATCAGCGTAAGATTTTCTTGACTATCGCCTCAGAACGTTAATAATCCATGCTGAAGCCAGAACCTGCGGGCAGAGGACTGTCTGCAAAACCGAACAGATGATTGCGGCGTGGTCAGGTGGACGACCCGCGTTAGTTGGACCAGAAAAGCGAGAAAGATGAGCAACTGCAAAAACGTTTTTGAAGCCATTTT
>JBGTAI010000229.1:0-51144 GCA_041749955.1 Pirellulaceae bacterium | reverse complement strand
ATTGGCTGGCTCAAGGAATGTCGCGCTGTCTTCTCGCGTTTCGAGAAGACAGCCATCAACTACGCTGGGATGGTCAAGATGGCGTGCATCCAACGCTACCTGAAAATCCTCGCTCCAACCGTTTAGGGACAGAGCCTAGAACACCGGGTGCAACGCCCGGTGTGTCCCAAGCTAACAATCGTGGACGATTAAGCTTCTTGGTGGGTTTAACACCGTTCATCGAGCAGCAAGCGATATGGGAGCAAATCAGCAATCCATATCAGATTCCTGCTGGCGATGCTGGTGCAGGACAGATATTCCCGGCCATGGGACCAGAGCCCATGAATATGGGATTGGGCACGGGCAACAACAACCATGGCGCGAATCAGTATTCACCTTGGTTGACGAACATACCTACGTTTCGTTGTCCTAGTGATCCCGGTTCCGGCTTCCCCGCTCAAGGCCGTACGAACTACGCCGCCTGCATGGGCGACGCGCTTCAGCACACCACTACTGGGCCTGATAACGGCACGAATGGTGGCGTCAATAGTGCCCGTTCCCAACGCACGCGAGAGTCGTGTCGAGGGTTCTTCGTGCCGCGGAAGAAGATGAACTTTCGCGATGTTCTTGACGGTACAGCCAATACGATTGCCTGTGGCGAAATCAATACGGATTTAGGTGATCGAAACATCACAACGCATAGTATCCGGCTTCCTGCGGACAGTATCACCTGGACGAACCCAAGCTCGTGCAAACCACTGATTGATTCCCAGCGTCCGAATTTCTGGTCCAATCCGCTTGCGGGCGCAGTGGATAATGGCGGCGTGGAGCAAAAGCGTGGATACAAATGGGCTAGTGCCACAACGGTTCACACCGGGTTCAATACGATCCTGCCGCCGAATAGCGAAATGTGCGCTGACCAAAATGCTGGTAGTACTGCTGGGATTAACAACGAATCGGTGTGCCCGGCTAGCAGTCGTCACCAAGGTGGTGCTCATATCCTGATGGCCGACGGTGCAGTGAAGTTCATCACCGACTCGATCGAAGCAGGCGATTCAAAGAACGCTACGGTTCGCCAGAATGGTGTGGGAACTCCCGAACCGTCTTTCCCGACTGTTCCTGGAAGCAAAAGCCCGTACGGACTTTGGGGAGCACTTGGTACTCGTGCCTCGAGCGAGACGGTGCAAGGTTTCTAATCTTGCTGAGGCTGCAACTTGGATAATGAATAGCTGCAAGCGCCGGGTTGCCATGCAATCCGGCGTTTTTGCTATTCGTCTTCGTCGTTAAAATCGTCTTCAAGCTCAGGAACTGCTGGGTCCTCTGGGGCACGCTTGCGAAGTTTCCGCTGGAGCGAGCGGCGATGGATACCAAGCCGGCGAGCAGCCTCAGAAATATTGTTCCCGCAATCGGCCAGCACACGGTGAATGTGTTCCCACTCGTTTCTTGCCAGCGACGGGGCGGGAAAATCGATTGCGCCTTCCGGGACACTTGGCTCATCACCGCGAATGAAGGCGGAGAGAATGTCGTCGGCATCCGCTGGCTTGCTAATGAAATTAACGGCTCCGGCTCGGACGGCATCAATAGAAGCGGGGATGCTTCCGAAGCCCGACAGCATCAGGATCCTCGTCTCAGGCCGCATGCTCAGTAGCTTGCGAAGCAGTTCCAGGCCGCTGCGACCTGGCATCCGAAGGTCTAGCACGGCGAGATCGGTTGGACGCGTCATGAACACGTCCACGGCTTCGTCATAGTTGCCAGCTGTCTCGACTCGAAACCCACGTTGCTGCAGAGCGATCGATAATCGCTCACGCAGGACAAACGTGTCATCGACGAGAAGAATGCTTTCGGCGCCGACAGCAGCAGCGGTGTAAACCGGAGCTTCAGGGCCAGGTGTTTCAGTCATGTTGGGCGGCAAACGCGGAGGAAGTTGAGTGAAGCGTGCTTTGTCCTACCGTTCACTATAGCACGAATTGTTTTCTGGCTCGCTGGATAAGATTTCAACGCCGGAGGTTGATGAAATCGTGTGCGACGAAGCCAGCAATTGCACCGATCAGCAACGATAACGGAACCGCGATCGCAAGCGCGATGGCAACAGCGTGGCTCGATGAAGGCTTCGGTTTTACCGCCCAGTCCGCTTCGCTAGTCGTCGGGATCAGCGGTGCGATGGCGGCTTCGGACGCACTCAGAGTTCCTGAATTACTGATTCCAACCGACTCCAGGACTTCGCGGGGGATTTCAGCTTCTTTGGGTGGAGGTGGCGGAGTCCACTGTTGATTTCGAAGTGGTCGATCCAGCACATCGAGCGAAGCGTGCGACCAAGGTTCGAGTCGTTCCGCGACAGTGGACGCTGAATTGATTCTGATCGCGGGATCCTTTTCCATCATGTCGGCAATCACGTCGACAAAATCCTCGGACAGGTCGGGCGCGAAGTTGCGGGGGTGCAGAGGTGTCTGTTCACAGTGCTTGCGGCACTTGCTTCGCGAGTCGCCGCCTGGGAATGGGACACGGCCAGTGACAGCGTAGTAGAGCGTGCAACCGAGCGAGTAAATGTCGCTAGCGGGGCCGATCGCCGTGGGGCTGCGGATCTGTTCAGGCGAAAGGAAATCGGCAGTGCCAACGATCTTGCCAGCTCTCGGGTCATCATCAAGTCCCGTGCTCCACGCAGCCAAGCCAACGTCTGAAACCTTGGCGTGACCTTCTGGTGTCACCAGGATATTTCCAGGTTTAACGTCGCGATGAACGAGGCCAAGATCGTGAGCGTACTGCAGCCCCCGAGCGGCCTGGGAGACGATCAACGCGGCATGCTCCATCGACAGTGGGCCTCGCGTGCGAACGAGTTTTCGCAAGTCGGTACCTGGCACATATTCAGTCACCAGGTAGTGAACGTTGCCGTCATGTCCGGCGTCAAATGCTCGCACGAGGTAAGGACAGTCCAGTCCAGCTTGCAGCCGAATTTCGCGTTTGAAACTCTCTCGAGAAAGCTCTGTCGACTTCTCCAGAGGCAGCACTTTGACGGCGCACTCACGTCCCATGACATCGTGCACGCCTTTGAAGACTTGTCCCATTCCGCCTTGGCCGATCCAGTCGGTGATCAAGTACGGTCCGAGAGTCAGCTTGCTGCGACCGGCACGAAGTTGCTGGGACTGGTACTCCGTGATGACGCCACGATGAACAAGAGCAGCGGCGATCGCTTCGTCGTTTTTAGTTCCGGCCTCCTGTACCGCCTGCTCCCATTGGGCAGTGGTGACCCGTGTGCTGCGCAGTGCTGCTGCGTGAAAGCTCAGTCGTCGTCGAATCTCGGAATCGCTCATGCTGGGATTCTACTCACGCCAAGATCACAATCACGCCAAGATCACGAGCAGTTCAAGAATTTGGTGGCCGGACAATGTCGCCTTCACCGTGTCGCCGTCAAAGCTCAGGCTGAATCGTTTGTCAGTCGCTGACGCAGTACTGCCTGGCTCGGAATCGTTCGATTCAGGCGAGCTTGATTCTAGCGGCATGTCCCAGGCTGGATGTTCGCTGGAGCTTGCTAGTTCCGGTGTCCAAACGGTTGCCCTCACCACGTTGCGGCAAAAGCGTAACGTGGTGTTGCCGCCTGTGGATCGGGTGCGGATCAAACGCAGCACAATCGCGAGCTTTGAATCGCTTCTTTGGTAGGACTGGACGCTAATCACAGACACGTCCTTCGGGGACGTATGCAGTAGCCAGCCTCGCGACGGCCAACCACTCGAGGTCTTTGTTGCGGTGTTTGCGATTGCTGAGTTGCCAATGCTTTGGACAACTGCGGGCGCGATCAATGACTTGGCGACTTCGATGGGTTGCGTGACGTCGAAGCCATAGTGCAAATCGAAATGTTGCGCCGACTCGCCGGAAACCAAGAGCAACGTGTCGATGAAGCGATCTTCGACGCGACGGTGATAGGCCAAGCCGGCTGAAGCGATCAACGTTTGACGCTCGTTTTCGTCCGTCACGAGGCCGAGTGGGGCGATGAGGCGACGTCCGCTGGTGCGATGCAGTTTGTCGCGTAGGATCGCCCGTGTTGTCCCCGTATCGCTGGAAACCGCCACTCGAGCTGCGAGGTAGTTTTTCCAGGGATTCGAGCCCAATGTCAGTGCTGGGGACGGTTTGATCTCGCCCGACACGCTCAGCACACGGCTTCCGCGAACGAGAGTAAACACGAGAGTGAACGTCGCCAGCGTCGCTTCGTTCTCATCCAGAATGGTCCCGGTTGTTTCGATCGAACCCGTCGAAGGTTGCGATTCAAGGACTCGGATTTTGTCGCAACGTGATGTCGTTTCGCGATCGCCCAACACCAGACGCATCGAAAAGCGATTGCCTCGGACTGGGCCGCTGTAAACGCCTTGGATCCCACCGGACTTGGCGTCGATCATCACTTCCATGAATTCGTTACGGAGCGAGTTGCTATCGGCGATCCGTTTGGGGCCACTTCGAAGTAAAGAGGAGAGCCAGCCGGATGAAGAGCTTGCGGTCTTGGCATCGCTAGAACTTGTTGAGGCGCGAATACTTGCGAATCCAGAAGCTGGGACATCGAGCGTGACGACGGTCTGGCTATTTTCGCGGGACACGCCGTAGATATGCTTTTCCGCGATCACTTCGCCTGCGATTCGGACATTCAATCGCTGTGCCGACGCGTACGGATTCAGCACGATTGCGGCACCTACTCCCGATTTGGAGACGCTAGAATCCACAGTGTCTGCACAATCCACGGGGTTTGCACCGAGGGCTCGGGCCAAATCGGTGCTCGGAGTGCTGCTAGCGCCGGCTTTTCCACTGGCCAAGGCAAACATGCCTTGGAGCAATTCGTCACGAAGCTCGGTGATGGATTGGCGAGTTTGCTTGACGATTCGCGAGATCGGATCGGGGACCTGCTCCGCGACACTGTCCACAAGTCGTTCTGCGGCTTCGGGACTCTGGGAGCTTCCGTTGCTGTGGTGATACGGATGCTCGCCGTCAGTGAAGTAGCTGTCGATGGACCAAAATCGTCCCAGGGCTAAGCTCCACGACGCGAGTCGGCGAAGATCCCGATAGCTGTCGCAGACATTGCCTGGCCAGTGCGCCAATAGTCCAGTGGCGACTTCACCTGCATCGATCATCTCGCCCAAACGCGGCGCGAGTGCCAGAAACGAAGCGTCATTGTTGGCATCGATCGGACGGGCGGTCAGCGATTCGATTTCGGCTCCACCCTCACGCCGCATCACTTTGGACTCGTCGCCGAATCCGGTTCCGCCGGTAAAGTCGATCGGCGTCATCCCCGCGTAGCCAAGCGCGACGAGCGACCGTGTCAGATCGGCTGGTGTCGATCCAGCCAGTCGGGCGTAAACCTTCGGTGCGATGCCAACGGTTTGGTGAGCTGCCGCGTGGGCCAGTTCCAGCTGTTTTTGGCAATCTTGATACGTGAGCGTATCAAACACCACGTCGGCGCCTGGGCCTCCGGCGGCCCAGCCGATCTGGCCACTGCGGAGCTGGGATAGCAAGTTTTGTGTTGCCGGGTTCGTCTTGTTTTCGTTGATCGCTGCGATCACGTCAGCGTCCGTCAGTATGTTAATGGGTGTTGGCAACTGGCCTGTGGATGATTCGATGGCTATCGTTGCATCCTCGGTTGCGGGCTGTTGGGTTGCGGACTGTTGGGACATTGCGGACTGACCGAGCAACTCACCGAACTGTGGCTCTGCACGCAAGAACAACGGCTCCGCAAGCAAGTTCGAGAGTGTCACTGGGGTGAGCAGCGTCATATCCACCAGAGCTGGATCGGTCGAGAAATAGTGATCTCGCTCCTCGGCGACACTGTCAAAAGCCTCATGCAGCGAATCAATTGCTTTTGCGGCGTCGCCCGCTACGAATGCTTCGGCGGCGGCGACGACACGCTTTTGGACTTGGATTTCGTCGAGATTGCTCGTGTATCGCAACCGACGGGTCATCACTTGGACCTGCAGGATCGCGTAGCCAAATGCAAAAAAGTCCTCGGGGCCGATCGTGCGTCCGGCATGACTCAATGCGTCGACGACCATCGAAGTATTTGGGTCGTTTGGCCCGGAGAACACCGATTCGAGGGCCGCGAGCATTTCCGACCGAGTCTCTCCGTCGAGCCAAACGGAGCCCTCGGTGGCCTGGAAACGCGATTTGTAGGACTCCGGCAGCCTTGGCAGGCTCAGCGTCGGAACGACAATAAGCTGGTTTTCACGAGGTTCTGGCGGAGAATCCGCGCGATACCACGTTGGGTTTTGCCGTGTTGCGGCAATTAGGCTCGGGTGCCAAAGCACGGTCCAAGCGGCCAGGATATTGCGTGCATCCGCTGCAGACGCATCACTGGGGAAGTCCTCCAGCGTCGAGGACGGAAGCAAAATCAGACATTCGTCGAAGCTTGGCATAGAATTAAGTGAAGCAAAAATTTGACGCGGGCGCGGGTGAGTCGATAAACTAATAGCTGCAGAACGATAACATCCGCGAAAGGCCTTCGCGTGGCCCACTCTGCGGTGGACCAGTGATCGCACCTATTCATAATCTCATTCGTAGTGATCATTTGAGCTCGCAACGGCCCGTTTTTTTGCCGGTTTGCGTGCGATGTTCGGTAGTTTCGGGGTGGTGTTTCGGAGTTTCGCAAATACGGCGTCCGGAGGGCTCAATCGACAGAATCGAGCTAAACCCAACTGATTCCGGAAATTTCAACGATGCACCCACCTGGTTTTGACCACTTGGTGTAGTTTGTGAATTGTAATTCGAGTCTTGACCCGAGTTCCTAAGTAAAAGAAAGAGAACGATGGCGAGTAGTGCCAGTGTGTGGGGAGTCGAAATTGGACAGTCAGCGCTAAAGGCGTTGCGATGTTCGCTCGTCAATGGTGAAATTGTCGCCAGCGCCTTTGACTTCATTGAATACCCAAAGATTCTGAGCCAGCCCGACTCGGACCCCGAGGCGATGATTGCTGATGCAATCGCTCAATTGTTGGAGCGAAATGATTCGTTCAATGAGAAAATATGTATTAGCATCCCGGGCCAAAGTGGCTTGGCAAAGTTCTTCAAGCCGCCGCCGGTCGAAGTCAAGAAAGTCGCCGACATCGTTCGCTATGAAGCTCGCCAGCAAATCCCATTTGAGCTAGACGACGTCGTTTGGGATTTCCAGATGATGCCTGGCAGCATGATCGAGGAAGGCTACGCGCTGGAAAGCGAAGTCGGTTTGTTTGCAATGAAACGCGAGCAGGCGTACCGTCAACTCGCACCGTTTGATAAAGCGAAGATCGAAGTCGATATTGTCCAGTTGGCGCCGCTTGCGCTTTACAACATGGTCGCGTATGACCGGATGCACGAGTTGATTGATGCGGATGTCTTTGATCCGTCCAATCCACCGCCATCGTCCGTCATTTTGTCGATTGGTACGGATTCGAGCGATTTGATCATTACCAACGGGTTCCGGATTTGGCAGCGAAGTATGCCGATCGGCGGTAACCACTTCACTCGCCAATTATCCAAAGACCTCAAGCTTACTTTCGCCAAAGCGGAACACCTCAAGCGAAACGCGCGTGAGGCCGCAGATCCGAAGTTGGTGTTCCAAACGATGCGGCCGGTCTTTAACGACTTGGTCACTGAAATCCAACGCTCGATCGGGTTCTTCCGCAGCCTCGACAAGAAGGCGCACATTGGCGACATGCTCATCACCGGTAACACGGTCAAGATGCCAGGCTTGTCGGCTTACATCAGCAAGAACCTCGGGCTCGAAGTCCACGTCGTCGATGACTTCAATCGACTCGGCGGCGAAGACGTGATGGCGATCCCAACATTCCGTGACAACTTGCCGACGTTCGCGGTGTGTTACGGGTTGTGTATCCAAGGGCTCGGTGTGAGCCAAGTTCACGCGAGCTTGGTACCGCAAGAAATCAAGACCATGCGAATGATCCGGGCCAAGAAGCCTTGGACGCTCGCAGGCATCGCGGCACTGCTGATGGGCATGGCTGGGCACTACGCATTTACCGAGCGTTCATGGGCACAAACTTCGCCGGATATCTGGAAGGGATCCGCCTCGGCAGTGAGCGATATGTCCTCGTACAGCGCCAGTCAAAAGAGCGAGGACGAAGCTCTGGCTGCTAAACTCGTTTATCTCAACAAACTTGGAGAAGAAGTCTCTGGGAATGCTGAGCGACGGTTGTTGTGGCTAGAAGCCGTGAAGGCGATCAACGCGCTCATTCCACGAACCGATTGGCCCGAAGGTAAGGTGCCAACGCCCAGCGAAGTGCCGCTAGAGGATCGCATCGATATCGAAGTCACGCAGTTAGACAATAAGTACTACGAAGATCTTGCGACATGGTACACACCGCAGGTGGCGACTCGCTATAGCGAAGAGATGCGTAACTGGATCCGGATTACCAAGCGGACACCGCCAGTGAATCCAGAAGAAGCAACAGGACCAACCGGGGCCGGTTGGGTTTTCCAAATGAACTGTTACCACTTCTACAACAGTACCGATCCGACGCGGATGGGTACTGAAGGGAGTAATCACGTACGGAAGTACATGACATCTGCCTTTTTGGAAAAGCAGATCGAAATGCCGGGAGAAAATGGCGAGATGATGACGTTCACGCCAGCCGAAATGGGATTCACCTTCCCGTTGCTCTTGAACGAAAGCCGGCCGGTTGAAACCAAAATCCCGAATCCTGAATTTGATGCAGATGCACTTCAAATGGCGTTGCAGAATGGCACGCTGACTCAGGCGGATATGATGCCCAAGAAAGCCGGTGATCCTCGACCAACCACGGCGAAAACCACGGACGGAAAGACGATCGTGCTGGCGCAAACAATTGATGTGGCTCGGTTGGACTTCACTTACCAAGTCGTTTGGCGTGAGACGCCACTGACGAAACGATTGGAAAATCGCAAAGCGGCCGAAGAGGCTGCAGCGAATCCTTCGACGGAAGAACCGGCTGCCGATTCGCCAGATGACTCGGTTGCCACGAACCCGTAATTCGAGCTGTTCGATTTCTGAATTCGAAACGCTGTCTACCAAAAACACTGTCTACCAAAAACTCCGGATGCAATGATGGATCAAGTCAAACAACAACTCCAAGTCGTGCTGAAGTACGGTTTTTGGATCGGTTGCGCAGTCGTGCTGCTCGGTTCGCTCGGTGTGTGGTTCATGACAACGAGCAAGTTGACCCAGGAGGCGGACGCGCAAACACAAAAGATCGAATCCGATATCAATGCAGTGAAATCGGTCCAGTCAGCACTTTCGGACCATCCGAATCCGACGTCGCATGCTGCGATGGCGATCAAGATCAGTGCTCGTGAAGATGAAGTGCTCCGTGCTTGGTCGAGCGTGTTTGACCGTCAACGGGATATTCTGACTTGGCCTGTCGGTGAACTCCAGCAAGAGTTGATTGACGAATACATCGATAAAATTCCAATTGAACGCTACGTTGCTTTTCCAACGGAGACCGCGGACGAGATCGAAACGACACTGCGTCGTAACTATGAGTACTACATCGATCGAACCATTCCTGCGATTGCTGAGATGGGGAACACCAAGTGGACGGCGAGCTTCGATGTGGCCGCCGGTGGTGACATGGGAATGGGTATGGGCATGGATACGGGCATGGATATGGGAATGGGCATGGATATGGGAATGGGGGCAAGTCTTCCATCGGAAGACGGCCCACTGGTGAGATGGTCCAGTGCTAGCCAAAGCAGCCTGCTCAAAGATCTCTTTCCTTGGCGAGGGAATCGTCCAACAACGCTAGATATCTACTATTCGCAAGAGAATATTTGGATTCTGAAGCAGCTAATGCAAATCATCAGCAACGTCAACGGCGAAGCGCGTCAGCGATTTCAAGCCAAAATCCGGGAAATCAACCGGCTTTCAATCGGAAAGTCGGTGAAGTTTGGTGCGGGCAGTATTGCCAAACCAGGTAGCAGCGGCGGAATGGGGATGGGGATGGATATGGGCATGGGCATGGGCATGGATGGCGACATGTACGGCGATATGGGAATGGACGGTATGGACAGTATGGACATGGGCGGTATGGGGATGGACATGGGTATGGGCGGCATGGGCGTTGCTGTTGATCCGGCTGAGAATCGATATGTCGATACGCTATACCAGCCTATTACCGGGGCGGCTTTGCGTTCTGCTCTGGAAAGTAATTCACCAACTGACGCTAACTTGGCGGTGGCGAAGCGAGTTCCCGTGATGATGTCCTTCAAAATGGATCAGCGAGCGATTCCACTATTGGTGGCCGAGTGTGGCAACGTGCCGTTGATGGTCGAGGTCAAGCAAGTTCGAGTTCTTCCTCAAGGTGCCGCTGCGTCTTCCGGAATGGATGGCGGAATGGATATGGGCATGGGCGGCGGCATGGATATGGGCATGGGCGGCATGGGAATGGATGGTGGGATGGGCATGGGTATGGGAGCGACTCAACCCAAAGAAGAATTTCCGCTCGATATGACCGTCGAAATTTATGGTTTGATTTATATCTATAATCCACCACAAAAAGAAAAATTGGGTGTAGAGCAGGTGACGGCAGATACCGTGATTGACGGGGAGTCAATGCGTGAGGGGGCGGAAGTCGCGCCCGTGGTTGCGCCAACTCCAGCACCAGCACCTGTCGACGACGCACTGCCTGCACCAACGGATCCTGCGGCGGAGAATCCAGCGGATTCAGCTCCCGCAGCTGTTGATCCTGCTGCAACACCGCCGGCATCGACTCCACCGACCGCTGCCGATGCAGCGCCGCCAACCGCGATGGCTATTCCCGCCGCGAATTGACGGTCCTTGAAGAAAATCTCTTAGGTTTTGCCAGGTCGTCGGGCGACAGATTTGGCTGAACTTTACGAATCCAAAGTTAACTCGATCACTACTTTTCTGGCCAACCGCACAACGGCAAGGTGACATCATGGACGCTGACAAAATCAAAAACCTCTTCATCTTTCACTGCGAAAAGATGATCGTGGCGGTCGTTGTCGCCGTTGCTGGCTTTTTGGTGTATAGCGGGCTGAACAAGCCGCTGATCCTGAATGAGAAACAGCCCGATAAATTAACTCAGGACGCCAAAACGGTTCGGGCGTCAATCGATGATGATCACAACGAGGCCGTTTTGGCGGAACGCACGATTGGTTTCGACATTGTCAAACGTACGGAAGAACGTAATCAGCCGGTGCCCGCGGATCGATATCCGTTGGCATACACCTGGGAGCAAAAGTCGGTCGATGGGTCAATTCGACGTGTTGACCCAGAGCTCGTGGCTCCCCGGAGTTTGCAGATGTTTGGCGTGGTTGCGATGATTGCAGTTCGATCAGCGACTGGAGATTACCCCGTCAAGGATCTTGAAGCGGCGGACGAAGTGGTTGTGAAAGAAAAGCCCAAGAAAAAGCCCAGCAAACGAGATCTTCGCATGATGGGGATGGGTGACGGCATGGACATGGGAATGGACATGGGCATGGGCATGGGAATGGACATGGGCATGGGAATGGATTCGGGAATGGGCATGGATATGGGCATGAGTGGAAGCATGTCGGGCGCCATGGGACCCAATCGACAACTCAAGCCGACAAGTAATTTCGGTATCACACCAGTCGCAACAGCTACTGGCCAGAAGCCAATTCCAGCAGTCGCCCGGTTCATTGCGGGAACAGCCGTGATGCCAAATAAGGAAATGTTCGAAGCGTACAAGTTGGCATTCAAAGATGCCGCGGGCTATGACCCACGTCGCGATATCCCGTTGTATTACAACCTGCAGCTTCAACGGGCTGATGTGACCAATCGCAGCGTCGATGTACTGACAGAGCAAGATTGGAAGATGCGTGGTAACCGGGCGATGTATCTCAACTATGCTCGCAGATATTGGGCAGGTTTTGGTAAGGAAATTGTGCCAGGTGAATTTCGAGATCCTGCGCTATCGACCTACATTCCTCCAGTACTCTTGGATGAGCCGATGACGTTTACACTTCACCCGGAAGTTCCGATGGAAGTGGAAGTAGATGTTATGGGTGCAGCGGCGCCACCCGTTGATGGCGCGGCACCTCAAGGTACCGACGATGATGGGCCGATCATTTTTGCCACGAAGAATGGCGCCAGCCCCTTCATGAACGACCCAATGAGCGGCGGGATGGGAATGGGCTTTGACTACGGTGGAGGAATGGGAATGGGTTTTGGGATGGGGGCGCAGGAGCCCGCTGAGGTCAAGCTGATTCGTTTCTATGACTTTGAGAACGCGAGAGATGCCAATTCACCCAAAGAAGGCCGCAGGTACGTCTACCGCATCCGAATTGCCGTGATCGATTCCAACTTTCCGATGAGCCCTTTGATGCAGCCTCGTAATGCGTCTTTGGCAGAAGACGTTTACAAGCGTATTGCCGACTTGACTTTGGCAGAAGAAAAAGATGGAGATCGGATTAAGCGGATGCTGTTTGAACGTTGGACAGATTGGAGTGCGCCGAGTGCACCAATATCGCTGCCTAGTATGGTTGAGTATCACGTCGGGCCAGTGAAAGCTGTGCCTACAAAGCCGATGAAGGTGGGCAATCGAATGGTTCCCTACGCGAAGGAGGAGCCGACTGCGAAAATGGTGGCTGGCGGGTTTAATCAGACCTACAACGTACGCGTCCCTTTCACCTTGACGGATGTCAGGGATGGAATGGTTCTAAGCACGAAGGGCACGTCTGATTTGGTTGATCCGATCACGCTTCAGATTAAGAAGTTGCCGGATGCTGAAATTACTAGCGGTACAACCGTGATTGATATCGATGGTGGTCAACCACTTCAGATTTCGGTAGGCGAGGACATGACACAGCCTGGACTGATGTTGTTGTTCGATGAAAACGGCGGTCTGACAGTGCGAGACGAGGTTGACGACCAAGAAATTTATCGGATCCAATCTTACGCCGACGAGTATGGCGAGTGATCGGCAGGAGCGTTCAGCCCTGCATGGAAAGAAGTTGCTGATGTGTACATCAGGCTTTCTCGCCTGATATGAGAAATGGCCGTCTAGCTAGACTAAATCATCGATAGTCGGAATCAATGAATCATGCGGAGTGTCTCACGTATTGCCTGGCGCCACTGCGGCGGGCTAAGAGGTGGGGGGCCATGTTTTTCTGGCATTCGGCACCTGTCTGGGCCTAGCTTACCGATCATGGTCAGCAGCGGGTCGCCGCGGCGATGAATCCTGTTCGGCGGCGGTAAATCTGCAAATTCGAGTGCCGGGCGGTTGGTAATCGTTTGAAGGCTCCGCATGTCGAGCATTCCCGGTCGGTCAGTGTAAATAACTTGTTTGAACCAAGTGGCTTCGCGATCTTCTGGCTCGCCAGCAACTCGTCTTTCCATATCGGTTTTGAGTCGCCAACCCGAGGGTTTGAGATGAGCAAGAAGATGCCAACGCATGAGCGAGTCGGTCTCTTCGATGGCACCGAGTTCAATTAGTCGACGTTCAATCAGTTCCGATGCTGCTGTCCAACGAGGGTTGATTTCTAGAACCCAGCCGTTCCCACTTTCATCGACGATAAAGTCGATATTGAATAAACCCCTGAGTTGAAAGTGTTCCGAAGCGATCTTGCCGAACCGATGGAGTGCTGGTTGCAGACTTGGTAAGTCGTTGCTGTTCTTCGCTGTGGGGGGAATTGGAACAGGACCGAATGAGCCGGCATAAAGAAACGGATGCTGCCCTCGGCGAACAAAGAGCGAGCGAAAGATGCCAAGTAGCGACACTGAGTCTGAGTCTGCGAAAAATGTGGCACCATAGTTACGACCGGCGACCCACTGCTGAAGCATCGCGTGTGACGGAAACAGGGCATCGCCGCGAGGTGCGGTGCGATTCCTTCCCGAGGGGCCTGCGTACCAAGTGACGCCAGTTCCACCGCTGGAATACGTGTTTTTTTTGAGCCACCGCTCCGATTCGGAGGCGGAGACTGAGGCCGCGTCACCAAAAAACGTCTTTGGGACTCGCATACCTGATTCGGCGGCAAGTCGGCCCAGGACCGTTGGGTTTTTTAGTTCCCCGATTGTCGCCAACGAAGGTCCGAGCGATCGGAATTCACAATCTAGACGCACGTTTCCCAATCCGCCGACCCTGATTATCGGCAGATTTGTTGTGATTGGGGGATTCGTGAAATGCTTGGCAAACAGTTCATTTTGTCGGCTTCGGTCAAGCAACTCGTGATAGTCACAGGCCTCCAAAGTGTCTAAATCGCCGAATAAGTCGGCTCCCAGCACTGAAAAACCACCACGTCTGGCGGACTGGGAGGCGGCGCGAATCGACGCCCCCACTAGGGCAATAGTGGACGGTAAATTGGTGTCTCGCTCGTCGGGTGGTTGCATCGCGGTCACGGTTTGCTAATTTCTCGCACGGTTCTCCCCTTACAGTTCTCTAAATACGAAGGCTCTTAGCAATGCAGTTTTACATTGGCGAAGCGTTGGATGGTGACGGCAACGAAATCGCGCACATCGACTTGATGATTGGCGACAAAAATGGCCCCGTCGGCCAAGCGTTTGCCAGTGCCCTGGCCAACCAAAGCGAAGGTCACACGAACTTGCTAGCCGTTTTGGCTCCAAACGTTGCCGTGAAGCCAGCTACCGTGATGGTTACCAAGGTCACGATCAAGGGAATGAAGCAAGCCGTCCAAATGTTCGGCCCTGCACAAGCTGCCGTCGCCAAGGCTGTGGCCGACAGCGTCGCCGCTGGCGTGATTCCAAAGGATCAAGCCGAAGACCTCGTCATTGTCTGTGGCGTGTTCATTCACCCAGCCGCCGAAGACGACGAGAAGATCTATAACTACAACTATTCGTCAACCAAGATGGCGATCGCCAACGCGATGGGCAACAAGCCAAGCGTAGACGATATGCTCGCCCAGAAGGATTCAGCAGCGCACCCATTCAAGGGTTTCTAAGGCTGTGATGTCCAAGTCGATCCTGATTCAACTGGATTGTGACGCTCATCCAAGTTCGTTCGACTCCGTCGTCGCTATCGATGCCGGAGTTGATCACTTACTTCGGTATGGAAACGTTGAGCCAGTCTCAGTGACTTCGACAGTACACGGCGCCATGTTCACTCGTGGCGGCGATGATCTTAAGAACACTGCGATCTTTGTCGGCGGTAGCAATGTTGCCGCGGCTGAGGCAGTGTTCAAAGCCGTGCAGAGTGCGTTCTTCGGGCCCGTGCGTGTGAGCGTGATGCTCGACGCGAACGGCTGCAACACCACCGCGGCGGCTGCGGTGGTCTGTGCCGCTCGACATGTCGACTTGTCCAAGTCCACTGCCCTCGTGCTTGGTGGGACTGGACCGGTTGGTCGTCGAGTTGCTCAATTGCTCGCTGGTGATGGGGCTGCGGTTCGCCTCTCGAGCCGATCGATTGATCGCGCTCAAGTGGCATGCTGCGAAATAACAAACCATCTTCCCAAGGCGCAGCTCACGCCTCTTGGTCTCGATAGCGAGGCTTCAACGACTATGGCGTTAGAGGGTTGTGATCTTGTGATTGCATGTGGTGCCGCGGGCGTTGAGCTTGCCACCGCCCGGCAACTTGCGAATTCCGGGTCGCTTCGTGTGGCGATCGATCTCAATGCTGTTCCACCGAGCGGACTCGGTGGGATTTCAGTGATGGCCAAGGCAACGGCGATCGAGGATTCGGTCAGCGGTTTGGTCGGATACGGAGCGATTGGCGTTGGCGGTTTGAAGATGAAGACTCACCGTGCGGCGATTCGATCGCTGTTAGAAGCCAACGATCGAGTGTTGGACGCGGCTGAGATTTACGCGATAGCGAAATCGATTGGATAAGTCCGAAGTTAATGCGACGCAATAAAAAACGCCGCAGACCATTGTCCGCGGCGTTGTTATTTATCGGTTGGCGTGCTCCAAGCTTAGCCAGCTTTCGCTAGATTTTGCTTTCGAAGGCCATCGATGTATTCATGAGCTACATTGATCACTTCGCGATTATAGAAGTTGTCTCGGTAAATGATTTCTGTGTCAATTTCCGATTCGAGAGCTTTCTTCTCGTCTTCTTTCTCGGCGTCGAGTTCCTTGCGCCGCTTCATGAACTCGTCTTCGGCAAGCGAGATTGAATCCTGTTCTTTTTGCCGAACGTAAAGCTCAATGCGATGAAGCAAGTCCGTGAACTCTTTGTCTTGCTCAATTCGCATTGCTGAACTCGTGCGAAGTTGTCCAAGTAAGTCCGCAGGTGTCATGTTGTATAGCGAGTGGCGTGCTTGGTTGACTTTGTCGTGTTCCAAGGCGTACTTCAAATCGCTTTCACTGACATCCATTTTGCTTGTAATACTCGGCAAGATGACGTCTGCGGGCACGCCTTCAAGCTGGGTGCTTTCGCCGTCGGGCAAGTAAAACTGTTGAAGCGTTACTTTCAGCGCTCCGAAGTTCTGGCGGTTTGTACGGAAGAGTTGCTGTGCCAGATCCATCAGTGTCTGGACGGTACCTTTGCCGTGAGTTGCTGGATCACCGACGATGATTCCTCGGTGATAGTCCTGAATTGCTCCGGCAAAAATCTCGCTGGCACTAGCACTGAACTTACTCGTAAGAACCACGAGCGGTCCATTCCACGCAGTTCCAGCATCCTCGTCTTGGTATTGCTGGACTGAGCCATCAGCATTCTTGACTTGAACCACTGGTCCGCGGTCGATGAACAAACCGGTGAGCGAAATGGCTTCGGTAAGCGACCCGCCACCATTCTTGCTCAGGTCGAGTACGACGCCATCGACACCTTTGCTTTGGAAGTCTTCGAGAATTCGCTCGACATCGCGAGTGCTGCTACGAAAGTCCGAGCGGTTCTCTTTGGCTGACTCCATGTCCAAGTAAAAACTTGGCAGGTTGATGTAGCCGATTTTGAGCGTTTCGGTTGAATTTGGCAGCGTGTGCTCGATGACTTGCCCACGAGCGGCTGATTCTTCGAGTTCAACTCGGGCGCGGACAATCTTGTAGATTTCAACGTTGCCAACGCCGCCAGGTTTCACACCCAGTCGAACCAAGGTACCGGCTTTACCGCGAATTTGCTTCACGACATCGCCCAATGGCATTTCGACAATATCCACCATTTCTCCGGTTTCGCCTTGCCCGACGGTGACGATCACATCATCGGTCTTGAGCAAGCCGTGCTTTGCCGCTGCGCCACCAGGGATCACGTTCGATACGACGGTGTTTCCATCTTTTTCACGAAGTGCCGCTCCGATGCCGTCAAGATTCAGCCGCATTTGAATTTGAAAGTCGTCGAGCGTGCTGGGTGACATGTACGTTGAGTGCGGGTCATACGCCATCGTGACGCTGCTCAAAAAGTACTCAAGCAAGTCATCGCTTTTGATTTGCTTCCACCGCTGGCCATAACGCGAATAGCGGCGACGAAGTTGATCGGTCGCTTCCGCACCTTCTTTGCCCTCGTCCTTCAAGTCGAGTAGAGCGAACTTGATTTGACGACGCCAACGATCTCGTGATTCATCGGGAGTACGCGAGTACTGAACCACCTTTGGATCGACGATGATCGATTCGTTTTCTTGGAAGTCGAATGGGCCGTTGAGAAGTTCCTGGGCGACGGCGACCTGTTGGTCAACTCGCTGGGTAAAGCGACCAAAGATCGTGTAGGCGAGAGAAAGGTCGCCGGCACGAACCATGTCGTCGATTTGGGTGCTGTAGCGATTGAACTCGTCGATGTCACTTTGGAAAAAGTACAACTTCAATGGATCAAGCGTATCAAGGAACAAATCGAGGGCGCGTTTGCTGATCTCGTCATTGAGGCCTTTGCCCGACACGTGATTCTTGGGCATCAGTTGGGCAATCACCCTCGCGACCATTGCATCTGATGCGGATGGGGCGGCAAGCGGTTGACCTGGGGCGATTGCTTCCTGGGCCGACGCTTTCGAAAGAGCAAAGTCGTAGCCACCAACGCCCAGGAGGCATACCCCCAAGGCGGCCGCGAGACGAAGTGTCGCAATCGGCTTGGAAAGAGAGAGCTTGTGCATTGCAGACGCCCCCCCACAACTACACGCCGTCTGGTCTCGATTGGTTGACACATCGCCAACGAACGATCGATCCAGGCGTGCTTGGTTCGAGCGGCAATCCATAGCAGGTCCTCGAAAGAGAATTTAGTAAACGGGATGCGGAATGACGTCCGCGGAAGTTAATCAACACGCGTAATTGAGGCTCACGGTCGAGACAACCGATCAGCGACGGAAACCGCGTGATGGAATGGTAGGAAAGCGTGAAAAACAGTGCAACCGCGTTTCTCAGCCTATTTTACCCTGCCCAATCACTCCGATGTTCGATCGAAGCTTCCGATTCTAGGAGCCTTTCAAGTGTCTGGAGACATTTGTCTCAACAGATTTACGCGTAGCTAACCTTCCCGGTTCCAGGAATTATTCGGCCAATCGGCTGGCAACCGATGCCCAGACGCGTCATTTCAGCCATGATACTGGGGGCATAGAACTCGCTCACCACAGCGGCCATCCCGATGCCCATGTTGAAAACGCGACGCATTTCGCTCAACTCAACTTCGCCGGTTTTCTGGAGCCAATCAAAGATCGGTGGCAGTGTCCACGACGCCGCATCAATTTGAGCATCCACCGTCTTGGGAAGAATACGATCCAAGTTTTCTTCGATTCCACCGCCTGTGATGTGAGCCAGGCCATGCAAAACCTGCTTCACGCGATACTTGGACTGAATCGCTCGCACGGCGGACGTGTAAATTCGGGTCGGCCTAAGGCATGCGTCAGCGATCGTTTCGCCACCAAGCATTTCTGGCTTATCGTCCCAGCCGAGGCCCGCATCACGGATGACTTTTCGAACGAGGCTGAATCCATTGCTATGCAACCCGCTGGCTGCAAGCCCGAGCACGATGTCGCCTTCGCTGATTGATTTCCCGTCGATCAGCTTACGGCGTTCGACGACACCTACCGCGAAACCGGCCAAGTCGTAGTCATCTGTTGCGTACATGTCCGGCATGATGGCTGTTTCGCCACCCAGCAGCGACATGTCCGCAGCGACACAGCCGTCGCTAATGCCACTGACAATTTGTTCGAGCCGTGAAGGGTCATCTCGCCCCATCGCGACGTAATCAAGGAAGAACAGAGGTTCAGCACCGGTGCAAAGCAAATCATTCACGCACATTGCGACCAAATCGATGCCAACGGTCTCATGGCGACCCGTTTGTTGTGCAATTTTGAGTTTGGTGCCGACCCCATCGGTGCCGCTGACGAGAATCGGCTCGCGATAGTTCCTCGCGAACAGCTTTCCGTCGAAATCCAGCCGAAAAAGACCCGCGAAACCACCATCACTGGGCATCACTCGGGGACTGAATGTTCTGTGCATGAGCCGCGGCAAACGGCTCATCGATTCAGCATAGACATCCAGATCGACGCCAGCATCTTTGTACGTCGCAGCCATCGACAAGTCCTGGAGGAGCTCCGGTGAGAAAACGATCACGATTTTAGACGCCCGAACTGGCAAACACTCGCCGGTCCAACGTCAACAACAGCGTAGTATCATGTCTTGGCTCGCGCTTTTGCGATAGTCGGGTGATCGCCCAGTTGATGTTGCCTGGATGAGCCGCCGATTTCAGTTTTGTTTGTCCGGAATTTGCCATCAGGCACTCGTCGTTCTTCAGCGGCTTTAAAGACGCCTTCTGTGCTCGTTGAGGCCTTTGTCGTGCCCTTAGGGAGTTCGTCAATACAGCATCCGCCGAAAGAGCGTATGCTGACGCTGGATCCCGACCGTTGGGGAGCTCCACAAGCCAGGAAGGTAGCTTTCGGCTGGGTGTGGCTTGGTGGCTTCATCGCTCGAACGTGAGCAGTTTGGCTTGCTTGATGGCAGGGCATGACTGTTTCGCAGAATGATCGAATGCCACGAGTGTGCAGGGTCCGTTACTTGCTACAACCGAATTAGTTTTGCTCACCCGATAGGAAGGTTTTTTCGTTATTGAGTCGCCAACCAGCGTGTTGTGCTTGAGAGCCACGGGAATGATTGAATGTCCGTTGGCAATCCCAGCGCATTACGCGCCGCGTGCGAAGGTGGTGGTAGTGTTGCCTAGATGGGTTTTGGCGCGGCTTGGCATTTTGCCAACCGGCTGACCCAGACTACACCCGACCGTTCAAGCGTCCGCACGACCGTCTGTTTTGTTCCCTCCGATGGATGCCGCCCAAAACGTGGCCTTGTCCATCCAGGTGCCAAGCAGTCGATCGAAGTGCGTTGGTTCAATAGAGGAGAAACCCGCAACATGCTTATGCGCCAGCCGTGCCCGGATTTGCAGTTTGCCTACCAAGCGCCGTTCGGCGTCCACGTCCATGACACCGGCGTCCAGTTTTCAGTGTTCAGCCGCTCGGCGACCGCGATGCGATTGCTGCTCTACAACAAAGTCAGCGACCGCGAGCCAGCCGAAATCATCGAGTTTGATCGGGACACCGATCGCTGGGGCGACGTTTGGAGTTTGCAGGTCCCTGGAATCGCACCCGGACAGTTGTATCACTTCCAGGCGAGCGGGCCTTGGGATCCAGATAAAGGACAACGTTTCGATTCAGCTGCGCGGCTGATTGATCCGTACGCCTCGGCTCTAGCGGGGACGTTCCTGAAGAGTGACGACGGCGTGATACGCCCGCCCAAGTGTGTTGTCGTGGATGACACATTTGATTGGGAAGGTGATCGACACATTCGTCGTGAAATGAGCGAATCGATTATCTATGAGATGCACGTCCGTGGTTTCACCAAAGGCCGTAGTGCCAAAGTGGATGCGGCGGGCGGTTATCTCGGCGTGATCGAGAAGATTCCGTATTTGAAGTCGCTCGGAATTACCGCGGTCGAGCTGATGCCGATTCACGAGTTCCCGATCAAGGACATCTACGGCAACAAGCCAGATCGCCCAAATTATTGGGGTTATGACCCCATGGCGTTCTTCTCACCGCACCGTGGATACGCACACGATAGCACTCCAGGAGCCCAAGTCCGTGAGTTCAAGGAGATGGTGAAAGCACTCCATGCAAATGGGATCGAAGTCATCCTCGATGTGGTCTTTAACCATACCTGCGAAGGCAACGAGCGAGGCCCCACGCTGTCCTTCAAAGGGCTCGAAAACCAAGTCTATTACATCCTCAGTGAAGGTAAGCACTACACGAACTACAGCGGTTGCGGAAACACGATCAACGGCAACCATCCAGTTGTCCGCGAGATGATTTTCCACTGTCTGCGTCACTGGGTTCACAACTACCACATCGACGGTTTCCGCTTCGATTTGGCGAGCATCTTGAGCCGAGACCGCAAGGGGAATTTGATTCCGAATCCGCCAATGGTCGAGTTGATCGCCGAAGACCCCATGCTCGCTGATACGAAAATTATCGCTGAAGCTTGGGATGCGGCGGGTGCCTACCAAGTCGGTTCGTTCGGCAATGAACGTTGGGCGGAATGGAACGGGCGTTATCGCGACGATGTGCGTGGTTTTTGGCGCGGCGACGGCGGAACCCTCGGGGCCCTGGCGACTCGACTTGCCGGTAGCAGCGACTTGTACCAGCACGCTGGGCGAGCTCCGTTCTGTAGCATCAATCTCATCACGAGCCACGACGGATTCACGATGAATGACTTGGTCAGCTACAAGGACAAACACAACGACGCCAACGGCGAAAATAATTGCGACGGTGATAACCACAACATCAGCGACAATTACGGTGCCGAAGGCCCGACAAGAAAGAAAGGCATCGTTACGATTCGAGATCGGCAAGTTCGCAATATGCTGACGACGTTGATGTTGAGCCAAGGCGTGCCGATGTTGGTCAGCGGTGACGAAGTTCGTCGCACCCAGAAAGGCAATAACAACGCTTACTGCCAAGACAACGATGTGAGCTGGTTCGATTGGAAAAATGTCGAGCGGAACAAAGATCTGTTCCGGTTCGTCCAAGCCTTGATCCAGTTCCGACGTGACCAGCCGACGGTTCGACGACAAGCGTTCTTGACGGGACAGCCTGTTGAAGGACGCATGATTCCGGATGTTTCCTGGTACGGGATCGGCGGAAAGCCGCTCGATTGGGGACAAAACGAACTCGCCATGGTCGCCTATATCGGTGCCCCAGCCCGTGCGGATGACGTCGATGGTAACGGGCGTGATGTGCTGATGCTGTTCAATAGT
Organism: Pirellulaceae bacterium; assembly: GCA_041749955.1. GTDB lineage: Bacteria > Planctomycetota > Planctomycetia > Pirellulales > Pirellulaceae > JBBSJZ01. Next base: position 29,074 of record JBGTAI010000229.1, on the reverse strand, counting down.
ACGGGCCAAAACCGCAGCTTCCACATGCCTGAAATCGGTCGTGGAATGCAATGGAACTTGTTTGTTGACACCGCAGGTACTGGTGGAAAAGACGTTTTCCCCGATTTGGACGGGCCAATGCCGCCCAGCAACCGGATCATCGAAATGCCGTGTCACTCGATGAAGGTCTATGTCAGCGAGCTCAATCCGAAGTAGGTCCGCACGGCCCACTACTTGAGAGAAAACAACGAAACCTTGGTGAGTCGAGCGACACGCCAAGGTTTTTCTGTTCCCCCCAGACTTGTCGATTTCCTATTCTGCCGTCTGACGTCCCTTTAGCTCCTATTCCCCCACAACCACACCCGCTTGTCACGCCCGTGGCAATCGCGAACACTTACGTCTCGATAAGTACACGCACACGTTCGAAAGTTTGAGCATGAATTTCCCGCTCTCTCACGAGATCACCAACAGCCACTCCTACCAGAGTTACCAACGCCAGCGCCAGCTGACGCTCGGTGACTTGTTGTTGGAAAACCGAATCGTCTTCTTGCAAGGCGAGATCCATTACGCCAACGCCAACGATGTGGTGATGAAGCTGCTGTATTTACAGAGCGAAAATCGCCGCAAAGACGTTCACTTTTACATCAACTCGCCTGGCGGCAGCGTCACGGCGACGCTTGCCATCTATGACACCATGCAAATGCTATCGTGTCCCGTTGCCACGTATTGCGTCGGTGAAGCTTGCAGCGGTGCTGCGGTTTTGCTTGTCGGCGGTGCCAAGGGCAAGCGGTTCTGTTTACCCAATAGCCGAGTCATGATGCACCAGCCCATGGGCGGAGTCGGTGGACAAGTGAGCGATATCGAGATTCAAGCTGCGGAAATGCTCCGCTACCGAGATGTGCTCAATGAGATCATTAGCAAGCATTCGGGCCAATCGGTAGAGAAAATCGCCAAAGACACTGACCGCGATTTCTTCTTCCTCGGTGCTCAAGAGTCCAAAGATTACGGGCTCGTTGACGATATTTTGATCAAGCCGCCAAGTGAAGGAAACGACGACGAAGAGGTGAAGTCCTAGTCCGTCAAAGCCAGCATTCGTCAATCGTTTCCCGAGCGATTTGAGTTTTCGCGAGAGAACGCTCCGGGACATTCTCCACACCAGCACAGAACGAAGATCCAATCATGCCAATGATCCCTTATGTGGTCGAAAAGAGCGGCCGCGAAGAACGCGTCTACGACATTTACAGTCGGCTGCTTAAAGACCGAATCATTTTCCTCGGAACACAAGTCAACGACGAGATCGCCAACGCACTCGTCGCTCAAATGTTGTTCCTCCAGTCGGATGATCCCAAAGCGGACATCCACATGTACATCAACAGCCCCGGCGGAAGCATCACCGCGGGGATGGCGATTTACGACACGATGCAATTTGTATCGTGTGATGTCGCGACCTACTGCATCGGCCAAGCGGCATCGATGGGGGCTGTGCTGTTGACCGCCGGTGCCAAGGGCAAGCGATTTGCCCTGCCCAACGCTCGCATCATGATCCACCAACCGCTCGCCGGCATGCAAGGCACGGCACGCGAAGTGGAGATCCACGTCGAAGAGTTGCGTCGAATCAAGCAACGTATGAACGAGATCATGATCGAGCACACCGGTCACTCGATCACAAAGATCGAAGAAGACACGGACCGTGACCGCTTCATGAGTGCCGCGGAAGCATGTGAATACGGCCTAATCGATAAAGTGGTAACGAAAGCCAACGAAGGGGCTTAGTTAAGCTAGCAATCTTCATAGCATTGAATCGCCGGTACGTGTTCGCCACGCACCGGCTGACGTGCTGCCAGGCTTCTTCTTGCTGTCGACTGAAATCTGCCTCCTTTTGATTGGCTCCTGTCGACTTCTTTTTCGCCCCCTTCGTCTAGTGGCCCAGGACGCTGGACTCTCAGTCCAGAAACAGAGGTTCAAATCCTTTAGGGGGTATCTCCGCGTAGGTGGCCCGCGATTGACACCATTTACGTTGACTTTGACGCTTAGTCGGGTCGATGCGGCCCTCGTTTCGGAACTTCGTGCAAGACGCGTTTCTTCCAAATGATCGCTACGACTGGTTTCCGATGAATAACCGCAGCCAGCGGCGTTGCTTTGTACTTGTTAGTAGTTCGCCGCGTTTGGTTGCACATGTTTCACGCATTGGTTCACCTATGTCGGCACAACGTAAAAAGTTCCTGCACTTACTTCTCTCTTTGGCCACGGTCAGTGGGGGCGGTTGTGCTGCAACACACTCGGTGTCTTCTTTAGTTGCTACCAAACCCGCCGCAGCTGGTGATTCGTCAGACGCATTTCTTGAGGCGTCTGAGGTCGATCCGGCAGTGCATCACAAGGATGTCAGCGATCTGGTCGAGGGAGATGTTGACTTAGTTAACGCAGAACTTGATGACGTTGACGAAACGTCCCCGATCCCAGTCACGGTCGCGGATGTTGTCACCCAGGATGGCGGTGCGACAGTGTTGTCTTCGAGCGAAAAAGCCATGTCGCTTGCGGATTTCGAAGCGCTTGCACTCACCAACAATCCGACAATTCAAGAACTCGTCGCCACTACCCAAAAAGCTGCTGGGTACAAATTACAAGTTGGATTGCAAGCCAATCCGACGTTGGGTTACCAGGGTACACAAATTGCCGACGCAGGCACTGACCAGCATACGGTTTACATTTCTCAAACGTTCATCACAGCAGACAAGTTACAGCTCAACCGACGCGTCTTGAACGAAGCGCTTCGGCATCAACTATTGCAACTCGAAGCCCAGAAGTATCGCGTCGCGACTGATGTGCGAATTAAGTTTTACCAGGCCTTGGCGGCCCAGCAGCGTGTCCAGCTCGTTCGCGATTTCCAGTCGGTTGCCGACAAGGGATTGGAACTTGCTGAGCTGCGAAAAAAAGCTCTCGAAGGCTCGCAGCTCGACGTCGTTCAAGCCAAGGTGCTTAAGAACGAGATTGACTTAGCGGTTCAACAAGCCGAGGTGAATCTTTCTGCGACTTGGCGTGAGTTGGCAGCGATTGCGGGTTCGACACAAATGATGCCGACGTTGCTCGAAGGCACTTTGCCTTCATCGGAGCAGACGCAAGATTGGTCAACCCTTGCCGCGACATTGGTTGTGTCGAGCCCCGAGTACCAAGCCGCGCAGGCGAGAGTGTGTCAGGCGCGTGCGAACTTGGAACGTCAATGTGTTCAGCCGATCCCGAATGTCGATTTTCAATTTGCTGCAGGAACCGACAACGGGACGAACTCGGGCTTGATCAACTTGCAGGTCGGGGCGCCGATTCCCGTGTTCAACAAGAACCAAGGCAATATTTCGGCGGCTCGAGCCGAGCTTGCTCGCGCATCGAGAGAAGTCGAGCGGATCGAAAACTCGATCAAGTCGCGAATCGGCGAAGTATCCCGCGACTACGATTCCTCAATGGTTGCCGTAGAAAAATATGCTAAGGATATTCTTCCCAACGCGACCGAAGGCATGCGGCTCGCTGACCTAGCCTACAAAGCTGGCGAGACAAGCTTTGTGCAAGTTTTGGTCGCTCGCCAAAGCTATTTTGATACCAATTTGCAGTACATTGCCGCGCAGGCCCAGCTCGCCGGAGCGCGTGCACGTGTTGACGGCTTTGTGCTTTCTGGAGCTTTGGACGCGGTAATCGACGAGAGCGGCGATGATAGCCTGAGAGGCCTGACGCTGAGCCAGCAGTAATTTCGACGGCCGTGAAATTGTCGTGAAAGTTCTGATTCCAGTCGATGGAACCAACTCAGAAGTAGCACTTTGTCTCGGCGAGGTTGTAGAATTTCAACCTGGCCAAATCGTTTCGGCCAAGACGACACTGAGTCAGGGAATCAACTTCTTGAGGCTTGTGACGTCGTGTGTTTTTTAACCTGATCGCTTACTACTGAATTGAGAGCCGTCTATGTCGAGAAAATTGATTGCCGTTTTCACAGGCGTTGCCCTGATGGTTGGTATCGTTGCTATGCCAGTTTCGGCCGAAGATGCCAAGCCAAAGTACACGACCAAGGACGTGATGAAGAAGGCCATGAAGGGACCACTATTGAAGAAGGTCGCTGGCGGTGAAGCTTCTGATGAAGAGAAGAAAGAGCTTTACGAAATGCTCGTCGCTCTTGGTCAAAATGAACCCAAGAAGGGTGACGCTGAGAGCTGGAAGACGCTAACCGGTGCTCTCGAGAAGGCTGGTAAGGCTGCTGTGGACGGCGACGCAGATGCTGGCTCGAAACTAGAGAAGGCTGCAAACTGCAAAGCTTGCCACACACCGCATAAGTAAACGACCAACGATCGCTCGTAAGAACGACTCAAAATCAAACGAAGCCCGATGCACTAGCATCGGGCTTCGTCGTTTGATTCCAGGATATTTCAACCGTAAATGTTGTGACGGCTAGCGGATCGTTAATCCCGCATCGAGCAACACGCTATTCGAAACGTTGTTGCCGAAATCGTCATGTCGATCGAGTGCCCAAACGACTTGCTTGGACTTGGGTTCAATCTCGATCAGGATCGGTTGACCTGGTCCCGCGTGGCAGTTACCAAAGATGTAGTTTCCATTGGCGAGGACTTCGACGGTTGTAACCCAAGCGAGTCGAATGCCGGGAAGATCATCTTGGTGCAGTTCCCAAACGATTTTCTTTTCGGGAGTCACTTCCAGGACGCTGTGTCCGTTACCGCCGCCGATGAGTGTGTTGCCGTTGGGAAGTCTCAATGCACAAAACAAACGATTCCCAAACGCCTCGGGACCGTGTCCATTTTGGGCTTCTTTTCCAAACATCGGTACAGCGTATTCCCACACGACCTTGCCAGTCGACGGTTCGTATTCGCGAACCTTGCCGTCCGCTTCGTGAGCGACGAGGTAATTTCCGTTTGCGATCTTTCGTACCAGTCGCGTGTCGGAGTGGGCATTCGGATTTTCGACGGTCAGCGGAATCTCGCTGACGACGGAACCTTCGCGGTTGATTTCAATGATTTTCGCAGCTCCCGACACGGCGAGCATGACGTTACCGTTTTCGAGTAACTGACAAGCGTGAGCTTCGATACGCGGTGCATCCTTCCCCTTGGATTTAGCGTTGTAACGCCACACAACTTCCTTTTTCGCGGGGTTAATCTCCGCGACGCCGGCTGCACCCTCGAGCAGCAAATAATTGCCATTGGCCAGGACGTGCACGTCATGGATTCCGCCCCACGGCATCTCCCAGCTCACGGTGCCATCCGCTTCGATCACGGCCAGTCGTCCATTGCCATGAAGCAGTACACGATGCGCCGCATTCGCGGACGTAAGTGTCAGGATAAAAATCGCCAGTAGCATGACGCAGCGTTGCATGAGGTTGATCCAGGTACGGATGTAGAGAAATGAAATTCAGGCAGGTTTTAAATTCGAGTGATTTACTTAAACGAAGGACGCTCGGTTTTGGAATAAGCGTCGAAGTCCGATGCTGTTTTGGCGGCATCAAAATCGCCTTCACGAAGCATGATTCGGTACGACAGCTTGAGTGACTCGCCGGCGGGCAGCGTATAGCCCTCGGTTTTTTTGCCACCGGTGAAGTGTGATTCGCCAAACGGATTTGCAGCAAACAGTCCGTAAGTTCGGACGTGCCAGCGACATGGGTAGTGGAAGCTGCTTGGGTGGTTGTGGATGGTGATGCTCATTTTCGAATCATCAACGGGGCCGGAGTAGTCGACCCAAGGCGAGTTCTTGCCCCACGCTTCGGCATCGTGCTCACCTTGGGCGTTCGTGATTTTGCCACCAAGTTTTGCGTCAACCTTCATTGTGCCTGGAACTCGAATTCCGAATGAGCCTTCTTTGGTGTCGCCGAAATGGACGGGGCCGTCGGTCGCGTGGAGGACGACGTCAAAGTCAACGACGTGTGCGTCACCGTCGACACTGAACGAGACGCTACGGTCGTCGCTGAGGATTCGCTTACCGTCTGGGGCGTTCCAATCATTCTTGGTCACGATGACCGCTGCACCAGTTTCGGGATTGTTGGATGCCGAGCCCGCCGTTTGAACGATCTTGCCACAGCCCTCGTCGTCGATCCAGAAATCGACGTCGTTGACTTCGCCGTGCGTCATCCAAAGGGAGCGATGGTGATCATGGTCGCTCTTCTCCGTCGGCTTGGCTGGCAAGATTGGAAAGCCTCGGGTCGCATGATGTCCGCCGGGGGCGATCAGCGGAAACACGATCGGAGTGCCTTGGAAGTCGCTGCGGTATCCCGCCAAAAGCTCGTCGCCATGACGAATTTCCCAGCCTGCGGGATCACTCGTCGGAGTCACGGTAATTGCTTGGGAACTTGCCGTTCCGCCTTCGGCACCGCGTGAAGGCGTCGCCAGCGATGCGATCAGGATGACGAAAGTGAACGCAAGAACGGCTGTGATAGCACGGAAGGAGTGTTGCCGACTCGTCATGGAAGGGGCCTGTGGTGCGGAAAACGGGGGAATTGAGCGTAGCGTTCGATTTTGCCGCAGCTCTGAGTTTATTATTGATGTCAAACGCGTTATCTGAACGGGCAAGTTACAAATCATACTCGCTTTGAGTATGGCCGATCGACTACCATAGACAGAGCTTTTCGTAGCTTTTCCAAACCTACACTTTGACTCGTTAACACTCGGTGGCCCGCATGCATTGGGGTAAGTACTCCGCGTTTACGCTCTTTCTCGCGATGTGTTGTTTCGCCAATCCGGCAATCGCCCAAAAGAAAAAGAGCAATAGTAAACCCGCTCCTCCGCCGAAAATTCGGCTTCCGGAGAGCGTTCGGTCTAAAGATCCAGTCCAAATGGACGTCGCTGCGGTGAACGAGTCGCGTCGTGGTGAAGTGATTGCCGCGGCCAGCAAACTGGATGGACACGTCGAATACGAGCTGACGCTCCAGCGTGGAATGCCGAACCAGCTCGCTAGCGACGAAGTCTTTCTACGGCGAGTTTATCTCGATGTGGCTGGACGCATTCCGACTTTGTCCGAAGCGGAAACTTTCTTGACATCGAGCGATGGCCAACGTCGTGAAAAGTTGATCGACAAGCTGCTCAGTAGCCCTGACTATGTCAGCAACATGTACAACTTTTGGGCAGACACGTTGCGGCTTGTGGACAGTCCACAAACCAACATCGTTTCACAGCCCTACTCGGCGTATGTGAAGGACGCGATTCGCGAGAACAAACAGTACGACCAGTGGGTGTACGAGATGCTCACCGCGGACGGTAAAGTTTGGGATAACCCTGCAGTTGGTTTCCAGCTTCGTGACGATGGGATGCCGTTGCCGTACGTCGACAACACTGTTCGAGTGTTCCTTGGAACCCAGATCGGTTGTGCGCAGTGTCACGATCATCCGTTTGATCAGTGGAGCCAGTATCAGTTCTACCAACTCGCGTCGTTTACGAGTGGTACGCGAACGCGGATCCAGAAAGGCGATCCGGGTTTTGATAAACAGAATCCCGCTAATGAGCTGATCAATCAAGCCAAGGACAAGTACGACAAGGGACGTGTTCCTGGAGAGTTCCAACGACTCGCTCGTGCGAATACCTATGTGGTCAGCGAAAAACCTGCCCAGCTACGTTTGCCGCATGATTACGCCTACAGCGACGCGAAGCCAAAAGACTTGGTTAAGTCGGAAGTGTTGTGGGGGAAGATTCCTGAATCGGCCGCGAAAAAAACTCCACGTGAGCAATTTGCCGCCTGGGTTACGAGTGCGGATAACCCTCAATTCAGCAAGACGATTTCCAATCGCATTTGGAAGCGTTTGTTAGGGGTGGGACTTGTCGAGCCGATTGACGATTTCCGTGACGAGCATCCGTGTGTCAACGAACCGCTCATGGATTATTTGTGCAAGTATCTGATCAGTCACGATTTTGACTTGAAAGAACTGATGCGAGTGATTTTGTACAGCAAGACGTACCAGCGGCAAGCGACCGACTATGACATGACGAGCGGCGAGTTGTATTACTTCCCTGGGCCTGTCGTTCGCCGCATGACCGCCGAACAAGTTTGGGATTCGATTCTCACGTTGGCTGTGCACAATCCTTGGCCTTTCCAAAGACCAACGGCTGATGATTTCAGGCCCAATATGGATCTGGATTTCAAAACGGCGACGTTTGAAACCGTTGAAGCACAGAGCAAGAAGTACGCTGAGACGTATCACGGTGGCGCTTACACTCGCGAGATTAACAAGCATGCCTATCAAGGCAACGTGCTGTGTCGTGCAAGTGAGTTGCCCTGCCCTGCTCCGCCAGAGCACTTCTTGCGTCAGTTCGGGCAAGGTGATCGCGAGACAATTAATTGTGCTCAGCAAGAAGCGACCGTGCCGCAGATTTTGGCAATGTTCAATGGCCCGATTACGCACGTCATGCTCGAAGCCGGTTCGGCAATTTACGACAACGTGACCGCGATTGATGATACACGTAAACGCGTTGACGCGATTTTTATGAGTGTGTTGTCGCGTCAGCCGACTCCAACCGATCGACGGATTATCGCCGCGGAATTATCGCGCCAGGATATGGATGGTGTTGCTTACGGGAACATCATTTGGGCACTGTTGAACACTCGTGAGTTTTTGTTTGTTCCGTAAGCCATAGTTGATGATTGCCAAAGTTGATGATTGTTGGTGGGTGAGCCGCTGGCAAAGCCCATGTCGTTCCAAGCATTCGCAGAGAGATACCACGAACATGTCCCGTCCCGATTTTAGTGTCGAAGATCGCCGCGAATTCATGAAGACTGCGGCGAAGCAGTGTCTCGGTCTATCGTTCGCCTCGAGTCTGACCGCGACAGCGATGGGAGCGGAGGGCGTCTCCAAGGCAGTCGCCTCCGGCAAAGCCAAGCACATCATTTATCTGTTCATGAACGGAGCGATGACGCACTTGGATACCTTCGATCCCAAGACGGGCGTTGAAGAAGCGGGAGAGACCACACCGATTCAAACCCGGGTTGCTGGTGTTCAGTACGGTGACCGCTTTCCGAAACTGGCGTACCTCGCTGGTGCAATCGCAGTCGTTCGGTCGCTCAGCACCGAGACGGGTGACCACGAGGGCGGTAAGTACTTGATGCGGACGTCTTACAAGAAGCTCAACAGTATCCAGCACCCCGCGATGGGCGCTTGGATGGTGTCTGAGTCAGGACGGATCAATAAAGAATTGCCAGGCAACTTCATGATCGGCTCGGACAACCGGCACCCAGGTGCTGGATTCCTTGAGCCATCCTTGTCGCCCGTTCCGATTTCGAGCGCGAAGGCTGGTTTACAGAACATCGTCTTGCCAAAGTATCTGGACGAGAAGCTCTTTAATCGTCGTCTCGTCTTGGCAAACGACTTCGATAAGTCGTTCCAAGCGTCACGCAAGAATCGCGAAGTCGAAGCGTATAACCAGTTGTATGTCGAAGCAAAACGGTTGATGGGAAGCGAGCACTTGAAGGTGTTCAACATCGCCGACGAACCGGCCACGGTGCGAGAAACCTATGGCGAGAACCAATTGGGTCAAGCCTGTTTGCTCGCCAGGCGGTTGGTGGAGAGCGGCGTCCGTTTCGTCGAGATCAACTACGGTGGCTGGGACATGCACCAGGACATCTACACGCGTTTGAATGACAATGGTACGACGCTCGATAATGCACTGAGCAGCTTGCTTCGCGACCTTCACGCGAAGGGTTTGTTGAGCGAGACCTTGGTGGTGTTGACCACTGAATTTGGTCGATCGCCGGCGATTAACGTCAACACAGGCCGTGACCACCACCCCGGTGCGTTCTGTAGTTTGCTTGCGGGAGCCGGTATTCGTGGCGGCCAGGCATACGGTGAGTCCGACAGCAAAGGCTTCTCAGTCGCCAAAGATCACGTTTCCGTCAGCGACTTCAACAAGACGATTGCCGTGGCCGCAGGTTTGCCAACCGACAAAGAAATCTTCGCCCCCAACGGCCGCCCCTTCAAAATCGGCGGCGACGGTGACGCGGTGAAGGCACTGTTGGCCTAAGCGATTGGTCTCTAGGATCGCTGTTTCAAGAACGCGTCGACGTGTTCTCGAATCGCGACAGTGACATCATCGATGCTCGCTCGAGCATCGATGATACAGGTCGCGCCACCCGCGTTCTTGAGTTCGTTCAGGAAGCCGTCACGAACGGATTGCATGTATAGCAATCCTCTTGCTTCCATCCGATCGGCTGCCCGATCGAGTCGCTTGAGCGCGTCTTCGGCGGGCATGTCCATTAGGATAGTGAGGTCGGGGGCGAGGCCGTTATTGGCCCAGCGACCCATCTCCCACAGTCGTTCGGCAGGGACATTGCCGCCGACGCTTTGGTAAACCACGTTGGCGAGCAAGAAACGGTCGGAGATCACGACTTGGCCAGACTCGAGTGCGGGCCGAATGGTCGTTTCGATCATCTCACAGCGGCTGGCCATGAAGAGCATCGCTTCGGTGCGACGATGCAGTTGCATGTCACTATCGAGAAGTATCTCACGCAATCGAGCGCCGATCGGTGTGCTGCCAGGATCACGGACACAAAGTACATCGTAGCCGAGCGATTGAAGGTGTGCGGCGAGTCGTTGGATCTGCGTCGACTTGCCGACTCCGTCGATACCGTCGAGTGAAACGAGAAAGCTCATGCGTTACGGACCACTGGATGAAAATGCGTCACGATCGCCGATGACGGGGCCTTGAGAGTATTCAACGACGACCCATTGATCGTCAGCTTGTTTTTCGAATTGAAGCGTCAGCCGTCGTGGGACTCGAACGTTAGCGAATTGGCCACGTTTTGAGGTGACATCGACGGTCGCGGTGAGTTCGACCTCGGCCTGCATCGGTACCGCGTTCGTGTTCACTCGAATGTGGCGTATTTGATTGACGCTTGCTTGTCGGAACTCGTAATTGGCAAGTTCCGCTTTGGCACGCGCGACGAGTTGCGGATGTCGAGTTCCAATCACGAGGACCGCCCGATCGATATCGTTTGACTCGACAGCATCAGCCGTTTCGAAAATCAACTCGCGGATTCGTTCACGGTCGGTCACCCACGCATTGGAAACAAACCAAGCGATCGGGATCAACACAAGAACGACGAGCCCAGCGATGCCGACACCGCGTTTGCCTGTTTGCAGCCAGCCGTAAATCAGTCCGGCTGAGAGAACGCCCATCAACATTGACAACAGAAGCGGTTGTTCAGCAAGCAACGTTGTCATGTTCTGCGATCCCATGAAGGCCCACGTTGGCAAGCGGCTCAGGTGCCGCTTGCCTTGGGTTTTCGTTAACGAAAACTATCGTTTGGCGAACAATGGTCCGGCGTACAGAGCACCATCGCCGAGCATCTCTTCGATTCTCAACAATTGATTGTACTTCGCCATCCGGTCGCTGCGGCTCGCCGAGCCCGTTTTGATTTGGCCCGTCGACATGGCAACGGCCAAGTCAGCGATTGTCGAGTCTTCGGTTTCACCGCTGCGGTGACTCGAGATACTCGTGTAGCCATTGCGGTGAGCGAGTTGAATCGCGTCGATGGTTTCGCTCAGCGTACCGATTTGGTTCACCTTGATCAGAATGCTGTTCGCGATGCCTTCGTTGATACCGCGTTGCAGACGATCGACATTGGTGACGAACAAGTCGTCGCCGACGAGTTGCACCTTGTCACCAAGCTTGGTGGTCAGCTTCTTCCAAGTGTCCCAATCGTCTTCGTCACAGCCGTCTTCGATCGAGCAGATTGGGTACTTGCTGCACCAACCTGCCAAGAAGTCGACCATTTCATCGCCGGTCATTTCCTTCTTGTCGATCGTGTACTTCTTGGTCGTCTTGTCATAGAACTCAGTCGATGCTGCATCCAATGCGATGAAGACTTGTTCGCCAGCTTTATAGCCCGCCTTGTCGATCGCGGTCATGATCACGTCGAGGGCTTCTTGGTTGCTCTTGAGGTCGGGAGCAAAGCCGCCTTCGTCGCCAACGGCAGTGCTGTAGCCTTTGTCGGAAAGCACTTTCTTGAGGTTGTGGAAGATTTCGGTTCCACAGCGAAGCGCGTCGCTGAAACGCTCGAAGCCGAGCGGCATGACCATGAATTCTTGCACGTCGACTTCGTTGTCCGCGTGTTGACCACCGTTGATGATGTTCATCATCGGTGCGGGAAGCAATCGAGCGCCGGCACCACCGAGGTAGCGGTAAAGTGGTTGGTTCGTCGAGATGGCTGCTGCGTGAGCGGTCGCCAGCGAAACGCCGAGGATCGCGTTGGCACCGAGGTTCTTCTTGTTTGGCGTTCCGTCGAGGTCGATCATCGCCTTATCGACAGCGTACTGGTCGGTCGCGTCCATGCCTTCGAGGGCAGCGGCAATCGTGGTGTTGACGTTGTTGACAGCTGTTTGGACGCCTTTGCCCATGAAAACGGACTTGTCGCCGTCGCGAAGTTCCCATGCTTCGTGCATCCCAGTGCTGGCACCGCTTGGAACAGCGGCGCGGCCGCTGGCACCGTCGGCGAGAACGACTTCGCATTCGATCGTGGGGTTACCGCGGCTGTCGAGAATTTGGCGAGCGTGGATCGCTTCGATCAATGTCATTGTGTGTTCCTTGAGGTAGTGGTTTGTGAGTCGATTGTGGTTTATTTATCGCCAGATCCAATCGGATCCCGCTTCCGAAGCGTTGGTAACGCGGCGGACTTTGGCGTTAGCGCGTTGTGCTAGTGAGCGGCATTTTGTCCAATGCGGTCCAATGTGAACACCCGCCAAGCGGCACGGTGATTTCCGTGGTGGGCCGTGTTGTCCATTCGAGTAGGTTGCCCCAACATCCGCCTGAATTTTTAGGAGCGAACGAATTTGTTTACCGGACTAGTCGAGACGATGGGCTCGATCGTTGAAGTGCGTCACGAGGGGGCTGGCCGGCGTTTTCTCGTTTCCGCCAGCGATTATGCCTTAGACCCCAAACTTGGCGACAGTATCGCGATTTGCGGGTGCTGCTTGACGGTTGTCGGGATGAATGACGGGATTTTCGAGTTTGAGGCTGGCGAGGAAACCTTGTCCAAAACGACGCTCGGCGGCCTCGTTGCCGGTTCCCACGTGAATCTTGAGCGGGCGCTTTCCGTCGGGGATCGATTGGGGGGGCACTACGTGACTGGGCACGTCGACGCGACAATTTCGCTTTTGGAGCGTCGAGATGATCCGCCCTGGTCGCATTTGCGATTCGAGTTGCCGAAACATTTAGCCGGGCAAGTCGCATCCAAGGGAAGTGTCACGCTCGACGGTGTCAGCTTGACGGTGGTCGATGCCGAGTCAGACTCCTTTGGCGTGGCATTGATCCCGCACACGCTCGAAGTCACCACGCTGGGCAAATTACGCTCTGGGGATCGTGTGAACTTCGAGACCGATGTCTTGGCGAAGTATGTTCAGCGGTCATTGGAATTCGCGGCCAACCGTTAGATTTTCACGTGCAGTAGCAAACTAGTCACCAGCAATCCAGTCACAAACAAACCATTCACCAGCAAACCGAGTAAGGTTCCCACGTTTGAACGACCCCGATCCACTGCCGTCACCGTACAAGAGAGTCATTCCGCCGGAGTCGCTTCCGCCGGCGCAACGTCAAACGGCCACGTATTTGTCCAAGCGACTCGCTGCTGAGGGGCTGCGTCCAGTCTCGAAGTACGGCCAGAACTTTCTCATCGACCTCAACCTGGTGGACTTGATTGCACGTTCAGCGGAGCTTCGCCCGACAGATGTCGTGCTAGAAATTGGGACGGGAGTTGGGTCGCTGACGACACGACTTGCTGATGCGGCCGGGGCGGTTCTTTCTGTCGAAATCGATACGAATTTGCATCGAATGGCGAGTGACGAGTTGGCTGGGCGGCCGAACGTCAAGCTGCTTCAAGGCGACGCGCTGCGAAACAAGAACTCGCTTCGAGCTGACATCATGGAGCATGTTCGCGACGCGAAGCAACGACTCGGGTCTGAATCGCGGTTCCTGCTCGTGGCGAATTTGCCTTACAACGTTGCGACGCCGATTATCGGCAATTTGCTGCACGAAACGCCGTCGCCGGACGTGATGGTCGTCACGATCCAGAAGGAGTTGGCTGACCGGATCATCGCAGCACCAGCGACCAAAGATTACGGGGGCTTGAGCATTTGGATCCAGGCTCAGTGTCGTGCGGAGATTGTTCGTGTGCTTTCGCCTAACGTGTTTTGGCCGCGGCCTAAGGTTCATTCCGCCATCTTGCGGATCGATCTCGAGCCCGAGCGGCGTTCGGCGATCCATGACCTCGATTACTTTCACCAAACCGTCCGATCGCTGTTCTTTCACCGTCGAAAGTTCTTGCGAAGCGTCGTGATTAGCGCCATGAAAGAGCGGCTGGACAGGTCCGTCGTGGACGAGATCCTCGTGCGACTTGGTCACGGCCCAACGGCTCGCGCGGAAGAGTTGTCGATTGCCCAAATCAGTGATCTGGTGGAAGCATTGCGGGTGGCTGAGGCGGCGAAGACGTAAGCAAAAGACGCAGCCAAAAGACTTGGCAAAAGACCTGGCCCCACGTGCTAGTTTGCCTGGGCTGTGACTCGAAACTGGTTCGGTTCCCACTCCAGCTTCACCTGGGCTCGCTCAGCGACTTGCTCGATCAGTTGCAACAAGGACGCGTCTTTGGCCTCAAGCGACACCCATTGCTCGCACTTTTCTTTTGCCCCAGCGTCGATCTCGAAATTCACGTTGGCGGATTGAGCCAAGAATGCGAAGACATCTTTGGCGGGCTTGTTCGCCAATCGCAGCGTAAACGCTCGTTTGTCTTTCTTGAGCGTTTCCATCGCGTCACCGCCAGCCACAATCGCACGATTGGCTGGGGCGAGTGTCTGCAGCAAAGCATGGGTCAACAGACGGTGCCCTGTCGCCGTCGTCGAGACATCCATGCCGCCGGGTTGGACCTTGAAGCTGGCCTTTGGGTCCACGGATTGAACCGCTTTTCGGGCTGCTGGAGGCACCGATTCAGTTCGATAGCGGTAGGTGATCGTTGTCGACAGCCCGTCGATCGGTTCGGTCACAAGGGCCCCGGGACCTCGATTCGTCAAGCCATGTTGAACGAGTCGCAGTCCAAGTTGTGCCAAAACGAGCGAGGCGGCCACATCACGGTCGACCTCTTGCCAAGTGGTTTCGTGCCAAAGGTCATGAGGCAGTTTCGGAGCCATTTCGGCGGTCGCGGCTCGCCCCGTGGCTTGTGAAAAAGCTTCGCTTGGGGTGGCCAGTCGGTCCCAGCTTACGGTGGCCAGAGTTTCCGTAGATTTCCAGGCTGGGGCGGCGGCGTTCTTGATGGCAAGGATGGCTGACGCAGCCGCATCGACACGGTCGGGTTTGCCAACCAGCACAAAATTCTCGATCGCGAATACCACGGAATCTTGCTCGGCCGCAATCTTTACCAGGCATTCGTAGACTGTGGGAGCGACTGGGCCTGGGGAAACCAGGCCGTCGGGGTCGATGGTTCGGTCGATCCACAAATTCAGTTTGGCGGTGGCCGCAACTCCCTCCACGGATGACCGAAACGGGGATGACTCGAGGGCGACAGAATAAGGAGCGACAAGCCTCGCTGTGAACTCACTACGAGCGTTGAACTCGCCGTAAGCCGATGGGGACACGGCGGCGAGCCCAACCAGGAATCCGCCGATCGAGTGCCAAAAGCTTCTTCGATATACGACGAACTCGCTCATTGTAGCCTCTTGGACGAGTAACTAAACTCGGAATTCACTGAATAAACGGCTGGGAAAGCTTAGGTCGAATTTTGCAAAGAGGACGGAGTCTAAATCAAGAATTGTCGAAATTTTCGTGCTCGGTTCGCTTGCCCGCGATTGAGCCGTGCATAGGATGCACCCGACCGCGGTGGCGAAACGAAACACGAATCGAATCTTCGAAACGGACTCTCATAGTGCATTCTCCTCTGGTTCGGACAACGCGTCTAGCATCTGCGTATCGCAGGTATTTAGCTTCGGCTGACTCGCCTAGATTTGCATCCGAAGTCGACGAATATTACAACTCGACAACGCTGGCGTCGCTTCTTGCACGCGGTGATGTGGAGCTCCGGCGAGCTGCGGGGCTTGCTTTGGGAATGCTCGGTGGTCGTTCGAGCATCGAGCCACTTGGCCGGGCGCTTTCGGACCCAGATCGTGGCGTTCGACTGGCTGCGGACGACTCGTTCCGGGCACTGCTGATTCGCGATGCGGCGCCAACGCATCACCATCAATTGCTGCAAATGATGCACTTGAACGATGGAGGCGAGTACGCCGCTGCTCTGGCTCCGACGATGATTCTCATTGACCAGTCGCCTCTTTATGCGGAGGCCTATCACCAGCTCGCGATTTGCTGGCATGGGTTGGAACAGTTCGGCCAGGCGGAAGCGGCCTATTGTTCGTGCTTGTGGCATTGCCGATTCCACTATCCGGCTTGGCAGGGTCTGGCGAAGTGCCGCGTCGCTCAAGAAGACTTCGAAGGTGCGATCGGAGCACTCGAGCGAAGTTTGGAGATTTGTCCCGACCTGGAGACGGCCCGGTTACAGATTCGTGCGATCGTGCGTCGTCTTCGACAAACGGACGTCTGATTCGCGGCTGATTCGCGGGTATCGGTTGACAAAGAGCGAGTGCGAAGGATTGAGGTTGGGAGATGAGCTACGACGAACCGCTAGTGGGCTCGCTAGCTATTCTGATTGCCATGGTTTCGCTTGCCATAGCGGTGGGCCCGTGGGCTAGGCCCTATGAATTGCGAAGCGTGCATGCCGTGCGATCTCGCTTCGGAAAACCAGCGGCGCGAGGAATTTGGATACTCGTTGCCGCGGCTTCACTTGCGTCGGGGATGGCAATTCTGAGCGGTTTTCGTCCTGGCTACGCCGTCCCAGCCGGGCATGCTCAAGAATTACGTTGAGCGTCCAGCTGGCACCTGGTGTAGCGGAGGCTTGCTCCGTTTATCGACGGCTTAGGTGCCAGGATTCGCGTCTTTGATCGCGTTTTCCATGACTTGGATCGACGCGTCGTAGTAGCGTTCCCATTCGAGCTGGAAGTGCTCCAGAGCGTCTTCATCAGCGAAGAAGAACAAGCGGTTCTTGATCCGCGTACCGTGCGTGCGTTTTCCGGCAACGATCGTTCGCTCTTCGAAGAATCGAACCACATCGATTTCGTTCAGCACAGGCGTGTACGGTTCAGGATTCGCTAGGAATGTCTGCATCGCTGAATCGCTCGAAAACAGATAGAGCTTGCCCAAGTGGATCACGCCATGCTTCGGGTTGCCCTCTTCCCAACGAACTTCGTCGACAAGGGTGACGGGGCAGTAACCTTCGAGAGCCAAGTCTGGTTGAGCGGTTTTTGGCTGGCCGGTGTTATCCTGTGTTGAAACGCTCGGGGCTGACAAAGCGGACTTTGGTGCTGATGCAGCGACTTGCTCGGGAGTTCCTAATGTCATTCCTTCCGTGCGAACACCAGCCAATTGGCCAGTCGCTCCGCCGGTGAAACCGACTGGAATAGTGAAATTGTTGGTTGCTGCTGCTCCGAAAGCAGGCTGCACTTGAGTCGGATTGGTTGTGGGGCCTGCATTGGCAAAGTTTGGTGGCGTTGCCTGGCTCGCGGCTACGGCGGGTTGCTGGGGTTGCACGGCAGCTGGAGCAGATTGAGTGTTTGCAGCGATTGCTTGCGACGGTGCAGTGCCTGCAGGAACCGACTTCACCGCCTGGGCGAGAACAGCAACAAAGTCTGCAGGTTGTTGCTTGCTCGTTCCGTGCGACAGCACTTGGCCGTTCGTTGTAACCACGACGTCCGTAGGGATTTGCTTGACCTTGAACATTTGAACAAGGTTTGGATTCTTGCCCGTGTGAACCTTTACTGGGATGAAATTCTGCTTGATCGCGTTCCCTACTTCCGCCGTGGTGAACGCGCCAGAGTCGAGCTTGTCGCACCAGGGGCAGTTATCGCCATAGAAGTGCAAGAGCAGCGGCTTTCCAGAAGCCGTCGCCTCAGCGTGTGCTTTTTGCAGGTCTTCACGCCACGCGATCTCGCCCATCGCGGAACTCGAGGCTACAGCAACGGCTGCGAGCGAAAGCAAGCGAGTTAGATGAATCGAGACCATCGCAGGAATCCTATCGTTATCAGTCGTCGGTTTGGCCCAGCGGGGGGCCATAAAAGAATCCGTTCACGTTAGGGATCGGGTGTACCGCTCCCACGGCTTGAGCCTTTATTACGAATTGCAACGACTTTAACGCTAGCGCAGTCTGCGACGAGCCGAAAACAGCGTTCGAAAGAAACCACGCTTGACACAGCGCTCCTAAGGTCTATACTTACGTTGCAATGAATAGGAGATCCGAGTCCGCTAGTACCGGATCTCTTGCCTGGGCGTATTGCGTGCGTCCCTCTAAGGCAGTCTGTCTCATTTTTGAGCTGACTGGATTCCGCCAGAAGAATTTGGCGCCAGAGCGGACTTGATCGATTGGCGGAGTAAATCGATCTATCAGGCGGATGAAGTTGTATAGCCAACAAGCTTAAAGGATTCCGAGCGGGTCCCGGTGTGATCTGCCGCCAATTTCAAAGTCAGACTTAAAACTCAGCCAACTTGGCCCTGCAGCTTGAGGTTTCAAGCTTTCGGTCCCTTGGAAGTTGTTGGCCAGGTTAGTCATCAAAACGAGTCATGTATGTTCGGACGAACCAAACTTTTGGTGTCGTCTTGCCACAGAATCGATGGCCTCTTTTAGAACTCTCTCGCATTCCCCCAATATTTAAATTCGTTTGCATTGCTTCGGTGATGGCTTGTCGCTGCCATGACTGATTGCTTCGTTTTCACTGGTTTCGAGCGGCATTGTTTCTCAACACTCGCTGATTTAGCTATGCACGACAGGTTCATGGGGTTGCCCTCAAGGGACTGTCGCGATTTCGGCTCCGTTTTCTCGGCTGCTGACGATCCTTGCCAAGCTTTCCCCAGCGTTTTCGGATTGTTAAATGGCGAAAAATAAACGGACCTCACGCAGTCGTAATCCGTCGGACTCCGGTGCCCCGGCATCGTCCCATCCTGCTGGCGGCAACAATAGCAAGCCACGGGCGCGTCGTCGCCGTCGTGGCGGCGGCGGAGGCGGAAACGGTGGCAGTGGGAATGGTGGCGGTGCGAATGGCCAAGCCAACGACCCAAATCTAGCCGAAGCCAATAACCTGCCCAACGACGCTCCAGTCGAAGAGGGCGATGGCATCCTCGAACTGCATCCGAACGGTTATGGGTTCTTGCGAAGTCGCGAAAATAACTATTCCCGAGAACGCAGCGACCCGTTTGTTCCTGGCACCATGATCGAGCGTTTCGGGCTCCGTCAGGGCGTGCACATCAAAGCCATGGTCCAACAAGCGCGTCGCCAACAAGGTCCGCGAATTCGCGAGATCATCGACGTCGATGGAATGAGCCCCGAGGCTTACCTTGAAGTCAAAAATTTTGACAGTTTGACAGCGATCAATCCTGAGGAGTGGTTGCGGCTTGAAGTCGGGAAAAAGCCGTTAACGAATCGAATTATCGATTTGTTGGCGCCTTTGGGTAAGGGCCAACGGGCCCTGATCGTTGCTCCGCCTCGTAGCGGTAAAACGATCATGCTCCAAGACATCGCGACGGGCATTGCCGTCAATCACCCCGATGTCACGTTGATCGTGTTGCTGATTGACGAGCGGCCTGAAGAAGTCACTGACATGCGTCGTAATGTCCATGGTGGCGAAATTGTTGCTAGCAGTCTCGATATGGACGTGGAAAGCCACGTGCGATTGAGCCAGTTGGTGATCGATCGAGCCAAGCGGCTCGCTGAAATGGGCCAGGACGTCTTCTTGATGCTCGATTCGATTACTCGTTTGGCGCGTGCTTTCAATAAGTGGGTTGGGTCGACGGGGCGTGGTCGTGCAACCATGACGGGTGGTCTGGACGTCAAAGCGATGGACATTCCTAAGAAGTTGTTTGCGACGGCTCGGGCGTTCCACGAAGGCGGCTCGCTCACGATCGTTGGCACAGCCCTGATCGATACGAACAGCCGCATGGACGAAGCGATTTTCCAAGAGTTCAAAGGCACCGGTAACATGGAGTTGGTTCTCGACCGACGCCTAGCCGATCGCCGAGTTTGGCCTTCGATTGACATCAGTCAAAGCGGTACACGCCGTGAAGAACTTCTGCACGACGAGGAAACCTACGAAGCGGTAACGATGCTGCGAAGAACGCTCAGCAGCATGCACCCGTGTGACGCGATGGAACAGTTGACCAAGCAACTCGGCCGCTTTGAAAGCAATGCCGAATTCATCAAACTGATCAGCGGAGCGAAGCTCGCAAATTAGGCGAGCGAACCAATCCAGGGTGCTTGGTGTCCTGGCATTGCATGAAAAGCGATCGATCGCAAAGATAGCGATATCGGCGCACCCGGAGGATAAGCGAGTTGGTGAGCGGCCTCACTGGAACTGAGGTACCCCGTAAGGGGCTGCGGGTTCGAGCCCCGTGTCCTCCGCTAAATGAAAAACACCCCGTAAGCATTTTGAATGTTCACGGGGTGTTTTCGTTGGACATCGACTTAGCCAGGCACCGGCTTATCACCTCGACCCAAATGGCGCTGTTCGCTCTGTAGGGCCCTATGGATCCCAAGCTGATGGATTTACCGCGTTTTACGTGCCACCGATTCTGCGTTGGTGTTCTGGGTTCAGGATGTTGTTTCTCAAAGTGAAGGCTATATTTCGCACTGTGGATGAGCGGTAACTTCCCCTCGCATCACTAGTGCGTCATCCAGTCTTTCTTTGTGGGTAGAGACGCTTTAGCTTTGTGCGAGCGTCGTCGATCTTGAATTGCCAGTCGACGCCACGTTGCTTTTCGTTGGTGCGTTTGGCCCACGCAGCGATTTCGCTTTGTAATTCAGTCAGTTCGCCGATCCGGCGACCAGTCAGGCATTGACTCGTCATGCAACTCAGTTCGCACTCGGCCACGTTGAGCCAACTACCGTGTTTGGGTGTGAAAACAAAGACAATCCGCTTCAGGTAAGCTCGCGCCACCGAGGGCTCGAATGCCTCGTAAAAGGCCCCTTTGGTGTGAGTGTTGAGATTGTCCAACACGATGGTCACTTGTTTGCCGCTTGCATGCCGCGTGTCGAGCAAGTGGGCGACTCGCTTGCCATGGTTCTTCGTCGCGGCGAATCGGCACTTTGGTTTCCTTGAGCAACTGCACGGATTGCTCATCCATGCACAGCACCGGATGCTGCGGATCATCGGCAACTGCGTAGGTTTCGAGCACTTCTTCCATGCAAGCGACGAACTCTGCGTTTTGCCCAGGAGGGATGACCCATTCCTCACTCTGATGCTTCGTCATTTTGTTTTTTAAAGTTTGGCGAACAGTCTCAGCGCAAATCGAGTCCACCACTTCCAGGGCAACCAATTCGTCAGCAAGTCGTTGTAGGGACCATCGCCCGAAGCCGGCAGGTGGTTTTCCCGACCGCAGGGCGATGAGTTTCGCTTCCCCTTACCATCTAGCTTGGGTCCGCCTTGAGCAAGATTTGGGCACGCCGCACCTTTTGGGGCGCGCCCTTGAGCTTCTTAACAAAGTCCTGACAAACTTGGCGTTCTTCATCCGAGAGTCGGACGATCTACTTTTTGATCATTGGAAACTTCCGTGTGTTGACGAAAGTTTCCGCTAATTGAACCAAATCAACCCACCCCAAGTTTTAGGCTGGATACGCACTAGTCGCCCAGCTCGATCGCGTTGCGGTCGTTGATGCGGAAAAGATTGAACACCGTTGATGGCGGCAGCTCGCTGGACAATTGTCGCACGCTGCCGTCGCCAAAACCGCACCACCATTTCCCGTTGGCGTTCATGAGCACTCCGGCCAATGGGTCCGCGGGATCGAATGCGTAGTCTTGAGGCGAGGTCCATGGGACGGCCAAGCTGTCTTTGACCTGCACGAGGAACGCCGTGTTGCTCAATCCATCGATGACATGGCCAAACGTTCTGATTTGCGAATCTCCGAGGGCCGTATCCGCACCGGCTGGCGCCAAAATGGTTGTGTAACCAGGCGGAAGCTCGTTGGCCAGAATCCCTAGGTCAGACGCGTGAGTGTACATTTCGGGCATTTTCTCGAGCAATGCCTTGTTGTGTTCGCTGTCCCAAGCTTCGTCCAAATGAAATTGGTTGTACAACTCGGCTTCGCCAAAGTACGGCAGCAGATGAACACGCCAACTCAGAAATGGTTTGCCGTCCGCATCACGCCAGTTCTTCTTGGCAGGTGGTAACGCATTGAATGCGGAGTAATAGTTATGAACGGCTAGCATGATCTCACGCAATCGCTGCGAGCTGGTTTCGTTAAGCATTTCCTCGTTTGCCATTTCGACAAAACTGGACAGCATCGCCAAAGTAGCTGGGCTATGCTCGGAATTGTCTATCTGAATATGAACTTGGCTTCCCGATACCGTTGGGGTCAAAGTCGCTAGCACCAACTTCGCGATCTCAGGTGGCAATAGTGCATTTGGCTGTGTCGCCGAGTCGTATCGCGATTGCAGCATCGTCGGTATGTGAGCCGCCAATCTCTGGGCAGCCTCTGCGCTGGATGACTGGAACGTTACGTGTAATCGAAGTTGCTGTGGGTCGATCCCGATCGCGCTCCACATTAAGCCCTCCGTTAGCACATCACTCGGTCCACCACCCAATTGTCGAGGTAACTCGGGCGAAAGTTCTTCGATCGTTCGGCGCAGGTACGGCGGCGGTACGAGGACAACCTGCAGCGGAGAATCTTCGACAACGGCAAAGGCTTCGTTGACGGATTGCCAAGTTGCTGCGGAAGCAGAAGTTGCAAGTGACGGCATTTCCTTTCGATGCAAAACAACATCACCGTTGGCGACCGATACTGCGAGTACATCATTTGGCAAGGAGTTCTGCAACTGCTGTAGATCGTCCGCCGGAACCTGCTTGCGAGTCACGAAAACACGACCTTGCAGATCGACTGACGCGAACATTCGCTGCCCCTTCGAATAACGTCGTGCAAGAGCCAAAACTTTTTCGACGTTTGCGGTGATGACTGCTTGTGTCGCATCGGGGATCGCCTCCAGCCCGTTATCGAACTGGGGTGGCTGCAACCGATCGACATCCAATTTGAAGAACGCAACCGTCGACTCGCCTGCATACGGTTTCAGTCGATCGGTGTCTTGAGATTGGGCCTGAGTTGCGGCGAGTAGTACACAGAGCAGCGATCGAGCAATTAAGTCGCGCGTCATGACAAGATTCCATTGGTGATGAAGTTGAGTTTTCAGAGATGCGAGGAACTAGCAAGTAAGCAACATGGCCGATTGGAACTATTCCTTCGCGATGCGGACCATGATGTGATATTGCAAGTTCGACACTGGATGACCGCTAATGATCGCTTTATCTCCTTCGCGTTTGTATTCGATCGGCTGCCCGGTGAACGGCTCGATGGGAACTGGCACGGTCAAATCCGCCAACGTTTCCGGTAATGCGCCGTCATTTTCGGCGGCAAACAAACGCACGGCTTCGACAGTCCGTGACAAGGCAATCTTCTGTTCACAGCGGACCTGAGCCTTGAAGGCAGCTTGCACCGCTGGCAACATTTTGCTGGTAGGAAGTGCGATTAACCCGTAACGTTTGGCATCATCCTGTAAGCGGGATTCCATCTCGTTTGCCTGGAGGACAACTCGTGTTTGCGAGAACGGCAGATACGACCACTTGAAGTATTCGTCCCGCCAATATTCTTGGAACCGCGTCATCGCCAAGAACACCACCTGCGCGATTGGATAGGCTTCGACTTGTTCTGGAGCCATTTTTTCGACGTTCAGCAAGTAGTCCTTCGCACCTGGGTATCCGGCGACAACGAAAGCGATCAAAGCCGTTCGCATGGCTTCCGGGTTCTCGATGTCAAGATACTTCTGCAGCCCGATTTCGGAACCCAGGACACCGATTTGCGGTGCGATTCGGTCGATGAAATCTCGCCAGTAGCCTGCGGAGCGAGGTTCTTCGCTCACGTCTTGAAGCGATTTCACTTGCAAGAAAAGAAATTGTCGCTCGACCGCCAACGCATGTTCCAGGCTTACCAACGGCTGCGGCAAAGCACTCAACGCCCAGTACAGGTTCGGCGCATCTTTGTGTTCGACGACATACTGCAGGTCATTACAAGCAATCCCCGCAATCGCAACACCGACCAAGTTGCATACCAGAAAGTCATCCTGTGATAGATGCCGTGCGATCGCAAACTGCTGGCCGATGATCTCGATCGCGTCATCGATTCTATCTTCTGCGATTGCGAATCGACAACGAAGGCTTTGCGTCCGAGCTAGCTCACGCATGGCTTGAATTTCGGGCAGCAAGACGCCGATAATGTTGTCAACATCTCGTATGTGTCGATCCGCGTCGAACCGATTGCGACGTGCGGCTTCCCGCATGATTTCTGGTTGAAACGATGTGAGCGACAAATACTGTTTCACTTCGTCTAACGGCAATTCCTTGGGAGGTATCTGCAGCCAAACTTCCGGCTTCCAGACTTCGCTCCCTTCTTCTTGGGCTTTCTGGAACTGTTCTTGATGGTATTGCATCAGCTTCTGCTTCGACGGGCCCTGTTCAAGGAATCCCAATGCCTTGGTGTAATGCAGCGAGGCGTTGCCATCCACGTATTCAAAAGAGTCAGGCAAAAAGCGGTAGCGCAGTGTTGGTCGAGGTTCGCTACGAGCGTTGACAACTAGTTCGCGAGTCGATTGTTGTGGCTGACCAGCAATGCGTTTGATGCGCCAACTGTCTTCGATCGTTTCAGCCGGTTCTTCCTTGGCATCACTGGCGAGTGCGGTGAACTGTGCCAACGACGGGGCGGCAAACGACACCGCAAGACATACTGCAACAACAAATCGCAATATGGAACGGGTATCAGGTTTCATGAGTTTCCTTTGGAAATGCAATAAGTAGCGTCGCTATCGTTACCGAATTGGGATGATTCGTTGAGCGGATAGTTTGGTCACGTATCTGCGAGGTCGGTGAGGGCTGGGACGTGCAATCTCGATTTACGATTGCCCCAATAGCTCTCTTAGCAGGCGGTCGGGGTTTGGCGTCAACGGTGCGGCACAATCATTGACGATGGGGTAACTGAAATTTACAGGCTTAGTCACAGATAAGACTTCTTGATCCGAACGCGACGACCCGTTGTCTCGATTAGCAAGGTCGCGAACGGCAAGTCGCTTGCTCGTCCACACAGAACTGAGAACATGAGAGGTCTCGCGCGAATCCTTTTCGCTAGTTGCCTTCGTGCTGTTTGCCTTCGCGTTCTTGAATTGAGTATCTGCGAACGACTTAGTAGCGTCGGGAGTTGCGACAGCGTCCATAACCTGATTCGCTGGTTTCGGAATGCTAGGGGCAACTGTTGATTTGGATGTTTGAACCCGTTCTGCTGTTGCGGCGCCAGGGGTGAGCCATGCGGCGGTGGCTAGCGAGCCCACCATCACGCCACTCAAACAGGCTGCCGTAAGTGCGATCCAGTTCCGTCCGTAAATAGGTTGAGCAGGAACATTTGGACCAGCAATGATTGCCTTACCTTGTGACTCAGCAGTGGCAGCAGCCATGATCGATTCGGCGCTAATCAAGAACGGTTCGGGCTTTAACTGCTTCAATCGATTTGCCAAATGGTCATTCACTTCTTCGTTGCTCATCGGTTTGTCTCCAATGTTTTTCCGTCCAGTTGTGATTGCAGTGTTTGAAGTGCTTGATGGTATTTACGGTGAACCGTGCTTACCGGCTGATTGACCAGTGTGGCAATCTCCGCAAACGTTTGTTCGCCCCAAAGTTTCGCCACTAAAATCTCTCGTTCCAAAATGGATAAGTTTGCGAGCAGCCGCTCACATTCGATTGTTTCGTCTAACTCATCGTCTGTTGGTTCAAACCACCTTGGTCGCTGCTCAGCGGCGTGTTGCTGTCGAGTCGCTCTGCGTGTCTCACCACGAGCGACATTGATCGCGCGGCGACGCACCGCGACGTACAGCCAGCTGACGAGGTTGTCTGGGACTGGCTGCTGTCGAAGCAAATCGATCAACGCCTCTTGCACGGCATCTTCAGGCGACAGGCACCACTGTCGGGCATACAATTTCAACGCACGCCCATGCTGATCAATTAATTCCTGCAAGCGGCGGGCATCGATTGAATTCACTTGTCGGCCGTCATTGCGTGTTCAGTGGTAATCGAGACTCGGGGACGCTTGTCGTTTCACAGTATTGTCACCGCCGAGAATCAAATTTCCCACGTTCGCTGAAAATTTCTAGGCTTCCAAACCTGAGTGCCTTCCTTGCGAATTCACGTGATCTGGCAAATTCGTCGGATTTACTTCGGCAAGGAAACTGTCCTGCGTGATTGAATGCGATAAAACTAGAGGGATGGATCCAACCGAAAAAAAATCTGTGCGAGGTAGCGTAACGCCAACACTTGCTCGTGACGTTCCGGACGTACGTGAAGCGATGAATTCAGCCAACCCGGCGGCTGGCTTGGGGGCTGACGGGGCCGCTGAATATTCGCTCGAGTCCGTGATGGCGGATTTTATCGAGCGGCGTGAAAACGGGGCGGCGCCCGATGTGCATGTCTATCTCAGGACGTTTCCGCAGTACGCAGATGAATTGAAGAGTTTTTTCCGCAATCATCAGTGGCTCGGTCAAACCGCCGTCGAAAGTCTGCCTATTTCCATCGGCACTTTCGTCGGGAGCTACAAGATCGAAGCTGAGTTGGCTCGCGGTGGCATGGGTGTTGTCTATCGAGCAACCCAGAAAGGGCTGCAGCGTCCGGTGGCATTGAAGTTGATCAATAGCGGGCTGCTCGCAAGTTCTGAGGAACGGTGTCGATTTCGTCGTGAAGCGGAGGCTGCGGCGAGGCTCCGGCATCCAGGCATCGTCTCGATTCACGAAATCGGAGATTGGCAGGGTTACGATTTCTTTTCGATGTCGTTTGTCGATGGTCCAACGCTACAACGGCGAATTGACGATGGTCGCGTTGATGAGCGTGTGGTGAACCATGATGAAAATGCCGCCATCATTCGAGACGTTGCCCGCGCCACCGCATTCGCACATCGAGCCGGGATTGTTCACCGTGACCTGAAGCCAGAAAACGTGTTGATGGATGATGGCGTGCGGCCCGTCATCGCAGACTTTGGACTGGCGAAGTGGCAACGTGAGGGCACGTTGCTGACACGTACCGGCCAAGTCCTCGGGACTCCGCATTACATGAGTCCCGAGCAAGCTAGTGGGCGAGGCGAAGGCGACTCGTTTACGGATATCTACTCACTCGGCGCGATGCTTTACGCATTGCTCACGGGGCAACCACCCCACGTCGGCAACTCTGTTGCAGAGGTGCTTCGTAGCGTGCTGCAAGACGAGCCGGCGTCGCCGCGTTGTCTGCGTCGAGACGTTCCACTTGATCTTGAGAATATCTGTTTGAAAGCAATTCATTACGAGCCAACGGAGCGATACCGGACTGCTGATGAGCTCGCTGACGACATCGATCGGTACCTCAAGGGCGAACCGGTGCTTGCCGTGGGCAGCGGTTTGTTTGATCGGGTTTCACGCGAGTTGCGTCGCGATCAACATCAAGGTGCGTTTGCTTCCTGGGGAATGACACTCGCACTGCTCGGTGTCGTGATCTTCGTTGCTCACCTGGTGATGAACGGATTGTTGTTGGCTGGTGTGGCCAGCCAAATCGCTTATTGGTTGCCACGAACACTGATGATGATCGTGATGGCGATCTTGATTTATCGATCACGAAGCGGCGCGATCTTGCCCAGGTCCGCGGCTGAACGCCCCGTGTGGTCGATATGGATGGGCTATGTCGCGACGTTAGGGGTGATGAACGTTTTGCTTTTGATGAGCGGTGTCGATCAGAGGGCGTTGATTCCAATCGCATCCGCACTGAGCGGGTTTGGTTTCATTGCGATGGCCGGTCACTTGTGGGGCGTTTGTTCTGTCCTCGGTTTCCTGTTTTTCGTCGGCGCGATTGTTACAGCCCAGTTTCCGCTGTTTGCACCGGCTGTGTTTGGCGCTATCTGGCTGGTTAGCTTAGCCGTGCTGGGTCAACGTTACCGGTCGTAACGGAAAAGCGTGTTGTTCCAGTTCTGAGTGGCGACCCGGCGGTAACGGTCGGAAAGCTCGTCACGCGAATCACGCATGGCGCGGTAAACGTCGAAAATCCTGTTGTAGCGACAGTTCAATGGATGGAAATGTCGCAATCGAGACTCGGACTCGGCGGGAAACTCATGCGGCAATCAACTCGACAACGACATCAACACTGTTTGCTCGTTACCTTGGTGGCTGCGGTTGTTATGCCAGCGATCGCAGTTGCACACCAACCGGATCGTGAAACTCAGCCGCCACATCAGCGCATTGATGTAATCGGTCCGCTTGGAAATCGGTTTCCGCCTTCCTATCGCCGGGTCTACAACCGTCCAACGTATCTTGGCGGCAAGATCGCGTATCTAATTGCACCTTCAAGCCAAGAGGCAATGGCGTGGCACAAGGCCGAGCATATCGGCGCTTACAAGAACCATTTGCCACGAATTGAAAACACGTATTTCTATCCCAAACCGTGGGAAGCGATGCGAATTGGGCAACGAGTGAGCGTTTTGGGGCCGCCGAAAAAAGGCGAGAGCTCGATGAATTATGATGCCCCGCTTGAAGATGACGGAATGATCAGCCCCGTCATCTCCGAGCCGATTCCGTCGCAAGTCGAGACTCTTGAAACCACCGATTTGCCAATCGACAGCTTGGACGTTGAGTCAGCCAATAAATAAACCTGAATCATTTTTGGGGAACCGTCAAAGTTTAGCCAAGCGGCCGTCGATAACTCACCTTGGACAATCATCTCTCGTGATCACTTCGGTGCTATCGGTGCGATGATTGTAAGGGGGGCTTCCAACTTGGGCCCGCAACGTGGGACATACCTTGCCGAGAATGCTCGGCACTCGTGTGGTGTGTTTCACAGCGGCACCGTTTCCGGAAGTCCAGGGCATGAATCGTTCGCTGTTTTGTTTCGCTGCGTATCTACAGCTCGGGATGTCAATCCTGTTAGCCACCGGTTGCGCGCCGACACAACCATTTTTCCATAATGAATCACCCGATCTCAAGCATTACTTGAGCACGGCGACGTCGATTGAATATCCCGAC
>JBGTAI010000228.1:0-1834 GCA_041749955.1 Pirellulaceae bacterium | reverse complement strand
GAACTACGCCGACTTTCAGGCAGCGATTGACACCTGCCTCGACGAACTCAGTACCACTCATAAACCTGCGATCGCGTCCTTGCTGACCCTCAATTTCCAGACATTCCAGAATGTGCCATTGCTATCCGAGTGAGGTATAGAGCAGTTTCGACATTTTGAGTGCCTCCAATGGAAGTGACGTGGTGAGTAACAACAGACAGAACTCGGATTAAGCAAGATCAAACAACAGCACGTCGGAATCATCCGTTGCTGTCACGTGCAGCGAGGTCGCACGACTGGATGCGACTGCGTCACCAGCCGTCAACGTTGTCCCGTTGACGAGCAATTCGCCCGTTGCAACTTGGAGCCAAGCATGTCGGCCGCGTTCGAGCGAGTATTCCAAACTCGCACCAGCAACCAACTTGCTAGCGAAGATCTTCGCATCTTGGTGAATGCCCACCTCGGCGCCAGAACCATCGGGGCCGGCGATGAAGTTCCAGCGATTCGTTTTCTGCTCAGCCGTGACTTTGTTGTCACTGTACCGAGGTCGCACACCACGCATCGCCGGTTCGATCCAGATCTGTAAGAAATGGTTCGCGTCAATCGCCGAAGGGTTGTACTCGCTGTGTGTGATCCCGGTTCCTGCGGACATCATTTGGATGTCGTCGGGAGTAATGATGGCGCCTTTCCCAGTGCTGTCCTTGTGTTGCAACGAGCCCGAAAGCACGTACGAAATGATCTCCATGTCACGATGAGGATGCGTGGGAAACCCACGTCCCGCAGAAATCTTGTCGTCGTTGATCACACGCAAGCTTCGAAAGCCCATGTGCCGCTGGTCGTAATAGTCGCCAAAGGAGAACGAATGAAAGCTCTTGAGCCAACCAATGTCGGTATGCCCGCGCTCTGCGGCTTGCCGAAGCAACAAATCGCTGGAGGCGAAATCGTCACCGAGGACTTCGGCTGGCCGAGCCGTAACATGGATCAATCCCGCAGCCGTCACCGACAGCATGTTTCTTCGCGACTCGTTCATTCCAGGTTCCTTGTCTTGCATAGTCCAGACCATTCTCAAAAACGACGAGCCATTCGCTTACATGTAAACTAATGAGGCAAATTGTTTAGTCACAAATCTTTTCACGAGCATTCTCCAGGATCGTATTCAGCGTTCGAAGGTCCGCTTTAGGCACGTGCCCCAGCAACGAAACATGCAGTTGGGCTATGGGCCCATCAAGCTTTTTCAACATGCGGGTTCCCGCCGACGTGAGCGCAACCAAGAACACGCGACGGTCCTGGCTGGATTGCTCTTTCGTAATTAGTTCGCGATCCACCAATTGGTCCACGACGCGGGTGATCGCTGGTGCGACCTGGATCATTCGTTCAGCCACCTCGAGGCAAGGCATCGGTTGGTTCTCGCCACGCATGATTCGCATCGCGTTGTATTGCGACGGTGTCAACTCGTGCTCCCGAAGCAGCCTAGCAAGTCGATTTTCCAGCAAATCACTCGTTCGGAGAATGCTAAGCATCGCCTCTTGCTCGAGAGACTCAAACGGCCCCCTCTTTTTCAACTGCTCGCGAAGTGCTGCAACACGCATATCAAAACTCCTAATGTCGACCCAAATAGTTTACATGTAATGCATCGGCGAGTCAAGCCTAGTCTGCCAAAACAAAGTAGCAGGCACGCTCCGTCGTGCCGTCCGCTCTTTCCACGCTCACTTCCTGTCTAGCGACAATTAAATTTCCCTTTCCGCGACAATTAGAAATCCGCTGTTGAGTCGCTGGGTCGGGTTTCACGCGATTGCGTTCCCCGGCTCAGCGACAATTAGAATTCCCCTGCTCGGGGAGATCATCGCACCATCGC
>JBGTAI010000227.1:0-47853 GCA_041749955.1 Pirellulaceae bacterium | reverse complement strand
AAAGCCACGGCTTTGGCCGCCGTCGATCAGACTGACACCGCCACCATAGGCAACCGTCACGTTGTCGAGGCTAACCGATGAAGTGGGTCCAGCGTAAATGCCTGACCAATCGGCACGTGCAGGGTCCGTGGCTCCAGCTGGCAGTAAATTGTCGTTGTTCGTATCGAAGGTGCCACCGGCCCCGAAACGGTCGTCCGCATAGCTCGTGAAGATGACAGGATTGCTGGCCGTGCCTTCAGCGATGAGCTGGGTTCCTTGCCCAAGTTCCAATCTTGCTCCGCGGAACTTAACAACGATGCCTGGGTCGACAACCAATGACGCATCCAATCGACCACGTACACCGGCACGTGTCAGATCGAGAACGCCTTGGGTTGTTTTGCCATTGTCAATGAACGTCGAGCTTGTGGCATCGAGCTCGGTGATCAATAGGTAGTTGCCGCTGACCAAGTCGCGTCGATACAAACGTCGGGTAACATAGTCCGCGTCATTTGGAACGGGAGGTAAGTTCAGCAGCCGAATGCTTGTGCTATTGCTAACGGTGATGCTCGCTGAAGGATCACTAGCAAGTGATTCGAATCCGCTTGCATCGACAAATGTAAAGCGATAGTCATAAGTCCCGGCTGCTAACGTGCCACCAGCAAATGTGTCAAACGCTGTGGATACGAGATCGGGCTTGACTCCGTCCTGGATCGATCCGCCAGGCGTTCCGGCAATAACAATGTTTTCAGGGACGTAGTGGACTACATCGAGATCGTCGAGGCGACCAGCCAGAGTCAATGTTTTTGGAGGCGAGCCTGGTGTTGTCGTGACGCGAATGAACAGTCCATTGATACTGTTGTTGACAAGTTGGTTGTCGTGAATGGCTGGTCCGACGCGCGAGTAGTCGGCTGTAAATGCACCGCCTTGTTGGAATCGAGGTGATTGATAACTGGTTTCTTCAAAACTGTCTGGGGAAGCACTAATCGCCGCGTCGGCACTGAAGCTGATCTCGTTAAACGAAATTGTCGGACGCAGATTGAAGATCTGGATTGGATTGACAAGCTGTTGCACCGAGTCGATCAGCAAGTTGCTACTGCCGCCATAGCGGATTTGAGCATGATTGACATGTTGAAGGAAAATGCCTTCGTCTTCGAGGTCCGCGCGGCCTTCGCTTTGATCGAGATCTCGACGATAGATCAAACCACCCCAATCGCCGGGCGCTGGAGTCGAAACGGCACCAGCAGCAGTGACGTCTGCGGCGCGATCCTTGGTGCTCGTGAAGATGACACTACCATCACTGTAAAGTGCTGCGAAAGCATCTTGGTCCGAAATCAGTGTTGTTGAAACTGCAGTGCCCTGGACTGACAATTGAACAAGTCGCGGCGTTCCGAGCACTTGTAATGCACCACCGCTACGGTCCTCAAGCAATGTGCTGCTTCCCACACCGATCGCTGCACCTCGCAGCTTGATAATCGCACCGGCGTCGATCATGGTCGTGACGCCCTTTGGAACGTCCATGGTGCGACCATCTTCGAGTGTGATCCCACCGACGTCTGAGACGCCGATTTTGTAGCTGAAATTATCGGCTTCGGTGGCAATGTTGTTGTCGCCACCACCATTTCCAACAATGCGTACGATGTCACCTGGGATGGTGGAGCCGAAGGCGTTTGGCACAGCCGGGTTGCTGATATTGTTGAATGGTCGGCTGAGGCTACCGTCGGCTTGCGGGCCCGCGGTCTTGTCAACAAATATGGTGCGGCCGAGGGTGTTGATACCACGGAAATCATTGGACAGGTCAATGCTGCGATCACCGCTCAGTGTCAACGATGTGCTATTCGTTGTTGCCGATACACCCGTTTCGTTGCGGCGTGAATTGATCGCGGAAGCAAGTGAGGAAGCTAGTCCAGTGGCTGGAGTCGACCCGATAGGTCCTGGCACATAAAGGACAGGCACGTTACCGGGACGTGGTTGTTGGCCGGTGGGAACGAACTCATACGTTCGCGAAACGCCCGTCGCGCCAACGATCGTGATCGTTTGGTTTGGCGCAATCGCCGCGCCGTTGTTGACGAAGTCGAGTACCCGATCGAGTGGGCGAGTTTGGAACCAGAAATTATTGACTCCGCCTGGGACACCGTCACCGTCACCATCGATTGGCGTGCCGGGCACGTCGATCCGCGAACTATCCAAGTCACGAATGACGTCCGTCTCGTCGGCTTGCGGTTCGAACTTAATGTTGAGGTCGTACGCGCCTTGGGTTAATCCACCAAAGCCGCTGTTCGCAATGGTTGGGTCATAGGTGTCGTTCCCACTAGCAGCGACGCCGATGTAGTACACTCCGGCGCCAAGCTTGGCGATGATTCGCGAGTCTTCGCTGAAGTAGTCATCGTTGCGGCTGAGTTGATTCAGACCGCCACCGCTTAGCAATAGTGGCGAATAGTTGAGCTCTGGTCCGCTCACGTCGATCGAGGCGTTACCCAGAGTGATGGTGGCTTTTACAACTGTGCTAGCGAACGGATGGCTGTTAATCGCATTGACGATATCGCCGATCGGTACACTCGAAACGAGCACGCCACGACGTGGCATATCGATCAAGATTCCGTTCGAGATCGGGTTGCCCGAATTGTCCTGCGGTTGAGTGATTCGGATCGTAGTGTCGCCGTTTGGGCGATCGCTGCGCACGATGTCGATGCGTACGTTGTTGCCGAGCCGACCTGGTGCAACGGCGTCAAATCGAACGGACAGGCTGGCGCCTACATTGAAGTCCGTGACGATGGACGCATCTTGTTCTTGGAACAGGGTCAGCGTGGTATCAAGCGAGCTTGAATCGGGAAGCCGTTCGGCGAACGTTTCTGCCGTTAAGATGCCAACGCGGTTTGCGTCATTGAGATTGACTTCAAAGCGATACAAGTCGACATCAATGCTGTCGGGCCGATAAAGGTATTGGCCGTGAAGAATGTCGTAGTTGCTCGGGAAAACGGGCTCGCGGTTGGCAAGCGCTGTTTCACTCGTTTGATTAATCGTCTCGTTGAGGAACACACTGCTCAACGTCAACAACGTTTGTTGGGTCAGCTCAGGTGTTTGCTCAAGACCGAGCAGCAAACCGATCCCCGCCATGGCTTTGCGGGTGAAGTCTTCGCCGTAGGCCGTGTTGAACGCAACTTGGTTACTAAAGACGATTGCGGAATCATTGAACGTCGGATCGATTCGAAGCGTTGCATTGAGCACCGATTGGAACTGAGTGACACGCTGGGTACCGGGTACGAACGGCAAATCGCTCGGATTGCCCAATGCGAACGTGATCCCAGAGTCCACCGTTTCGCGGAATTGAACGCCGACCGATTGGGACCAGAGTCCCAATGCTTCGCGGATACGCGTCTTTTGACGCTCGTTGATTTGATTCAAGAACGAGTTGTTACCAACCTGAGCGAATACGCCTTTGAAGTTGTAGGCAATCTCGGTGATGCCATCGGTGATATCGGCCCCGTTATCGCCAAACAGGCTGTTGAGGTGTTGGACCAAGCCACCACCGGCAACTTCGGGCAGTTCACGGTGTCCAGGATCGTCGTTGCCGCCCGGTAACTCGATATTGAACTGTTGCGGTGAAATTGACTCACTCAGCACAAGGCTCACAAGGCTGTTATCGAGCCCGAAAACGCCGATGTCGAGCGCGGTTTCGAGCGTATCACCAGCCGCTTGCAGAATCAGTGGTGCACCGCCAACAAGACGTGCCGGTACCAGCGATCCTCCGCCGGCGCCAGCAACGCCATTGAGAGAAAAGTCAATGCGAACCAATGCCGAAGCCGCTGGTGTGGCGGTTAACGCATTGCGAAGCCCAATGACCGAGACGGGGCCATTTCCGAGATTAAATACGATGGTTCCATCCGTCTCAACACGCACGGTTGCTGGCCCAAGACCAACTCGTTCAAATCGGATGGCTTGGCCGCTTGATGCTTCACCGCTGGCAATGGAGGTGAACGTGACTCGGAGACCGTTGACGTCAAAGTTGTCTGTGGCTGCCGCAGCAACCGGGGTCTGGGTTGGAGGAAGAATTAAGTCGGTGCGCTGGTCGACTGCGGTACCGATTCGGAGACGGAATGTGCCGCCGCCTACGGGAACGCCAGGCAACTTGTTGATATCGTCCGCAAAGAACAGGCGTGCTGTGGACGTGGCTCGATCATAGACCACTTTCGTGGGGTTGTAGATCACATCGTCCGTCGTGCGCACGGAGTCTTGGGTCAGCAGCAATTGATAGTGGCGAGGGTTCTCGGCCGAACGTGCCGTTGGCAAACCGGTGGTCGGATCGTTCTCGACAAATAACGGATCTTCGTTGAAGTAAACGACGATCTCGTTTCGGTTTTGCGTCAACGTGCCATCCGCGTTGCGCACGACGGGCTGTGGAACGACCGATTCGATCAACGCACCAAGATTGAGCTCGAAGTCAATGACTTCACTGCGTTGGCCGGCGGTTCGAGATACGAGCAGCTCGCCGTCTTCATTGCGAAGGCCAACAATACCGCGACCTGCATCGTCGAATCCGAACGCTTCAATTCGATATTTGTCGTCGACGAGCGAATCGGAGAATCGAACCACGACTTCGTTGGGAGCGTTGTCGCCAAGCGTGACCAAGCCTGGATTGATTCGGATATCGTCCGCTGTGCCCAAGGCCCCATCGTCACCTGCTCGTGTGATTTGGATGCCACTAACCGTCGCTGCATCGATGACTTGATTCTCATCAAAGCGAAACGTCAGCACGCGAGGGGCGGTGTCGCGTACGCTGCCGTCGACGATCAAGTCGCCTTCGTTTGGTTGGACACCGATGAGCTGTGGACCAGCGAGCAGCTGGCGCGACTCGAGCGTTTCAAGTAAGTGTTGGCGACGCACCCGCGAAAGAGCACCCGACTTGGATGCATTCGATGGGCGACCGGATTCAGACTTGCTGAGGAACTTATTGAAGTTCTTTCGCTTACGCGAGGTCATAGACCGAACCTTCGAAACGTTGCCCGAATCACGGACTCCGAACGGAGCTGGCGAGTCAGACAAAGGGAGTAATTGAATGGGGAGTCTGGTTACATCAACGAGCTGATGAGAGTCGAACGAGGGACGCAAAACGGGCCCAAAGTACCGACGGCAATCGTGCCGAGTATAGTTAAGGCGGAAAACCCCGCAAATAATTGAGTCGTATCAAGGCAAGACTGTCCGGTCCGAAGGCGTTGTGCGAAAGGGTCGTAACGAAGGCGACGATTACTGGAAATGCCGCACCGGTCACATGGGTGGGTGTCGGTCGAGTTCGTTGGGAAGCACAACCAATGTTTCCAGCGTCTTCGACAGATTCGGCATTACCGCTGGGACCGTTCGACGCCTTCACGCTAGCGAAAGTTCCGTACCCGCGCCAGCTTTGACGCCAGCCGAATCTAGCGGGAACGCGTTGCGGACGTCGAGACAAGCCGGGTCGCTTGGCGACTTTTGATGCCGCTCAAAAGGATGACAACGCTCAAAGGATTTGGGGGCGTGCGATTGAGCCTAAAAGCTGGTCGTTTTCAAAACGGCTCGTCGTCATCCATAAAGTCAATGTCCTCGTCGTCCCGGTCTGGATGCAGCGGATCGTCGGGGTCAAAGAACAAATCTGCCAATCCAAGCGGCACTGCATCGCCGCCCAACGAGCGTCGTTGGCGCTTTGCGTAGGCCTCCAGATCGAGGGCTTCTTCACCCAGGCACTTTTCGAGAGCTTCTTTCCAAGCCGCGTCCCGGTGGATGGGGTGCTCGCGGTCTTGCGCCATCCGTTTGAGGGCAAATCGAAGCAAATTAATGCCGTCCCGCGGTGAGAAATCGAGTTTGAGCGCATGAGAGTGCTGCAAAAACTCGACTGTCATGGCGAGCATTTCGGCTTCGGCAAACGGCAGGTGATACTGCAGGATCGACATTTCGTCCTGCTTATTTGGGAACCCGACCTCAAGAGTTGGCTGCAAACGGCTGAGGATGTAGTCGGGAATCTCGAAGGTCGATTCATCTTGGTTCATCGTTACCGCGGCTCGAAATTCGCTCGCGGCCGGAATCGTGATCCCAGCCACAATCGATTCGACATGTCGACGAGCGTCAAAAAGTGGAGCAAGCGATGCCCACGATTTTTCATTCATCCGGTTGCCTTCGTCGAGGATACAGACCCCGCCACAGAGCATGGCTGTGACGAGCGGCGATGCGTGGTAAGCAATGTCACCGCCCTGGCTGAGGACTGGAGTGACGAGCAAATCCTCGGGACGTGTATCCGCGGTACACTGGTAGATGAACAGCGGGCGGCCCTGGATTTTTGCCGCCGCGATGGCCAATTGGGTTTTTCCAACACCGGGTGGTCCCAGCAATCTCGGTGTCAGCGGATAGTCGGCTTCGTCGAGTTTGATCCAGCAAGCGAGCAGCTGCATCAGGATTTCTTCCTGACCGATCCACTGGCCCTGGGTCTCGTAAGCATGAGCGAGTTTCAGCCTGACCCCATCGATTTCGACGTGTCGATGCGAGATATCGATTCCGGGAGCCCCTGCTTTGTGGACGATTGTTTCTGAGGCTTGGACCGAAGCCAGCTTGCTGGGTTCATCTCGATTGGCCGGATCACGTCCCATCATTTCTCAGCATCTTCACAATAGCGTGGTAGGTCAGCCAAGTCATCCACGCATGCTGGCGGATGGCCTGCTCGTTGTTGTTTCTCGTCCGCTCGAAGAGCTCGAAGAACACAGTTGATGTAACGGTGAACGGAGTGGTCCGCGAAGTGGTCGATTTTCCATTTCGTAATCGCACCGAAGAAACCTCGCCAACGATCACGCCGTTTCATGATCAGGCCGAGCTTGGCGATCTCACCAAAGCGATCGAAGTAAACTTCGCGTCCGGCGTGCGTGTAACCGAACCAGACTGGCGGGACTCGCGTGACGATGTCGTTATTGTTGACGAAACGGAAATGCTCCAACCGGACAAAGTTGATATAGGCTTTGTTACCAACGCGAGGGCTACCGAAGGTAAATAACTGTTCGGGATTGCTGTTGATATGCGATAGGAAACACCGCCCCGCACAAATCGTTGCCATGGCACCGCCGAGCGAGTGACCACAGAACCACAGCGGTTGGGTGTTCGTGATCAGTGCCGTTTCGAGCATCGGCCAAAGGTCATCGACTTCTTGTTTGAAGCCGCGGTGCACTTTGCCGGCGGTCTCACCAAGCACGGCGGCTGCGTTGGCATCAGCCTTGATATCGTTCCATTCATTCGGCTCAGTTCCACGACAGGCAATCACACAGTCGTGTTCGTTTCGGAATCGGTAGGCTTGCGAGCCATCGCGATCATAAAACGTGACATCGGGAAAGCCGGCCATGGTCGCGGCTACGGTTGCTTCCGCTTCATCGTTGTAAGAGATCATCGAGAGTTCCGCGAACAGCAAAGCACGTCGCAAAAAACTCAACTCCCGGATCGGGCCGCGGACGTCCGAGTGGACGACCAAGGGCACTTCGCCAGGATCTTGCACGGAGCCTGCAATCGCATCAACACTATCCGTGGGTGCTGGGTCGATTCTTCGGTCGTGGATAGGAGCTGCGTCGGCAGAGAGGGCCGGGTTATCAGCGTCCTTGAGATCTCCGGCAAGCCGTTTCTCATCTGCATCGGCTGCGATTGGCTCTCGCTGCAGTTCCTTCATCTGAAGTATTCCCCCATGCAAAAATCAACGCGTGCAACAAGTTAAAAAAGTCACTAAACCAATCCCATGATTGGACACCATGCTACCACTTATCCGAAAGTTCAATAGCTGGGAGCCACCGGCCTAGCTTAAAGGCCCGTGGCTGGCGATTTCTCTACAGCCTTTGATTTGGCACCCACTGTGAGCAACATTCGAATAAAATCGGTTTTACGTTGGTTATTGGGACAATTCGATCGCTTTTGCGATTGGGGCCAGCATCGGTGTCATTCTCGGGTTTCCGGCGTCAACATCGACTTGAATCTTCAAATGGCGTCGCCAATTCGCGTCGTCTGGGGTGGGGAAATCGCTGCGGAAGTGGACGCCGCGTGACTCCGCTCGTGCGAGCGCCGAAGAAACCATGCAGGAGGCGATCGTCAGTAGATTCTGTAATTCCCAGCCTTCGACGGAGTTGAATTGGTACGGCATCACGTACGCTGCAAACGAGCGAATCGAATCAGCTGCCTCGCGCAGACCACTGGCATTGCGTTCGACGCCAACTAAACGGCCCATCAGACTCTTGAGCGAAACACGGACGTCCGCGATATCGAACGACTCGTTGTGTTTGTACGTCGGGTGTGAAATCGGCAGCGCGATCATTTTGTTGCTTCCCTCGGCCGCCGCACGCGAGGCAGCTTCACCGGCATGAGCACCGTAGACGAGTCCTTCGAGCAGGCTGTTGCTTGCCAATCGATTGGCACCATGCAATCCACTGCTCGTGACTTCGCCCGCGGCCCACAATCCCGGTAGACTTGTTCGTCCTTGGCGGTCGACGGTTACGCCGCCAATCATGTAGTGGGCACCGGGCCGAACGGGGATTCGATCGGTTGCGATGTCCAAGCCGAACTTGCTGCATGCTTCAGCGATTCCGGGAAAGCGACGATGCACTTCGTCATAACCCAAGTGCGATAAATCCAGGTACACGCACGGATGCTTCGTCGCGGCCATTTGGCGAATGATGGATTGGCTGACAACGTCCCGCGGCGCCAATTCCGCTCGCTCGTCATATTCGGGCATGAAGCGATGCCCCGCGATGTCAACTAAGTGGGCTCCTTCGCCACGCACGGCTTCGGTAATCAATGATCGCGAAGCACCAGCGATATAAAGTACAGTCGGATGGAACTGGATGAATTCCATATCACGCAGCTCGACGCCAGCTCGATACGCGATCGATTGGCCGTCCCCTGTCGCTACCGGCGGGTTGGTCGATTCTCGATAAACTTGACCCGCGCCTCCCGTGCAGAGGATGGTCTCTTTGGCCCAAACCATTTGGGGTTTTTGGTCGCTGCCCACGATCACGGCACCACGGCAACGACCTTCGTAAGTCAACAAGTCGACGGTGAAGGCTTTCTCCCAGATATCAATGTGTTCCATTTCGCGAGTGCGTTGGATCACAGCACGCATGACTTCACGCCCAGTCGCATCGCCGAGCGCATGAACGATCCGCTCGCGGCTGTGTCCGCCTTCACGGCCGAGCGCGAGCCCATCAGCATCCTCGTCAAATCGAGTTCCCCAACGAACGAGTTCCTCGATGCGGCGCGGCCCTTCGCGAACGACGGTGTCGACGACGTCTAAATCACAAAGGTTTCCACCAGCCAACAAGGTATCCGTGACGTGGTCCTCGAACCGGTCTTCCGGATCGATCACACCGGCGATACCGCCCTGGGCATAGTTGCTGTTGCTCTCTCGCAAGAGGTCCTTCGTGACCACAAGGGCGGACTGGTTCGTCTCGACTGCGTTTGCCGCACGTAGCCCCGCCAATCCGCCTCCGATCACCAGCACGTCGGTAAAACGATGCTGGGCGCGACGCGCATCGAAAGGCAACAAATATCGGGGTGTCATCATTGGCAAGAGCTTCGGGGCTGGTTGACTGCGTATCGACAGCCTTCCGTTATACTGGATACCCTGGTCGCTATTGAGCCGTCGAACACATTCGATCGCCGCAAAAATCTGATGAACGCTGACTCCTGAGTCATCCTCATTCGATATTCCTCTCATTCATCCAACCTCCAGGCGAGCGTCGTCGGCTCACCATCCCCCCATGTCTCCATCCGCTGCTGCCAAACAGTCCCCTGGGCCAGAAACGCCTGCGATGGACGCTCGATTGACAACGATCCAGCCCGGAGGCGGCGTCGTAATGAGCATCGAGCTCGCTTGGGGGAAACTGCGTCGTTTGCTGCTCCGAAAGCTGCGTCCAAGCTACGTTCAACGCATGGAGGCATTGCGGCAAGGCAAGCGTGGATCGTTGCCTTTTGAGCCCGTGGATACACGCGACTTGAAGTATTACCGTAACCAAGACACGTATTGGTGGAGCGAATCCGACGACCCTTACTTGTGGCGTGATTCGCTGCCCTTTGTTCGTGCGGGTTTGGCGGAGATGGTGCTGATTGGCGGCGGTTTCTTGTTGCTCGGCACGATTTCCGCCGTTTTTGTGCTTCCGTTGGCCTGGTACTGGTGGCCCCTGGCCCTTGCGCCTTTCGTGATCGGGGGGCTCGTTGTTTGGTTTTTTCGAAACCCGAATCGAGAAATCCCGGCGGATCCAGGTACCGTGGTGTCGCCAGCGGACGGAAAACTCGTGCAAATCGAGAGGGTCGATGACCCCGAATTAGGACCGTGTGTCCAGTTTGGTATTTTTCTTTCGGTACTCAATGTGCATGCCAATCGAGTCTCGCTTCCGGGGCGAGTGGAATCGGTTCGCTATCGCCCAGGAAAGTTTCTGAACGCACTTCGCCCAGAATCTGCTCGCGAGAACGAAAACCTGGATATTGTGATGTGTGAAAGCGAATCGCCCACCGGACAGTTGAGAATTCGTCAAATCACAGGCCAATTTGCCCGGCGAATCGTGTGTTGGGTGCGTCCGGGAGACGTTTTAGCGCGCGGAGAGATGTACGGGATGATTAAACTTGGGTCTCGTACCGAATTGCTCATACCCGATCACGGCTCGCTCGAGATCATTGCTGAGATCGGATCGAAAATATCCGCAGGTTCGAGCATCTTGGCTCGCTATCAACCGCGACTGGGTGGCTACTCGCGATTTGGGTAGAGCCAACATGCAAGTGAAATAAAATAAAGACTGAAACTGAATGAGTGAGTTGAAACGAGGCCTTTTCGACGAATCTGGCGATAATGCTGAGGACGAATCGATTTCGAGCCTGGAACAAGCGGACGAACCCAAGCTAGGGATTCGTGGGCGATTTCGCCGCACGAAAAAGAAGCGACGCCGACGAATTACGCTGGCGGTGCTGCCGACTCTGTTAACGCTGGGGAACGGAGTTTGTGGTTTGGCCGCGATTGCGATCGCCATGAGTGACACGCTGGGTTGGCCGCCGGAGCAAAAGCTTTTTGTCGCAGGCATACTTATTTTCGCCGGAATGGTATTCGACGCCTTGGATGGTTCCGCTGCCCGAATGACTGGGCAATCCAGTCAATTTGGTGCTGAGCTCGATAGCCTTTGTGACGCGATCACATTCGGAACTGCTCCCGCGGTCATCGTGTGGCGGATCAGTGACTTGTCGCCGGCGAAGTTGACATGGGCGATTGGGACGCTCTTCGCACTCTGTGTTTTGATTCGTCTCGCTCGGTTCAACGTCGAAACGACAGAAGACGACACGCACGAGGGGTTTGACGGGCTGCCAAGCCCCGCCGCCGCCGGAACTTTGGCGGCGTTTGCAATCGCGATGCCGGATCTTGCTGCCGTGGCGGCAGAACCGACCTATCCAGAAAAAATCCAGGCGATTGCCGGTTGGACCCTTTGGGCGTCTCATTACTTCATTCCCGCGTTGGCCTTGGTGCTCGCTTACTTGATGGTTTCGCGATTCCATTACCCCCATATCGTCCAGCAATGGGTGCGGGGGCGTCGTTCGCCACAGCAAATCGGCCAGGCTTTGTTTGCGGTATTTAGCGTGTTTTTGTTGCACTGGTTGGCGTTACCCTTGGCATTCTGCTACTTCGCATTTGCTTCGCCTGTAAA
This sequence comes from Pirellulaceae bacterium, assembly GCA_041749955.1. Lineage (GTDB taxonomy): Bacteria > Planctomycetota > Planctomycetia > Pirellulales > Pirellulaceae > JBBSJZ01. The sequence continues at coordinate 36,199 of JBGTAI010000227.1, read as the reverse complement.
GCACTGGTTTGAGTCCCGTAATGCGGCGGTTACGATCACTCCAGCGGAAACGCCTTCTGGTTCATGATGGTGTTGACGCAAATGAATTTGGTGGAGCGTTTTGCGTAGCCTGAAGTTTCTAGCTGTCTTTCCAACTGGGGTCGTCAGCAAACGTTGCGTCAGCCATGATTTGGTCGCGAAAACAAAGAAAAGAACAACGAGACAGTCCCGTCATTTGAAATTTTGGGGTTAGAACGCACCATCCATGGCAAGTGTTGGTATTAAAGACAAAGCAAAAAAAGCTCAGCCGCATCGTAGCGGGCTGTATCATCGCCTCGTTCCCGCATACCAAGCGCTGTGGCCAGCGGTTGCCCAGCGAAACATCCTTCAGTGTGTTTCTGCCTACGATTTTGAGCCTGGATCGAAGGTGCTCGAAGTCGGTGTCGGTACGGGACTCTCGCTACGTAGCTACCCGAACAACATTTCGCTGATGGGTGTTGACCTCTCCGAAGCAATGTTGGCCGAAGCGGAGGAATTGATCGCTGAAAATGAGTGGAATCACATCGAAGTGCAGCCGATGAACGCAGAGAAGCTCACATTCGAAGATTCAAGCTTTGATGTGGTGACGTCGTTTCATACCGTCAGTGTTGTTTCCAATCCTCAAGCAATGATGAACGAGATGGTGCGCGTTTGCAAACCAGGCGGCCGCATCTTGATGATCAACCATTTTCGAAGCGAGAACCCTTGGGTTGCGCGCGTCGTCGATTCGGCGGGAGGCATCACCAAGCATCTCGGATGGAGAGTCGACGTGGGCTTGGCTGAGATTACCCGTGAGTTGCCGCTACGCTTGGACCAATGCTACAAGCCGAATCGATTGTCGTTCTTTACGGTGATCAAGGCGACGTGCAAGCTCGACCAAGTCGTACCAGCATAATTGCGAACGACATAGCTGCTGACATCACACCGTCGATAGCTTGGCTGCTTACTTGGGTTCTTTGTTGAGCAGCTTCGCGTAAACCCTGGCAACGTCACCCATGTAGTGGTGCGGTGCGTCTTCGGCTGATCTTGCGAGGAACTGTTTCGCCTTGTTTTGTTCTCCTTGGGCATCGAAATAGAGTCCCATGTAGAGATCCGCATAGAAAGCGGCTTCCTTTCGTCTTGCCGAGTCGACGGGCATCGCGTTGACACGTTCGTTGATTGCATCCACGCTTCCAGTGGTCAACATCTTCATGATCTCTTCCATCGGTGCACGTGCATCGTTCGGTGCGGGGAGCAGAAGTTTGTTTGCTTTGTCGGGTGAGGAGGCTTTCGCAACACAAAGGTAATGCCAGGCCGCATTTTCAACATCGTGAGGATTGACGACCCGATGTTCTTCGAATTGCTTAGCTGCTTTTTCGTATTCGCCAGCGAAATACAACGCGATCCCACGCTGCCACATCTCGGGTAATTGTTTTGGCTCCATTTCGACAAAGCGGTCGAAAAGCTGGACCGCGAAGTCAATCTCGCCGCTGCGCAAGTAAACGTCCGCCGCCAATCGCATCGTGCGTGTATCCGCTGCACTGAGCCGGATCATTGCGTCGGCTGCCTCAACAGCGGCCTTGTAGTTGCCCGAATTCAGCGAAGAAAGAGCTTGTGCGCGAAGGTCCGACGTCGAAATGGATGCTGGAGGTGCTGCCTCTTGCGCCTTTGTGCTATTCAGGCCCAAGCATGTGTTGAGCAAGACGAAGGTAACGAAGGTCCAGCGAGCAATTTCGGTTTTCATGGAATGCATCCGTGTCAGAAGGAGTGGATTTGTGCGATCAGGCCCCTCGCGGCAATCAGTTTCCGGATTGTACGTCAGACTTTCCAGTCTGACACGAGCAACTCCATCATCAGTCTGGAAACACCAATGTGTTTTTCGATTGCTTCTAAGTTGTCGGAACCGGGGAGAGTATCTCGAGCAGTTCGATCGCGGGCTCGTTATCGCAGTAGATCAATGCAGTGCGTCCGAATACAGTGCTGCCGATAGTTAGGTGGAGTTGTGACGCCAAGCATTGTCCACAACGGACTTGCCAAAGCCCGCACAATTCTACTTCGCGAAGCACGTTGTGATTGATGAGCACTCGTCCGAGCGGAATTTGTTCGCTTTCTATTTCTTTGAGAACTTGTGGGGCGATCGCATCCGTTTTTAGGCGTACGATTCCGTACTGAACAATGCGGCGGGTGTCGCATGTGACGAGTGTGATCTCGCGCGAGTACCAGACACCGTCGCGAGTGGTTCGATGGACCTCGACGTCAACATTCTCGCCGTAGTGCGACTCAACGGTCACGGTCATGTGTTTGCTGTGCTTGAGTAAACCGTTGTATGGTTCTGGAGCATCTTCGATCGACTGGAACACGCCCAGAGCTTCCGTTCCGGACGGGTGGCCATAAAACGTTTCCAGCAAACGATTAAGATCCACGCCTGAAGGCATCGCAGACTTGGGCTCGATCATCTGTCAGCTCTCCGAGTTCAATTCGTCGAATTTTCAGCATGTCCCGCCGAGCTTGCTGGCCGCGCACCCGCGATCGGCAAACCTAAAGAAACAACTGTTGGTGATGACGAGCTGGGCCGTTCCAGGACCGTGTCGACAAGGAAGTAAAGCAAGCGACGCAACGCCTCGGGTTCCATCGAGTCGGCCACTTGCTCAGCACGAACTTGATGCTTTTCGACGAGTTGCATTGCAGTGTCAAATACACCCGCCTTGACGTAAAGCTGTTTGACTCCAGTCAATCGTTGCGTCGGCGTCAAATCATTTTCGACGTCTACGAGACGGAGCAGCCTATCGCGATCGTTTGCGTCGAGCGATTGCAATGCGAGTGCCCAAAGAACGGTCGGTCGCCCACCGAGAACGTCGCCACCGGCCAATAGTTTGTTGGTCTCGTCGCCTTCCCAGTCGTTCAAGTCATTGAGAATCTGGAACGCAACCCCGAGGTTTCGGCTGAAAGTGCGAATCGCATCTTCGTAGTTTTTCGCAGGTCCTGCCAGACGGATTCCGCTATACAGAGCCGCTTCGAAAGCGGGCGATGTCTTTAATGCATAAATTTTGAGGGCATCAAGCGGCGACAAGCTGCGATCTTTCGAATCACGCCAAAGCAACTCAGAGCCTTGTCCTTCAGCCAATCGCAAGTGAGCAGTAGCTAATCCATCAAGAACATCAAGTCTCGCATCAGGTTCCACTGTGTCGTCATTATCGCGGCGGCTCACCAGTCGATAGCCAAGCCCAATCAAATAGTCGCCCACATTGATCGCTGTCGACAAACCGAATCGACGATGCAGCGATTCTTGCCCGTAACGAAACGCGTCGTCGTCTTCGATGTCGTCGTGGACAAGACTTGCCTTGTGGAAAGTCTCGATGCTCATCGCAGCCCGTCGAACAGCTTTCGGGATCTCGTTGATTGCCATCTCGGCATCCGCGCCGGTGCAATTGCCTCCGCGAATGGCGTCATAGGCAGCCAGCGTGATGAACGGTCGCGAGTGTTTTCCGCCACGTGTCAAAAAGTCGTACGCGATGTGTTCAGTCGCAGCAATCTTGTCACAAGGGAGCGATGCGGGGTTGAGCGGCGCATCACTAAACGGAACATTGCCACGCAATCGCGGAGCCAATTGTTCAAGGGAATCCGTTTTGAATAAATCACCAGCAGCACGCATCAAGTGCACATACGACTTCGTTCGTTGTGCCGCCGGTGCGTACGGAGTGCGGATCATCTGGTCGACCCAAGCTTCATCGACTCGTGTATTGCGACAGTCGCTCGAAAGTAGAGGCACGGCCATGCAGGGAATACCAGCGAGCAACACTTTGTCGATTGCCTTTTCAAGCACATTCAAACACGCAACGCCGATGACGGCATCAACGTAGCCACCGACGATGATCTTCATCACGACCGGCGAGCCTTCGGCGACCAATACACGATAGCCCATGTCTTCGGCCAACCCGCGGAAGTCCGCGATGCTGCAGGCGCCGCACTGTTTACAGTTCATCCCGAACTGGTCGTACTCGGCGGGGCAGCCTTCCGCGTGTTTGAGGCAATGCGGTAGCAGAAACAGTCGACGATGCGGCGGAACCGCAGTCAGCGCGTCTTGCCAAAACGCACTACTGAGAACGACCATGATCCAGCCTACAAAGGATTCCGGCAGGTCCGCTTCTTCGAGCAGCGCGCGTGCGACTCGCTCCATGTCGTCTTTGCCCATGGGCACGGTACGATCAAGTTTCGACGCGACTTCGATGCAGCGAGCACGAAGGCTCTCTCGCATTTCAAGCGTTTCCGGCACCTCTTTGAGATGGCTGGTTTTGCGGCGTTCGCGTCGGGCGGGTTCTCGAATCGTTGATTCGGTATTACTCAATGCGGTTGTCAAACCGTGTTCCTCGATGGATCGCTCAGGTGGGTACTGCAGTTGATGGTCTGTTGATCATCGACACAGCTTAGGAATTTGCCTAGGGCAGCAACCGTGAATACCCACGGATACAGCCGTTCGTGGTACCAAAGCTTGGCGAAATAAAATCCGATCGGCCAGGGCTCACGATGCCAATCCGCAGCAACGCCACGGACCAAAAACTCAACTCCAAAGATTATAGCCGCTCGGAGCCGCTCATTCCCACCGGCAAATGCGATCTTCGTGAAGAGTTCTTTGTCGTCGCGACTGGCCATCCAAACACTTGCCAGACCTTCCACCGCGATCGCTGTTTCTTCGATGGTGGAACATTTTTCTCCTAGGTTCATCGAATTCGAGCCTGGAATATCACTAAACGCTGGTGAGTTTCGTATCCAATCGGCAACCGACGCCCCGCCCCCCCAGCCACCGTCGGGATTTTGTTGCTGGATTAATCCCTCACAGGCTCGTCCGTAAGCAGCCATGAGCTTCGGATTCCCATTTGAACTCGGGCTCCCCGATGAACTCGAATTCGGTGATGAACTTCGTGCCGGGCCGAGCGACAGGAGAACTCGGCCAGTCCCGTAGACGGGGTTGATGTCGTCAGGTTCGTCCTGGTTGCCAAACCACAGCGGCAGCCAGTTTCCGTCAGGTCGCTGTTGCCGAACCAGAAATTGTTCGCCGCGCGAGATCGCTCGGGTGCACCTGGAAGCAAATTGTGTCGTCATGGGCACCCCACGCATCGCACCGCGAATCGCCCGAATCGCATGTGAGGTCAAATCTGTGCTGCTTCGATCAAAAGGCAACTTGCCCCAACCACGGCAAAACGTCGGCCAACCACCATCGCGGTTTTGCAATCCAAGCAACCAAGTCACGCCGTTTTGTATCGCTTCACGAATGCTGTCCTGGGTGTTCTCCGCCACCTGTGGGATCACATCCAGCAGCGTCAAAATTGCCCCAGGTGTATCGTCGCCGTCAGGCACCGCGCCGCTTAAATCCGTCCAGCCCCAGCCTCCGGGATTCGCACCGGTGAATGGATGGCGGACAATATGTTGGCAACCAAGATGCCACTTCACGAGTGACTCGCTGCACCACTGGTGATTATCCGCTGGGTCGCATTGCAAGGCGTGCATCGCCAACGACGTGACCCAAGTGGCCAAATTCGTATCGATGGGCCAACTGCCGTCATTGAGCATCGAAGCTCGCAAAAATTCCACACCGCGTTGGCTGACTGGATGTTCCGAGCGACCGGTCACAGCCAGACTCATCACCACGAACGAAGTCAGCGGCGTCGCTTCCAAGTAGCCGCCGCTCTCTGGCTGCATCTGGCTCAATACCTGCATCGTTCGTGGAATCGCCAGCGAGCGAAGCTTCTTCAGCGGCCAGAACGCTGCGCGTCCATGAAAATGCCGAGTTTGTCCGATGGCCACGAGTGCGGGAATCGCGTAACTCACCACCGGCATGCGAACGAGTCGATACAGCGATTGCGGTACCGCGGCAGCCTCAAACGGCAGTCGCGGGACATCGTCCCATGAAACCAAACCTGCGATCGCAAGGTTTGTCATGATCGGAACGACAAACGTTTTGTCTTTCCCGTATCGACGTCTGAGTCCGTCAAGCGAACCTTGAGCTTTGATGTAAGATTCCAGTCGATTGGTTTGGTCGCGACTCAGGCCCTCTCGGCCAGCTTGCGTTGCCAATGCTGATGCTGCTAACGCCAGATAACTTGTTGCGATATTGGAGTAGCTGCGGTCTGTATCGCCAAATCCGCCATCATCGTTTTGTTGTTGGCGAAGGTATTCGATCCCGCGGTCAATCAGATCGTCTTGAGCAACATGCGAACTCTTGCTGTGCAATTTTACTGCCGCAAGTGCACTCACCGCCGTGGCTGTGCTCAGTGCCGATGCCGCAAGCTGTCCCGTCCAATGTACCTGGTCGTTTCTCGCCGCGAGCAGCTCACCGCGAAGTTGGTCCAGTGTTACTCGAACGCGAACGTTTAGGTCGTCGATCATGCTTGACGCAACCGTAACGCTTCTCGAACGAGCGTCCAATCACAGCCTTGGACAATCAAGTTGTATCCGATATCGATCGCCCAACGCTCTCGACTCGGGTTCTCCGCAAAGTAAATGCCTGCGCCAAGTTTGCGTTTGCGAGCTGCTTGCGCGACATGAGTCACCGCGTCTTTGAATCGCACGTCGTCATAATCCATGAAACAGCCAAGACTCGCGGTTAAGTCGTAGGGGCCGATCAGGATTCCGTCCACGCCGTCAATGTCGAGCAATGATTCGCATCGTTCGACAGCGATCGCACTCTCGATTTGAATGATCAGCCCCACTCCCGCACCTATCGTGCGACTCATCGACAATTGAGGCTCGGCAAGCGGTTGGTCCGACATCGCAAGCGCCGCACGCTCGCCTTGGATCGGCCTTAACTTGCATGCCGCAACGAGTTCTTTGACTTGCTCGACGCTTTCCACGTACGGGACGATGACCGCCGTCGCCCCATCGTCGAGTGCCGATCGCACGAGAGCACCCGAGGGCGAAAGGACACGAACCAGCGGCGTAATCCCCGAACCACGATACGCCGCGCACATCCAAGCATTCTGTTCGCGTGTGAACCAATGGTGCTCACAGTCCATAAAGACAAAATCAAGCCCTGCACTGCTCAGATTACGAGGCCAGTGCGGCGCCGTGCTCGTCATCTGCATCCCACGCAGCAACTGGCCGCCTCGAAATGATTGAACGAATGACTGAACTTCCATCGTGTACCTTTCAACATGCCTTAACGAACCCACTCGGATCAATAAAAGATTAGCTGTTTGCACAAGCGTGTGACACTATGCGATAATCAGTGCCCAGTGTTAATCCGTGCCCAGTGTTCCGGGACGAGCTACTTTGCCTTGTGAGGATTTTTTGATGCGACGACGTGACTTGATTGGCGGTTTGGCTGCCTCGGCGGCCGTGATGCCTGTTTTTGGGCTGAATGTGTTGGGCGCGATCGCCCGCGAGCCTATCGCTCGAACTGGGGCTCCGCGTTTCAAAGTGGGCTTGGCCGCCTACTCATTGCGAGAGTTTTTTGGCTATTCCCGTGGCAAGAAACAAAACGTCAAGGAAGGTCGAACTGAAATCGATATGTTCGATTTTCTCGATTACTGTGTCGCCCAAAATTTTGACGCTGCTGAGTTGACCAGCTATTTCTTTCCAATCGAAGTCGACGACGCGTATTTCTTGTCGCTTCGCCAGGCCGCCTTCTTGAAGGGCGTTACCATTTCTGGAACCGCGATCGGGAACAATTTTACCATCGGCAAGGGCGAGAAACTCGATGCCGAAGTGGCCACGGCAAAGCTCTGGATCGATCGGGCCGTTACTTTGGGGGCACCGCACATTCGTTTCTTTGCTGGCACCGGGCGAGACCTCGGTAAAGAAACGACACGTCTTGATGAAGCGATCGAAGCGCTCGCTGATTGTGCTGACTATGCCGCCCAGCGAGGTGTTTTCTTAGGTGTTGAGAACCACGGCAATTTGACGGCTGCACACATGCTCGAAATCATGAGTCGCGTTGAAAGTCCTTGGGGCGGAATCAACCTCGACACCGGCAACTTCATTAGCGATGACCCGTACGGTGATCTTGAAAAGTGCGCACCCTACGCCGTCAACGTTCAGGTCAAGGTCAGCATGAAAACACCGGAAGGGAAACATTATCCAGCGGACCTTCCCCGAATCGGCAAGATCCTCAAGGACTCGGGCTACCAAGGCTTTGTCATTCTCGAGTACGAAGACGAGGCTCCGTACGAAAAAATCCCACAAGCTCATGATGCACTTCGAGCTGCACTGGGAGCTTAAATTGCTTGAAGCAGTCTTACCCAAGACAGCAATCGTTCTTGATCGATTTGGTCGTCCGCGATCAGCGGATAACCAGCTTTCTTGAGCGGTGCTGCCCATGAAGGCAGCTCGTCACCGGACATCAGGAACTGAAGCGGAGATTCCGGATCGTTCTCCGTCAACCGAACCGCTGGTGGTCGAGTTTTTGAGCTGACCGCGACTCCGGCAAACGTTCGCTTTTCAGTGATCGCAACCGCGATCGCCATCGCGTCAGATGCTCCCGCGTCTTTACCCGCAAGACTGCCTTCGGTCGCGACAGCCACGGCTGCAGGATCGATAGCGTGTTGCTTGATCGTGAGCGCAGCTAGACGACTGATGACTTCAATTTCCTCTGGCTTCCAACGCTCGCTGTCCTGTGGAGCAACGGCACACACGACAACTCCAGCTTTGGTCGCGGCTGCGGCCCAGTTGGCAAGTTCTTTCTCCGGAGCTTCACCGCCAGGACTCGTGAGCAACACCAAGAGACCCAAGCGAGAGAGTTCAGTATCCGCACTCGGGGCGACAATCGCAGCTTCGTTCGGGGCATCGGGAAGCTTGAGTGTTTCGACGTTCCACGATTTTGATTTGCTAACAAGCGAGGCCGGAAGTGTCTCCGCAAGCTTCGCCGACACCGTTTCTGGCGTCGCCTCGACGGTCAGTTCCTTTTCGCCGCGACGAACCGTAATTGTCAGTGCTGTGTTACCTTGGGATGTCAAAAGCACGCGACGCAGCGTTTGCACATCACGAATTTCGGCGTCACCGATTCTCAGGATGACATCGTCCGGCTCTATCTTGTCGGTTACCGGAGATGATGGCAGAACAGAATCAACCACAACTTCTGACGACTCGTCACCGTCGACCGAGCGGCGGCGAGCGATCACGCCGAGTCGTTGGGGTTCGAGCGGCGGAATGGAGTCGACTAACTTGACGTCCACTTCCAGGGTTTCGTCACCCCGACGCAGTTTAACTTGGATCGTGTCGCCGGCGTCAAAGGCACCTAAACTCTGCTTGATATCTAGATGTCGCTTGACCTCGTTCCCCGCAACTGACTCGATGACGTCACCGGCACGTATCCCCGCTAATTCCGCCGGCGAACGAACTCGAACCGTCGCGACTTCGGTACCGTCATCGTACGGATCTTTTGAACGCGCGACGATTCCGATCACGCCTGGCTTGATGGACTCACCAGCCATCAGCCGCTCAAGTTTTATCGCGAGTGTCTCTGCGGGGATGGCAAAAGCGATCCCAGAGTCATACCAATCCGTGATGTTCTCTGCACCGCCTTCGGCCACGGCTGGAATCAGAATCCCGAGGACTTGCCCTGATAAATCGATAAGCGGTCCACCGTAAAGCGATGGCGAGACACGAGCGTCTGTTTGAATTGCAATCCCGTCCAGGCGGCCAACCGCACTCAGCACTCCGCGGCTGACCATTGGCGATAAGCCCGTGCCATAGCGTCCGACTCCAACAACGGTTTCGCCAATCCGCATCGATGGATTGGTCGCGAATTGAATCGGTGTCAATTCGCCATCGGTTTCGATCTTGAGCAAAACGAGTTCACGATGATGGTCTTGTGCAACGATCTTTGCCGCTTTGCGAGTCGAGTCGGGAAGTGTGACAAGCAAACTCGCCGACGGATTCTTGACCACCAAACTCGACGTCAGGATGTGGCCTTGTTCGGAGACAACGAGGCCGGACGTTGGTGCGTCCTCGGACACCTCACCGCCACCGGTTGCGGCTGTCCCAATTTGCTCGATCGTTACGATCGAAGGCAACACCACATTCGCAGCGTCTCGAACCGCTTGTGCAATCAGCACGCGATAGTCATCTGGTGACAGAGATTCTTGAGCGTGCACCGTCGGCAGCAAGAGCAAGAATCCGAGCGAAATGCCTCGCACGAGAGATGTTCGCAACCGATGGGCCGAAAACACGTTCAGCCTGCTGGAATCATGAAACCGATTTGTCATGGAAGTTTATGGTCGCAACGTCACAGGGATGATTTCAGTACCGCGCTGAATCGTCAGCTCCACGGCATCGCGTCGATCAATTGTTCGGAGGACTTCGTTCAACGTGCGTTGGTCAGCGACACGTTTTCCGCTAATGAGTAAAACCAAGTCGTCGGGGCGCAATTGCGCTTTCGCAGCCGGGCTCGCCGAGACGACTTCATCGATATACGCGGGTGTGTTTTCAAGAACATCCGGCACCATCGCAAACCCTAGCGTTTGAAAGTTGTGGCATCGATCACGAGGTAGCTCAGGCGTCGAGCTGTCTGCGACGGATGTTTTCCGACCTGCGATGATGTCCCCGATCGCCTGTCGCAACGTTTTCGCTGGGAGTGCGTAGTTCAACCAAACGCCGTTCCCGCTGTCGCGAAGTTCTTTGCCGAGCATGCCAATCAAACTGCCGTTGAGGTCAACCAGCGCGCCACCAGCCGCACCCGGATTGTTCGCTACCAAGTCCAGGACAAGGACATCACCCTGATACGGCGTTTTGAAAATTCCACGACGCGCGCTCAGTGAGCTGATCGCGGCAACGCTGCCCTGCATCACACTCGCCGGTTCGTTCCCCGTTGCGATTCCAAAGAGGTTGCTCACCGCCAAAACGAAGTCGCCCCATTGGACGCTCGCATCATCATCGACGCGAAAGTAAGGAAGGTCGCCGGCATCAATCTTCAATACAGCCAATTCCAACGTGGGTTCGAACCCCACAATCTTCGATTCGAAACGTCGGCCATCATCAAGCACGACCACGGGCTCGACATCGAGTACGTAGCTCCATGCCGTCGCAACGTGACCATCGGGAGAAACAAGGAACCCGCTTTGGTACGCCTCGAGCCCACCCAGTCCGCCTGCTCCATAGACCTTCACGACACGAGCTTGCCCCGCACGCGCCGCTTTCTCAACCGAAGTTTCAGCAAAAGCAGTATTCGTGGCAAAACAAAGCAGCAAGCTCAGAGTGCTGAGCCAACCGAGATTGGCACGACAACATGAGAAACGAAAATTTGTTAGACGTTGTTCGTTCACGGCTTGGCCTCCGATGATTCCACAGTCCACGATTTGATTTTCAATCGCGTGACGGTATCCGTTCCATATCGGAGTTCGATTGCACTTGGTGGGGTGTCGAGATTGCTGTTTTCCCGAATGACCCAAAGCTCTGCTGGGTCTTCGTCACGGTCCGCAAAGACTTCGATCGCTTCAATGGCTGTTGAGTCTGGGTGTGACAGCCAACGAGCTTCGATCTCCGAGGCAACCGCGACAAGGCAATCGCGAAGCGGACGTTCGCCTCCGAGTGGCATCGTTCCTAAATAAAAGGTCTCGCCAAACTGGTCCGGGCCAACGTGAAGCATGCGTCGCCAAGCATCGAGCGCCGGCAACAACCCGGAGACAGTGCCGGATCGGACGGCGTCGTATTGTTCGACTTTGGTGCCTAACGAAACGACATCGTCACCAATCGACAGCAGCGTTTTGTCTTCTTGAAGTTGAATCTTGAAGGGCTTGGGATTCGCCTGGTCCGTTTCGCCTTCGATCATCCACTGCATCAACGACGCGTTGTTTTGTCCTGGGAATTGGGCCCGCATCGAGTCAATCAGTCGCTGTTGATGTTGTCGATTGAAAAAGTAATTCGCATAGCCTTTCTTCGCTTCGAATCGCTCTTTGACAACGGCGGGAATGACATCGTCGCTATCCTCTGCGTCTTCGTTGGTGTCCTCTTCGTCGGCGTCTTTGCCAGGTGCGTCTGGTGCCTCGGAAGGTTTTTCCGGCGTTGGTTGTCTGGGCGGTGGCGGTGGCAACGCCGCCGACATCTTCTCCAGCAATTCATCTTGCAGGTGCACACTCGCCAGCCGCACGAGTGTTTCGTTTCTCTTGCCTTCGAGGCGGTAGGAAAGTTTCACTCGCCATAGATTGGGGAGCGTCGCAAGGATCGTTTGAACATCGTTCGCCGTGTTCACGTCTCGTCCATCAATCGATAGGATCTCAGCCGAATAGCGAAGCCCTCGGCGATAAGCATCACTGCTATCGAGAATGTTCGAGACACGGACGCTGCCGTCTGGGTCACTGACGACCGTCGCACCGAGCGTTGCGTGGTCCACGATGCGACCGCTGTGCAAGTAGCCTAAGAAATTCTTGGCTTGGTTGATCGAGATCGCGTAACCGACACCGACATTGACACGGCCTCGTTTTTCAAACGACGCACGTCCCACCACGCCAAGCAATTGTCCCTTGGCGTTGTAAAGCGGCCCGCCCGAATTGCCTGGATTAATCGAGGCGTCGGTTTGGAAACAGTCGGCGTATTCAAGCAGCGTCCCAGAAGGATACTGGTACCGTCCGACGCCACTGAGGATTCCCCAAGTCACTGTCGGCTGGAGATTGGTTGCCAACAAAAACGGATTTCCGATCACCATGCACCAATCGCCCGCGTTGGCTTTGCGGCTGTCGGCCATCTCCGCAGCCGGGAAATCGCTTCGGCCAAGGAGTTGGATCAAAGCCAAGTCGCCAACGGGATCGATGCCGACAATCACTGCATCGTAAATGTTACCGTCGGACAATCCGCATCGCATGAACGATCCCGCGGGACTGCTGACGTGAAAGTTCGTCAGTGCAAATCCGTCTGGCGAGATCAACATTCCGCTGCCACCGCCACCGCCGCCTGGGACAAACACGCTGACGGCTGTCGGCATGGCCTTTTGAATCGCAGCAATGCGTTCGTTCTCGATTTGAACGAGCCGCGGATCCAGTGTGATGGGTCCGGCAGCCAATGCGATGTCAACTCCAGCAAGCCAACCGGCAAGACTGCACAGAAAAACAATTGCATACTTCACAGGCAGAGCCTCTTCATTTGATTCACCTGTTTACTTCAAAAGTCGTGGACGGCAGAGACGAATCGCATCACCAAGGTCACCATCACCGGCCGCATCGACACGAAACATGACTCGACGGTGATCGCCAATCGGAATGTCGAATCCGCTCGGCTCATTCGAATTGAGTGTTTGAGTCCAGACCGACTCGTCGTCGAGTGCAATCGATACAGTCACTTTTCCGGTGCGTGACACATCGTCATCGTGTCGAAAGCTTCCCGAGACGCGTTCGAATCCAGGTTCAATTCGGTACTCGACAGTCGAGTTGCCGTACATCACGACATCGTCCTCGCCCTCAGCATTCGGTCCGAACCATTTCGTCATCGCGGGTTCCAGTGCGTCCGAGCCAATCACGGGTTTGAAACTCGTCGCCGCCGGTTGCTCCATCGCAAGCATCACAAGTGAACTGTTCCAGCGAATTGTATTGATTTGCTCCATCGGGATCGCATGCTCGATGCCCGACTCGAATTTGATTCGGATCGGGGCTGAGCCTTCGCTCGGGATAAACGATTCCACCAGCCAACGCGATCCATAAGCGTCGTTGACTTGTACGCTCGCAAGCTCAGCCTGTTGGCTGCCGGTGCCAAAGACGACGCCTTCGAGCCGATCAAACGGCGCTTGAATTTGATTTCCATCGACGTTGAAATTGACGACGTTTTCGGCAATCGATTCAACGAGCCCGCTAACTTGATCCAAACGGTCGCCTTCGCGCCGAATGACCAGAACGTCGCCGCTGGTTTCGCTCTCTAAGATCCCGAGCCATTGAGGATCCGTTGCTGGCGACCCGGCTCGCAAACGAATCGCTCGGATACGTTTGACAGGCACAATGAGTTCGTCTTGTCGTCGCAGTTCGATTTTCAGTGCGTCGTCCGCGAGCGATACAAATTGTGCGGCGAGTTCCGAACCACCCTGGAGCGAAATTCTCATCGCTGGCGGTGTCGCTTGCATTGGCGCAGTGGCTTCTAAACTCACGACTGAATCGAACGGGAGAGCCTTGGTCGTTCCACCTTGATCGACCACGATGTCGGAATCTGTGATCCCAGCCAGCGACCCTCGCGTCTGTTCCCCATCCGTTCCGGTGACTTGAACCGGAACTCCGGAAACAATCGCCAGCAACACGTACGATATCGTGGACATGAAAATCGTGGACATCAAACTCGCGGCGATCATCAATCAAACGCTCCGTGGAAATTCTGCCAACCCGAACTCTTCAACTGGACGCACCACTCGCGATTGGTCGATTGCCTTCGCTCAGCGATTGTCTAGCTTCTCTATTGTAGCGCGGTCTTCGCGTTTTGTCTGCCTTTGGTTTGGCTGTTCTGGCGCGATTCGCACAAGCGAATTTCAAGGATCTCAGATCTTTTGAGTCGTTTTCGATAATCCAGCGAAAACGACTTGCTTGGGTCCAGGAAACCACCCGATTCACACGAATCGTATTGTCGGCAATAACGTAAGCAATCCAGCCAACGCTGGTGTGCAAGTTTCGGGAGCCTGTGAAACGTCGCTCAAAGTTCTCGAAGATGTTCGAATTTGGCAATAGAATTTCGTAATAGGACGTTCTTTCATGACAGCTCGACGTTATGCAATTATCGGAGCTGGGGCGCTCGGCGGGCTTTACGGCGGTATGCTCGCCAAAGCTGGCTTCGAAGTCCATTTTCTCTTGCACAGCGATTACGAGCATGTGTTGAAACACGGCTGGACCGTTGAGAGCACCTTGGGCGATTTTCATTTACCCAGCGTTCATGCGCATGCGAGCATCGATTCCATGCCCGCGTGTGACGTGACGATTCTAGGATTGAAGACAACCCTGAATCATTTGCTTCCTGACCTTTTGCCAGTTCCGACACGCGAAGGTGGTGTTGTCTTGGTGCTGCAAAACGGACTTAACGTCGAAGCCAAGACTGCTGCAATTGTCGGTGCGGAGCGGACGCTCGGTGGTTGTTGTTTCTTGTGTAGTAACAAAATCGGTCCTGGGCACATTCGGCACATTGACTATGGCCGTATCGTTTTCGGTGAATACGACCAAACGCATGGACGCGATCTGACGCGTGCCAAAAGGATCTGTGACGATTTGGTGGCTGCTCGAATCGATGCGAACACGACCGCGGATCTTTGGACCACGCGTTGGAGAAAGCTGATGTGGAATATTCCCTTCAACGGATTGTCCGTCGCTTTGAATGCGTCGACACGAGAGCTAATCGATGATCCAGACGCAAGCGAGTTGGCGGAGTCAATCATTCGTGAGGTGCACACCGCCGCGACACAGTGTGGCGCAGTGATCCCTGAGGAAGCGATTGAGATGACCATGGATCACACTCGCGACATGGTGCCGTACGATAGCAGCATGCGGCTGGACTATCTCGCTCGCCGCCCCATCGAAATCGAAGCAATCTTTGGTAACCCGTTGAAAGCCGCTGAGCAGCACGGTGCGGAGATGCCCCGCGTGCAGATGCTCTATCGCGAGCTCGCGTTTCTTGATCGTATGAACCGGCGCTAGAACGCAGGCGATCCCGCTGGGATGCTGTGGACGGATTGACGTGGCTGTGGATTCACCGCTTCGCCGCGCAGGTGCTTGGACAGATTGACGGTCATGCCGGCCAACGCGAGCATCATCATGTTGATCATCGGAATGATGCTGACGTCCTGGAACATGCCGTTCACGAAATAGGCCGTGACGCCTCCGAGCATTGCAAGCCCTATGATTTGAAGGTGCCAGTCTTTTGTTGATGATCGAGCGAGTTGCCATGCGGCGCCAAGCCATGCAAACAAACAGCTCGCCATCAACGCGATGCCGACGAGACCAGAGTCGATCGCTAGCGAGAGGATGACGTTGTGCTGTATGTAGGGCCGAGCTTGCTCAAGCGGCATGTCGTAAGTTCGGTTCTCGTGATACGGTCCTGAGAATTTTTGATAATGACCAAAGCCGTGACCGATGATTGGACGATCTTTGATCATTTCCCAGCCGACGATGGCGAGGAGCGGTCGAAGTTGAACCGATTTCTCGGCATCGGCCGCAGTCAAGTGTTTGTCACGTTTGATCTGCATCAACTGGTCTTTCAGTCCCATCGCTAGGGCCGCGACGAGCATGATCGTCACAACCAGTCCGAGTACTCGAACCCAGCGTGGCGTGTAGACGAGTGAGACGATAGCGAGTGCTGCTCCCGCGCCCATCCATGCGCTTCTTGTTAGCGTTGCATAGACGCCCGCTAGTAGAACGATGGCCAAGAATGCAAATACGGCTTTGGTGCGTCCTTTGGCTTGAAAGAACTCAATGGCTGTGAGCACGAGTGAAATCGTAATCAGGATTCCGTTGCCGGACGGATTGAGCAGTGGACCACGACCACGACCAAAAAACTCCCAGACTTTGGGATCGACAATATGTCGTGGGAACACGAGCCCGTGCACGCCCTTAATCTCCAAAACGGCGGTGATCGCTAAGTAGACGCCAAGCCCCAATATTACCCGCGAAAACCATCGCACATCGCTTTGCCCAATCGGAACGATTCGGCACGTGTAGTACATCCCCGTTGGCAACGCGATATAAAACAGCCATCGAGCAAGCGGTGACGTTCCATCAGGCATCTCGCCGCCGCGCAAGCAACTGAGAAACAGCCAGCCCGTCACTGCGGCAACAACACAATCCGTGCGTGTTAGCTTGGGCATCGCAAAATTTCCGAGCCGAACATTGATCGCGACGTAGGCCAACATCCCAAACCAGAGCACCCGATCGAGACTGATTTGAATCGGACCATCAATCGCAAAGAATGCTGGTCCGAGTACCACACCAACAAGCAGCACCAGCGTAGGAAGAGCGACACCTCTCTGGGATCGAACCAGCGGTATGAGCCAAACGCTCGCGGCCAGTGTCATGAGGATGATCAGGAATTGCATTGTGGAGTCAGCTTATTGGGTCGCGCCGATGGAGGTTCCATGTTGGGCGACTTCGTTTCGAATTTGTAACGCACGTTTTGGCGTCCGCCCGCCAGTAACGACTTGAAACAGTGCTGGAGTGAGCTGGCAAAGCATGCCTCCGCACAAGAAACAGATCGCCGTGACAACTGGGGCTGTAATCCAGAACGAGTTTTCGCCCAGGCTCGTCATGCCCGCGAAACGCTCCACCACGGCGCGGAGCGGAAACTCGTGGACGAGATAAACGAAGAATGAAAGCCCTGAGAGTCTTGGCCACGCAGTCGAGTCCGTGCGCCCGGCCCACGCGAAACACGTCGCTATCCCAAACAGGATGGAGGTTTGGTGGAGTAGCAGTGTGGTGCGTGAATATTCCTGGACATACCACGCGTCAAAATTTGGTTGCATTGCAACGCGCATCGCGACGAGCATGGTCCACAACAACGCAAGAGCAACTGCGTTGGTGCGGCTAGTGTTCACAACCCGATCAATCCATTCCGGTCGACTTGCAAGTGCTCCGCCAAACGCAAAGAACAGTAGTGTTTCGATGTTGAGCATGTACCAGCCTTCCACGATTGGAAACGGCTGGATGTTGTTGAACCAAAGCAAAGCGAGTGTGGCCATGACCGCGAGGCTTGCTCGTTGAAGCAGCCACCCGATGACAGGAGCCAAGACCGTCAGCACGATCAAGTCGCGTAAGAACCAGAGTTGTTCTGCTGGTGGTTTGAGCCACCAAGTCAGGATCAATTCCTGTGTACTGTTCAGGAGCGGATCACGTTCAATGAATCGCATTGCTAACTGGGCACCGACTGCCACGCCGCCGATGATCAAATACGGAACGAGCAACGTCGAAATGCGGGAGCGAAGTTTTGCTTGGTGGTTCGCCAGAGTCCCATCGCAAGATGCAAAGTAAAACAGCCCAGCAGCGAGTGCGAACAGCGGCACGGCAACTCGGCTGATTCCGCCCAGCAAAAACTCTTGCGCCAGTGAGTTCCAATCAGCATCGATCGCGTGCGAGGTCGAAGGTGCCGTGGAACGATAGTGGATCGCAACGACCAGGAAGGTCGCGACGACGCCGAGGGCTTGGAAAGCCTGTTTCGTTTTTGCGGACAGTACAACCACGAATCGAACCGGTTGGGATGGTAACGGTGATAACGATTCGTCGGGCCGATTAGGGCCCAAACGAACGACTCTGGTCCAAATCCAGAGTCCACCAGAAACCTAGGTTACGATTCGCTCGATATTCGTCTGCCGAATCAAAACATTCCACCACCACCCGGTGATGGCTGTGAGTGACCGTTACCACCCCCAGGAATGCGACAAGGGTATTCAAAGTTGTCCTCAAGCTTGAATAGCGAAATCAGTTGTTTGCCGCCGTCCTCTAAAACGCCTTCAAGAGTGGCCGTTTTGTCGGGCCCCAACTGTTCTTCGCGTCCCTGTCCACGGCCAAATGCGTAACTGCTTTCGACACTTCGCGGAGCAATTTGCGAGTACACCTGCGTGCCGATCACGCGGATTGCTTTGTCTTCGGTTTTGGATACGGTGTCGAGCATCGCTCGTGATTCTTCACGGGAGAAGGATTCGACACGGCTAAGCCAATTCGCTATCCGTGGCCACAGCTTATTGCTTGAACCGCGATCATCGAAGTCAGAATCCGCCAAGCGTTGGACTAGGAATTGCTTGATCGCCAAGAGTTCATCGCTGGTTGGCGCTGGTAGCGTGTCCAACAAGTGACTTGAATCAAGCAGTGGTTGACTGCGCGCTTGATCCTGAAACAACTGATGGAGAACATGGAGCGGGTTTCGTTCGTTCGTAGGAAGTGTTTCCCAGTACGGTTGCCAAGCAATGTCCGGAATTCGTGACTGGAATGTGCCGTAAAATGAGTTATGTCGAGTGATACTGTTCGTGGGCATGTTTGTTAATTGGTTCCACTGCATTTTTGCCATGTCTTTCAACACACTTGGTAAATCAGCAAATGGGATTTTTGCGTTCAGCGCAATCGCCATCGCAAGCTGTTTCGTCGATTCATCATCGTTGTGTCTCGATCGATCAGGATTCTTTTGCTGTTGCGAGAGAAGGGTTTCCATCAAACTTTCGAGTTCGGTTCGATTCGGATTGTGTTCCAGCCGGTACCAATCGATTGGAAACCACGTGTCAAACTGCATACTCAGAATCGTTTGGCACGCAGCTTGGCTGTTGACATTGCTCTGCTTGAGTTCGTCGATGAGGCACTCGAGTCCAGCGTCCGGCATCAGTCTTGGGTATTCGCTTGTGAACATCTTCATCCATTTTGGCGATGCCTCTCTTCCTCCGTCGTCGATTCTCCACCCGCCCCAGATGCGGCAACGGTGCAGCAATGACTTTGCAACGGTTTTTTTCTGTTCTGGTGTGTCCGCAAGGTGAACCATTGCTGTTGCCGCTGAGATCGCGATGTCCACGTTGCGGTCTTTCTCAAACAGATTCATCCAGGCATCTATGGGATACCCACGATAGATTGGCGACGTCGCACCCGAGACAGCCTTCATGGCGGCGCTAACCTCGCGGTCGGTGTCTGGTGCCGAAGTGCTGCTGACGTCTTGAAACGCTTGGGACCCATCGGAAGATTGGAGCTGCGAAGCCGAGTTTGTCCGTGCAATCTGTCGAGCCTCGTCGATGGCGGAATCCATGATCGAATCTGATCCCGGTGACGATTGGCGGTCATTATTCGGCAACTCAATCGCGACATTGCCATCTTTATCGATCAAGGCGTTTGAATTCGGTGGCAAGTTAATCCGATTCGTCGTTCCGTCAGTTTGTTTGATACTCAACCAGACTCCTAGGGCTATGCCGAGCGGGACTCCACCTAATGCAATCGTCGTTGTAAGCCATCGCGGCGGCCAAGAACGGCTCGTTTCCGTTGCAACAGACGCGGCCAAAGGCGGTGTCGACACTTGTGGTGTCCCAAGTGGTCCGACGCTTCGTGCGAGTTGAACGAGTTGCGACAGTTCAGTTTGGCTAGCGAACGGTTCTAGCTCGAGTGCGACGTCTTGTGCGGACGACGGACGGTCCTCGCGATTCTTGGAAGTCAATTTTTCAATCAGCTCGGCGATTTTGGGCGATCGCTGTCGATAATCGTCGGGAACCAGGATTGGCTCATCCGAGACATGTGCGGAAAGTTTGGCAAAGTTTGTCGCAAACTTGGTCCCGGTGTAGGGCGCAGTTCCGGTGAGCAATTTGTAGAGCGTGCAACCGAGGGAGTAGAGGTCCGAGCGAATGTCGACATTGCGAGCATCGTGGATCTGCTCCGGTGACATGTAGTCCGCGGTACCCAAAGCCAAACCCGTTGCTGTGGCGTCTCCTTCGGCTCCTTGTCCGACTTGGAATCTTGCTAATCCGAGATCGAGCAATTTTACTTCGCCCGCTTGGTTCAGCATGATGTTGGACGGTTTCACATCGCGATGCACGAGCCCGTTGCGATTGGCGTATTCCAGTGCCGCAGCCGTCGCTCGCCCGACTGCCGCGACAGCCTCGGGAGTCAACGGTCCCAGTTTGTCTACGATCTGGCTTAGATCAAGTCCATCAACAAACTCCATGATCAAAACCGGTTGACCACTCAATTCGCGGGCGTCCAAAGCGGACACGATGTTGGGGTGACTCAATTGTCCCAGCGCACGCATTTCCGCTTCGAACCGTTGTGTTGCTCGCTTATCAAACAAGCGTTTTCCGGAGATGATTTTCACTGCGACATCACGTCCGAGACGCAAGTGTTGTGCGCGATAGACGATGCCCATCCCACCGTGAGCGATGGGTTCGAGTAATCGATAGTCACCCAAGTCGAGCGGTAGCTGGTACGGCTGCGTTGATGTTTCTTCATCGCTCGATCCCGCGATTGCACCGAGTGCCATGGAAGTTGCCCAGTGACAATCAGGTTCGTTGGAAAATGGATCGCTCGTGTGCGGTTGCCGTAACTGGTCCAAGAGCGAGTCCGATCCGCTGGATTCGAGTTGCGATAGTTTCTCTCTGCACTCGTCGCATTGCTGTATGTGCTCCACGACGGGTGATTCTTGCAGTTCGCCGATTTTTCCCAAAATGAGGTCAGCGAGAGTCTCGTCGGACGGGCAAGTTGAAACGTGCATGATTAGATTCCTTGAACCACAGGTGATGACCAGAAGAACGTCTACCTTTAGAGAACGTCGCGGTCTGACATCAAATTAGCTGGGTAACTCGCTGAGTCGTTGTTTCAGCCGTCGAAGCACGCGACAACGTGCCTGGTAGACCGAAGAAACTCGAAGCGAAAGTCGCTCGGCGACTTCACCAGCGGGAATGTTTTGGATCGCAGTTAATTGAAACGCTTCCCACGTTTGAGGCTCGAATTCCTCCCGAATCAAATCGAGTACCCGCTGGGCGACAGTAATGTCGAGGGCTGAGACGGATGACGCGTCGCCCTCGAGGTCTGGCACAGCCTGCAGCCATTGCATCGCGTCGGTGCCGCCTTGGGCCTCGGGCTGGCGTGACCGTCGCCGGAAATAGTCGGCCAATTTGGTCCTTGTGATGGTGGCCATCCACGCACGAAAACTGGCGTTTGGACGTTCGCGATCAAACTGGTGAATCTTGCTCGAAATCGTCGCGAAGACATCCTGAACAACATCCGCAGCATCATGCCCGGTTAGACCGGACTTCCGACACCAGCCATAGACGACCGGCGAAAAGGTCTCGACGAAACGAGACCAAGCCGGCGACTGCATTTCGCGAAGCCGCAAAAGAAACTGGGACGAGATACTCGGAGACTGGTTCATGGTGTCGTCCATTGTAAACGAGCCACCGGTACCACGGGGCTCGATTTCGCGTACTGGCGACACGGTGGCATGCCACCTGGATCACGAAAGGTTCGTCTCAGCGCAGTTGGCCTCAGCGTAGCGAGACGAACCTTTTCAGCCGGTGATCTCGATTCCCGATGATCTCTATTTTTCGGATTCCGCGGCGGCAAAGTCGCCTGCGACGGCCGTGACGAAACGGTCAGGTTGGATGTACCTTTCGATAGCTGAATTAACGGATTCGATCGTCGCGGATTCGATTTGGGTCTCGTGCTCCGCCTGGTACGCCATCGTCCGACTATTGAACATCGTGCTGACCAGTTCCGATACCAAGTAGGCATCGTTTGTGCGTCGAATACGATCGGCTTGCAAATAAGACTCTTTGGCCTTTGCAAGTTCGTCTGCGGTAACGCCGTCCTTGCGAATTCGATCGATTTCCTCGCGGATCACTTCGAGGATGCGATCTTTATTTTGCGGATTCGTGATCGCGTAAAGCGTGAAGTCCGTTCGGTTGTCACGCGTGCGAGCACTCAACCCGCTGCTTATGCCATAGGACAATCCTTCTTGGCCGCGAACGCGATCGCCAAGCCGACTGGATAATGCACTTCCGCCGAGGATGTAGTTGCCAAGGACGAGTGCCGCATACTCCGGTGACGTATCAACAAGTTCGTACTGCTGGGAGGTGTAAAGCACTGCGTTCGCTTTGTCTGGCGTCTCGATTAATTCGACGACTCCCGGTGCGCTCGTGTATGCCGGACGATCGACACGCACATACGGAATGGTTGTTGACCAATCGGCCAATTGTGTTTTGACCAATGTCTTGACTTGCTCCGCATCAAAGTCACCAACAACGGCAACTTCGCCAGCTTGATTGCTCAAGAATGTTTCGTACGCCGCCTTGATCTCATCGATCTTGACGCCACGGTACATCTCAATTTCTTCGGCGAGCGTTTGGACATAACGAATGTCCTCACGGCCGTACGGTGACAGCTTTTGACGAACCATTCTCGGAGCGACAGCTTGCGGATCGTTGCTGTTTTGTTCCAAACCCGTGATGATTTGGCGACGAAGGACTTCCAGTTCGCTCGCTTCGAAACGCGGGTGACGCAAGATGTCCCCGACCAATGCGATGACTTCAGGAAGGAATTCACGCTTGGTCTTGACTTGTAATTGCAACAAGCCCGGAGTGCTACTGATCGAGAGCTCGGCACGCAAACGTGTTAGTTCGTCTTGCAGTTGTTGGTAATTGAGTTTCTCGGTACCTCGTGACATCATCGTTCCGAGTAACTCGATTGCTCCTACTTTGTTGAGCATGGTTTCGGCATTGCCAAAACGCACGGTCATCATCATCGACACGGACTCGCCACGCGACTTCTTGGGTAGCATCGCGAATTGGATGCCCGGCATCAGTTCGCCGCGTTCGGTTCTCGCTTCAATCGTGGCTGGGGTGGGGTCGAACGCTTCGCCGGCCGACATGGCTTCCCGACCTTTGTAATCCTTGAATGCGGCCAATAAGTCCGGAGCTTCAGGAATCGTGACGCGGTCGGATTTTTCACTCGGGATGAACAGACCCACGGTGCGGTTATTGCGAGTCAGATACTTGACGGCGACGTCTTGGACTTGTTCCTTGGTCAGCGATTCGATGGCGTCGCGGAAAAGGAAGTACAGTCGCCAATCGCCTTGAGCGGCCCAGTCGCTGAGTGAAACCGCAATGCGATCGGAATCTGCCGATTCGAGTTCTCGTTCTTTGAGCAACTGTTGTTTTGCACGTTCGACTTCTTCTTCGGTGACAGGGTCTTTAGCGAACGAGTCTTCAAGAATTTCGACCAGTTTCGCTCGAGCGGTCTCGATCGAATGATTCACGTTGATTTCGGACAGGGCCATCAACAACCCGGGTTCGCGAAACGCGTAGCACAACGCGTAGACATTACTGGCGATTTCTGTTTCGACCATTTGTCGATAAAGACGCCCGCTCGGCACATCGCCAAGGATGTATTCAAGTGCTTTGGCCGCAGCAAACTCAGGATGGCTTCCGGAGGGAATGTGATAGGCCGTCCCGGCTAGTTGAATGTCGCCAACGCGGCGCAGCACGACGGTGCGTTCGCCGTCTTGAGCGGGTTCCGTCGTGTAGGTGTCGTCAATCGGCACGTCAGGTCGCTTGAGCGAGCCGAAGTGCTTTCCAATCGAGTCTAAGGCAGTTTGTGGATCAAACTTGCCCGCGACAATGACCATCACATTGTCTGGACGGTAGAACTTCTTGTAAAAGCTGCGCAGCCGTGGCACGGGAACACGTTCGATATCGCTGCGGTTGCCGATCGTGCTCTTGCCGTAATTGTGCCATTCGTAAGCGGCGGATTGGATGCGCTGCATCAGAACTCGGATGGGCGAATTCTCGCCACGTTCGAACTCATTGCGGACGACCGTCATTTCGGAAGCGAGGTCTTCGCCGCGAATGTTGCTGTTGACGAGTCGGTCGGCTTCGAGAGCGATGGCGAATTCGAGGTTTTCTTCGCTCGCTGGGAGTGTTTCGTAATAGTTTGTGCGGTCCATCCACGTGGTGCCGTTGAACCGGGCGCCTTTGTCTTGGAGGGACTTGGGCACATTGGGATGGTCTGGCGTACCCTTGAAAAGCATGTGCTCAAGCAAGTGAGCCATCCCGGCTTCGCCGTAACCTTCGTGTCGCGAACCGACGAAAACGGTCATATTGACCGTGACGACTTCCTTACTGTCGTCGGGAAATAGCAGCACGCGTGTGCCATTGTCGAGCAGATACTCGGTGATGCCTTCGATCTCGGTGACCTTCATTAGCTTGTCGCTTGATCCATCAGTGGTGGTTGCGGATGTGTTAGTTGATGCAGCGGCTGGGGATGATGCAGGTTCATCCGTGTGGCCTGAACGGGTCATTGGACCGATGCTGGCCCACAGGAGCGTTGCGCTGAACCATACAAGGGAGCTTGAACGGCTGAGTTTGAAATTCATCTTCCTGGCCTAATTTGCTCGTGCGAAGTAATTGATTCCTGGCTCGATTGTAGCGATCAAACGGATCAGCGATAACGGGCGGATGAATAGTCGAAATGAAGCGAGCGGCGAGGATCAATGATGCCAGAGACAGCAAAACCAGAGAATTGGGTGGATGTGGCGTCGATCGAGAACGTCCGTGAACAGGGTGCCGTCGAAGTCGTCGTTGGCACTCAGATCATTGCGGTTTTTTGGGCAAATGACAGCCTGTATGCGATCGACGGGATGTGTGCCCACCAAGGAGGGCCCGTTGCGAAGGGGCGGGTCGAAGGTGGTTGCGTGACCTGCCCCTGGCACGGGTGGCAATACGAACTTGCCACCGGTATCCAAACCATCAATCGGCAACCGTTGCAGCGTACTTATGAAGTGCGACAAAACGGAGACCGCGTCGAAGTACTCGCGGAAGCCCCATAGATCACGAACGCGGGTCTCAAATCCGTCGAGTTCGTCTAGCTCGAGGAGCAACGAGGCTAGTTCGAATCCACAGCCGTGGAATCAAGGAAAAGTCCGTGCTGGTGACGGACGATTTCGCCATCGACGAGGTAGAGAACCTCTTCCGCTAAATTCTCGGCCAAGTCAGCGATACGTTCCAGATGCCGCGAGGCGCTAAAACAGTGCACTGCTGGTTCGATGAGTTCGCGGTCTTCTCGCATCACTTCTTGAAGGTGGTCGATGACAATTCGGTTCAATGCATCCACGCGGTCGTCGCTGCGAATCACTTGAGCCGCTTTCTTGACATCACTTTCGACAAATGCATCCAAGGCATGTCGAACCATGTTCGTCGCATGCGTCGCCATTTCAGTCAGTTCTTCGGGAACCGGAAACAACGGATGCAAGTCGAGTGACTTGGCTCGCTCGGCAATATTGCATGCTAAGTCCGCCATCCGCTCTAGCTCGCCATTGACCTTGATCACAGTGATTAGCCAGCGCAAGTCGACTGCGACGGGTTGGTGAAGCGCCAGCAGTTTTAGGCACTCTTCTTCGATCAAAATGTCGGTGGCATCAACGGATGAGTCGGTTGCGATCACGCGATCCGCAAGTTCCGCTCGACGCTCGACCAATGATCGCACCGCGAGCTGGATCATTTCTTCAACGATACCGAACTGGCCGACAAGTTGACGACGAAGTTCATCAAGACCGCGTTGAAGATGCTTTGACATTGAACGGAATCAGAAATTGGTTGTGGTGTTCGAAAGACGTTTTTAAGGCAGGTGGCCGTTGATGCATACATCGATCAACGCACCACGCTGTCGCAGTGGCTATGGGATTGTATCAACCAAACTTGCCGCGAACATAATCTTCCGTTCGCTTCTGTTCCGGTTTTGTGAAGACTCGTTCCGTCTCTCCAACCTCAACGAGTTTCCCTTCGTAGAAGAAGGCTGTTTGATTGCTACAACGTGCGGCCTGTTGCATGTTGTGGGTGACGATCACGATGGTGTACTGTTCTTGAAGTTCGAAGATCAAATCTTCGATCGCCAAAGTGCTGCCAGGGTCCAACGCACTGCACGGTTCATCCATCAACAGCACTTCGGGGCCCACGGCAATCGCACGTGCGATGCAAAGTCGTTGCTGCTGTCCGCCGGACAGGCCCAATGCAGGGGCGTGCAAGCGGTCTTTGACTTCTTCCCACACAGCGGCCTTGCGAAGCGACCATTCGACGAGATCGCCCAAGTCGCTCTTGTTCAGCTTCATATGCAAACGTGGTCCGAAGGCAACGTTTTCAAAAATGCTCTTGGGGAACGGATTGGGTTTTTGGAATACGATGCCGATGCGGCGGCGCAAGTCAACCACGTCGGTGGAACGTGACAGTAGATCCAATTCTCCCAGCCGAAGTTTGCCGTTCGCGTGCGCTGAAACGATGGTATCGTTCATGCGATTGAACCATCGCAGCAACGTGCTTTTCCCGCAGCCGCTCGGGCCGATAAACGCAGTCACTTGATTGCGTGGGACTTTCAGGCTGATCGAGTGCAGTGCTTGGAAGTCACCGTACCAGCTATTGAGCCCTTCGGCTTCAATTGCGATGGGAGCTTGAGTCGTCTTGGTGTCGGATCGCAAGGGAGCCGGCGTCGCGATCGGTTTTTCCGTATCGGTCATTACTCGAGTCATGGATCTAATTTTTGGGAGGTGTGACCACTGGGCAAGTCGTCGGTCAACGTCGAGCTAGCACATCAGGAACATTTTCGAGGTACAACGTTGTCGAGGCATAACGTTGTCGAGGTGTTTCGCCGGCTTAAGTTAATATATCGTCTCAGCTCAACGGTTTTTGCATTTTGTGTCGGATCAGCACGGCAATCGCGTTAAATGACAGGAGAATCAAAAGCAGGATAATAATTCCGCCTGCCGCGATGCCGTGAAATTCGTCCTGGGGGCGACTTGCCCAATTGAATATTTGCAGTGGCATGACGGTAAAGTCATCCATCAAATGTCGCGGTGAATTCATGATAAACAGGATTCCGGCGATGATTAAAATCGGTGCGGTTTCACCAATCGCACGGCTCATGGCCAGAATCGATCCCGTCATGATGCCTGGGACCGCCGAAGGTAGCGTCACATTCCAGATCACTTGCCACGGTGTCGCACCCAAACCTAGTGCCCCAGCACGAAGGGAGCTTGGTACCGCTCGCAGTGATTCCTGTGTGCTGATGATGATGACGGGAAGCGTCACGAGCATCAGTGTGAGGGCTCCGGCGAGTACGCCTCGGCCAAACGGCAATCGAAAGTAGTACCAAGACTTTTCGCTTAGCCGACCCGACTCGCTGTCGTTGAAAAGCGTGTAAGCAAGGACGTCCTCGTCTTCGGGATACGGATCGTCATAGCCAATGATGTTGACCTCGACTCGATTCTTGTCAAAGTCATACGCCACCATTCCTTCGTGCGGCACGGTGGCCGGTTTGGACGCGTCTGGGACCGGAATCAGGATCGCGCGAGAACCTTCGCTGAAAAATTGGTCATAGTGTTCCACTCCAATTTCGTAAGCAAATCCGCCGCCCTTGTCGGCCTGGCTGAACAGTCCAAACATACCGACAAAGGCCGTCAGTCCGAGGATCCCGTACACCACGCTCGGTACACCCGCCAAGTTTGAAATGTTCAATTGAATGGCACTGTACATCCACGATGCGAATCTTGATCGTGGTTGGAACTCTTCAAGCAAAATGGCGGTGGCAATTCCGACTGGGAGAGTCAGTAAGGCGCAAAGGGCACAAACCCAGATCGTTCCAAACAGAGCTGGACGTAATCCGGCTTCAAGTGGATTCGGTTCTGGGTTTCCGGAAAGCAAAGTCCAGGAAAGTGATGGGACGCCCTGGACGAGAATGGATGCCAAAAGAAAAACGAGAATCAGCACCGAGACGCTTGCTGTGAAAACGCAAACGTAACGGAACGTTGCATCAAATCGCATCCGAGATTCGCTGCCACGCAGCTGTGCTTCAGTCGCTGGCGATGGGCCGATCGTGCTTTTGGTCTTTGGTTCTGATTTCGGTGGCTTCGCAGTGCTCATTCGTAGGCCTCGCGAAATCTTTTTCGAACGATGTTTCCGATCATGGTCAACGTCAGCGTCAAGATAAAGAGCGTGAATGCAACTGCGTACATGGAATAGTAGGTCACGTCGTAATTGGAAAGATCGCCGCCAGCCATTTGAACCATGAACCCTGTCATGGTTTGTATTTCATTACGCGGATCCATTGTGACTTGGGGGCGGCTTCCGGCTGCCAATGCGACAATCATGGTTTCGCCAAAAGCACGGGCGATCGCCAGCAAAAACGCACTGATGATGCCCGACAAAGCCGCAGGAACAATGACTTTAATTGATGCGTCAAAGCGTGTGCCGCCCAGCCCGTAGGCTGCCTCGCGAAGTGCGCGTGGGACTGCTTGCAAGGCATCTTCGGACAATGAGCACACCGTGGGCAGACAAAGAATCCCCACTGCAATTCCGGCGCTCGTGGCATTGTAGACGCCAAATCCACCGTGTAGCCAATGCAGGATCGGAGTGATTGTCGTCAACGCAAAGAAGCCATAAACGACGGTTGGTACACCCGCCAATACTTCGAGAGTCGGTTTGAGGATGCCACGCACCCGACGTGGAGCGTACTCGCTCAAGTAGATCGCGGTAACAAGGCCGAGCGGAAGGGCGATCGCCATCGCGATGACCGTTACCAGCATGGTGCCGCAGATCAGTGCCCAGATGCCAAAGCTCTTTGTGCTACCCAGTAAGGGTGACCATTCGGTCGAACCCAGAAAGTTCGCGAGAGTGACTTCGTCGGAACTGAAGAAATTCAGCATCTCCGTCGAGAGCACCCACAGAATCGCCACTGTGACAAGCAGCGAAAATAAACCGCACATCACGAGGAGTACATAAACGCCTGCCTCGCGTGCTCGGATAACGGCAAGGGAGCGGCGAGGACTCGCAAGGAGTTCTCGCACGCGATCATTCAGACGATTTTCGTCCGCATTCGTTGGTATAGCCGCGTCGGGCGATGATGAACTCATGCGAACAATCTCTGCTGGCTCATGTCAACCGGCTGGTTCAAGTCAACCTGCTGGCTTGAGTAAAACGGCACAGTCTACTTGATGTCAACGAGATTTTCTTCGGTGTAAACCTCGGTCACAGGGCCGCTTCGCTTTTCGCCGTCGGCGGTAATATAGTGCGTTCCCGACTTGCGAGCACGGGCATGCTTCACCGCAGACGCGTAAACGGCCTCTGGAAGTGCGACATAGCCAGTTTGCTTGGCCATTTCAGCTGCGTTTTGGAGGTAGAAGTCAACAAATCGCTTGACTTCGGGGCGACCTAGCGACTTTGTGTTCACATAAATGAACAGTGGGCGGCTGAAAGGTGCGTAGGTTCCGTTTTCGATCGTTTGTGCGTCTGGGGAGACTGCGTCGCCCGACTCAGGATTCACGACGGGAACAGCTTTCAACTTGTCCTTGTTTTCTTCGTAGTAAGCGACACCAAAAAAGCCGATTGCGGTGGGCGAGCCGGCAACGCCAGTGACCAAGACGTTGTCGTCTTCGCTTGTGCTCATGTCCGAACGGAGCGAGCCATTCTTGCCTGCAACAACTTCGAGGAAGTAGTCGAACGTACCCGAGTCAGTGCCTGGGGCGAAAATCTTGACCTCAGTTTCTGGCCAGCCGCTACGGACTTGCGACCAAGTCTTGGCGTTACCTTCGGAGGTGAAGATTTTCTTGATTTCGTCAAGCGTTAAATGGTCGATCCAGTCGTTGTCTTTGGGCACGACCAAAGTCAGCCCGTCGTAAGCAACAGGCAGCTCGACAAACGAAATGCCAGATTTCTTTGCCACAGCAAACTCGCTGTCTTTGATTGGACGCGACGCGTCGGAGATGTCTGTCTCTCCCTTGGTGAAACGATCAAATCCACCACCCGTGCCTGAAACGCCAACCGTCACATTGACGTTCGGGAACTGCTTGATGAAGCGACTCGCAGCCGCTTCACTGATCGGATAAACCGTGCTGCTGCCGTCGATCTCAATCTTGCCTTGAAGTTCCTTGTTGACGGCGCCATCACCTGCCGCAGCAACTGTTTCGGCTACAGCCGGTGCGGCTGCATCCGAAGCCATGGATTCGCTGGAAGCGGTGTCGTCTGAGTCAAACGATTTAGCGGGAAGCACTGCATCAGCAGTCGGCTTCGAGGAATCACAGCCGAGCGTGCAAACGAGGGCGAAGCAGGCAAATAGGCCGAAAAAAGGTTTCATCAGGATCTTTTCCAGTGTTTATTGGGGACGGTCGAATTCCGAGCCGAACAACCTACCACTGGGGTCGCAAAATGACGAGTCTTACTACAGAGAGCAAGGTGTTAAGATTTGGTTAAGGAAAGCTGAGGCGTCCGCAGTTCTCCAGGGCCGCAGTTCTTCAGGGCCGCAGTTCTTCAGGAATCGCCAGTGATGAACGCGAATGACTTATCCATGGCTGTCGAAAGATCAGCCGGCACCGTCCGTAGCGAGTTTGCGAAAGTAGGCTTCGATGGCCTCGCGGTAATGAGTGGGCAGGTCTCGCCCGATCTGTTGGAGTGCTTCTTGGCGTTCCGCAGGCGGCAAATTACCCCAGCTTCCGTTGTTCGACTGGTTCTTGCGATCCGCGTCGCCGTTGCCGTTTGCGCCAGCAATGCGACTGTCTTGCATCGGTGATCCCTGTCCACCTTGGCCAGAACCACCGGCGGCCTGCTGTTGTTGCTGTTGCTGCTGCTTCTGTTGTTCTTCTTCGATCTTGTCGATCAGTTTGGTGAGCTTGTCGATGATCTTCTGCTCACGTTCCTTTACATCTTCGTTGGATCGTCCCAGATCCAGTCTTCGACTCACATCCGTCATCAACCGCGAGATCTCGTCCAACGAGTCTTCCTTCATCGGTTTGATGTCTGCGATCATCAACTGTGCGGTGCGGGCATAGCGAGCTGGACAAGCTTCTTCGTTCTCGAGCAATCGGCGTAGGTCCACGAGAGCCTCCTTCTTCATCAGCAATGCGTGGTAACAAGCACCGCGGAAAAACAGGACGGATGCTGGATCGATCGACTCGACGGGATCGACCTCAGCAAATGTTGGAAGCGCCTCGTCATACAAACGCTTGCGGACCAACTCGCGTCCGAGCCAAACGCGAACTGTGTTTCGCATGGATTTGGGAAGCGACTCGATCGCTCCGTAGCCTGGAGTGCTCGGGTCAATGCTTGCGGCTGCCTCAGCAACACTTGTGTTGGAAGTAAACACAAGTTGCTCCACGGCCTTCACAAGATTCTGGATCGATGCGATGTACGCGTCCAGCGGATCCACGTCTTGTTGTTCAACAGCCAGCAAAAACTGTTCGTTCACGCGGTCCATCTCGCCGGGGACGATTCCCATCTCATCGAGCGTCGCACGAAGCATGCTCGACATTTCTTCGGCGCTGTAAACTTCCCAACTTGCGTCTCGTTCTAACGCCTCATCGGCTTGAGTGATGGAACCCATCATCCCACCGATCACAAAGAGGCTGGCCAGTAGCGTCCGCCTTGTTACCGTCCGCATTGTTAGCGTCGACACTGTGGCAAATCGCGATCGAGCTTGGTGGCTCGGAGAACAGTTCGTGCGAGAGAACGACTGCTGGGAAGGAAGAACCACCGAGTTGGAAGAACTCGGGGTCACGTCGGCCCGGATGTGAGCGGCCCGGATTTGAGCGGACCGAACATGAGCAGTCGATACTTTCACAGTCATCCTCGCATTTTACTGGTTTCGCTTCTGGACCAAGTCACGCGTGATTCGGTAGAGGCGAGTTTGGCGTTCCGAAAGGCCTTGAAGTAACGGCAACACATCGTCACCCGTTGTCTCTCCAGCCTCCAAAAGTTCTGCATAGCGCTCCGTCGTACTCTTGATTCGAGTCTCCATCGTACGAATCAGTTTCAATTCGGCCAAGGATTCGACCAAGGGTTGTTCTCCTTGGCCCTGCTGTTGTTGCTGGCCTTCCTGTTGCTGCTGTTTCTTCTGCTCCAAGTCCCGTTGGGCCTTTTGCAACGCCCCTATCATCTCTTCTAGGTTAGCCAGGATGTCCTTCTGGATTCCCTGGGTGACCTGGTCAATCTTAGTCTCTGCCAGCCGATCTGCCACATTCGCGGTATCGCTACGTATAGCATCAACGACTTCCGGGAACGCGACACTTGAGCCTTCTTCACGCAATAACAACATAGCCCGGTCGGCTTCCAGGGTGATTTTTTTCTCTTCGAACGCCAAATCACCCGCTTTGAGGTCAGTTTGACGATTACGCTGACTTTTCGGGGTCGCCGCAAGTGTCACGGTGTCGTCGAGTACTTTTGACTGCATCGCAGCCATTTTTCTCAGACGCGCTTCGAGCTTGGCCAGTTCCCGCTGCATTTCCTCTTCACGGAGTTGACGCAGGATTCGTTCCAGACGATCAATCGCCGCTCGCAGGTTTTCTTCCGCAGCCCGCTGGTCTTCGGTCGCTTCGTCACGTTTGGCTTCCGCCAGTTTTTTCTCTGCCTCCTGCATTTTCTTAATCGCGTCCTGCAACTGCTCTTCAGCCTGCTGCTGTGGCGATTGTGGCTGCTGGGGTGGCGGAGGTTGCGACTCAGAAGACTCGCCGTCTTGGCTCTCGCCAGGTTTCTGCTCACCGGGTTTTTGCTCGCCGGGTTTTTGCTCGCCGGGTTTTTGCTGCGAGTCTTGCGGTTTCGAGTCCTTGGGCTCTCCGTCTTGAGGCTTGGATTCACTCGGCTCGCCGTCTTTCGGTTCCCCATCTTTTGGCTCCCCATCCTTCGGCTCCCCGTCTTTTGGTTCACCGTCTTTTGGCTCGCCGTCCTTCGGCATTGATTCCTTGTCGCCAGCCTTTTCTTTTTCCTTATCCTTCGCGTCTTTGTTCTCGTCCTTGGGGCCTTCTTCGTCTCCATTTTCTTCCGAAGACTTTTCGGGTTCGTCTCCGGCGAGTTCTTTATTCAGTTCCGCGGCTCGCTCCGTGATCGATTGTTGTTCCTTTTCAACGTCGCTTAACTCTGCACCGTTCTCTGTGCGAGCTCGCGTGCTTCGTTGAGCACGTTCGATTCGCTTCAGGTCCTTGATCATCTCAGCGACATGTTGCTTCTCATCACGAATTCGCTTGGATCGATCTTCGCTGAGCAAAAGCGTGAGTAACGCTTCGATTCCTTCCGACGCTTCTGCCTGGCGTTGGACAGCGTTCTGGTACTGTTCGCTTTGCAGTGCCTCAGTCGCGCCTTGAAGTTTATCGAGCGTGAATTTTTCACGCGATTGACGAGCGGCCCGTCGCAGAAGCGCAGCCCGCTCAGGATTTTCATCCGCCTCGACGTCAGCAAGTCGAAGCAACAACTCCTCCAGCTTGCCGTAACGCTGAGCGACACTTGTTTGTCTCTGGGGCAGATTCGACGTGCCAGGATCCGCTGGTTGCTGGGCGGATGCGAAAGACAAAACGCTCGCGCACCACAACACTATGGCAACGCCAAGGCAAAGCATCGATCGAGTTAGCGGCTGAGTCATAGTTGGTTGCCGTTGTCGATTCTCAAGCGTTTTCCCGCAAGAGTTACTTGAATAAATCCAAAACACGCTTCTTCTGTTCTTGTTTGGTATCGTCGAGCAATTGATTCTGATCCTCAATCAGTTCTCGCACCATATCTAAAATCTCATTAAAGCTTTCCAATTCAAGCATCTTTTCTAGTACCGCGGTCAACTGAAGCAGTACCTCTTCCGCCGTTTGGACAGCTTCGCCCGTACGATCCGCCGCAATCATTGGCTGGTTGACGACCTTGTCGATTTCTTGAATTTGGTCGCGTAATTTCTTGAGCGGACCACTGACAACGCTCAAGAGTGGGTCGCGAACACCCTCACCAATCCGTTCGCGTCGATCGACTGAATCGACTCGATTGTTGATCATTTCTTCGAGTAAGTCGTCTAGCGACGCTGCAATCCCAGCAAGCTCTTCGGACGTCTTGGTCGCCTGGAGGCCACTTTGTTGCACTCTCAGACGACGGATTTGTTCCTGGCGAGTTTTCTCGGCTTCGTCATCGGATGCAGATTCCGCTTCCGAGAAACCGACACGTCGCAAGACATCGAGGGTGTCTCGCAGGGACCGCGTTTCATCGATCGTTTGCTCAAGCCGTCCGCGAAGCCCCAACTCGCGTCGTTCCAAAAGTGCGAGCAGTTGTTCTGGTGTGACGATTTGAAGGCGGAAGACTTCGCTGCGAGCTAAGTGGTTGTCACCCAGGTCGTACCCGTCTTGTGCTTCGGCATAAACATTCACGACTCCGCCAGGTGTCAACTCAGGTAGCTTGCCGGCGGCGACGAGTTCTCGCAGATCGAGCTCTGTCTTTCCTTGTCCGTCGCGATCCAATTTTGGTTCAGTCGTCGTGGGTTTTGTTTCCGCAGCTACTGCATCGCCATTCTCAGCGACATTGTTTCCCGAAACGAGTGACACGGTTGTTTGGCGAATCGCATAGTCATCGGTTGCTGTGACCTCGGCGGGTAGGTTCGCGATTGGCGTGACCGCTGACCCGATACCCTTGAGCTTTAGCGTGACCACAGGCGGCTCGTCGAGAACGACGCCAAGGAAATATCGGAACGGCGCTTGAGCGGAAATGCCATCGGAGTCACGCGGCACAAAGCGGGCTGTCGTCGCAGTCCGCAAGTCGTTCAATCGAATGGAGACTTGCATCCGATCGTCGGAGTATTCCATCGCATCCGGAGTAATCTCGCCCGCATCCGACTGAAGATAAGCGAGTACATCACCGAGAGGTGTCGTGCTAGTCGCAAGAAGCGTTATATCGCTGCCTTCCCGAAGACGCAGTCCCGATTGATACTCGGTCTCGATGTCGAACTCGCCGCTGCCTTCGCTGCGCAAGTAGTCTGGATAGCGCACACGCACGTTCATGCCCGTCAGTGCTGGCGGTTCGATGGCTTCGATGAAGTAATCATCCAGCCGATCATCAAGACCGCGGACGCTGATCGTCATCGATTGGCTGAGCCCACTCAGCGGCGGTCCGTCGAGCACAAACGATTGGTAGCCATCTTGAATGCGGCCAACACGTCGTAAGTTCGATTGGCCTCGCGTGCCGTCTTCGGTGCTGTAGTACATCGTGCAAACGGTCGGCACGACGGCATCCTCGGCGCCTGCGCGAATACGCAACAGCGGGCTGCTTCCTCGCGGCAACCGAATCTTCTTGTCCGTGAATTCAACTAGACTCGGAGCTTGTGCTTCGTCATCCGTGGCTGTGACGATGGGCAATTCGACACCGACCATTTCCAGGTGGGCTCGACGTGGCCACGGATCATCGGAAAACAGCGTCAATCGCTTCGCCGCACGCCCAAACGCCTCGGGGCTAAAGATTGCCAATCCAATCGACATCAATAGCAGCGGCCCAACAACGGACGCCTTTTGAATGATCGGATCCCATCGGAATATGCGATTGGGGTCCACTTGGTCGATCGACTCAGCCGCTTGCGAGTGCACACGTCGAAGCAGCTCAGGAGCGTGGGCGTCCCCCTCGCGACCCGGGCGACCGAGTTGCACGGCGGTAACCAGACTGCCCGCGAGTTGAGGGTGTTGTCGCTCAACCAACAAGGCGAGGCTGTCATCGGGCAACGGTCGCTGGAGTCGCCCAATCAGTAATTTGCCGATGATGGCAAGGACGACCAACGCGACGCCAACGAGCAGCACACCTCGGGCGGACCGTGGCATCTCAGTCCCACCGACCTGGACCGGCAAATAGTCGATCGCAAGTCCAATCCAGAACGCCGCCAGAACCACGGCTGCGACAGCCAGCACCGAGTCACACCAGATGTATCGGCGCACACTGGCCCGCAAGTTCGTCAATAACGAACTCAATTGGGGATCGAGGTACGAAGAAGATTCTGAATGCGACAACATGAACTCGAAGTGTTTTCGTAATGAAGTGATTTCGTGATGC
>JBGTAI010000226.1:0-12593 GCA_041749955.1 Pirellulaceae bacterium | reverse complement strand
CCTGATTTACCGAAAGGTGCGTGCAAGCACGGCACCCTACATTCCCAGTTTGAAAAACTGATTTGCCCTGGGAGCGAAAGCCTCGTTTGCCCATCGACAGGTGCGGAGCGAGTATATTGGATGGTCGCGATTGCATTCGCGGGTCCCACCCACGCTTCCCCGAGGCCACTTGCAATGATCCGGCTATTGCTTCCCCTCACATTCTTGGTCATTTGGTTCGCAGGTTCCTGTGCGCTCGCAAAAGACGCGTCTGACCTTCCGCTGCTGGACATCTCCGACGACCAACAGCGCCAAACCATCATCGCGGCTGGGACAAACGAAACCTACCAAGGCCACCCAACGACTCTGCGATTGCCTGGCACCGACTCGATTCTCTGTGTGTGGTGCGTCAATCATGGTGGTTCCGCCGGTCCAATGGCACGCAGTTACGATGGCGGTTTGAGCTGGACGCGAATCGACAGCACGCTTCCGCCTGGTTACGCGACTCACCAAAACTGTCCCAGCATCTATCGTCTTGTGGACCGAAACGGCAAGGCTCGTTTATGGGTCTTCTCCGCGGCACTCGAAACCCGGTCTGGCCCAGGCATGCCGAGCATCATGAGTGAAGACGATGGCAAGACATGGAAAGAAATGCCACCGCTTGGATACAAGTGCGTGATGACGTTCAGCAGTATCGTCCAGCTCACCGATGGCCGCTATCTCGGTCTCTATCACAAAGGCCCCAACGGCCAAGACAAGTCGCCGCTCGAAGTACTGCAAACCATCACGAGCGATGGTGGCTTCACGTGGTCCGAGCCAAAAGTAGTTGCGTCGGTCGAAGACAAGAATCCTTGTGAGCCGTTTGTGTTTCGTTCGCCTGATGGCAAAGAGCTATGTTGTCTGATGCGAGAAAACACACACAAGGGCCGTAGTCTCATGATGTTCTCGCAAGACGAAGGCGACTCGTGGAGCACACCCATCGACACACCCTGGGGATTGAGCGGTGACCGTCACATCGGTGTCCAAACAACCGACGGACGCCTCGTCGTCGCCTTTCGCGACATGGCACCGGAAAGCCCCACACGAGGCCATTTCGTTGCGTGGGTTGGAACCTACGACGACATCAAAACTGGCAAGCCCGGCCAGTACCGCGTGAAGCTGCTTCATAACTATGCTGACCGCGTCACCGACTGTGGATATCCAGGAGTCGAACTTCTCGACGATGGCACGATCGTCGCCACCACCTACATCAAGATCCAGCCCGGCCCCGAGAAGCATTCCGTCGTAAGCATGCGATTCCGTCTCAGTGAACTCGACAAGATGCTTTCAAATTAGTCACGCCGTTTGCTCTTCTTTTCATGGCGTAATCCTCGTCTCCACACAGTAGAAGAATCATGATTTATCGATACTTGTTGCTTATTGCGAGCTTGTGCTGTTTGCCTAGCGTCTTTGCTGGTGACCGTCCGAACATCTTGTTCATCATTGCGGACGATGCCTCTCGCGACAGCATGGGCGTGTACGGCAGCCAATACGTTGCAACACCAAACTTCGATCGCATCGCACACGAAGGCGTTCTCTTCACGCAAGCGTACAATTGCAATCCCAAGTGCGCACCAGCACGCGCGTGTCTGCTCACCGGACGTTATTCGTGGCAACTCGAAGAAGCCTGTG
The DNA here is from genome assembly GCA_041749955.1 of Pirellulaceae bacterium. Classification (GTDB taxonomy): domain Bacteria; phylum Planctomycetota; class Planctomycetia; order Pirellulales; family Pirellulaceae; genus JBBSJZ01. Next base: position 10,943 of record JBGTAI010000226.1, on the reverse strand, counting down.
ACCACCAACCGTTCCTCTCCGACAAATGGGTTTTCTATCCGTTCCTGCTCGAAGACGCGGGCTACGAAATCGGATACACCGGCAAAGGCTGGGGTCCGGGCGAGTGGAAGCAATCCAAAACAAAACCTGGCGAAAAGATGCTGAACCCAGCCGGGCACGCCTATAGCAAAATCAAGAATCCGCCTCCCTACAAAGGCATGAGCAATGTCGACTATGCCGCAAACTTCGAAGCCTTCCTAAAATCCAAGCCAGACGATAAGCCATTCTGCTTCTGGCTCGGCACCCAAGAACCACATCGCGCGTACGGCGAAGGCAACTGGAAGCTCGACGGTCGCGACCTCGCCAAAGTGACTGTACCTGCCTACTTCCCCGACAATGAAACCATTCGCGGCGACTTGGCGGACTATGCCATCGAAGTCGAGTGGTACGACACTCACATCGGCCGCGCATTGAAGCACCTCGAAGAAAACGGTCTGCTCGAAGACACCCTGGTTATCGCAACGAGCGATCACGGGATGCCATTCCCTCGAGTCAAAGGTCAAATCTACGACGACGGCTTCCACATCCCGATGGCGGCACGCTGGGGCAAAAAGATCCAACCAGGCCGAACGGTCACCGACTTCATCACGTTCCCCGACCTCGCACCAACGCTACTCGAATTGGCTGGCGTTGACGCCCCAGAACAAATGACTGGAGCAAGTTTCGCGAAACAGCTACTCGCGAAGGAATCTGGACGAATCGACACCAAACGTGACCACACCCTACTCGGCAAAGAACGCCACGACATTGGACGTACCGACGGCGATTTACTCAGCGTTGGGTACCCTGCCCGGGCGCTTCGCAACGACAAATTCCTCTACGTTCGCAACTTCAAACCAGACCGCTGGCCAGTCGGAAACCCGGAATACGATTACCCGAACTGTGACGCGTCACCGACAAAGTCGTACCTAACCGGTCTTTCAATGGCTCACGAAGATTTCAAGTTCTTTGAGATGGCATTCGGCAAACGCCCGAGCGAAGAATTATTTGATGTTGAGAGCGATCCAGATTGCATAAAGAATCTTGCTGACGATCCCAAGTTCGCTGACACAAAACAGAAAATGTGGGCTCAGCTCGAATCCGAGCTCACCGCGCAGGGCGATCCACGGATGCTTGGCAACGGAGATATCTTCGACTTCTATCCCTACGTCGGTATTGAGAAGCAACAAAAGCTCTACAACCAACCGGACTACGACCCCGTAAAGATCTTCAACGAAAAGTACGGCGACCAGGAGTAATGATTCTGAAACGTCTCGTTGATCGCCGGCAGTCATGCTGGCAACTCCAAGAGAATCAGCACTTTTAGTCCATGAACGATGAGCCTGAGGCGCTAGCCGATTTTCGACTGAACGATTCCTAAGATCGGCTAGCGCCTCAGGCTCAATACGGCGTGCTGTTCAATGACAGCATGCAAAGTTGCTGGTCACCGGTGCTGGCAATCAGTGAGAAGTATCGTGATTCGTCGGACGGAGCACACTGAAACTACGTCGAAGTGAGGTATGCCTGTTTCGCGCCAGCTGGATAAAAACTGATTGTGCGTGAACGACCACGATCAACTACACGAGCACATCGCAACGCGCCGCTTTAAGAATCTTGGGGGCAATTTCTCGAAGCGGCAAGACCTCGTCGACGCCGCCTTTGGCAATCGCTTCCTTGGGCATCCCAAACACGACGCAAGTTTCTTGATTCTGGGCGACAGTGAACGCTCCGGCTTGGTGCATTGCGTACATCCCCTCCGCGCCATCATTTCCCATTCCAGTCAATATTGCACCAACGACATTCTTGCCGAGCGCATTGGCACAGGAATGGAACAGCACATCGACACTTGGACGGTGCCGGCTTACCGGCGGCGCAGAAAACACACGTACTGAATAGATCGACCCGCTACGCTGAGCTTCCATATGCAAATTGCCAGCTGCGATTAAGGCGTGTCCAGGTAAAATCCGGTCACCGTCTTCAGCTTCTTTTACATTGATTCGACAGTGCCGATCCAGTCGTTGTGCATAACTTTTTGTAAACCCCTCGGGCATATGGATCACGCAAACGGCCCCGGGCGCATCCGGAGGAAACGAAGCGAGCAGTTCCAATAGCGCCTCGGTGCCACCGGTCGAACCACCAATCGCAATCACTTTGTGCGTGCTGGAAAGCAGCGAACCGGCCGATGATGGCTTTTGCCCGATGTAGGCAGAGCGTTCGGGAACGACGCTTCGCCGTTGCACTCTCGCTCCAGCGGCCTGTTTCACTTTTTCAACGATTTCCGCAGCAATCTCGTCCATCCTCGAAACAACGTCCAGTTTCGGCTTGGTGATAAAGTCAACCGCCCCAAGCTCCAAAGCTCGCATCGTCGTCTCGCAACCCTTGTCCGTTAGCGACGACAACATCACAACGGGCATTGGTCGCCCCGCCATCAACTTTTCTAGAAAGAGGAGCCCGTCCATCCGTGGCATCTCGACGTCAAGGGTCAACACATCGGGGTTGAGCTTGAGAATCTTTTCTCGGGCAATAAACGGATCAGCGGCAGCTCCAACGACCTCAATACTAGGGTCTGTCTGCAATATTTCGGTGATCAATTGCCGCATCAAGGCAGAATCATCAACGACAAGAACACGTGTATTATTCATTGGTTCTGTTCTGCTAGAAAAGTGTAACGTCGTTGGATTGTGCCAATGTCTCTTGAACGACCAACGCCTGCGCCGCGTCCTTGCGTTGGACCTCTGCGGCCGCCTTGCGGTCCAGCATGCGAACGTTAACTTTGTTCGTATGGGTATGGAATCTTACGTGCATGCCAGAGTCTTGCTCCGTAAAGCTTGCTAATACCGGAATGTTTTCCATATCTAGGAATTGCAAAGCGAAATCAACGTTGTTGCTACCTATTCTTGCGTTACCGGAACTTGATTGGATCACTTTTCCGCCGCCAAACACTTTCGCCTTCAAACGACGCCGATCGCCACCGGAATTCATCACTGAATTAATGAGCATTTCCATCGAGTGCACTCCATAGCTTGCACTAGTCACCGACTTGTCGCTCGGGGCCGGCAGCATAAAGTGATTCATCCCGCCAACCTTTGCCACGTCATCGAATAGGCAAACCGCGACACAAGAGCCCAATAGTGTCGTGATCCAAACTGGATCCGCACTCGAGTACACTTCGCCAATGATGATCGGTATCTTAGGGTCATCACAAGACTTATCCGCTGCAACGGCACGGGATGGCGACACAGACTGAGAAGTTCTTGTTGTTCGCGATTTTGCCTGTGGTTTTAAGTTGGGTTTTGTTTGTGACCTAGCCAGCAACACAGCCTGACGATTCGAGGCCTCCGCGGAACTGTCATTGTCGTTCACTCGCTTTTCTTGGTCGTGAACTGATTCCGATGTGGTCTTTCTGTAAATGGTGTCGCCGAGAGATTTGTACTGATCCGTTAATCCGAAAAGCGATTCGGAGTGTCCGATGATTAAATAACCTTCAGGTCGCAAGTACTCAGCAAAGTGCTCCACAATTCTTTTCTGGGACGTCCGATCAAAATAGATCATCACGTTGCGACAAAAAATAATGTCAAAGGATGTGTTGATCGGCCATTGGGGATCTTGGAGATTCAACTTGCGGAACGTGACTAGATCACGCAGGGTCGGCTTGACCTTGAGGCGATGAGCGTCACCTTTGGCTTGTTTTTCGAAATATTTCGTAACCAGAAACGGTTCAACATCGAGAAAACGGTCCACGTCATAAACGCCTTCACTGGCTTGGGCCAAGACGTCTGTGTCGATATCGGATGCGAGAATGCGAATATCCCAACGCGGATCATCACCAAAGAATTCACGCACGCTCATCGCGATCGTGTACGGTTCTTCTCCAGTTGATGAAGCTGAGCACCATATTCGAAGTCGTCGGTCGCCACCCGCTTCGGCACGCCGTTTCAGTTCCGGAAATGCAGTATTCGCTAGGAAGTCAAAGTGATGCTTCTCTCGAAAAAAGTCCGTTTTGTTGGTCGTCAGGGCGTTGGTGAAGTTGGTGACTTCCTCTTTGTTCTCGGGCTTCTCCAAGTATCGAAGATAATCGGAGTACGAATCCAACTCTAACTTGCGCACACGCTTCGCCAACCGGCTTTGCACCATGATGTGCTTAGCATCGGCAAGCGCAATGCCAGCCAAATCGTAGATTAGCGATTGTACCGTTTTGAAATCACGATCGCTTAGTGTGAGTTCTTGAATAATGCTCATGACGTGACAATTCAGGTTTAACGAATTTTGAACCAGGCTATGACGCCTACAAATACAACGGAACGCTCTGCTTGTATTGCAAAGCGTCCCGTCAGTTTCCGTATAGGGAATTGTCTAGAATTCAAACGATCCAACGTCGTGCGAAACGGGTGCGGCCATAATCACACGCGGAATCGGTGACGTGGTTGCCCGTGGGGCTTGCCTTTGGCGGTGTTGCGCATTGCCTTGCTTCGCTCTTTCTGGCTTCCGATGGCTCTTTCGATCATCTTCTTCCGGTTCCAATCGGAATCGTTGTACAAGTTCGTTTAGTTGCACAGCATGCGAAAGAAGTGAACCAGCCGTGCCGGACATCTCTTCGGTTTGAGACGCGTTCGCTTGGGTCACACGATCCATCTGGGCAACGGCCTTGTTGACTTGCTCCACTCCAGTGAGCTGCTCTTTGGACGCAGCCGCAATCTCGGAAACGATGTCCGTAACGCGTTTAACCGAACTAACAATTTCGCCGAGCGTCTGGCCTGACTTGTTCACCAAGTTCGTTCCGTTTTCAACCTTTCGAACTGAGTCTTGGATTAGCGTCTTGATCTCTTTCGCCGCACTCGCACTGCGTTGTGCCAAGTTGCGAACTTCGGCAGCGACGACGGCAAAACCACGGCCTTGTTCACCAGCACGAGCGGCTTCAACCGCAGCATTTAGAGCAAGGAGGTTTGTTTGGAACGCGATTTCGTCAATTGTCGTGATAATGTCGGCAATCTTTTTGGAGGAGTCATTGATATCTGCCATCGCTTTGACCGCCTCGCTCACAACTTCGCCACCCTTTTCGGCAATGTCGCGCGACCCATTGGCCAATTGGCGTGCCTGCTGGGCGTTGTCGGTATTCTGCTTGACCGTCGATGTGATTTCTTCCAAGCTCGATGCAGTTTCTTCCAAGCTTGATGCTTGTGTTTGAGCTCCCGCGGTGATCTCACGCGAAACTTCGGTTAATTGTTCGGCCGCAGTGGAGACTGTGCCCGAGACGTCTCGCACTTCGCACAATGCCTCCTTCATCGCGACCACGGCCTGTTCAAGAGCGGAAGCAACTTGGCCGACCGAATCCGTTCCTAGGTCCGGGATCTCCAGATCAAAGTTTCCATCTGCGACCGCGTTGACGACGTCCAAGATGATGGAAACTTTACGCGATTGCTCTTCGGCGTCTTGTCGTTCTTGCTCACGGCGTTCAGCCTCGGCCATCTCAGCGCGTTTCTGTGTTTCCGCCATCTCAGTTTCTAGATCTTTGGCTGCAGTGATATCGGTCGCGTACTTGACGACCTTGTTTGGCCGTCCGTTCAGATCAAAGGTTGGGTTATACGTGGCCTGGATCCAGACAGTTTTCCCACCCTTTCCAGTTCGCTTGTACTGTCCCGAGCGGAACTTTCCTGCTCGCAAGTCATCCCAGAAACTGCGATATTCGCCTCCATTCGCTTCTGAGGCGTCGACAAACATGCTGTGGTGCTTGCCCTTGATCTCCTCTAATGAGTAACCAACGGCGTTGAGGAAGTTCTCGTTCGCATCACGAATCGATCCATCCAAATTGAATTCAATGACCCCTTGCGCCCTGCTGATTGCCGCGATTTGAGCTTCAAAATCGGCGATCCTCACCTTCTCCTCAGTGACATCGGTCGCAATTTTAACGACCTTCGTGACGCGTCCCATTTCATCTTTGACGGGAGCGTACACCGCTTGCAACCAGACCTCCGATCCATCACGAGCTATCTGTTTGAAAACGTCTGATTTGCTAACACCGTTATTCAATTCACGCCAAAAATCAGCGTAGGCCGTTGAACTGGCGTATTCCGGCTCTACAAATGTGCGGTGGTGCTTGCCAACGATATCGTCCGATCGGTAACCCATGGACTTGGTAAATTTTTCATTCGCGACGAGAACATTTCCTTCCGTTGAGAATTCGATGTAAGCAAACGAGCTGTCGATTGCTGAGAGAATTCCTTTAGCATTTTGCCTCTCAATTTCAGCAGCCGTGATGTCGTAGCGAACGCCAATGTACTTCTTTGGTTTGCCATTCTCGCCCATGACTGGGGCAATGACCGCATCGACATAATACGGAGTGCCGTCTTTGGCACGGTTCTTGATGATGCCACGGAACGGCCGGCCGCGTCCGATCGTCGACCACAACTCCTTGAAGACTTCTTTGGGCATGTCCGGGTGGCGAGTGGTGTTGTGTGGGTGTCCAACCAACTCTTCACGACTGTACTTCGAGATTTCAATGAATTTCTCATTGATACTGACGATGTCACCCTTTAGATCCGACTCCGAGACGATGCTCGTCATATTGATGATCTCAGCACGTACGCGAAGATCGTCCAACTCAGCTTGCATCGCCTTCTGTTCGGTCAGGTCACGTAGACTGGCTAATACGCGACAAGGATTCTTCTTGGCATCGAGAATTGCAGAACAATAGCCATCGAAATAGACTTCTTGGCCATTGCTTGCAATGAGCCGGAACACTTCGGAACGCGAATCACCACGACCAAGTGCGGTCCACAGATCACGATAGCCATCGCTGTCGGCTTGCTTCCTGTGAACGACTTCCCCAAGGTTCTTACCAACGAGGTCGGTTTCGCTATAGCCAAGGCGGGTAAGTACGTTCTGGTTGGCCGCCAAAATTTTGCCATCCAGCCCCATTTCTAAAAGGCACTGGGTCTTCGACAAGACTTGGTATTGTTCGGTTTCAAGTGACCACTTCGGCGCGGCGGTTTTCGATACGCGTTTGGTTGTGGTGGATTTGGCAGCTGCCGGCTTTGTCTTGGATGTGGTCATGGTCGCCCCTAGGTGTGGTGATTTGAGTTGGTAAGTGTGTGTTGAACGGTGGATTGGATGGGTCGGTTATTGGATGGGTAGACTGGCAGTGGTTTGATCGCTCAGAAGCACTTCGATATCGAGGAGCGTCACTAAACGATCGCCGGACTTGGCAAGTCCCTTGATGAACGAGGTGTCGATTCCACCAAGCTTAGGTGCGGCTTCAATGTCTTCGATTCCAACATTGAGCACGTCCGAAACCGCGTCGACAACGAGGCCCATTATTTTGGAGCCGACGTTGACAACGATGATGACAGTGAACTGGTTGTACTCCGCGTTCACCATGTTGAACTTCTTTCGCAGGTCGATGATGGGGACAACCGTGCCGCGTAAGTTCATCATGCCTTTCACGCATTCCGGCATGTTCGGAATTGGCGTGACGCGCGTGAAGTTCTTGATCTCCTGGACCTGTAGGATCTCGATTCCAAAGTCTTGATCATTCAGACCAAAAGTGAGGTACTGATTTGCTCCGTCGCCTGTTGCGGTGCCGTTTGTCAATTGATCGACGTTGCTACCCTGCGTCGATATCTCCGGGCTAGCGTTCAGTGTGGTGCTCAATTAATTTCTCTTGTATGAGGGAATGGTCGTGGGAGCCAATCCGACATGGCTCAGCCGCATGTTGGTTTAAATTACGTTGGTAACGCGACGTTTTCAGTGGAGGGATAACGATTGCCGTCCCCACCGGACAAATTCGAGACGCCATAGACGTCGAGAATGAGAGCCACTCGTCCATCGCCGAGGATGGTCGCGCCAGCCACGCCGGGAACCTTACGGAAATTTGTTTCCAAATTCTTGATGACAACTTGTTGTTGCCCCAATAGCTCATCCACCTTCAAAGCGAGACGACGTCCCTGGTCTTCGACGATGACGACGAGTCCCATGTCTTCATTGGCAAAATCGCTTGCGATGTTCAGCGCCTGGTGAAGTCGCAGCACCGGAACGACTTCACCTCGCAATTTGATCACTTCCCCCACACCGACGATCTTCTTGATCTCGGTTGGCTTCATGCAAATGGACTCAACAACCGACAACAGAGGAATCACAAACACTTCCTGTGAAAGTCGAACAAGCAACCCGTCGAGAATGGCAAGCGTAAGCGGCAGCCGAACGGTAAGGGTCGAACCCTGGCCTTCGATTGACTTGATGCTGATGCTGCCTTGCAGTGCCTCGACGTTCCGACGGACAACGTCCATCCCAACTCCGCGCCCGGAGACATCTGTCACCTCCGTCGCCGTCGAGAATCCGGGCTGGAAAATCAAGTTGCAGATATCTGAATCCGGTGGTGTCGCATCAGCAGCGAGCAAACCGCGTTCAATCGCCTTCTCCAGGATCCGTTTGCGATTCAAGCCGCGACCGTCATCACTCAGTTGGATGTAGACGTTGCCGCCTTGTTGGTAAGCTCGCAGCTTCACCACACCTTCGGCGGGCTTACCGGCCGCAATGCGTTCATCGGGTGTCTCGATCCCGTGATCGGCCGCATTACGAACCATGTGAACAAGTGGATCACTGATTTGGTCAACGACGGTTTTGTCGAGCTCCGTTTCGTCCCCTTCCGTGATGAAGTTGATTTGCTTGCCAACCTTCTTCGCGACGTCGCGCACCACACGGTTCATCTTTTGGAACGTGGCCGCGATCGGCACCATTCGCAATCCAAGACTCATCTCTTGAAGGTCTCGAACAATCTTCCCAAGCGCCGACATCGATTCAAACGTTCTTCCCCCAGCGAGGTCCAGCATGTCTTGCTCAACCATCGAAGCACCGATGACGACTTCGCCAATTTGATTGATCAATTCATCGAGCAAGAGGCGATCAACACGCACGGTTTCACTTACGATCGCTGCCGTAGATGGAGTTGGCACTCGTCGATCGGGCGTTGTTCGGCGATCAGGCTCAGGCGACGCCGATTGTTTTGCGGATCCTGCCGAAACTTGCTCATGCTGCTCGATTGAGACGCCACCCGTTGTTCTAACTTCGCCTGAGCCAATTGTTTCCTTCGTCTCACAAGGCTTCATCGCCTCGATTGAATAATGACTTCCTTCATCCAGAAACATGAACACATCGTGCAATGATTGCTCCGACGCCTCAGCTTCCAACTCTATTTCCCACGAGAGGTAGCAATCCTCAGGATTCATCTCAGCCAGCGATGGTAGTTGACTTTCGTTAACAACCACACGGTTGACGCTTCCAATTTCTGTAAGCTCTCGCATCAAAAGTAACGGGTCCTGCCCGAACCGAAAGAAATCGCGACTGGGCTCCAGCTTGATCCGATAGACTTGGCTCAAGACCTCATTCACCGACGCTTCTTGGCCTCCGCTTGGAATTGAGGACGACTGAGGTTGGCCATTGACACGTTGCAGTTCGTTGAGCACCTCGTCGAGATTCTCAGGCATCGGCGTGCCGTCTTTGGCGTTGTCAACCAAGGCGGTAATGACATCAACGCTAGTCAGTAAGAGCCCCACGAGTTCTGCGTTGGTTTCCAGCAGACCGTCACGCAAACGCTCCAGAAGATTCTCCAACACATGTGTGAAGCGACCGACTTCGTCTATGCCAAATGTGGTACTAGCGCCCTTGATGCTGTGAGCGCCGCGAAAGATCGTATTGAGCAACTCCGTGTCACGCGGTGCTGACTCCAACTGCAGCAGAGCTGCCTCCATCGACTGGAGATGCTCAGCAGCCTCTACGTAGAACGCAGCACGAAATCGGCTTACATCAATATCCATCAATTGCCCCTAGACCAAATTCCAACCAAACAAGCCTGATTAACGCACGACCTTTTTCACCACGGTCAGCAACTGGTCTGGATTGAACGGCTTGACCATCCAACCAGTGGCCCCGGCAGCTCTACCTTCTTGTTTTTTTGCGTCCTGTGATTCTGTGGTAAGCAGAACGATGGGAGTGAACTTGAACTCAGGCTTTGCACGCAATTCCTTGATCAACTCGATTCCGTTCATCTCTGGCATGTTCAAGTCCGTGACCACCAAGTCGATCGCTTTGTTAGCGCTATTGGCGAGTGCATCAACGCCGTTAATGCCTTCGATGGTCTCGAATCCCGCTGATTGCAGTGTAAACGTTACCATTTGTCGCATGGACGCAGAATCGTCAACTACCAGTGCCGTCTTGCTCATTGAATTACTCTTAAAACTTTGAATGTTTGAGTTCTAAAACGCGTGATTGAAGAATGGGTTTCGCACCCACACAAATACAATGGATGGAACCGACTAACCGAACCGACTAACCCTCGGCACTTGTCGGCAGGAGCCGACCTTTCAAGCCGGAAAGAGCGATCCAGGACTCGGATTGACTGTCATTTGGTGCGATGATTGTAAACTTGTCACCCGTTTCTCGTTTTGCAGCAAGAAGCAATTGAATTGCTGCGGCATCAAACGAATCCACTCGGCTACAGTCCACGGTCGCAGGTTGATTTGAAGTCAAGAGTTCGATCAGACTTCGATGAAGATCGCTGGCAACACGTACGTCTTGAGCGCCCGTCAGCTCAAAGCGTGTGCTCGCACTGTCGCCAACCAATTGTATTTCTGAATTCATTGAGATTGCCCCTTTCTGACGAACCGATAATCCACAGTTCGCCACACTAAATTATGCAGCACGTTTAAGTTGAAGCATTGTGTTTAGAAAATACTTCTTATGTAGTTTTACGTTTTTTCGTTTTCTTATTGGTTTAAAACAACTCGAACGAGTGTAAGCGCACGTGGGTTCCATCTTGACGACCGGTTTAGGTTGGCGGGTTTTGACCCGCCTTTACGGAGACCACCATGGCGCGACAACCGGACCCTGCCTTGCGGCAGACTTGGCGAGAACTGATCTCGCGGCAACCACTC
>JBGTAI010000225.1:0-2524 GCA_041749955.1 Pirellulaceae bacterium | reverse complement strand
GATCGCGGCGGCAAAAGGCGATCTCGCAGAAGTCGAAGCGTGGATCAGTGGTGGCGGAAACGTAGAAGCGAGAATCGATGATGGTGCTACGGCGCTACATATCGCGATTCTGTTTGGTCGCGTCGACGTCGTCGAATTGCTACTTGAGTCCGGCGCGAACATCTATGCGACGAATCACAAAGGCGAGCGATGTATCGACGTGATGGGCGCGCCTTGGGGAATCACCTCGTTTATCGCTAGGATTATATCCGTGGATGTGGACCAGCAAGATCTTGTCGAAGGCCGCAGAGCAATCGCCAAGATCCTCGATGAACGAACGAGTTCGAGCGAAGCTTCCGACCTGCTTCGAGTCGCATCGATGCACCCGGATTCAGGACCTGTTCAGCCAGAGAGTGGGTTTCAATCTGTGATTCGTGGGCTCGTGGAATTTCCGCTGCTAGGCCATTTGTGGTTCTTGTCGTTTCTTTGTTGGCTCGTGGTCGGCTTCGCGATCGCCATTTCAATTGGCCGTGCGATGGGTGTGCCGAGAATGCCGGAGTGGATGTCGGTCTCTGGTTATCGCTATCTCTGGCTTGTCCCAATCACAGCGATTGCCCAGAGTTTCATGAAGGAGGGTACGCTCACGTTTGGGCCGGACACATCGATTGGGCTGCTGCCAATGCCGCATGTGCTCGCATACTACGCGATCTTTTTTGCGTTCGGTGCTTTGTATTTTGATGCGGAGTATTTTCAGACGGATAATGCGAGTCGTCCCGTGGGCCGACGATGGTGGATTGCGATTCCGATTTCGATGCTCGTGCTTTATCCCGCCGGATTAGCTGCGGCGTCGCGTGATACGGAAACCGCACGGATTGTGTCGGTGCTTTGCCAAGCCAGTTACGCGTGGCTGATGTCCTTCGCAATGATGGGGTTGTTTCGCTACTTGATGCCGCGAGAGAACAAGACAATGCGTTATCTCTCCGACGCATCGTATTGGATGTACCTCGCTCACATCCCGCTTATCATTTTGGTTCAATATTGGGTGCGCGACGTGTCCGCTCCAGCACTTCTCAAGTTCATCGTTGTGTGCGTCGTCACGAGTGGTATCCTGCTTGTGAGTTACCAAATCTTCGTGCGTTACACGCCTATCGGAACGATTCTCAATGGCAAACGAACACGAACGGTGACCGCCAAGGAGACAATTGATGGCGCACTCGCTCAAACTCCCTGACACGTCGAATCGCAAGCGAAGTTCAAATTCATGACACGACCAAACCGAAGCGTTTTTATGCAACTCCGTTTAGCGACTTACTTGTTGTGCTTTGCATCGTGCTCGGCGAACGTTGCGCAATCAGAGCAGTTGCAGGTGATTGAGGATGAGGCGACGATTGTGATTCGACAGGCGGGCGTCGGTGTCTTGACGTACAACAAGGTTTCGCCACCGGCACCCGATGGCATCGAAGCCGTCTATGAGCGAAGTGGATGCTTGCATCCGGTTGGATCCCCACAAGGCAACGTGGTAACTGCGATGTTCCCGTTCGACCACGCGCACCAGCACGGTATTTTCTCGGCGTGGGTGAATACGACTTACGACGGCGAGCCCGTTGATTTCTGGAATTTGGCCGGTGGGACTGGTCGAGTTCTCCATGAGCGCGTCGTGTCGACATTCGAGACTGGGGATGGTGCCGGTTTCGAAGTTGACTTGCTGCATCGCGTTACAAGTTCGCCACCGATCGACGTGTTGCGCGAGCGATGGAAAGTCACGGTACATCCCACGGACGGAAGCTTTCACTGTTTCGATTTGGAGACGATTCAAACGGCGATCACGGACAAGCCGCTCGCCATAAACAAGTATCATTATGGTGGCATGGCATTGCGAGGACCAACACGATGGTTGTCCGGCAAGATCACCGAGGCTGAAACCAAGGCGGGCTTAACCCGCGAACGGGGTCAATTCCTTAACAATCTTGGTTCGGAGCGAGAAGCGGCCAATCATCAACACGCGAAATGGGTGGCAATGTCGGGTCTCGTTGATTCCAAGCCTGTGTGCATCGCTGTCTTGTCGCACCCCGACAACTTTCGATTCCCGCAACCAGCACGGATCCACCCGACGAAACCGTATTTCTGTTTCTCGCCTTGTGTCATTGACGCGTTCACCATCGATGCTGAGCACCCGCTCCGCAGCCGCTACCGTTATCTCGTTACTGACGCGGATCCTGATCCCAAGTGGATCGATGAACAATGGAACGCAATGCTTCGCTGAGCAATCGCAATGCAAGCAAACGCTTTGGTGGCGAGCGAGACTGCGGGTTTCACGATGGAAACTTGAGTTGGGCTGTCGGAACGTTGGGGTTGCGTCAATTTGTGTTGGGCAAGTTCTAGTGCGTCATCCAGCCTAAGAATCGGGGTTGGTTGATTTGCTTAAATTAGCGGAAACTTTCGTCAACACACGGAGGTTTCCAATGATCAAAAAGTATATCGTCCGACTCTCGGATGAAGAACGCCAAGTTTGTCAGGACGTTGTTAAGAAGCTCAAGGGCACGTC
>JBGTAI010000224.1:0-90154 GCA_041749955.1 Pirellulaceae bacterium | reverse complement strand
TCTCTGTTCGGGATCAGCGGTGTTGTCGCGAACGCGGCCCTGCGTCAAGGGAATCGCCCCAGCACCCGTGATGATTTCCCGCTCAGGCAGAGTTCCGTTTTTGACGACCAGGCGTTTTCCTGAATCGGTTCGGCGATCATCGTGCATCGCAACGAAGGCTTCGACTTCGGCATCGATCGCCGCTTGCAGCATTCGCCTGGCTCCTTCGCGAACAAGTTCATCGAGCGGACTCTTCTGATCGAACTGTGCCCGAAAGGAAACCACTTCGGGATCGAGTCGTTCGTCTACAGGCGTGACTTGTCGGTCTGGTTTAGTCTGGTTCAAGGCGTATACTTGTGCCCACTTCGGGCGGCTGAGGTGTTGAAGTTTCAGCAGGATGCGCCACCTTTTTTATTTCTTCAAGAACACAACTTTCGACAATACCTCCTAACGTTAAGCCTGATAGTCTAAGCGTTGGCGCTTTCTTTGATTCGTAGCATTGCGATTTGTACTGGAACAACTAAATCAAGCAATCGGCACAGGTATTGCTCTGTACGTTCAACGTTGCGGAAGTTTTCAAAACTTTCGTGACTCAGGGCAGTCTTTGATGACGATCACCACCAACCAGCGGACAAACGAATGAATCACCTCACCGAAATTCGACAGCAACTTGAAAATGAACTTCAAGAGCGAGTGGAGCGAGCCGAACGGATTGACAATCGGCTGAGTCAACCGGGGCTACAAGACTGGGAAGAGCAGGCCACGCAGAGAGAAAATGACGAGGTGTTGGAAACGCTCGGTAACCAAGCTGTTGAGGAAATCGACCAAATCAAGCACGCACTCCACTGCATCGACAATGGGACTTACGGTGTTTGTTCGCAATGCGGCAATCTCATATCGCCCGAGCGACTCAAAGCCATGCCCTACGCAACGACTTGTATGCATTGCGTTTGATTCGCAGCAGTGCCATTGGCAAAGCTCCGCCAGCCAAAACTAAGCCAGCCAGGACGGAAAGAGGATCATCGTAATGCCTAACAGTAGGATCACGACGCCGCTGAGCAGTTTCAACCAGCGGCCTTCACGCTCTTGTAGCTTGCGATGTGACAAGGTTGCGACCACGATTGACAGCAAAATCGTGTCGTCGAGCATGTAGGCGGCGATGTACAACGCAAGATAGGCGTAGTTCTGCCATGCAGGCAACTCTTGCAACGTCAGGACTTGAGTATAGAGCGCCGGAAGCCCTGCGGTACAAAGCAACTCCACCAAGTTGACGATGACGGCCAACGCAACCACACCGCCGATTGCGACGCTGAGATACTTGGCTTCCACAATCTTTCGCACACGTCGATAAAGTCCCGGTTTCTGGCTTTCAGGAATCGACAGCGAAATCCCTTTCTTGAACGCAAAAAAGTCTTTCACGTTCACTATTCCAATGAGCAGGGCGACGATGCCAAGAAGAATCTGAACTGGCCTCGCGATCCCGATCAACAAAAATAAATTCAGCCACGCGGCCATAAACGCATAATAGGCCAAGCCACTGACGACGACGAATGTGCCCGCAATGAGAAGGATTTTCCGGCGGTCTTTAATGTTGACGAGCACTGACAACAGAAACACCAAAATCCACATCGCACACGGATTGAAGCCATCGACAAGGCCGATCACAAACGTAAAGAGTGGCAGTCCAAGTTCGTCGACTCGTAGCTTTCCGAACCAAGCAACTTCGATCTCGCTGACGGAATCGACTGACGTATCGTTCGTCGACACAACGTCTTCCGTGCCCATCTCCTCTTCAGTCGCCTCATCGGGTAAGGCCAGGTCAAGCTCAGGTGGACCACTGACGAATCGCAACGCAGCTGGCTTCGGCTTCTGCGAGAATAGATCTGCGCTTTGATTGCGACGCTCGATGAGTTCTTCGAGCTGTTTTCCTGTGACGTCATCGCCCTGGTATCCGATTATGACATGACCGGCAAAGTCGATTGTCGGCAGTCCTGGAACGCTTCCGGTAGCACGACACAAAGCTTCCCATCGTGCCCTGGCCAGCGAGTCGCTATCGACTTCGTGAATGCGAAATCGAATCGCGGGCCAGCGTGGTTGCAGAATTGCAAGAAACTTCTTGGCATCACGGCATCGTGGGCACGTTGATCGTGTGTAAACGTCTGCGGTAAACAACGCCTCGATCTGCGGCCCACTCTCCGCGGCGCTGGCAAATCCAAAATAGACGCGGTCGCAACAATGGAATGCTGGAATGCTCGGTTTGTCCCGCCCAGCCTTCTTGCTCAGTTCATAGAGTCTTTCGAGCTGCCGGCGATCCTTGACGACATCATGGATCGTGACGTTTAGTCCTGGAGTGCGATTCTGCAAGTCTGTGACATAGCGTTCAACGTCAAGTGCCGATTGCCGGTCGCTGCGGACGAATGCCTCCATGTAGACAACGTTAATTGCCGCTGAGCTAATCGCTTCATTGTCGCCGGCAGCTACGGTGCACATCGTTCTGCAGGAAATGGCACAGCAAGCGGCCACTGCGAGTAAGCGGTACAAGGTGATCATCTAGGTTGTAGGTTGGTTTCTGCTGCGTCACAGTACGAATTCCGAGAATCTTGATGGCGTCCGCTACGGGCTACTCTGTTTTTCAATTTCCAGCACACTCATGGTTGTCTTCACAATCGCGTCGGGAGTTAGTGACATACTGTCGATGCCTTCCTTGACTAGGAATGCGGCGAACTCGGGGTAGTCGCTTGGCGCTTGACCGCAAATGCCGATCTTGACACCCTTGGCCTTGGCGGTCTTGATCACGGATGAAATCAATCTCTTGACGGCCTCGTTGTTTTCGTCAAATACGTGAGCGACGATCTCCGAATCGCGATCGACACCGAGCGTAAGCTGTGTCAAGTCGTTCGATCCGATCGAGAAGCCATCGAAGATTTCAGCGAACTGGTCTGCGAGAATGACGTTGCTCGGAATTTCGCACATCACATAGATTTCCAGGCCATCTTGACCGCGAACCAAGCCGTGCTTCGCCATCTCCTCTTGGACCTTTCGCCCCTCCTCAACGGTTCGACAAAACGGAATCATCAATTTCAAATTACGTAGCCCCATTTCTTGGCGAGCTTTCTGGACTGCCTTGCACTCCAGACCGAACGCATCGCGAAACTGTGGCGAGTAGTAGCGTGAAGCGCCGCGGAATCCCAACATGGGGTTCTCCTCCTTGGGCTCGTAGGCAGCTCCGCCGATCAAGTTGGCGTATTCATTCGTTTTGAAATCGCTCAATCGAACGATGACTTCTTTTGGATGAAACGCCGCCGCGATCATCGCGATGCCTTCGGCTAAGCGATCGATGTAGAATTGCGGCTTGTCGTCATAACCCATCGTGGCATTGTCAACGGCCGCTCGTGTGGCGGCATCAAGTTGGTTGTAGTCCAGTAGTGCCTGTGGATGCACCTTCACATAAGTGCTGATGATGAACTCCTCACGAGCAAGTCCCACGCCGTCATTGGGGATTGCCGAAAGCGTGAATGCTTCGTCGGGCGTACCCACATTCATCATGATCTTCGTTCGTGGCCGGCTAAGATCAGTCAAGTCCACCGTTTCGATCTCAAACGGCAACGCACCCTCGTAAACAACTCCTGCGTCGCCCTCAGCACAACAAATCGTGACCACCTGTCCGTCTTTCAAAACTTCAGTTGCGTTGAGTGATCCCACGATTGCGGGCAGCCCAAGTTCGCGACTAACGATGGCAGCATGACATGTCCGTCCGCCTCGGTTGGTGATGATCCCGGCGGCTCGCTTCATCACCGGTTCCCAGTCTGGGTCGGTCTTATCGGTAACCAGGATTTCGCCGTCCCGAAACGCAGCCAGACCATGAACGTCATGAATTAGACGGACTGGGCCGGAGCTGATTTTCTCTCCAACCGAGCGTCCGCTTAGCAACTTCGAGGACTTTTCCTGAAGGTGATATCGCTCGTGAACGGTTGTTGATTTTCTTGATTGCACCGTCTCGGGTCGGGCCTGAACAATGAACAGCTCACCCGTCTGTCCGTCCTTTGCCCATTCCATATCCATTGGACAACTTTGGCCTCGAAGCCCGCTGTAGTGGTCTTCGATTTCACAGGCCCAGCGAGCCAATTGCAATATGTCCTCGTCATTGAGGGCAAAGCGATTCGCCTGGTCGGGACTGACAGGCACGTTCTTGGTCATTTTGCTGCCGCCAGCGTCGTACACCAGTTTCATTGCTTTGCTGCCGATGGTCTTCTTCAATATCGGGCGAAAGCCTTGCTTCAAAGTCGGTTTGAAAACGTAGTACTCATCTGGATTGACGCTACCCTGCACGACGTTCTCGCCAAGCCCGTAAGCGGCGTTGATCAGCACCGCGTCACGGAACCCGCTCTCCGTATCAATCGAGAACATCACGCCCGATGTTGCCAAGTCGCTGCGCACCATTCGTTGGATTCCGATTGATAGTGCAACCTGCATGTGATCGTAGCCGTGATTCGTGCGGTAGGAGATCGCTCGATCAGTAAACAAGGATGCAAAACAGCGGTGGCAGGCATCAAGAACAGACGCTTGCCCACGAACATTCAAGTAAGTCTCTTGCTGGCCAGCAAAGCTCGCGTCGGGAAGATCTTCGGCTGTAGCACTGCTGCGTACAGCAACGTCCGCTAAGTCATGTCGCTCTTCACAGAGAAGGTGATATGCTTCGACGATCGCACGAGAAAGTGAATCTGGTAGCGGCGTTTCCAAAATCATGTGACGGATGAGCGCTCCATGATGTTGCAGACTGTTCACGTCGGATGCATTCATGCCACTCAATAGTTGCTGAACCTTATCGTCGAGCCCTGAATCGATTAGGAACATTCGATAGGCATCGGCGGTTGTTGCGAAGCCATTGGGGATGCGTATACCGCGTGGCGTCAACTGCCGATACATCTCACCCAGCGAAGCGTTCTTGCCGCCGACAAGACCAACATCTTGCATTCCCACTTGATCGAACCAGCGTATGAAATCAGTCGATGTCGTAGTTGTGGTACTCATTGAGATTCTCGCAGATGCTTTGGTTGGGGGTGATGTGCTCGAATAATGCACGCAGCGTGCCAACGCTTTGGTCGGTGCAACGTTTGTTTTTGAGCAACTATCGATAGAAGACGTGCACTGGTGACAGTCGCAAACGGCTTTGTCGGTTGCCATTTAGTTCGACGACGTCAACAGCACGGGCAGGAAATTGCTTGTTGGGTACTGAACTTGTCACGCGTTTTTCTACCCGAACGGACAAACGTGCGTTTCTGAACGCCCATTCGTGCGGGACTGCACACACTGGAGCCCGATTGCTGGTACAGGCAAGAAATCTCTCTTGGCACTCGCTTTGCAAATAGCACTTGAAGCCTTGGCGGTCTGCTCTGCCAAATGATCAACATTGGAGACAATCATGCGAGTTCTATTGGCCAACGATGCTTCGCCCCATTCACATGCCGCAGCGGAGTACTTGCTTGCGATTCCGTTTCGCAAACCGATCGATATAGATGTCGTATCTGCGTTGATGCCGCCGATGATGATTGATCCGGGCATGGGAGGGATGCCGATGGATCTAAGCGTATTTATGGATGAAGAGCGGGAAGCCACGAAAAGTCGAGTCGAGAAGGATGTAGAGGTCATTAAAAGAGCCGCAGGTATCAACGTTCTGCACTCAGTTCATACGCACATTCCCATCGGGGATCCATCAAGCGAGTTGCTTCAACTCGCCGAGGAAACGAATGCTGACTTGATTGTGATGGGGGCGGTTGGTCACTCGTCGCTCGATCGCGTTTTGCTGGGAAGCACCTCTGACTATGTCTCAACGCACAGTGATGTATCGACATTGGTGGTACGTCCGCAACGCGATTCCGAAATTCCCCCGTCGCTGGAAAAGATTCTCGTTGCGTTATCGGGTGCGTCAGAGGATCAGCGAATGGTTGACTGGCTACGTCAATTGAATCTGCGTCCGAATATTCAAGTTCATTTGGTCCGAATCCTTCGGCTCAATACGTTCTACCGACAAGACATACGCGAAAAGGCATCGCAATTTTGGATTTCACATGTGACCGAATCTGAAAAGCAGATTTTGGATTTTGAAACGCAGCTTCAATCGATGGGGTTGAACACAGAAACGCACTTGATCGAGAGCGGCCATGTTGGAGAGTCCTTGATCGACTATGCCGAGAATCATGGTTGTGATTTGGTGATGACGGGCGACAGTGATAGCGGCTTGCTGACGCGGGTGTTCATGGGCAGCACTTCGCGGTACGTCCTGCGCCACGCCAAGTGCAGTGTTTTAACCGTACGTGACAAAAAAGATCGCGTCAAAGCCAAGCAGGAGGCTGCGGTCGTTGCACAGCCTGCTCCTGTCGTTGTGTGAACCGCACGGCAGAATATAAGCAGTGACGGGCACCGCAAGTGCTTAACGAATCCATCCCGTGCAATCAACTGCCGCGGTGAAAGTGCCAGCGTTTTACGGCCAGATGCCAACGGCTGTTTGCATCAAAAAGAGCAACATCACGATTGCCAGGATGATTACGACAGCCCAGAAGATCGTTTCGTGGTTAGACTTAGGGATTCGCTGTCCAGGCACCGCAAGAACTCCAAAAGAGTGGATGAGTAACGAACTCGTGATCTCCACTTCACGGCAAAGTCCGTGCCATTAAACGTTTCCATCACAATCACGTTCGCCGACTGTGCGTGAAGGCGCGTTGTGCGTATCCGCACTTGTGATCTGTCGGAAACACACCAATTTCGCCGTCTGTAGAGTCTGGAATGCCGATTGCCATAGCACTGGTCGGAGGAATCTACGTGTGAACGAACCAGCTACCAAAACCATTCTGCAAGAGATTCATCTTGCAAGCGAATTGTCCGATGTGAATCAGCAGTGCCTTGCAAGCCAAGGACAAGTCATGGATTGGAAGGTGGGAGACACCATCTTCCGTGAGGGTGAAAAGCACCCGTTTGTCTATTGGCTCGTCGATGGCCGCGTTTCTCTGGAAATGTCGACCGGTGGCACTGCGCCAAAGTTGTTGCTGA
Source organism: Pirellulaceae bacterium (assembly GCA_041749955.1). Lineage (GTDB taxonomy): Bacteria > Planctomycetota > Planctomycetia > Pirellulales > Pirellulaceae > JBBSJZ01. The sequence goes on along the minus strand of JBGTAI010000224.1, from coordinate 83,128 downwards.
CGCTCGGTCGCAGTGATTTGCTGGCTTGGTCCGCGATGCTCGGCAGTGGCCGCATGACATCAACAGCGAGGACGCTTGAACCGACTCGTTTGCTTGTTTTTGATGCAAATGGACTTGGTGAACTGTGTCGTAGCAATCACGAGATCGGCTACCGCGTGATGGAGCATCTCGCGAGACAAGTAGCCGGACGATTACTTGCGACTCGCTTGCAGTTGCTCGATTTGTTTCACCATCCGAGTGAGCCAGGGACATGAAAGCGATACAAGAACGAGACGCTCGCTTTCTGCCGCATGAAGACCTGCAATTACTCGTTGATGCCTTAATCGATTCGGGTTACGACGTTATCGGACCGAAAATCGAGCAAAATGCGATCGTCTATCGTAGTATTCAAGATGTGCAGTTGCTTCCACAAGGATGGACAGATCGACAAGAGCCGGCGGTCTATCGCCTCGAGCAAGGGCAGCACAAGCGACGGTTCCAGTTCAACTCGAGCCCCGATTCGTGGAAGCGATTCTTCTTTCCCGCTGCTACTGAAATCGGGACCGCAACGCTCACGGACGATGGATGGACGTTTGAAGCACCCAGCGAATCGACGCCACGATTCGCGTTGTTGGGTGTTCGGGCCTGTGATTTAGCAGCGATCTCTGTTCAGGACCGCGTGTTCCGTGACAACCAATACGTAGACGCAGCCTATCATAAACGACGTACGACCGCATTTATCGTGGCGGTAAACTGTTCGATGGCGGTGAGCACGTGCTTTTGCACGTCGATGGGAACGGGGCCGGAATGCGAGAGCGGCTTCGACTTGGTGATGACGGAAATCGATACTGGCTACGTGATACGTTCGGGATCGGACCGCGGTGAAGATGTTTTAATGAAACTGACAACTTCGATCACATCAAACGAGCAGGATCAAGAAGCAGCAATTGAATTACAAAACGCTCGTGATCAGATCACAAAAAGATTTGACACTGAGAACGTTCACGACATGTTGCTCGAGAACCTTGACCATCCGCAATGGAAGGCGGTCGCCGAGCGATGTTTATCGTGTACCAATTGCACGATGGTTTGCCCAACCTGTTTTTGTAGCACGGTCGAAGAAGTCTCGAATCTTTCGCAAACACAGGTCTCGCGTGTCCGCCAATGGGATAGCTGCTTCAATATCGGACTGAGCTACACGGCGGGCGGTACCGTCCGCGTGACATACGAAGTCGGTACCGTCAATGGTTGACACACAAGTTGGCAACTTGGGAGGACCAGTTCGATGTCTCGGGATGCGTCGGTTGCGGTCGCTGTATCACGTGGTGCCCGGTCGGGATTGATTTGACTGAGGAAGTCGCTTCAATTCGTGGTTCAGGATGACAATGAGTCGTGCATGCCAGCACAAAGTCCAGTTCGCACTTCATGCGCTCTCGTGTGCTCGCAATGAATCGTTGCAGTCGCGTTCCCGATCGTTGGTCAACTTGAAGAGGTCAAGACTGCCGGCTATCGCCGACCATCAAGTGAGCGTGTAGGGGCGCATACGCTGAAACATTGTGCATCCGGGCACGTATGTGCTTCACTTGTCGTCGCTTTGACGATTGGACCGGCAGTTGCATTGAGCGTGGTTTCCCACTCACATCGGAAGTTGGCGAGATTGCCTGCTTCCAAGCACTCGGGTCTTTTAACGAGTTTCGGTACGAAAGGAAACACTCATGACACAATCCATTCTTGACCTCCTCGGCAACGACGCATCGACTTTACTCGACCACCGATGTGAAACCATCTCGCGAGAACGTTTGCATCTGCCTGGAAGCGATTTTCTGGAACGTGTTGTCAGCGGCACCGACCGCAATCAACGCGTGCTAAACAATTTGGCAAGGATATTCGAGCATGGTCGACTCGCGGGTACTGGGTACGTTTCGATCTTGCCCGTTGATCAAGGGATTGAGCATTCCGCCGGCGCGTCATTCGCCCCGAACCCGGATTACTTCGATCCTGGGAACATTGTGCGCTTGGCAATCGAGGGTGGCTGTAACGCGGTAGCGTCGACGATCGGAGTATTAGGAGCGGTGTCGCGAAAGTACGCGCACCGGATTCCGTTTCTCGTGAAAATCAATCACAACGAGTTGCTCAGTTTTCCAAACTCGTACGACCAAGTCATGTTCGCCAGCGTCGATCGGGCATACGACTTAGGTGCGACGGCCGTCGGGGCAACAATCTATTTTGGGTCGCTGGAATCACGTCGGCAAATCGTCGAAGTTTCAGCGGCTTTTGAGCGCGCCCATCAACTTGGCATGGCGACGGTATTGTGGTGCTATCTTCGCAACAGCGAATTCAAAAAGGACAAGGACTATCACACGTCCGCGGACCTAACCGGGCAAGCCAACCATCTGGGCGTGACGCTTCAAGCCGACATCATCAAGCAAAAACTGCCAACAAATAACGGAGGATTTCCAGCGATCAAGTTCGGCAAAACATCGCCTCTAGTTTACGAAAAGCTGACAACGGATCACCCAATTGATCTTTGCCGCTATCAAGTCGCTAACTGCTACATGGGGCGCGTGGGGTTGATCAATTCCGGTGGAGCTTCGTCGGGAGCGTCCGACTTGGCCGCAGCTGTCAAAACAGCCGTCATCAACAAACGCGCCGGAGGTACTGGGCTGATCTCCGGACGTAAAGCGTTCCAGCGTCCGATGGCCGAAGGCATTGAGTTACTCAACCGAATTCAAGATGTCTATTTGGATTCAACCATCACGATCGCGTAGTTTCGGAAGCGCAAGCAGATTTGCTGCCGCGAACGATTCGGAAGCCATACAGTTTGCCGAATTGTGCCGTGATGACAATCCAGCAACCGTGTGAGTTCGCATCGTCACGATAAATGACCACCCAGTCGTTTGTGGTGTTCAGTTCGTGAGCACGGGCGGTCTTTTAATGCATGGATTCGTTTTCGGCCCAGACCGGGAATCTGTTCCAATCGTCCATTGAGTAACGCGGCATACAGTTCTGGCAACGTTTCTACATGCAAGTGCGAGTAGATGCGATGGGAAAGTTCTGGCCCGATACCTGGTAGCGTTGTGAAGAAGTTCTCTGCGTTGGCTTCACCACGCAGTCGGTCGAGCAGCGGCATGCGTTCGAGCCGCAAATATGACTCGATCAGGTTGGCGATCGAAGTGCCAATCGTGGGCAATGCGATTAATCCTTCAACGCCATCGTGCTGGAGGATACCGCGAATGGGCGTTGGCTGTTGCGAAACCGTTTCAGCGGCGGCTCGATATGCACGAACCCGAAATTCACTTGCATGTTGATTGACGAGAAGTCATGCAATCTCTCGTAGCAATTCCGCGATGACCTAATTTTCTTGGACACCCATGACTTCATTACTGGCTTGAATCGGGACCGAGGCGTGAAGGATGACCATGGCAATTTCCTTATGCTTGAATGTGACCGTAAGCATCGCCGACAGCATGGGACGCAGCGGGCGTGGGATCCAAGTACGTTTTCGATCGAGTCAAAGGATCGATGTATTCGAGTCGCATTGTTCGATCGGGTCCGACGTTGACATTCGGTCGAGATTGCTGGAAATCTCGCAACGTTGGATAGTGATTGATTTCAAGGTGCCGTTGGACGCCATCGACTATCTTGCGAATCACGTCGGGACCATTACGGTAAACCGCTGAGGTCACCATCACCACATCAGCTCCAGCAATCATTGCTTTCAGTGCATCCTCGCTCGCGTTGACACCTCCGCTGGCGGCGATCGACAGTCCCAGGTTGCCGCTGTAAACGCGAACGAGACCTTCAAGTATTCCGCCAAGTGAATCGACGGGTGATAGTTCCCAGCTGATCGTCCAGTGCATTCGATCGGCGCAAACGTCCCAGTGCGGAAGATGCGTGAACAGTGTGATCCCCTTCGCTCCCGCGTCACGGAGCTGGCGAGCCATCGAAGCCACGTTCGTGTAACGCTGAGTGATTTTGACTGCTACGGGAACCGAAACACGCTGCACGATGCCGGCAACAGCTTCGCACAGCCTTGACTCGATTAAGTCGGATGTCATCTTGGGATCAAAGATCGCCGATTGCACGTTGAATTCTAACGCATCAGCTCCAGCCGATTCAATCTCCTTGGCGTAGTCGAGCCAATCACCGCTCGACGTTCCGTTCATACTCGCAATAACCGGCACACTGCAAGTCTTTTTCAGGGAACCGATCGAGCGCAAATAATCGTCAGCACCACCGTTGTATTTGTCCTGCTGCGGTTGGTAGCCACTTCGCTCACTGGCGCCGAGCGGGTCAGACAGTTTCATTTGTCGATATACGATTTGTTCTTGCAGCATCGACGGCAAGACGATCGCCCCAGCACCCGCGCCAACGAGCTGACGAACCGCTTCGGGTTCCATGGTGAGCGGGCATGCGCCAACTACCACGGGGGATGTGAGTTCGATTCCCAGGTAGTTGACAGCTAATTCGCCCGACATGATTGAATTCCGAGAGTGTGGGATATGGGGATTCATCGCAATGCCGCAAATCGTGTTCCCTTGCATCCTCCAGGGGGATGTGATCCTACGTGCGCGCTGCTGTCTCGTTACTCGACACATCGTCTCTAAAAGGAGATCGACCTTACCGACTAAAGCAATCATTTGAGCGTTGCGCATTATTCAATTTGTCTAGCGGCTTTGGCGTTCTTCAAGCACCATCCAAGGCGACCGCACAAAAGCTCGTCTGGGCGATATCGCACGTACGCAGTCGTTAGCGAGCACGGACGCACGGTTATCCGGCGAAAACTCGCGATTGCGCTCTTGGTACGCAAACTGCGAATTCAAAGGAATGCTCCATTTACTTTCCTGTCTAAGAGCGGAGACATAACGATGAAGATTCTGCTACCGATTGATGGCTCGGAAGCGGCGAATGAAGCCGTTGAATTTGTTCGATCACTGGCTGGAGACAATCCGGTCGATGTCGTGATTTTGATCGTGTCGTTCGAACCGGTTCAATACACAATGCAGCCATGGGTTCCAGAGTGGACTGAACAAGAGACGCTTCGTACACAAGTGATCCTGAACGAGGCCAAACAATCCTTGGATGACGACTGCAAATCGGTTTCCGTCGTTCACGGATCAGGTTCCGTGATTCCTTGCATTCTAAATCAAGCGAAGAAATCAAAAGCGGACCTGATCGTGCTGGGGGCAAAGGGGCATTCGGCGATTCGTCGTGTGTTATTGGGCAGCATTTCAGACAGCATCGCGACTCGAGCTCAATGCTCGGTCGTGGTTGTGCGTCCGAATGACAAAAATGGTCATCGTCCTGAGAAAATTATGCTCGCGTTCGACAAATCGATTGCATCTCGAGAAGCTGCAGCGGAGTTGATGGAGTGGAATCTGCGTCGTGATACGAAGCTGAACGTTGTCAGTATTGCACAGAATCCCTATGTCTTTGTTGGAGAAGGATACGCGACTTCGCCGATCGCCCTGACTCCGGAGCAGATCGCTCGAGTCAGTGAAACTGCTGAACGGATGGCGAGTCAGATAGCAGAGCGTTTTCCGCATACGGGTTCAAAAACGATCGTCGCCGATCATGTCGGTGATGCGATCGTGCAGGCAGCCGAGGACGGGAAGACAGAATTGATCGTCGTTGGCGACACCGAACATAGTGCGATTGGCGACTTATTCCTCGGAAGCACATCGAAGCACGTGCTTCGACACGCGCCATGCAGTGTTTGGATTTCACGGCATCATTGGAAGGCGGTCGAAGCGAAGCAAGAGGCCACGGATGCTGTTTCAGCGGGTTGACCCGTGGGCGGTTTGTCCGGCCTTTGTCCGACATGTGCATCACGAAACGCCTGGAGTTGCAACGTACACAATCGAGTTGTCCGATGCTGAGGTTCGCCAGGCCTATACGGCCAAGCCGGGGCAGTTCAACATGCTGTATCTGCCTGGCGTTGGAGAAGCGGCGATCTCCTTAAGTCGGTGCGCAATCCCTGGTGAATCACTCGTCCATACTGTCCGAGCGGTTGGCAACGTGACTCGAACGCTGGCTGGTGCAAGCGAAGGATTTCCACTTGGTATACGTGGTCCTTTCGGTTCCTATTGGCCAATCGAACGTGCGTTGAACAACGATTTGATTCTTGTTGCTGGCGGAATCGGGCTGGCACCGCTTCGTCCAGTGATCGAAACGGTGATCCGCAACCGCAGGCAATTCGGCCGAGTGAATCTCTTGATGGGAGCACGCTCGCCCGCCGACCTGCTGTACGCTGATGAGTATTGCGTCTGGGAATCCGCTGGTATTGAAGTTCAAACGACGGTTGATCGTGCGGGCAATGACTGGAAGGGTCACGTCGGTGTTGTAACGTTGATGTTGGAACGCGTTGGCATTGTCGATCCGAATCGAACTGTCATGTTTTCGTGTGGACCTGAAGTAATGATGACGTATGCGATCGCGTCGGTTCGTCGTCGTGGCGTTCCCCGCGAAAACTTGTGGCTATCGCTGGAACGGAACATGAACTGTGCAATCGGGCATTGCGGTCACTGTCAATTCGGACCGCACTTCATTTGCAAGGACGGACCGGTGCTGCGTTACGACCAAGTCAATGATTTGATGCGAGTCGATTCGCTATGAACGCGTCTTCATCCAATCCGACCAAAAAACGCCTGGGCGTGTTCAAGTTCGCCTCGTGTGACGGTTGCCAATTATCGCTTCTGTCGTGCGAAGACGAACTCATCGAACTGGCGGGCAAGATTGAGATCGCTCACTTCCTGGAAGCGAGCAGTCGCATCGAGCCTGGCCCGTTTGATATCGCGTTAGTCGAGGGCAGCATCACCACTGCGACCGACATGGCGCGCATTCGAGACATTCGTCAGCAGTCGAAAACACTTGTCACCATCGGAGCCTGTGCGACATCGGGCGGTATTCAATCGCTTCGCAATTGGGTCGACCACGAAGAATTCATCTCTTGTGTTTATGCTAACCCCGGCTACATCGAGACACTCGCTACGAGCACAGCAATCGCGGATCACGTCAGTGTTGATTTTGAGTTACGTGGTTGCCCTATCGACCGACGTCAGTTGCTGGAAGTGTTGTTGGCCTTGATCGCCGATCGCCAGCCTCGCACGCCCCAGCACAGTGTTTGTCTGGAATGTAAGCGTCGCGGCACCGTGTGCCTCGTTGTCACGCGAGGTCTGCCGTGTCTGGGGCCAGTGACTCAAGCCGGTTGCGGCGCGATCTGCCCCGCATACGACCGAGCGTGTTACGGATGCTTCGGCCCGTCGGCCCAAGCCAATTGCCCGGCCTTGTCGGAGCACTACCTTGCTGGCGACACGACCAAGACTCAACTGATTCACGCCCTGCGAAACATGAACGCGGCAGCCAACGTGTTTCAAATCGAAAGTGATCGACTGGAGAGGATCGCGACTCGACCATGACAGAAGCTCGCAAGATTACCGTGAACGCATTAACCCGAGTCGAGGGCGAGGGAGCGTTGCATGTGCGGGTGAGTGGCGATCAAGTGGAAAGCGTCCGGCTGTCGATCTATGAACCACCGCGATTCTTTGAAGCATTCTTGCGGGGGCGCGCGATCGAGGAAGTGCCCGACATCACTGCGCGCATTTGCGGGATCTGTCCAGTCGCGTACCAGATGACCTCCGTTCACGCGATTGAAAAGGCACTCGACATTTCCATTAGCCCTGGCGTGCGGCAATTACGTCGACTGTTGTACTGCGGCGAATGGATTGAGAGTCATGTACTGCACATTTTTATGCTCAACGCGCCGGACTTCTTCGATTGTCACAGCGGCATCGAGCTAGCCGAGCGTTTTCCGGATCAAGTGAATACCGGTCTGCGGATGAAAAAGATCGGCAATGGGCTGTTGGAGTTACTTGGCGGACGAGCAATTCATCCTGTTAACGTGCGCGTCGGCGGTTTCTATCGGTTACCATCCAGCGACGAACTTGCACAGCAGCTACCGGAACTCCGTTGGGCTCTTGATGCGGCAATCACATCAGCTAATTGGATTGCGGGCTTCGACTTCCCCGAATTCAGCATCGACTGTGAGTTAGTGGCTTTACAACACTCGAGCGAGTACCCCATGAATGAAGGCGTCATCGCTTCAACTCGATGCCCGTCAATTGTGGTGGATGATTACGAAAAGCATTTCGGTGAACTGCATGTCGAGCACAGCACGGCGTTGCATTCCGTTCGGCGTGATGGCGATACACCGTATTTTCTAGGGCCGCTTGCTCGCTTGCAACTGAACCACCATCGACTTACTCCGCTGGCCAAGCAACTGTTTCGGGAAATCTGCCCGCCGCTGCCACTACGAAATCGCTTTCATTCGATCATTGCCCGCATCATCGAAGTTGTCCACGCATTGGAAGAAGCGATCGCAATCATTGAAGCCTACTTGCCACCAAGTGAACCGTTCACCGCGTACCAATCGAAAGCGAGTTGCGGTTGTGCGGCAACGGAAGCTCCACGCGGTTTGATCTATCATCACTACGAAATCGACGACGAAGGCTTGGTCGTATCATCCAAAATCGTGCCACCGACGTCGCAGAATCAACTGCAAATCGAATCCGATTTGCGAGAGTATTTGCCACGACTGTTAAAAGAGTCCGAGGACACGATCGCTGCCGAGTGTGAGAAACTGATTCGCAACTACGACCCGTGTATCAGTTGCTCAACTCACTTCTTGACGCTCAATTTGGAGCGACGATGAGTATGGTTTGCTCCACCGTTATCATCGGAATCGGTAGCCCCCATGGTGATGACCAATTCGGTTGGGTCGTCATCGACGAACTCGCTACCATGGACTCAGGTGATGCGATCCTTCGCAAGATCAACAATCCAGTGGATCTGATTCCGGAACTCGAGACATACAATCGAGTCATCTTAGTCGATGCCAGTATTGGACTGCCGCGGAACGAACCTTTTCTGAAGCTCATGTATATGGACGCGAAGGATCACAAACTAATTCGCGAAATGCCCGGTCGCTCCACACATGACATCGGACTTTACCTGACGCTGCGGATGGCTGAGTCGCTCGGCAAACGCACCGATCACGTGATACTTTGGATCGGTCACGGCGTATCGTTTGATAAGATGTCTGAAATGAGCGAGGCAACGGTGATTGCTGCGAGTGATTGTGCCATCGCAATTGCAAAGGAGTTGTGCGATGCACGAAATGTCGCTTGTTAGGAGCCTGATGTCCCAAGTCCAGGCGATCGTCACTGACAACCAGGCTGAGTCAGCAGACGAGATTCTTGTCGAGATCGGTCCGCTTTCGGGCGTTGAAATCGAACTCGTAAAAATTGCTTTCGTACAATGGGTTAGCGAACTTGGCTCCATGAACGCCAGATTGACTGTCCATGAAGTCCCGCTTGTCGTTCGTTGCCGCGACTGCAATTGTGAGAGCGAGTTGAATGATTTCGTCTTTCGTTGTCGCGAGTGTAGTTCTGGCCGTGTTCAAGTCGTCCGAGGAGACGACTTTCGCTTGGTATCAGTCACATTGAACGAGAGTCAGTCGCATGTCTAACAAAACGATTGATGTCAATCGCGACATCCAGGCCGAACGCCGCGAGGCTGCTGCTCGATTGCGTGAGCACTTTACGCAGCAAGGAACGCTCGTTGTGAATTTGGTTTCATCGCCGGGAGCTGGAAAAACCAGCCTGCTTGAAGCAACCTGCCGACACTGGTGCGATCAATGGAAAGTGGCGGTTTTGGTGGGTGATTTGGCGACCGATCGCGATGCCGAGCGTCTTCGTCCGTACGTGCCTGTTGAGCAACTGACGACGGGTGGAGCCTGTCATTTGGAACTGTCCCTGGTCGAACGCGGATTGGCCAAACTTCCCAATGAGCGGTTCGATTTCTTATTCATCGAGAATATTGGCAACCTTGTCTGTCCCGCGTCACATGACTTGGCCGAGCACCTACGTGTGGTGTTACTTAGCACGACTGAAGGCGACGACAAACCGGGCAAGTACCCGAAGATGTTTCGCACGAGCGACGTAATGCTCGTTACGAAGACGGACCTGTTGCCCTACGTTCCGTTCACTGTGGACCGCGTCACCAAAGACGCGCGGCTGATTCGAGACGACATCACAGTACTTGAAGTCAGTTCCCTAAAGAACGAAGGGATCGACACGTGGTGCCGACTTCTCGAATCGAAACGCACGGAACTGTTGTCCAAAGTCGTCAGGCCATGACTCAAATGATCGCGAACGATTTAGTGACGATTCAGTTCCTCTTGCGAGGCCTCGTTCAAGGGCAAGGTGTCCGGCCAACCATCGCACGAATCGCTGCTGAGCACGGCATCGCTGGTGCGGTTCGCAATTCTTTTCGTGGCGTTGAGGTCACTGCAATTGCTCAAGCAAGTAGTGTGAATGCTTTCCATGTTGCCTTGACGGCAGAGTTTGCGAAGGCGTCATTGGTCGCGGAAGTGGTTAAGACTTTCGACGATCCAAAAGCCATTGATTTCCGAATCATCGAAAGCGTCGCCAGCGAGAAAGTCCAAACAACGATTCCACTTGATTTAGCTGTTTGTCCAGACTGCCTTCGAGAGGTGCGTTCCCCCAGCAATCGGCGTTACGCCTATCCGTTCACGACCTGCACCCGTTGTGGCCCTCGCTATTCGATTTTGAAATGCATGCCGTTTGATCGAGAGTCAACAAGTATGGCAGCATTCCCGATGTGCCAACAGTGCGAAGATGAATACCGCGACCCCCGCAATCGGCGTTTTCATGCTCAAACGATTGCATGTGCTCAATGCGGGCCGAGATGCTGGGCAACGGATTCCGCTGGCAAACGACTTGCAACGCAATCGGATGCGATCACAATTGTCGCCCAATTGGTCATGAGCGGAAAGATTGCAGCGGTGAAGGGCATCGGCGGCTACCAATTGATTTGCGATGCCACCAATAACGACGCCGTCCACCAACTCCGCGAACGAAAACGGCGACCCGGAAAACCACTTCCAGTCATGGTGTGTGACGTTGCCAAAGCCGAGAGGCTTGGCGAAGTGAGTGACGCAGAACGAGATTCACTACAGAGTCCTGCCAACTCAATCGTCATGCTACGATCGTTTGAAAGCTGTGGGATTGCGCCTGCCGTTGCACCCCGTCTTCGAACGATCGGTGTGATGCTTCCCACGTCGCCGATGCACGCGATGCTGCTCGATGAGATTGACAAACCGATTGTGTTCACCAGTGGCAACGTCCATGGTTCACCATTGCTCTACGAAAACGAGAACGCCTCAGCACAACTTGCTGAAATCGCCGATGTGTTTTTGCATCACAATCGCGCAATCACGAATCCTGTCGATGACAGCGTGATTCATTGTTTCGGTGACCACGTCGCGACGTTTCGAGCAGCCCGAGGTATCGCACCGCTCACGCTTCCATCGATGCCGGTCATGCCTTCCCTGGCCGTTGGTGGTCATCAAAAAGTTGCACCGGCGATTAGCACTGAAGGCGATATTGTGCTTGCTCCACATATCGGTGACATGGAGACGGAACCGTGTCGCGTTCGTTTTGAGGATTCCCTCGATCGTCTGCAAAAGCTCTATCTAATCCGCCCACATCAATTCGTTTGCGACAAGCACCCAGACTATTTCACTTCGTCGTGGGCTAACGAACGGGAGTTTCAAACGATTGCCGTTCAACATCATCATGCGCATGTCGCCGCTGCGATGTTGGATCACGGCTTAGGCGAAAAAACCGTCCTCGGTCTCGCCTTTGATGGCACTGGTTTTGGTGATGACCAGACCATCTGGGGCGGCGAAGCACTGTTAGCAACGAAAGCCGGATACGAAAGAGTTGGCCACTTGAGATGCTTTCGGCTTCCTGGTGGCGAGCATGCGATCAAACATCCTCGGCGAATCGCACAGTCATTGCTTTCTCAAGTGAAAGGCTCTTCGCCAGATGACGCGTCGCTGCGGTCCGCCATCGAACTCGGCTCTGTCACGTCAAGCATGGGACGACTGTTCGACGGTGTTGCGGCGATCGTTCTAGATATCGATACCGTTCAATACGAAGGCGAAGCGGCCATGCGACTGGAAGCTTGCTGCGACCAGGATGAATTGGGATCCTATGAATTTGGGATCGCCGAGGGTTCACCGATTCAATTTGATTGGCGGCCCGTATTAGCAGCGATTCAATCCGACATGGATTGCCTCACACCTGGGCGTATCTCCATGAAATTTCATCGAGCCGTCGCAAAGCTGGTCACTGACATGGCGGCTCGTCACAACTCGGTCCCATGCGTCGTGACCGGTGGAGTGTTTCAAAACCGGGTGCTATTAGAACTGGTTTGTGACATGGCTTTGGAACATTCGCTTGACATTCGGCTGCCTGGGAGGATTCCCGTTAACGATGGTGGTTTGGCGATCGGTCAATTGGTCGTCGCATCTGCTCGACAGCATCAACAGATCGGAGGCCAATCATGTGCTTAGGTGTTCCTGGAAGAATCGTTCGCTGGATCGACCACGATCCAACGTTTGCCAAAGCAGAGGTGGAATTCTCAGGGGTAAGCCGCGTCGTTCACATGGCCTGTGTGCCCGAAGCTATTATTGGACAATACGTGATTGTTCATGCCGGGATTGCGATCTGTGTGCTTGATGAATCGGAAGCTGAGAAAACACTTGCTGCGTTCTCGACGCTTGAGGAGGTCGACGATGAAATACCTCGATGAGTTTCGTGATGTCACCGTTGCAAGAAAGCTCATTGAGCAAATCCGTAATCGTGTCACGCGACCGTGGGTCGTGATGGACGTTTGTGGCGGACAAACGCACAGTCTTGTGCGTTATGGCATCGAAAGCGAGCTTGCTGGCTGCGTCGAACTCATTCACGGACCAGGCTGTCCCGTCTGTGTGACATCGGTTGAGCTGATCGACTTCGCCGTCACTCTCAGTGGTCAGCCAAAAACGATCGTCGCTAGTTTTGGCGACATGATTCGCGTGCCTGGAAGTAACGACTCATTGATGCAGTCTCGCAGCCGTGGCGGGAAGGTGAAAATCGTCTACTCGCCACTCGACGCGGTAACGTTCGCTGCGCAGAATCCTGAGTTGCAAATTGTCTTCTTTGCTGTCGGATTCGAAACCACGGCACCCGCTACCGCTCTCGCGGTCTTGCAAGCCGCGAAACTCGGCTTGACTAATTTCTCGGTCTTGCCCGCACATGTTCGCGTGCTGCCAGCGATGCAAACCATCATGGAAATGCCCGACAACCGCGTGGATGCGTTCTTAGCGGCCGGGCATGTTTGCAGCATCACGGGTTTCGCGCATTACGAACCGTTTGCGTGTGAGTATCAGGTTCCGGTTGTTGTCACTGGGTTTGAGCCTATCGACTTGCTGGAGGGGATTTTGCGAAGCGTTGAAATGCTAGAGCAAGGGATCTTGGCTGTCGACAATCGCTACGGACGCAGCGTTCAACGCGAAGGCAACGTGACGGCGCAAGCCCTGGTTGACCGTGTTTACATCGCGGATGACCGCGACTGGCGAGGCTTCGGCACGATCTCGGGTGGCGGATATCGACTGCGAAGCCAGCATGCCAATTTTGATGCCTTCAACCGGTTTCCATACAAGCACGGAGCGCGAGCGAGTCAGAAAAGCGAATGCCGCGGTGCGGAAGTGATGTCGGGCAGAATCAAACCGAAACAGTGCCCCGCGTTCGGAACCGCGTGCACTCCGGAGTCACCGCTTGGTGCACCGATGGTTTCTAGCGAAGGGGCGTGTGCAGCCTACTTCCGTTTCGAACCGGTGCTGATGGAGAACCCGCAATGACTGTTGCGAAACCAACATCGACCTGTCCCGTAGCAAGCAATGGCAGTAACACCATCATGCTATCGCATGGTGAAGGCGGCCGCGCCATGCGACGACTGATTCGAGATCGCATCGCTGCCAAGTTTGCTGGCGAAACCGTCCAGCTTCACAGCGACGCCGCATCGCTCGGCAAGATCATTGGTGAAATTGCGATGACGACTGACAGCTATGTCGTCTCTCCGATTTTCTTTCCAGGTGGCGACATCGGTTCACTCGCAGTTCACGGGACCGTCAACGATTTGGCAATGGCTGGAGCCAAACCGTTGTATCTCACACTGGCGTTGATCCTTGAAGAAGGGTTGCCGCTCGAAACGCTTGATCGTGTCATCACCAGCATTGCGGCTGCGGCGAGGGTCTGTGATGTCCAAGTGGTCGCTGGCGACACGAAAGTTGTCTCCAAAGGTGCAGTCGATGGAATCTTCATCAACACCACGGGAATCGGCGTCTTTCACAGCGACCATCGTATGAGCGGATCGTCGATCCAACCCGGTGACGCGTTGATTGTGTCGGGGCCGATCGCAAGGCATGGACTTGCTGTGCTTGCGGCTCGAGAGTCGATCGTGTTGGATCCGCCTCCGATCACCGATTCCGCACCGCTGCATCATGTCGCACAGGAGTTAGTCGACGTTGTTGGTGGTGACCTACGAACGATGCGAGACGCCACGCGCGGAGGTGTGGCGGCTGTACTGCACGAATGGGCTGAAGAATCAGGTCAAGCGATGTGGATCGAGGAAGTTCGACTGCCATTGCTACCCGAAAGTCACGGAGTGTGCGAGTTACTCGGACTTGATCCCCTGTTTGTTGCCAACGAAGGCACTTTCGTCGCTGCGGTGGCGCCCCATCGAATTGCCGATGCAATGGCAATCATGCAACGTCACATTTCTCTGGGGGCACCCGCCCACATCGGCCAAGCTCGCATCCGCCAGCTTTCCCCAGTCCTTGTCGCCCGCGGCCTCGGTGCCGATCACCCCCTCGACGAACCCTTCGCCGCGATGCTCCCTCGAATTTGCTGACAGCGACACACCGTCTCCAAGCAGCAGGTAGGACCGAACGCATTGTTCATGTGCATGTCGCTCAACACTTGCTCTTGCCCAATCGGAACACACCTCGTTTCGCCGAGTCGTTCAAGTTGCTGTAGCGAAGTCGCTTTTTAGGTGAAAAGAAATCCGTCGCCCAGCGACAGTTGCACTATTTACGTTTCTAGTCCGGACAACGAGGTCGCCAGTGGGTTGTCCGGATGCCGTAGAAAACCGTCCGTGATGCAGAGCATTGCAAACGGTTTTCATGCAAACCAAGACCGTTGAGGGTGCGAGGTCCTGTTTCATCGAGTCGATGAGTTGACTGGCCTGAGCAATTGTAAGTTGGTTAGGGGGACGAACGCCGTAGCCTTGCTCCAAATCGCTGGCGAGCGATAAGCCTGCCTTCGATGCGATCGCTCGGATCGCCCGCACTTGAGTATCCGTGGCCTGACGAGTGTTGCTACGTTCCGCTAAGCAAGCCGGCTTGGGATGAGATCGACGGCGTATGAGTTTGCACGTGCCACCGCTGCAGCGTCCTGCGAGGGCGTAGATCGTATCCCAGCGATTCCACAATGGTCCGTCCGCGAATGGGTTCTTTGTTCACTTTGGACGTCGGTGAAATCTGGGAGCCGGATGCTGTAACTCGCCACGTCCGGATCTACGAGGGTTCAAGGGTCAATGCGGCACGTTTAAATATTGTGACACCACAACGGGAAACCAGTGGCAAACAGGGAAAACAAACCTTAACCTAAACCACAGCGACCTTGGTCTACTCTCCAACAGCGGCGGATCATGTTTGCTTTTTAAGTCACATCGCCCGCCGCCGCGATGTGATCGTCAACGTTCGTCGTGTTTTATTTACTCCCTATGCCTTACTGTCAAAGTTAAGTTTGCCCAGTGCCCAAGCGATTAGATCAACCGACCATCATCAAGATCATATTTGTAACCGGCACTATGGCTGTTTGCATCTATGACGGATTCGCGATTTGGGGCGTGTGGGGACTGTTGGCGGGGATTCTCGTCGGGCTTCTCGCATCGATGGGAATTTGGACGTTTTCACCGTAGACCCGAATGAGCTTTTTGCGTCTCATGCGATCGCAGGCAAGTGGCAGCAATTGCGTCAGACGTAAACCAAGTGACGGCGACAATAAGCGATTGGAAAAAGGCCTTATCTCAGGACCTTAACTGGCCGCGTATTCTATTTTCGCTTGTGCTCCCGCTATACTTGGGCTAGGCAAGCCGTGATGGTCAGCAGTCAACCGCTGCAAGATGAGGACGAACCAGCCCGTGCACGTGCGGACTGGAAATGATTTGATGATTAGCGGATACGAATCCCGTCAGGGTAAGTCCTAGCCAGAGGCCTGTGTCGAGTACTTGCGGTGTAATGTGCACAAAGTCGCCGCACTATTCACGTACATAGTGCATGCCAATTTTCCGTCGCCCTTGTTGTACCCACTTCGCAGTGATACTTCGTCGTCGGGACCGCAAGAGAGCTCGCGCAACACGCCACACTCTGCTTACAACGAAGTCCCTTGCAAGCTGCGAGACTAATGTCGGCTGCCACCGCAACAGCCAGTTCGGTCGGCGAAAACCGCTCAGATTGATTTGCCGCACAGGCGACGGCATGGTATCCACCAAGCCAGATTTGGTTTACGACTTTCGCCCGTCAGTGCTGGTAGCTAAAGAAAAGGCCGACAGTGCTGGTAGCGAAAACTGCAATCCAATTGCCACAACGACTCAATCATCGCCCCACACTCCACATCCGCACAATGGCGAGAGACGGAGACGGGGCGATGGTAAGAGGTTCGTCACGCGGTTGGCGTTTACCAATGCGTGCCGGCCGGATATCGCCGTTGTTGAGCGAACTGGCGATCAGCACGCCAGCAACGACAATGAAGACGAGCCCACTGCCGGTCAGGGCAGCGAAGATCGCGGCTACTCCAATGCTGCCGACTATACGGACTGAGTTCAGTTTCTGACGACTTGATTGGTTCATGTTTCCAACTTGTAGGTTGAGGTAAAGTTGGACCGGTGCGTCTAGCCGACCGCGGCCTCCTGTTTGAGATCGTCAATCAGTTGCGAGGCTTGGCGGATGGTCAACGCGGTGACGCAATGTGCGCCATACCGGTCGAGAAGGAGTGGGCTCAGCGCGATGCCTTGCCGCTTGGCCATCACTTGGATGACCTTCACTTGTTTCTCAGTCGCCACACGAGGTGTTGATTGAGACGCTGGGCCGGGCGACGCCTGTCGTGTTTGGTCCGAAAGGCGAGCTTCGAGCGTGTCTTCGCAGACCGAAAGCATCTGGCGAAGCTTCGTTCTCAGTTCTGCAGCATCGACATCGTCGATGCCAATTTGGAGCTGGCAACTGTTCTCGACTTTGCCCGCTGCCTGTTTAGCAAGACAGACGGTGAGTATGGTGGACATGAATGTTCCTTGGCTAAAGCTGATGGTGTTGAAATGGATTTGCTGCATGATGCAGCGATTTAACTGTTGACCGTCATCTCGCCTGATAGCAGGTTGATGATTGCGTCACGGCCGATAGGGATTTCACGTAGCCAGCGTGTTAACTGATGAACCATCAATCCGGCTGCGATTGAGGCTGTGTAGATTGTGCTCTTGGACGTGCACGTGCCCTGCTGAGCTTCGAAAGGAGCGAATAGCGTAGCCACCTGGATTCTGACCATTGCTAGAAGCGTCGGCGACATTACCGCAACAGTCGCTCTAACGTGGTCGATGTTTGCTGGCGTTCTCCGTGTCGATTCCTTGGCCGTCGTCTGTCCGTAACGCAGCGACTCGAGCGATTCCAGCCGGACTATCACCATTGCGTCGATTAACTCTCGACTCAGGGCGTATTTGAAAATACGAATGATGGACCGGGTTTGAGTGTTTGCGTACTTCCGGCAATTTCCCGAAGCGACAAACAGGTCACGCAACTCAGATAGCTTGCGGGGTCCAAACTCGTTGGCGGGTGTGTCACCGTACTCATCCTCAAGCGTCGTGCACAGATTTTGATAGCGTCGATGCTGATTCTGATTCTTGGCGTACTTCACCCGAATCCAATCTCGAGCCTCAGCCGTTACGTCAGCAACCGTTATCGGTGCGTCAGCTTGGTGGATTTCGTCGCTAGGAGCTTTTCCGGTGGCGATGAACTCGCCAACCAGCCTGCGATACTTCGCCTGAGACTCTGGCGAGTTGTGAGGGCCAAGGTAGTAGTATTTCCCTTGGATGTAGACACGAGCTTGGCCGGATAAGTGGTAATTGTATTCCGGCACCGTTTTTTGCGGGCGAGACATTACGAACCCATTTCGTAATGAGTTACTGGTGCGAGAATACCAGTAACTCGGTTTGAAAGTGGGTCGCACAGTCTTTTGACTGGTAACGCTAGGAGCGTTCCGACCGGTAAAACACGTGATTATTGAACAGACTGAAAAGTCGGGCTGGCGGGATTTGAACCCACGATCTCTACACCCCCAGTGTAGCGCGATACCAGGCTTCGCTACAGCCCGATGATGAGACGGTCGAGTCTAGCGAATGGGCTGCTTCGACTTACATCACGGGTCGTTAATGCTAGTGCACTGTTTCATTTCACGCTAGACCGCACGAGCGACCATGGTGCATCGTTTTCGATACATTGCTCTTGAGACAAATCTTTCGAGACATGCTAAGAACCCGAGATTCACGGTCTGGCAACCCAGGCGTGGATACGACAAGATCTCGTCAGAATCTTGATCCAGTTTCCTCTAGCTACAGAGTCCTCGGTCGTGAATTTTGCTGACAGACTTGCCGCCGCTGTGAAAAAAACTCGCAGTGTCGCTTGCGTAGGGTTGGACCCGCGAACGGACCAGCTTCCAAGTTCCCTTCGTGAACAAGCCGCTTCGGGCGGATCGCTCGACGCAATCGCCAATGCTTACGAACAGTTTTGCTTTGGCATCATTGACGTTGTCCGAGACCTCGTTCCAGTGCTCAAACCGCAGGCTGCGTTCTTTGAACAATTGGGGCCAGCCGGGATGGTGTCGCTGGGACGCGTTGTGAAGTATGCGTCGGCTGCGGGACTCGTGGTGATCATGGATGCCAAGCGGAACGACATCGGCTCGACGGCCGCTGGTTACGCCGAAGCATACTTGGGGGCCGGCGACAAAAGCCCTTGGGGAAGCGATTCGCTCACCGTTAGCCCCTATTTGGGGCGCGACAGCATCGAACCCTTCGTCGATGTTTGCGATCAACGCGAGGCAGGAATCTTCGTCCTGGTGAAGACATCGAACCCTGGCGGGGGGATGCTCCAGGACCGAAAAACGGATGGCGAAACGGTTTACCAAGCCGTCGCGAGCCTGGTCACAGAGCTCAACAGGCCACGAATCGGCACTTCGGGCTTTGGGCCGATTGGTGCTGTTGTCGGTGCAACTTACCCAGAACAGCTCTCCGAAATGCGAGCTGCGATGCCACATAGCTGGATTTTGGTGCCTGGATATGGAGCCCAGGGCGGAAGTGCTGCTGACGTGCTCGGCGCGTTCAATTCACAGGGACTTGGCGGCATCGTCAACAGTTCCCGAAACATTATTTTCGCACACCAGAGGGCTGAATTCCGCGAGTCTTGCGGTGACGCAAAGTGGCAACAGGCCGTCGAACTCGCCACGCGACAAATGAACGAAGAGCTAAACGTTGTCTCATGAAGTCGGCCCCAAACAGCCGATTTGACGCAAATTGAGGGCTGTTAGGACTTTGCAAGATCCCGGTGGTCCGCTATCTTCCGCGGTTTCCCCACCAAAACACCGAATGAATTGCGGATAAGAAGTAAGTCATGGGAAACAAGATGAAAACCCACAAGGGAATCAAGAAACGATTCCGCTTGACGGCGACTGGCAAGGCCAAGCACCGTCACGCTGGCACGAGCCACTTGGCAACACGATTGACGCCGAAACGTCACCGAAATCTTCGCGGAACGACGACAGTCTCCTCCGCAAATGAGCGAAGCATCCAAGCTGCGCTCAACGGATACAGCAATTAGTCTCTGAGAGCTTGGAAACAAGTTTTTGGAAGACTGCGTTAAGAAAAATCAATTCGGCCAGTGCGGAACGTCGGTGACATTGGATCATCGAGGCCTGGGTCGGAGAATCTCAGCTTGAGCACCATTGCGTGCTAGGATTTTAGTTCGATGCGTACTACCAAAGGTGCCGCACGGCGCCAGTCAAAGAAGCGTTTATTCAAAGCTGCCAAGGGTTACCGAGGCGGTCGTGGCAAGCTGATCCGCAGCGTTAAAGAAACGTTGTTGCGAGCCGGTGCCTATGCGTTCCGTGACCGTCGCGCCAAGAAGCGTGACTTCCGCCGGTTGTGGATCATCCGAATCAATGCTGCCGTGAAGCAGCACGACCTGCGATACAGTGAGTTCATCTTCGGCCTCAAGAAGGCTGGAATCGAACTTGATCGCAAGACTCTTTCGGAAATGGCGATCCATGACGCCGCCGGATTCAAAGACGTCTGTGTCAAGGTCAAATCGGTCCTGGCTGCGTAAAGACAGCTGATGTCGACCAACGAATTCTTGACGACGCTGGATGAACTCCAGCGCGATGCCACAGCAGCGTTTGCATCCGCGTCTTCACCGGAGTCTCTCGAAGAAGCTCGAGTGAAGTACCTCGGTGCTAAGAGCGGCGTCTTGAAGGACGTGCAGAAGCTTCTTGGCGGCATCGGCAAGGACGACAAGCCTGCGGCAGGCAAGCGTCTTAACGAAGTCAAGCAAGCGATCAACGAGGCTTTCGAGTCCTCGCAAACACGCATTGCTGGGAGTGATGATTCAGGCGTCGATCCGACGTTTGATCCAACACTCCCAGGAACTCGTCCCGTGGTTGGGCACACTCACCCGATCACTCAAACGATCTGTCACTTGATGGAAATCATGGGACGAATGGGTTTTGAGGCCGCGGAAGGGCCTGAAGTCGAAGATCCATGGCACAACTTCGTCGCGCTCAATATTCCCGAAGATCACCCAGCCCGTGATCCGCTAGACAATTTTTATCTGGCGACGGCGACCGCGATCCAGAACAGTGAATCCGGTAAGAAGGCTGCCTCGATCGGCAAACGCAACGTTGAAGGCACACGGCTGCTAAGAAGCCAAACTAGCACCGTCCAAATTCGTGTGATGGAAGAACGCCATCCGCCACTGCGAGTCATCTCGCTCGGCCGCGTTTATCGTCCAGACGATCCGGACGCGACTCACTTTCCGATGTTCCATCAAATGGAAGGCCTGTACGTCGACAAGCATGTCACGATGGCTAACCTGAAGACAGTGCTTCGGATATTTGCGACGAACTATCTTGGTGGCGACGTCGAGATTCGTTTCCGTCCGTCGTTCTTCCCGTTCACTGAACCGAGCGTCGAAGTCGATTTCTTTTGGAACGGGAACTGGATCGAATTTGGTGGCGCCGGGATGGTCGATCCTGCTGTGTTCGAAGCCGTTGGCTATGACCCAGAGCAATACACAGGTTTTGCTTTTGGACTTGGTGTCGAGCGTCTTTGCATGCGGCGTCACGGCATCACGGACATTCGTGATTTGTACAGTGGCGATATGCGAACGCTGAGTCAGTTCTAGCAGCACACAGCTCTTTGGCCAAATCACCAGGGCGGAATCACTCGTGCCTCCAAGCGAACCCGAACGTTTAACCGAAGTTGAAGTTCAGTTATCGCATTTGCAGCGTCACGTTGAACAACTCGATGGTGTCATCACCGAACTGGGTCGATTAGCCGATCGCCAAACGCGAAAAATTCTAACGCTCGAGAACCAGCTCAAAGAGCTGCGTGACAAGCCTCGCGAAGCCGCTATCGACCCGCTGGACGAGAAGCCGCCACACTACTGAACGCTCACGACTGCATGACTTGGCCGCCATCGATATTGATGGTCTGGCCAGTAATGTTTTGGGCGTGATCTGACGC
The DNA here is from genome assembly GCA_041749955.1 of Pirellulaceae bacterium. Classification (GTDB taxonomy): domain Bacteria; phylum Planctomycetota; class Planctomycetia; order Pirellulales; family Pirellulaceae; genus JBBSJZ01. Next base: position 61,399 of record JBGTAI010000224.1, on the reverse strand, counting down.
CAAGAAAACAGCCATCGCGGCACATTCTTCGGGTGACTGCCATCGTGCAAGCGGCGAGACTCGGCGAAGCTTCTCCGATGCCCATGCCTCGTACGACTTCTGTTCAGCATCTGGCAAGGCGTCCATGCTTGCCCGCCACACCGATTGGTTCAACTCCGTCTTCACCATGCCTGGCGACAGAGCGTTCACTCGCACACCAAACGGAGCGAGATCCTTGGCAGCGCATTGCGTGAAATTAATGAGTGCGGCTTTGGCGGCGCTGTAAGGAGGATCCGTCTGAGACCCGATTTGGCCAGCGACCGATACGAGATTCAATAGAGACCCGCATCCTTTTTTCGCGAGTCTCGGAGCGAACAAGTGCGATACATTCACCGCACCCATCAAGTTCACGTCGATCACGCGTGCCCAATCCGTCGGTTCCAGATTCCAAAACGGGAAGCCCACTTTTCCAGAGCCGACACCGACACAATACACAACGTGCTGGATGTCGACATGCTGATCAGCAACGCACTGTATGTCCGCGATCTTAGTAACATCGCCCATCACAAATTCGATTCGCGAATCCGAGGCGGCTGACATCGGAAGCTCAATATCGAACCCAACGACACGACAGCCTTCCACCGCGAAACGCGTCGCGATCGCATGACCAATACCGCGTGCGGCACCAAACACGATCGCTCTTTGACCTTCGAGGTTCAGATCCAATTCGGTTCTCTCTATCGCGCTAGCGTCACTTGGTCCGGGACGAATGCTCATGTGTCGGGTGCGGAAAGCGACCAACGTCAGTGCAATTATGGTGATTTTGGCGGTTTGAATGAATCGGTACGAATCGCCTGGAGATTCACGCAGCCGTTCCCACAAATTCGAGAACGACTAAGAAACCAAACCATTCGAAGGTACAATGTGCTGCAGTCGATTCGACTTACCCACCCATGAATGTAACGCTTCGAGACCTATCGGCATAATACAGGCGATGCGAGAATCCAAGTCCGGAGCCTGTCGAGGCCGGGTTGATTTCACGACTCCTGGTCTTGCTGGCACCTACGACGCTCCCCAAGTTAAGGCAATTTTGTTTGATGGCGATGACGACAGTGACGACAACGGTCCAAGAAAACCAAGCGGGGCGAGTGGATGTGATCATCCAAAAGCTGTGCGAAACATCGCGGAGCCAAGTACGAGGGCTGATCGATTACGGCTGTGTCAAGATTAACGGCGGAGCCTGCAAAAGCGTTGCCACGACAGTCGACGCCGGAGATGTCGTTTCAGTTCGCTACGAACCGACTCAGCGATATCGTGAGAAGAAGAAACAGTGGCAAGATCGCACCTTTGATATTGCATACGAAGACGATGATCTGATCGTTGTCGACAAGACATCGGGGACGCTGACGGTGCCGACGGATCACGGCGAGGGGAACACGCTTGTTGACCGTGTTACAAATTACCTGAGTCATTCGCGCACGCCACGCGAAGCGTGTTTGGTACACCGCCTCGATCGAGAGGTCAGTGGGCTGCTGATCTTCGGCAAACACCAAGCCATCGCAGACCTGCTCATCGAACAGTTCAAACAGCACAAGCCAGAGCGGTTGTATGCAGCAATTGTCGCAGGCGTGCTGCCAGAAGACACAGGGACTTTCGAATCGCATCTTGCAACGGGCAAAAACTTGGACCGATTCGTGGCACGCGAATCACGTGACACGGAACTCGCGATCACTCACTATCGCGTCGTCCGACGAATGACAGACACGACACTCGTCGAGGTCAAACTCGAGACGGGGAAACGAAATCAAATCCGAGTTCAATTTGCCAACGCAGGTTTTCCTGTATTGGGCGATACACGCTACAAGAAAAAGATTGCTGAGCACCCACGTTGGATTCGCCAGCGGATTGCGTTGCATGCCAAGTCGCTTGCGTTCGAGCACCCGGTCACTGGCGAAAAGATGACACTCGAGTCACCACTGCCGACGCCGTTTGTGAAATTCCTGGCCGGAAGCCGGAACTTTCAACGTGTTGAGGGCATAAAAGAAGAAGTAAACGAAGAAGACGTGACATGAGATAGGCGTCCGCTGACTTAGTTTTTTGACCGCATTCCAGCCTGCTACTTCGCGAGAGCTAACCATGGTGCCTAACAAGTCTCGATTCGCCATACGCTTGTGCTTCATCGCATTGGCGGCAACGGTTGCGAGCTATAGCCATAGGCAAAGCCATGCGACGGACTTTTTCCTGACGATTGGCGGTGGCTACGCTCCCTCTGGGAACCAAGCGTCGCTGGAACGCAACGTTCAATTCTCGCAACGGGTTCTGCGTGAAAAGCAAATCGACCCGAAACACCAAAGCGTCTACTTTGCTGATGGTGATCACCCCGGCAATGACCTGCAGGTGATGGATCGCAAATCGATTCCGAAGGCGAACCAGTTAATGGCGGAGTTCTTTGGCAACCGCAGTGATCTAGGGCTGTCGTACCGCAACCATCAAGTGCTCGATATACGCGGTGAGACGAGCTTGAAAAACATTCGTCGTTGGTTCGCATCGGTCGGTCCGTCGATGCAAGGCGGTGACCGGCTGTTTCTCTACGTCACATCACATGGCAACGATAGCACGACGCGAAACCAACCGTACAACACATCCATCTCGCTTTGGAATAACGAACGACTCGACGTTGTGGAGCTTGCCAAGCTTCTCGACAAGCTTCCACAAGGAGTCAGTGTCGCTGCCGTTATGGTTCAATGTCATGCAGGCGGCTTTTCTCGATTTATCTACAACGATGGGAACCCAGATCGTGGTCTATCGACCCAGCAACGTTGCGGCTTCTTCGCGACGGTTCACGATCGACCCGCAGCCGGATGCACATCCGACATCGACGAATCCACGTACGTCGAATACAGCACCTATTTCTGGGAGGCGATCGCAGGCCACAATCGATTGAACCAGCCCATTGGATCGCCAGATTACAACCATGACGGCAAAATTTCTTTCGATGAAGCTCACGCGTACACGATCCTTCAAAGTGATACCATTGATTTGCCGATCAACACGTCCGGCGAATTTCTAGGCATCGAGAGTGGCTTTCAAGACGACCAGCACCCCGATTTGCTGCCTCGCGATTTGGCTTATGACGAAGTCCTCAGGTTAGCCACACCTTCTGATCGCGCCATTCTCGAAGGGCTTTCGGAGCAACTCGACCTGACGGGTCCCGATCGGCTGGATAAGGCCGAGCGACTCAAAGACGAAAGTCGTTCACGAGGACGCAGCCGATATCGCGGGCGTCCGGATGACCCGGCATCTCAACTGCGTCGGAAAATTTCGACGGACTTAAAGACTCGCTGGCCAGAACTCGCAAACTTAATGAACCCGGTTTCCATCGAGCTGGTGACGACGCGCAGTGACGATTTTGTTCACGCAGTCGAAGTGCATCCGGACTATGCACGTTATCGCGAGTTGACTGAGTCGGCATCCAATACGCCCGATGAACGCGAGAAGCGAGTGAAGTACGAGCGATTTGTTCGTGCAGTCGAGAACGTTATTTTGAGAGAGAATCTCGTTCGTCTGGGTGACGCCGATACGATCGCTCACTTTCAACGACTCGTGGAAAACGAGAACGGTGTAATCGAAAACTAGCCTGCAAGATCGGGGGCCTGGTTTCGAAGTACGAATCTTGACCAAGCGTCAATTGACGAGCATGACAATGAGCAGAGTGTCACCAAGATGGATCAACAACCGATACCGAGGCGAATACCGATACCGATGCGGCGTCCGTTTTGGATCAAGCTTTCACGAGCCATCGGTTTCATCGTCGTGTGCTACGGGTGCATGCTGATGCTGCTCATGATGTTCGAACGAAGCTTGCTGTATCCGATGCCGGATGCGTCATCAGGCGACTGGGATCCAACGGGCATCGTTCGCGAAGATGTGTGGCTTGACACCGAGGACCAAACTCGTCTGCACGGCTGGTATTTGCCTCACGACTCGGCACGCGGAGCAGCTATCTTTTTCCACGGCAACGGCGAAGACGTCTCGTCGTGTGGTTTGGAGATGTCGTGGTGGCGAGATCAACTTGGGGCGAGCATCTTGGTGATGGATTACCGCGGTTACGGCCAAAGCCAAGGCAAACCAGGCGAGAAGCAGCTTGTGTCCGATGGGATCCTGGCATGCCAATGGTTAGCTCAACGCGAGCAAATCCAAATCTCAGACGTTGTGTTGTGGGGACGCTCGATTGGCGGCGGAGTGGCCGCTGGTGTAGCTGAATCCACTCAGCCCCGCGCGATGGTGTTGGAGTGCACGTTTGACTCGCTGACCAATGTAGCTGGCACCCACTTTCCCTGGGTACCGGTGCGGTGGTTGATGAGCAACAAGTATCCGTCAGCGCTTCGATTGCAGAACTATACGGGTGAGTTGATTCAGTGGCACGGAGACGCCGACAATATCGTTCCACTGGACTCAGCCACCAGATTGCACGAAGCGATACCGTCTTCAGCCAAGATCCTGACGGTCGGCAAGCGAATGGGGCACAACGATGACTCGCCGGCTGAATTCAAAGCCAACGTGCGAGACCTCTTCGAGCGGCTTTCCGCCCACCGCGAAGAATAACGAATCGCCTTCAACGCTAGTCCTCAACGCTGAGACCACTCGCACGAAGGATTGATTCGTGCGTCGCCAGATCGTGCGCGGCATCCCAGCGGAGTTGCTTTTCACCTCGGACGACTGCGGCGAGGTCCATCATGTCGCCATCGTAGCGCCCGGCGGGCCGTTCTAACTCGACCGTTTGCGTGCCCGCTTTGAAGTCGCCGCGTGCCTTCTCGAGTGACAATTCGAGTCTAGGTGGTTCCAGTGGTCGAATGTCGATGACACCCTCGGTACCGACGATGGTGAATTGCCGGCGTCGATTTCCGAAGGGCTCCACCACAGAGGAGCGGATCGTCGCGGTTGCTTTCGGATAATCAAAGGTCGCCAGCATGTTATCGGCCAGATCATCCTGCATCGTTCGTCGGATGAACGGCGTTGTGGACGTCGGTTTTCCAAGCATCCAGACCATCGCATCGACGAGATGACAACCTAATTCGAACATGGTTCCGCCAGGGTACTTTCGAAGTTCGTCGCGGTCGGCTTGGCCAACTTTCTTACTCATCACGCCGTGCAGTTCAAATACTTCACCCAACCAACCCGTATGAACCGCTTGAGCAGCCAACGCAAAAGCCGCGTTGTAGCGAAACATGTATCCCATTTGGATGCACAACTTCTTGCTCGATGCGGACTCATGCAATGTCCTCAGCGCCGACAGCGATTCGCCAGCCGGTTTATCGAGATGGACGTGCATCCCAGCATCAATGCAACGTTGCGCCGTCGGAACGAGTTCGCGTATTGCGGTCTCAACGGCGACGCACCGCAACCCGCTTGTGCTGAGCAACTCGTCCTCGCTTATCCACGCGACATCCGCGTAGGCTTTGTTCTTCATCGCCGCGGACTTACGAACGGGATCGGGTTCAACAACACCGATGACTTCGTAGACATCGCTCAGCTTGCGAAACGTTTCCATTTTGCCAGCAGCGTGTGAGTGTGCAGTCCCAATCTGGCCGACTCGAATTCGCGAGCCTTCTTGCCCAAAGGAAACGTGCGGATAGAGAGCCGACGATGTGGCGATTGTGGCTGCTGTTGCACTTGTCGAAGCGAGAAACGTCCGACGGGATAAATTCTGTGTCATGTGGCACCAAAACGTTTGAGGACTTGGTTGAGACCACAGTATAGACGAAACAATACAGCGTAAACGAACAACGCTAGTTGTTGAGCGCTGTTGCTTTTCGGATGAATCGCGGGCCGACAATGAACGTTAAGAGTGCAGTCCAAACAAAGAGGAATCCAATGATTCGCCATTGATCGAGCGGTTCATGAAACATGAACACGCCAACCAGGAATTGCAGCGTCGGACCGACATATTGAAGGATACCGATCAGTGACAAGTCGACTCGCTTCACTGCGATTGCAAAGAGCGTCAACGGAGCGACAGTCACCAATCCGCCTCCGACTAGCATCATCCTCGTCATCGCATTTCCCTCGCTCATTGCTCCCGTGCCCGCAGATGCTTTCATCCCCAAGACAATCGCGGCAGGTATGACAAGCACCGCAAGCTCCATCCACAAGCCCATCAACGGCGGAAGCGAAGCTTTCTTTTTGATGAGTCCATAGAATGCGAACGAAATCGCCATGGCAAACGAAACCCAAGGAATCGAACCGCTTGTGACCGACATAATGGTGACGCCAACGGTCGCGATCGCCACAGCGATCCACTGGATCCCAACCAGCCTCTCTCGCAAGACCACGACACCGAGCAACACGTTCAGCAGTGGATTGATGTAGTAGCCCAGCGACGCTTCGAGAACTCGATTATTGTTGACGGCCCAGATAAACGCGAACCAGTTGATCGCGATCATGACGGCGGCGGTGCCATACACCAACCACAGCTTGCGATTGGTTAGCGCACGACCAATCGCGCTGAAGCCACCCATGTCGCCTCGCCACATCATCAAGGGAATTACGATGCTCAGCAGCACAAACGACCAAAGAATTCGGTGCCAAACGAGCTCCAGGGAAGCAACCTGCGTAAGCTGGCGCCAGTAGATCGGGAACAGCCCCCACATCGTGTGAGCCGCGATCGCACAAGCGATTCCAACTCGCAAATCACGCGAAGAATGCTTGATTGGAACGCTGGCTTGTGCGGTCAAAAAGGTCTCTCACGATGGATGGTGTCGTCGCAGTTCTCAACTGCAACACGCGAACCGTCAACCCCCTTCGACGTCGCCGTGGATCACTAGAGGCCCAACGCCTGTCGAAGGATCGGTTCGAAAATGTCCGATTGCCGAACAAATCCCAGATCGTTTGCATGGGAACCATCGGTGGCACCATCTCCGTCATCGCCATAAAGATGATCACCAGGGATATAGTGCAGATTTTTTACACCCTCACGGACAAGTGTCTCGTAAGCGACTCGAAGTGCAGCATGATTGTCGGTGTGGTGCTTATTGCGAGCTGGAAGAATCCAATCGTTTGTGTTTCGACGATCTTCGACCAAAACAATCGGCGTGTTTGGCTTCGCCGCACGAAGTTGTTTCACCAACGGAATGCACTTCTTTTCGACGTCGCTCGGGCCCATGTTCGGCAAACAATCGATGACGTAAGCGGCCGCATCCACTTGAACAAGATAGTCGCCGACCGCTTGATCCATGCGACCGTTGCCGGAGAACCCAAGGTTCGCGACTGGATGATCGAATCGTCGCCCCAGGATCGCTGTGTGAACCATACCTGGACGACTGGCACAGGCACCGTGCGTGATACTCGTTCCGTAAAAGACGATCGGCTTGTCGCGCGGAGCCAAACCTGCAAATTTGCTTCCTTGGGGCACGCCAATGCTCATGAACTCGACACCGTTGTAAAGCGGCAAGTAAGCGGCGTATTCACGCTCGCCGGGAGCAAGACCAGCAACAATTTCCGCTTTGACTTCTTGAGTCGCAGGTTTCGTGACTTGCACCCATCGCCATTTGCCTTCGGCATCGCGAGCGTACAAGTCGACGCCGCTAACGCCTGTTGCCGGCATATGTGGCATTCCCAGATTCGACTTGCGAAGTTTGTAGTGAACGTGAATCGCGGTCGCATCGGTCGTGAATCTCGCCATCATGCCGGCGCTATCACGACTTAAATTCCAAACGTTGCTGGTGACGGACTTCTCCGCCGATGCTGGCAATCGATCGAACCAAATCGCACGTTCCTGGTCTGGCAAAATTCGTCCTTCGACATCCCACTGTGTCACGTCGTGCCAATCCAATCCGTCAGCAGCCTTGCGATTGACGTCCATTGCAGGATCAAGCGTTGCGGTCGCAGGCGCTTCTTGAGCATGTCCAACCGTTGCAATAGCGGCAAGCAAAAGAAATGCAGGAATGTTGCGTAAGAACAGTTTGGGGATGTTCATGTGGGTATCCGAGAGGTGTGAAGTCCGTAGGGCAGGAAAAGCGAGGATTGGAATATCCGGGCGGGGACGATTATCGCGATATCTTAGCGACTTTAGAAATGTCACGCGGGCAGCTGTTTTGAACAGTACTGGGGACATACAACGCCTCACGTGCATGCTAACGGGAAGACCAAGCCCCTCTAAGTCGATTCGGATTCGCGGCTCCGTTTGTGTCGGATAATTGGACTTACTGACCAATATTGACCCAGCACGGACCTCAACTATAGTCCGGCCTCCTTCCGTCGCCGCTTTGGCGTTTTACTGGTGTTTTGGACGACTAATGCTGAATTTTTTTCGACAACAAGCTGGTTCAATTAAGAACGATGTTTTGTCCGGGCTGACCGTAGCCCTAGCTCTTGTTCCCGAAGCGATTGCGTTTGCGTTTGTGGCGGGTGTGTCACCGCTGATTGGCCTGTACTCAGCTTTCTTCATGGGGCTCATCACAGCAGTACTTGGCGGTCGACCGGGAATGATCTCGGGAGCAACAGGCGCGATGGCGGTGGTTGTCGTCGCACTCGTGTCGCAGCACGGCGTCGAGTATCTGTTCCCGACCATCATCTTGTGTGGGCTGCTTCAAATCTCGGTCGGCATCGGTCGACTTGGAAAGTTCATTCGCATGGTGCCGCATTCAGTCATGCTCGGGTTTGTGAACGGTCTGGCCATCGTCATCGGACTCGCGCAACTCGGCAGCTTCAAGATACTCTCCACGAGCGGCGACTTGGTTTACCTGAGCGGCACTCGGCTCGTCATCATGCTCGCTTTGATCGCCCTAACGATGGGCATCATTTGGTTGCTACCGAAACTAACGCGAGCGGTGCCAGCCACCTTGGTCGCGATTCTCGCCGTGAGCATGATCTCGTATGCGATCAATCAAGCGGCGAGTTCAACGCGAGACGACAATCTACTTGCGACTGTGGGCGACATGCTGAGGACTAACTCACAAGCGGTCGCGATTGCAAAAGCGAGGATCGAGTCGGAAGTTGACTCCGAGAGCGAAGTCGACTCCGAGAGCAACGTCAACCTTGTGAGCATGCAGGGCACCGAATCAGGCACCGAATCAGGCACCAGCTCGCTTGCAGTCGACAGCCCGCAGCCGAATCTTGATGCGGTGGCTGAGTCGGGGATGAGCGGCTCGCTGCCTCAGTTGTTCTTTCTCGAGTACTCGATCGTACCGATGAATTGGGAAACATTAAGGATCATTTTTCCGTTCGCGATCGTCCTGTGCGGTGTCGGGCTGATTGAGTCCTTGATGACGCTGACATTGATCGACGAGATCACGGAGACTCGCGGCAAGGGAAATCGCGAATGCGTGGGCCAGGGAATCGCGAACGTTGTTTCAGGTTTCTTTGGCGGCATGGGTGGTTGTGCGATGATCGGCCAGTCACTGATTAACGTCAACTCAGGCGGCCGCGGTCGTTTGTCTGGCATTACGGCAGCCGTGTGTCTATTAATGTTCGTTTTATTCCTGGCACCGCTCATTGAGCAAATCCCGATGGCTGCGCTCGTCGGCGTGATGTTTATGGTCGTGATTGGTACGTTCGAATGGGCGTCCATCAAGATGCTTCGCCGCATGCCACGCAGCGACATGTTTGTGATGATCTTGGTATCTGGGTACACCGTCGTCATGCACGATTTAGCGTCGGCAGTCATCCTCGGAGTGATCGTGTCGGCACTCGTTTTCGCATGGCAGCACGCGACACACATTGGTACCGAGGTGAAATACAACGAATTCGGCAGCAAGATTTATCAATTGCACGGCCCACTGTTTTTTGCTTCGGTGTCATCGTTTAAGGAGATGTTTGATCCTGCGAGTGATCCAGACGATGTGGTGATCGACTTCTACTACACTCGCGTTTATGATCAGTCAGCCCTCGAAGCCATCAACTTTCTTGCTGAGAAATACGATGCTCTTGGTAAGCGAGTTCACTTAACGCACCTGAGCGCCGAGTGCCGCACACTGCTCGATAAAGCTGGCGATCTTGTCGAGATCAACGTCTCCGAAGACCCGCATTACCACATCGCGACCGACCGCTTGGCTTGATCATGAACCGTATTGCCGCCTCGTTTCTGTTGTCCATTATCCTCGCGATAGCGACCGCAGCAGAAGACTTGGCAATCGGCGATTGGACCAAGCACGGATTTGATTCGGAATCGAAGACCCGCTTGCTGACTCACCTCGACGAGAGCGTTCGGAAGGGCGACGTGCCGGGCGGGGCGATTTTATTGCTGCATCACGGTGAAGTCATCTTTCGTGAAGACTTTGGGTATGGGCACATTCGACGCGAACAACCATTCGCCGCGGACGCACCGTTTCGAATCGCGTCGATCTCCAAATCAATCATTGCGACGTTGGCAGTGAAACTTAGTGCCGAAGGCAAGCTTGATCTGGACCAATCGATCGACGCCTACGTACCAGAAATGAAGTCGCTTCGACTGCGGTCGTCCGTTTTTCTCGAGCGAACTCCGACGATAGCTGAGTGCTTGAAACACACCGCGGGTTTTATTTCTGACTATGAGGACGGTGGCCGACCTTGGCTCACGCAAACCGGTAAGGGGCTCACGCTTGCTCAGGTCGTTGCGTTGGAAGCCGAGATGCCAATGAGTCGAAATCCTGGCGAAGCGTTTGCGTACAGCGGCATCGGTTATGACGTGGTTGGACGAGTCATCGAAGTCGTGACTCAGCGGTCCCTCAACGATGTTTTACAGGACGAGATTTGCGTGCCCTTGGGCATGACACAAACGACGTACTATCCTGACGACGCGACGCAAAAAGTGATGCCTAGCTTTTACTGGCAATGGCGAAGCGACGGCGGATTTCGGCGGCGGTTGGACCAACCAAAAGTGCTGGAGGGTCACTATGCGTCGGTGGGTGGTGCAATCGTATCCACGGTTGATGACTTGGCGAGATTCATGCTGTTGCATCGCAATGCTGGCAGCGTTGATGGCAAGCAAATCATCGAAGCAAACGCCCTCAATCGAATGTATAAACGACAGAAGCCTGTCGCGTATTATGGGCTTGGATTCACGCTCGGCCCGAGTGGGGATGACGGACTTGCGAGTTGGATTTATCACAGCGGATCGAGCGGGACGATGCTTTGGTTGGATCGTTCGCATGACGTGATCGGAGTCATCGCGACTCAGCACAGCCGTAGCCATGGTGCAGAGATGCTAGAATCAGAAAAAAACATTCAGCTCAATGCACCAAGTTGGCAATCTGCGACGAAAGAAGCCTTCATTGATCCAGTACTTGGATGGACCGGAAATGCCGTTGGTGGCCGCTCCAGTGATCGTTAATACCCCGCAGACTCAAATACTTACGATTTCGCAAGTTTGATTAGCAGATCGATGCCGCGTTGGAGCATCGCGTCTGAGGCGGCGAAGCTGATTCGGAAGTGCGTATCGCGAGCACTGAAGATGTTGCCGGGAATGACAAGCAGCCCGTTTTCGATTCCTTTTTCAACGAACGCAGCGCCACTTGCGATTGGTGCCTTGGGAAAGACATAGAACGCGCCACCTGGTTTCGCAATTTCGTAGTGGTCGGCGAGTCCTTCGACGATCAAGTCGCGTTTGCGGCGGTAGGCTTCGATGTGTTCGTCGAGCGTGATATCGAGTGCGGATAATGCCGCCCACTGGAACGGTTGAGGAGCGCAAACGAACGAGTACTGCTGGACCTTGAGCATTGTGCGAATGATCTCGCTTGGTCCGTGGACGTAGCCCACACGCCATCCGGTCATGGCGTGACTCTTGCTGAAGCCATCAATCACGATCGTTTGGTCGTTGTACGAGGCAGGCGAAACGAAGGGCCCGTCGTACATGAAGCGACTGTAAATTTCGTCTGAGATGAGAGCAATGTTGTGCTCCGCAGCTAGCTTGGCGACAGCTTCGAGTTCTTCGGGTGTCGCCGTTACGCCTGTCGGATTCGCGGGGCTGTTGACCAAAATCAGTTTCGTCTTTGGGGTAATCGCCGCAGCAATCTTGTCCACGTCTAGACGGAAGTCTGGGTACGAGTCGATCGTGACTGGAACACCGCCACATAGCTTCACGAGTGCTGGGTACATGACGAAGTACGGATCGAGAAAAATCACTTCGTCGCCTGGGTTCACCATCGATAACATCGTCAGCACCAGACCGCCGCTGGTGCCACTGCTGATGAAAACGTCTCGATCGGCGTGACCGTAACGAGCTTGGACGTCGGCAAGAATCGCTTCTCGGAGCGGGGCGATGCCTTGCGTCGGGGAGTAGGCGTTTTTGCCCGATCGGATTGCATCGATGGCGGCTTGCTGGATCGCCTCAGGAACGTCAAAGTCGGGTTGGCCGATCGAAAGATTCACGGGATCCTTCAATTTGGCTGCTAAATCGAAGACACGGCGAATGCCGCTGGAGTCAAAAGTCGTTGTCCGCTGGGCAATCCAAGGATGCATTTGAAGATCGTGGGTGAAGTGCGATGATGGGTCGAAGTCAAAGACAGTTTAGCGGTGCGAGCAAGCGGACTGAAGTCCGAGTAGCACCGTGACTTCCAGGCGACAAACGTATGGCAGACACGCGAATTATCGAACCCGTCGTCCGAATCTGTGCCGTGATCAGCCGGCACCAGCAAGCGATCGACTGGGCAATACAGAAACTCGGTGACGAGTGGGGCGGAGTTGCATTGGTTGCGGACCCGTTGCCCTTCGAAGCAAACGGATTCTACACGGAGACGATGGGAAGCGACCTGAAAAAGGTTCTTGTGATGCTTGATGGCTTTATCGAGCCCGGTGGATTATCGGAGTGGAAACATACGACGAATGCGTGGGAAATCGAATATGCCGAGTCGCACGAACATGCTGAAAGTCGACCGCTCAATCTTGACTGTGGTTACGTGACCCAGGCTAAGTTGGTGTTGGCAACGACCAAGGACCGTGATCATCGCCTCTATTTGCGAGACGGGATGTTTGCGGAGGTGACGCTCAATTATGTCGCCAAGAAATGGATTCACCATCGCTGGACATACCCAAGTTATCGGACCGACGAGGTCGCTCAATTTGCTCAAGCGTGCCGTGATCGATTGCGAGCCTATTTACTCACGACCGACGGCTTTCGAGTTGTGAAGACATGACGCTATCCCGTTCCGTCCAACCGCTTCGTAAGCAAGACCAAGACATGTCTGCGGCAGAACAAAGACTGGCGTTCGCTGGATTTGCTCGACTGAACCGACTCAGTCGAGTCGCTGCGGCGGTGTATTCAGAGCTCGTTCCGCATGCCTGCTCAGTATCGGGTCGACCGCTAAGAGTGCTGGATCTTGCGAGCGGAAGTGGCGACATGGCAATCGCATGGGCGCTGATGGCAAGGCGAGACCGATTGACGATTCAGCTCACGACACTTGATCGAAACGAAGTTGCTATCGAAGCACAGCAAACCGCGGCGAAAAAACATAGCGTTGAACTAGGGACACTAAAAAGAGACTGCTTGAGCGAGCCGCTTCCGTCGGGGTTCGATGTGGTGATATGTTCGCAATTTATCCACTGCCTGCACGACCAGCACGTCATCCGCTTATTGCAGTCCATGCAAGCCGCGGCTTCGAGAGCGGTCATTGTTTGTGATTGGGAACGCAGTCGACTGAATTTGTGTTTGATGGGAATCGCATCAAGGGTGGTGTCTCGGTCCGACATCGTCCATCAAGATATATCCTTAAGCATTCGGGGGGCCTACACGCAAAACGAGTTTACGCGGCTCTCTGAGTCTGTGTTGCTTCGACCTGTACGCAGTCGACGCTTGCTATCATCGCGCTTTCTTGTGACGATCGAGGACCCCGTTGAGTTGGTTGCATCACCCGCTTTTGCCTGAAATTAAGGGACCTTCAACTCAACGCACGAGCAATCCAACAGAGGGGTCTTGAGAGATAATCCAACCTAATGTGCATTACGCCTCGACGAAGTGGAGGTAGTCAGTGCATACTTGCAAGATTGAAGCATCGCCTTGGTGCACATATGTAGTGTGAATTAACGTCGGTCGGGTCACCTCCTGGGCGATGACGTATCGTCAGGAAACGTTGAATGTCCGCAGAAATTTTGGGGCTCGGCCTTGCCACCCCACGACACCGTCTCGATATACGCACGGCGGCGAAGTATGCGAGTTTAGCTTCGTGCGAAGACGCGTCTCAGTCACGTAAGCTCGAAGCATTGTTTCGCCGCAGCGGTGTCCAAACTCGTGGCAGCGTGCTTCTCGAAGAAGCTCCCGATGACCAGGTAACTCAAACATTCTACGCCCCATCAACTGGGCCAGACGACCGCGGACCAACGACAAGCCATCGTGGTGATCGTTTTGCTGTCGAAGCGCCGATTCTTGCACTCGCCTCCGCTCGCAAAGCACTCGAACAATCGGGCGTGTCGGCAAGTGAAATCACGCACTTGGTGACGGTGACCTGCACAGGCTTTAGCGCTCCGGGTGTCGACATTGATTTGATTGACGGACTTGGTTTACCAGCCACAACAGAACGAGTCCAAGTCGGATTCATGGGATGCCACGGCAGCATCAACGGGATGCGTGCGGCGCGAGGTTTAGTTGCTGCTGATCCATCCGCCAAAGTCTTGATGACGAGCGTGGAGCTTTGCAGCTTGCATTACCAATACGGCTTTGATGCTGATCGGATTGTTTCGGGTGCACTCTTTGCCGACGGCAGCGGCTCGCTCGTAATTGCGAACTCCGACAGTAAAACATCAGCACAAAACGGTAGTGCGAACGGCAGCTCCAACGGAAACGGCTCAGCTCACAAAGCTCACACCTCGTTAGGGTCAATCGCTGGGACGGGATCCTGCCTAGTCGCCGATAGTCGTGATTCCATGACTTGGCGTATTGGTGACAACGGATTCGAGATGACGTTGGCTGCGACCGTTCCTGGCTTGATCGAAAATGGTCTGCGAGCGTTCTTGACCGACTGGTTGGGCAAGCACGGCGAGTCGATTGAATCGATCGGCGGTTGGGCAGTTCATCCAGGCGGAGCGAGAATCCTAACTGCCGTTGAAGCCGCTCTCGACTTCGATTCGAGCATCCTTTCGGTTTCGCGTGATGTGCTCGCAGCGCACGGGAACATGTCGAGCGCAACGATGCTGTTCATCCTGCAACAATTCGCGACGATTGGACGCCCCAAACCGTGGTTGATGCTCGGTTTCGGCCCCGGGCTGGAAATCGAAGTCGCGTTGATTCGTTAATCCAACACGAAAAAAGCGTTTGCGAGTGGACTTGTAAGCCGGGTTCTGTGATGCGGCGTGAGCCGTATCGGTGACCATTTATCTGTGCACGACGATTGCTCGCCGCCTCTATTGCGACCTACCCGGATGTACAGCGAAACGGGCCGCTTCGCGCCGTCTCTTGCGAGTCGACTTCACCCTGTTTGGTCTAGCTCCGGATGGGGTTTACCGAGCCGACACAGTCACCTGTATCGCTGGTGCGCTCTTACCGCACCGTTTCACCCTTACCACGCATCCATCTCGCGACGAACCGTTCGGCGGTTTACTCTCTGTTGCACTTTCCCTAACCTCGCGGCCGGTCGACGTTATCGACCATCCTGCCCTACGGAGCCCGGACTTTCCTCCAGCAGTCTTCCGAGGAAGCCCACCAGCGATCACCCCGTTCACTCGCAAACGCTAGGTACCGAGAATGACTCGTCACAGGCCAAGACACAACCCACCGCACGCAAGGTTCATGGACTGGGCATAGAATTGGTGGCCATACATGAATTAGAATCCGGTCATGTTTGACAGCGATACGACGGATGAGACCACGGATGAACACGGTGAAGTCGACGAAATGCTCGTCGACGAGAATGCCGTTGCCGACCTTGTTTCCCCAGTTGCAACGAAACGCATCGCGTTGGTGGGGCGTTTCGGAGGCATGAATCACCGCGAAGCAACGAACTTGCTGCGGTCTTATTCCGCGATCGTTGTCGATCGACACGACGCAGAAATTGATTGGGTGGTGATTGGAGCCGAAGAGTCGCCGGTCGCTGAGGCAGAATGGATCACTGCTGAAATTCGCGAGGCATCGGCAGCGGGCCGCGTCGAAGTGCTGCACGAGACCGAACTCTGGCATCGACTGGGGCTCGTTGAGCTAGAACACTCCATTCGGCGTTATTACACACCGGTGATGTTGGCACATTTACTCGGAGTTTCTGTTCGCGTGGTTCGACGGTGGCATCGACTTGGATTGATCACACCTGTTCGCACACTGCATCGGTTGCCATATTTCGATTTTTCGGAAGTCGCGACGGCGCGGCGGTTGGCTCAATGGGTCGCAGCCGGAGCGAGCCCGCAAGCGATTGAACGGCGTTTGGTGGAGTTAGTCGAGTACTTGCCCGATCTTCGTCGGCCGCTCGACCAGTTGAATATTTTGGTCGAAGGAAAGCACGTCCTCTTACGCCAGGGCGAAGGGCTTATCGAGCCCGGTGGACAGTTGCGGATCGATTTTGATGCCTTGGAGCCGGGATCGGCTGATGACCTTGAACGCGACTCCGAGTTTCCATCGATTTTGTCCATCACGCGACGTGATGCAACCGAGTTTCCGCTGTATGGCGACTCTTCCGAACACGATGACTTATTGGAGGCGGCTCATCGCGCCGAGGATAGCGGCGATATTCAATCAGCGATTGACTACTATCATGCGATCCTCGGCCGAGATGGCGCGCGAGCTGATATCTCATTTCAACTTGGCGAATTGCTTTATCGCAGCGGGGAATTTGCTGCTGCGATAGAACGCTACTTCATGTCCATCGAACTCGATCCGGAATACGTGGAAGCGAGAGCGAGTCTTGGCAATGTCCTCGCAGAAACAGGGAGACTCGATTTGGCCGTTGCCGCGTTTCGCGGTGCGCTTTCATTGCATGAAGACTATCCCGACGTGCATTTCAGCCTCGCTCAAACACTCGATCAACTCGACCGTCGCACGGAGGCGAAGCACCACTGGCAACGCTTCCTCGACGGCGCCCCCAACAGCCCCTGGGCAAGCGAAGCTCGGCAAAGACTCGAGTCAGACGACTGAATGGCTGTCCGATCTACTTGGTCGTAGTTCGCGAGCGTCGAACACGTTCGAACCGAATATTGCAACCGATCGGCACCGTCTCCTTGACTTCGATAGCACCTGAGTTGAGCGTCGCTTGAATCGCGTCCTCAACGTAACGGCTCGTGACCGACTTTCCGTCCGGACTATCGTCGAGCGATCCTTGGTAAACGAGATGGCGTTTGCTATCGAAGACGAAAAACTCAGGCGTTCGTGTCGCACCAAAATCTCTCGCAATCTTTTGCGTGGGATCATACAGGTAAACGAAACCGAATCCTTTCTCCTTCGCACGCGCCTTCATCGCATCCAGCGAATCTTCTTCGGCGGTGTTCACGTTGATCGCGACGACTCGAACTCCGCTGTCGCGATACTTTCGATCCAGTTCGAGCACGCGGTCTTCGACATCGACTGCGTACGGACACGAGTTGCACGTAAAGACAACCAAAAAGGCTTTTGCTTCACAGAGTTCCTCGAGCGAGTGTTTTTTGTTGTCAACGCCGTCCAAGTCCGACCAAGCCGGAATTTTATCGCCAAGACTTAAGACGCGATTGAACTCACCGGCGAAGGATTGCGACGGCAGTAGCAGCGCTGCCTGAAGAACCAGACAAAGCAACACTCGGCAAATTAGCACTCGATAAATCATGGTGCGTTTCCCTCTGAGGTAACTGACGCCTCACTAGCGGTTATGGCGATCGGTAACGCGGCCGCAACCCCAGCGTCCTCTGCGGTAAAGTCCAAACCAAGGCACGTTGCGATCGTCGCGGCCACTTGCGACTGGGTCGCGTGGACACCTTTTGATAACTGTGGGTCCAAGCCGGGGCCGAGCATGGCGATCCAGATGACGTCACAACCCGCAATTTTGTTGCTATGCGATGTCCATTCTCCGCGAGCATCGCCACGACCGTGATCCGTTGTAATGATCAACGTTGTGTTGTCTCGGTATTGCTGTATTGATTGCATCGTTTCCCAAAGCCGGCGAATGTAATCGTCGTTCCGTTGGGCTGATTCAAGGTAGAGATCATAACGACCCTCGTGTGCCCAGTCGTCGGTCTCGCCTAGAGAGACATAGAGCACTCGTGGTCGCTTTGCTCGAACGTACGTTTCAGCGGCACGCCATGTGAAGTAATCGTAGCGCACACCTGGCCATAGGTGTGGCACTTCACTCGCAAGATCATCGAGTTGTTTCAGGTCATTACGATGCGGCTCTTCAACAGCATTTGCAGTGTCCATCCAGCCTGCGTTGACAAGAACGCCACTACGTTTGTCGTTGATGATGCACGGAAACACATCCCAAGAACAAAACGCAGCAACACGGCCAGCGAATTCGGTTTTCCTGTTCAACCACTCCAGCACAGTGACGTTCTCGTTGTACTTCTTTGCGTTGGAGTCGATCTTGGGATCCGCAAAGCCACAGAGAATCTCGCTGTAGCCAGGGTAGGAGAAGTGATGCGTATTGGTGACTCGTGCGGACGAGCCTTCGTCTGGGTTGCCAAACACGACACCTTGTGTCGCAACTGTCGACCAGAAAAATGGCATCAAAGCCTGGCGTCGGTCATTGGCATTTGCACCAAGAAAACGTGCTTGCGTCGCCGGGATATCCTTCACTTTACCATCGGCAGAAACGAGTCGTTCGTCGGCACCACCAAACACTTCTTGCCAACGCAAGCCGTCAAGCGTCACGAGCACGACATTGCGGCCGTTGGAAAGTTGAGCATCTTTTTCGCTGGATTGGGCCGTCGCCAAACTCAAAAAAGTGGCATTCACGAAGTTGAGCAAGAGGACGCAAACGAGACACATCGACTGCAACCCGCCAATGAAGCGAAAGTGGGGGATTCGATTGTGCAACATGGGAGGCTTTGACGGTTACGGTGGTTTGTATTCACGACAATCACGATGAAACTCGGGGTGTCGAATTTGCCATTCGTAAGGCGTGGCATAAGATTACGGGTTAGGACTATTTGCGTGTTTTGGATTGTGACCAAAACAATGGCAAGGTTTCATTGAGGACTTCTGGCTCAAAACAGAACGTCCAGTCTACCTGCGGGAAGAGCTCCAATGTTGATGTTCGCGTTTCGTAGCCTTGTAATCGGCGCTGTTACTGCGTTATCGGTATCGTTGGCTGGTTCAACAGCGTCTGCACAGCATCATGGTGGTGGGCATCACTCAGGCCACGGTGGCGGGCATTATGGCGGATATTCCGGAGGCCATCGCGGCGGTCACTACGGAGGCTATTCCGGCAGCGGCTTCAGTCTTTCGATCGGCAGCGGAAGCCCCTACGGTCTCGGTTATGGTGGTTTGGGCTACGGCGGGCTGGGTTACAACGGTTTGGGCTATGGTGCTTTCGGTTACCCAGGTCCGGGATATGGCTACGGAGGACTCGGCGGAGTTGGCTATAGCAACTACGGCTTGGGAAGCTACGGACTTGGCCTCACCAGCGGGTTGGCGATTGGTCGATTCGATTACGCAAATCCATATTCGTCGGCTTACCGTGGCTACGGCAGCGCCTACTCGCCTTACTATTCATCCCGCTACGGGCTGAATCAATCGAATCTTGACATTAGCACTTACGCAAGTCCATCGGCGGGTTATGTGCCGACGGACAACTACCAACCAAGCTATCGCTACGACAGCCCCGCAACTCGAAGCTACGGTGTCCCAGGTTACAACAGCGAATTTTCCCATCAGCCATCTGACGCTGGACGATATTCGGCTGGCCGATTCGACGAGACCTATCCGAACGCAGGCTCGACTCAAGGCAGCAACACAGGCGACCTGCGACCAGGCATGGTCTTGCCCGATGGCTCCACCGTGATTTCAGTCGAGCCGCTGGACTCGTCGCCGACAATCAACTCACCGAAAATCAACAGCGACGCTGCGACGGCTCCAAAACGCGGCGAACTGTAGGTTTTCAACTACAGTCGCTTGATCGCGATCTTGCGAAAGCGGACTGGATCTTTATGTCCAGCAAAACCGAAGTGACCTTGTTTTAAGTCCTTGCCTGGATGCTCAAGGTCGCTTTTGAATTCGCTGACTTGGCTTAAATCGGCATCGAGGATCACCGTGCCATTAAGCTCAACGCGGATCTTGGATCCAACGACAGCGACCTCTTGATAGTTCCACTCACCGATCGGCCTCAAGTAGCCACGGTGAGCAGCCGCCATCCCGTATGCTGAACCGTGGTACTGGCGCGCATCGAGTTCGCGGTACTTCGCATCATCGTTGTCGATGACTTGCAATTCCGTCATTCCGTCATAGGCAGCACGCCCTTTGCCTGGGTAACGGATAGCCAACCCATTGTTCCCAGCCGGAGGCAACAAGAACTCCAACCGTACAACGAAGTCTTCGTAGACTTCATCTGTGAACAGAACTCCGCCTTTCCCTTCACGACAAACGATCGCACCGTCGGCAACTTCATAGTTCTCGACATCACCACGCCAACCTTCCAGACTGGTTCCGTTGAACACAGACACAAAACCTTGAGCCTCGTCATCGCCACGAAGCAAACGATTGCCTTCGTCAACTCCGATCTCGCGAACCAAGATATTCTTCCAGCGGATCTCGCCACCGTGGGTTTGCAATTGAATCGGACCTGTCGCAGGCAGCGGTCGAGTGCGGTCCCAAAAGTTCTCCATGATCGCATTGTCGACGACAAGTTGGTCATTCAAGTGGACCGTCGTGCGGCTACCAACTTGCTGGATCCGAAATTGGTTCCACTCACCAAACGGTCGATCCGCGAGAACAAGCGGCAATTGCCCATCAGCGTTCGGGCTGTTGTTGAAAAGCCCTCCAGAACCTTTGTCGGCTTTCCTGTCCCATTTCCCGCCTGCTTCAGTCGAATCCCAGATCTGAACTTGCGGCGTACCACGTAAATAGATGCCGCTATCGGCAAGTGGAACCGTCTTGTAATCGACACGAAACTCAATGTCACCATAGGACGCATCTGTCGTTGCGTACGGACCATGGCCATCGTTGACAAGCTCGTCGTCAACTACCGTCCAGTGCGCGAGAAACTCGGCCTGTTGCGACTCAACGAAAGCCTCAAGCTTGTCCGCTTCCACGTTGACGGTCTTGTGTGGATTGTCGCCATGCCAACCGGTCAGTTCATCACCAGTAAGCAGGTTAGTGAAACCGGCCGGGACAGGCGATTCCGCGAATCCCATGGTTGCGATCCAGGGCAGACACAGCAGCAACGATACAGATCTGAATGACATTTCGATTCACCAGAATGGAGAAGCAGGCGGGAGTTTGATCGCACTAGCTTAACTTCTCACGAACCGCTGTGCAGCAAACATGCTTTAGTTCGCAAACAGGCGATTTCGTTCTGCCAATATGGCTAGCTCCGCAATCGAATCTACCTGCATCGTATCGAGAACGGTTCGGCGACGACGGTCCAACGTTCTCGCACTGATCGACAAGTCACCAGCGATCGCCTTGTTCGTGGCACCGCTGATCATTTTCCGCATCACTTCTTGCTCGTCCGAACTCAGTTGAGCGAACTGATTTCGAACAGCAAGAAGTTCCGAGAAACGCTGGCGTCGCTCGTCGGAATCCTTGGTCGCTCGCGCGATCGCACCGAGCAACTGGCCGATCTCAAGCGGTTTCTCCAAAACCGTCACAACACCTCGCTCCATCAACCTAACTGCGGTTGGAACGTCAGCATGACCGGTTACCACAACGATGGGGACTGAAAGTCCTCTCTCGCTCAGTTGGTTGATTAGTTCGATTCCGTCTTGGGCACACATCATCAGATCCGTGACAACACAGTCGACGGAATGATCGACTTCGCAAAGGCATTCTTCGACGGAACCAAACGGACAGCACACATACCCACCCGCTTCGATGAGCTGGCAAATGGCGGCGAGTACAGACGGTTCATCGTCAACGACAAAAACTTTCCGTTGAACGACAGACATGGGACAGATGATTTGAGGAGGGACAGTCGGGAGGTGGGTGCGAAATTCGCCCGAATACCGGTTAGGCTCCTAATGAGGATCCTCAAACTTGGCCGGTAGGGGTCATTTGGCATCACTTTAGCGATCAGGGAAGTGCCAATATCTGAAATTGGCGATTTCTTGCTTCTCGCCCCAAAACAGCGAAAACCAAGCCGCTTCGCTGAAAGAGTCCTAGCTATAAAAAAAGCCGGCCCGCAACCAAGCTATTGCTGCGGGTCGGCTTCGAATCATTTCCTCTCAGCTGCCCCGCTGAAGACGAAACGATCGCTGGTGTAGAATCTAGTACAAATCAGCCCCTTCGATTTGCAGCTGAACTCTTACTAAGAATGTTCGTCAAAAATCCCAGCCGAGCGTTGGCGAATTTACGTCAATTTGTTGCAAATTCGACGACACCCGGTTGAGGCAGGTAAGCACATGGTCGCTTCGCAATTAAATCCGCTAGATCTTGCTTAATCGCTACACTCGGATAGCCGTCGAACGAGAACAGAAAACTTCCAATGAACCAAACTCCCGCGAATGTAAGGCCGAAGAAGCCGTTGGCTTTTTGGTACTGGCTTGCGGCGTTCTATTTGGCTTGGTCCGCGATCGTTTTTTTCGGTGGATACATCGAACTCGTGCTAGCACATTGGCCGATTTCATTGGCGATGGCGTTCGGCTCTTACGTGGCTGGATCAACACCGATGGGCGGGGGTACAGTTGGCTTTCCAGTTTTGGTGTTGCTGTTCGATTTGCCCGGTTCGCTTGGTCGCAATTTCGGACTAGCGGTTCAATCCATCGGTATGGTTTCCGCTAGCATTTATGTGCTGTCCGCGAGACGGCCGATCGACTGGCATTTGCTTCGGCCTGCACTTTGGGGAGCTGCGATTGGTACGCCTGCCGGTGCAATCTTTGTTGCTCCCATTATTCCTGACCTGTGGGTGAAACTGACATTCGCGATCGTTTGGGCGAGCTTTGGCATCATGCACTTAATCAAGATGCGAGAACTTGTTTCAAGCCACCGAGAGACCAAATCCTGGTACACATACGACACTCCAATCGGTCTGGCCGCTGGGATCATCGGTGGAGTGGTTGCCTCGATCACCGGCGTCGGCATCGACATGGTGATCTACGCGATACTTGTTCTCTTGTATCGAGCTGACTTGAAGACCGCGATACCGACGTCGGTCATCTTGATGGCATTCGCTTCGGTGGTCGGGATCACAACCAACATACTTTTGAGTCACTGGAACCCCGCTCGCTATCCAATGGACAGCGAAGTATTCGCGAATTGGCTTGCCGCAGCTCCCGTCGTCGCGCTCGGCGCTCCATTGGGCGCCCTCGTCGTGAATCTCATCTCACGCACACCAACGCTCGTGTTCGTTTCCCTGCTTTGCATTGGCCAGTTCGTCTGGACGCTTTGGCACGAACAAGTTGGTGGGGCTGCGTTCATCCTGGCGATACTCGGCGTGCTCGTTATGAATTTGGTATTTCACTTTCTCTACCAGCTTGGTCACGCAACTGAGTCCCCCGTGATTGCCGATGGCGTTCACACGCCCAGCAATTAGTTAACTCGCAGTCGCCTAATCTTTTCGAGCCAATCCTCGCCGAACCAACCACTCGCCAGCCCGATTGGGCCAAGTGCCGATGCTTGATCCGATGACAGGTCGCATGCCGTATCCGTGCCCACCGTTTTCGTACACATGCAATTCAGCATCAACCTTGCTGCGTTTCAAGCCGGCATAAATCAGCACACTGCCGAGCGACGAGGAGGCATCATCATGTGTGTGAACGATGAAAGCCGGAGGCGATGAAGGTGATGGCTGGATGTCCTTGAGCAACTCGCCTGTGGCGTCATCGATCACTCGCCAAGGATAGATCAGCAGCGAAAAGTCTGGACGCCACGAGTTATCATCAATCGCGTCCATCGACGGATATGCGGCATCACCATTGGCGGTGTGCAGAATTGAAGCGACTTGCCCACCGGCGGAAAATCCGAGTACGCCGACTTGCTCGGGGTCGAGATGCCACTTCTCGTGGTTCGCACGGATCAATCGTATCGCACGTTGTGCGTCTTCCAACGGTCGTTGCCAAGCGGGCTCATCTTTGGGCGTGACTTCGTTGGTTCGATAGCGAAGCACGAACGTGGAAACACCCATTGGATTGAGCCATGCGGCTGCCTCGGAACCTTCTTTGTCTGGAACCACTTTCCCGAATCCACCGCCAGGCAACACGAGAATCGCCGTACCGTTCGGCTTATCAGCAAGAAAGACATCCAGCGTCGGACGTCGGATTTTGGTGATCCGCATGATTGGCGGAATCTCGTTCGGACGAAGCGGTTCCGCGACGCCCGTATCACGAGACGTTTCTCGTGGTGCCAAGTCAGGCCAAACGGAAAGAGAGTCATCGCCCGCCGCTTGCTCAGCGAGAGCTAGCACAGAAACGCAGGCGACAATCGCGATGCAATGGAAGCGCTGAACTAACGAAAACATAGAGTGACTCGAATGCAATGAGATGAAGTAGTTCGCCGCTTAGACTTTTGGCTGCCAATCCGCGTGGTACTCGCGCCGCCATAGTGATTCCGCTTCCGGATTGTTTTGAATGTGTCCGTTGGATGGATCCAACGACAGTGAGCTTTGCGTACGATACGCGATGTTACCTAAATGACAGAGCAACGTGCTTTGGTGCGCCTTTTCGATATCCGCATTCGGCAATCGGCCTGTCCGAACAGCATCGAGAAAATCGACAAAGTGTGCTTGATCGCCTCCAGGGCCACTTCCGGTCCCGATCTCGTTCTTTTTCATGTCAAACATCACATAGTCACCGCCGCGAATGATGATCGTCGCTTCGGTCCCATGGAACGCGATGCCGAAACCGTCGTCATGTGGACCGATTGGCGACCAACTCAATCCTTCCCAGGTAATCGTTTTCTGCTCAGGAAAGTCAAACGTCACCATCATCGTGTCAGGCGTTTCTTGGTCGTCGTCATGACGATATTTTCCTCCGCCGGCGGTGACTCGAATCGGATAGGTGACGTCGAGTCCCCAGCGTGCAACGTCGAGACCATGGATGCCGTTATTTCCAAGTTCTCCGTTACCCCAGTGCCAATGCCAGTGCCAGTTGTAATGCACGATGTTGTCCTTGAACGGACGATCCGGTGCTGGGCCTTGCCACATTCGCCAATCGAGCCAATCGGGAGCCGCGACGACTTTGCCGTGCCCGAGAGACAGTCGGCGGTTGTTGTACCAAGTGCGGCTGTAGAGCACCTTGCCGATTTCACCAGCGTGAATTTTTGCGATCGCTTCTTGAATGCCCGCCCAAGAGCGACGTTGGCTTCCCATTTGGACGATTCGATTGTGCTTGCGTGCTGCCTCGACCGCGAGCTCACCTTCCTCGGGTGTGTGACTGCATGGCTTTTCGACGTAAACATGCTTTCCAGCCGAACAGCCCAAGATCGCTGCCGGTGCATGCCAGTGATTCGGCGCCGCGACGACGAGAGCATCCACGCTCTTGTCGTCGAGTATCCTGCGAAAGTCCGAGATCACCTGCGGCTTCGTCGCCTGCTTGCTACCGATCAGTTCACTGACTCTTTCAGCCGCTCGCGTGTCGACATCACACACATACGCGATCTCGGCTTGCCCAGTCGCCAGCATGCCTTGCGAGATTGCCGCACCGCGTCCGTTGACTCCCATCACCCCCAGAACCACTTTTTCACTTGGCGGAGTCGCTGGGGATTGCGCAACGGCAAGCGGACTCCAGTTCGAAGCGGCGAGTGCCGACACCGCGATGCCTGACTTCAAAAACAATCGCCGATCGTGAGCGAGCTGTCGCGATTGAACCGAGTGCTCGCCAACGGCGCGAGCGTCATTCGGGCGTGATGGATTCATGGCTAGGGCGTCCGTAGGCAGGATAGAGGGCAGGGTCCACTGAGGATTTCGTCCACTTGCGATGTCAACAGTTTATCCCGTCTGCTGGGGCGAAGGTTGCTTCGACGGGGATTTTCGCAACCATCCGCTTTGACTTCGCCGTGCGCCGGCTTTTCAATGGCACCCGAAGCATTCAAGATGGCATCGGCCGCACACACCAACCAGGAAGCTCACATGCCGCATCGTCGATTTTCCCGTTCCTTCGTCTCGTTGCTCGCCGTCGTCCTCTGTTTCCCCATTTCAATTAGCCGCTCGCAAGACAAACCTGCAATGACTAGCACCAGTCAATCGGTACTGCTTCAACCTTGGCCCGGACCGTTCGGAGGCGTGCCTCCGTGGAACCAAGTTCGCACCGAAGAATTCGTTCCTGGCTTCGAGGCCGCGATTGCCATTTCGCTCGACGAGATCGACAAAATCGCCAACCAAACGGAACCCGCGACTTTCGAAAACACGATCGCAGCGATGGAACGAAGTGGCAAGACTCTCCAGCGAATCGAAACGCTGTTTGATGTCTATGCTTCGAACTTGAACCTCGGCCCAATCCCCGACATTGAACGCGTCGTCGCTCCCAAGTTGGCGGAGTACCAAGACAAGGTGACTCAAAATTCGAAGCTGTTCGCTCGCATCGCCGCAGTCTACGAAAGCGACGAAATGAAGACGCTCGACGAAGCTCAACGACGGCTTGTGGATGACCGATACAAGTCGTTCGTCCGCCAAGGTGCCAAGCTGAACGACGGCGAAAAACGACGCCTCTCTCAAATCAATCAAAGACTCGCACGCTTGTTCACCGACTTTTCTCAAAACGTGCTGGTCGACGAAGGTGGCTATGTGACTTGGATCGACAATAAGGATCAACTGAAGGGACTCCCCGAGAGCCTTATCGAAGCGATGGCAAGTGATGCCGAGACGAAAGGAGGCAAGGCCCCGTGGGCGGTGACGAACACGCGATCATCGATGGATCCGTTCTTGACGTATGCAGACGATCGTAAACTTCGCGAAGTCGTATGGCGCAACTATTACAGCCGCGGCGACAACGGTGATGATCACGACAACAACGCAATCATCACGGAGATCCTCAGTCTGAGAGCCAACCGCGCTAAGCTGCTCGGCTACGAGACGCACGCGCATTGGCGGCTCGAACCGCAAATGGCCAAGAAGCCTGAGGCGGCGATGGCATTGATGATGAACGTATGGCCCAAAGCCGTTGCACGCGTCGCGGAAGAAGTCGCCGACATGCAAGGAATCGCCAACGTCGCATCCCCCGGAGTGACCATCGAACCGTGGGACTATCGTTACTACGCCGAAAAGGTCCGCAAAGCGAAGTACGATTTGGACTTCAACGAAGTCAAGCCGTACCTGCAACTGGATAAACTTCGCGAAGCCATGATGTGGGCTTCGAGCCAACTGTACGGGCTGCAATACAAAAAGCTCAATGACTTGCCCGTCTTCCACCCAGATGTCGAAGTTTGGGAAGTCACCGACAAGGACGGCAAGCACGTGGGTGTGTGGTACTTTGATCCGTACGCACGCGAAGGCAAACGCAGCGGCGCGTGGATGAACGCATATCGAGCTCAAGAAAACCTCGATCAACCCGTCACGACCATCGTTTCGAACAACTCGAACTTCGTCAAAGGTCGTCCTGGCGAGCCAGTACTGATTTCGTGGGATGATGCGGTGACGTTGTTCCACGAGTTCGGTCACGCGCTGCACGGTTTGCTTTCAGTCGTTAAGTATCCGTCGCAATCGGGCACGAACGTGGCTCGCGATTACGTCGAGTTCCCGTCCCAGGTCAACGAGCATTGGTTGAGCACTCCCGAAGTACTCAATCGGTTTGCCGTCCACGTGGAAACTGGTAAGCCGCTTCCGCAAGAACTCGTCGACAAGATCGAACTCGCAGGCACGTTCAACGAAGGCTTTGGAACGGTTGAGTTTCTGGCAAGCGCACTCATCGACATGAAGCTGCACTTGGCCGGTGACGTGCAAATTGACCCTGACAAATTCGAACGCGAGACTCTCGCGGCTTTGGGTATGCCCAAGGAAATCGTGATGCGTCACCGCACACCACATTTCTCGCATATCTTCAGCAGTGACGGTTACTCAGCGGGCTACTACAGCTACTTGTGGGCGGACGCGCTAACGGCAGACGCCGCCGAAGCGTTCGATGAAGCGGGCAGTTTCTATGATCCGAAAGTTGCCAAGAGCTTGCATGACAATGTGATGAGCGTCGGCGATACGATCGACCCCGCCGAAGGCTTCCGCCGTTTCCGAGGCCGCGACGTCGACACGTCCGCACTCCTTCGCAAACGCGGATTCCCCGTGGACTGATTCCAAAGGCGGACGGCACGACGGAGCGTGCCTGCTACTTTGATCAGCTGGGCCTTAGCGGAGCGTGCGAGTGAATAACTCGCTGAGCATTGAATACACGATCTCTGCGATCGCAGGATCGTAGCGGTGGCCTTCGTCACGCATGAACGCGTGCTGGCCATTGAACTCGTGCCAAGTGAAGTTACGCTCCGTGGCGACAAGTGCCGAATAGATTTGCCGGCGACCCTCCAGCGGAATATGCGGGTCTTGGCGTCCCCAAATGAACAACAACTCTCCCTCGATCTCGTTCATGCGATCGAGCGAGTCGTCGTTCATCCCAGCACCGAGACTGCCTTTGTGAATATCCGTCGCGTACAAACACGCCGTCGCGCTAACACGCGGGTCCAATGCTGCTCGATAGGCAAGATGCCCACCGAGACAAATTCCGATCGCGCCGATGCGACCGGTGCTCTGTTTATCCTGGGATAGAAAATCAAGCACAACGCGAGCGTCTTCGTCATAGCTGGCCAGTTCCTTCGTGATCTTGAGCTCATTCCCGCGCGCCGTTCCAACTGCGTCGTACGCGAGCACGGTTCCAGGCGGTTCGAACTCGTGATACACCTCGGGCACAGCCACCATGTAGCCGAGTCCAGCAAGCTTGGCAGCCGTCCGAGCGATCGGTCCCGTCATCTGGTAGATTTCGGAGTAGAGAACCAGCGACGGTACCGGACGGTCTGTCATCGGCCGAAACAGATGCGTCCGCATGATGCCACGCGTCGTCTGCAGGTCA
This sequence comes from Pirellulaceae bacterium, assembly GCA_041749955.1. Lineage (GTDB taxonomy): Bacteria > Planctomycetota > Planctomycetia > Pirellulales > Pirellulaceae > JBBSJZ01. Next base: position 32,428 of record JBGTAI010000224.1, on the reverse strand, counting down.
ACGAATTCCGCAGGTTGAATCAACACGGCTAATTCGCTTCCTGATTGATCGGCTCTTCAACGACAACAGCGGCGGGGAAGTCTGCGGCGTCGTCGCCACCTTTCGCCGCCCAACGTTTATTCTGGGATCCGCCCGAGGGCTGGTTCATGGGAATGTCCATGCCGCCTCGCTCACCGAGCATCGCGTATAGTTTGTTTTCCATCTCTTTGGCGACGGTCTTGTAATTCGGATCAGCAATCAAGTTTTTGGTTTCGCCAGGATCCGTCGTCAAGTCATACAGCTCATCGACGTCCCAGAGTCCGTAGTAAGTGATGTACTTGAATCGCTCGCCGCGCAAGGCGAATTGAGTCGGCGACTGAGGAAAGTTCTTTTCCCAGTAGTAAACATACAAGAAGTAGTCACGCCATTTCTTGTCCGGTTGATTGGGCAGATCCAGGAAGCTCTCGCCGTCCATGTGCTCAGGCGTTTCCAAGCCAGCGGCATGGAGGATCGTCGGTCCAACGTCGATATTTCCGATCACTTGCTCAGCAACTTTTCCGCCTTGGTAAAGCTCTGGGCACTGCATCATCATCGGCACTCGGATAGATTCTTCGTACGCGACACGTTTGTCGATCAACCCATGCTCGCCGAACATGAACCCGTTATCACCCATGTAAACAACAAGCGTCTGTTCGTAGATGCCCATTTTCTTGAGTTGGGCCATGATCCGTCCAACACTGTCATCGACGGCAAGCACGGACTCGCAATAGCGTCGATAGAGATAGTCGAGCCCTTTGTCGCTGTGGTAGGCAAAATCGATGCCGTGCCACGAGTTGCGTTGGTCGCGGACCCAGCGAGGTGCGTTACTCTCGGCTGTGATTTCTTCGCCACGAGGAAGATTCAGCTCGACATCTGCGTAACGACCTTGGTGACGTTCGGCTGGGGTGAAGTTCGAGTGAACAGCTTTATGAGACAAGTACATAAAAAATGGCTTGTCGCGGTTCTGTTGGGCTTCGAGCCAATCTACGGCATAGTCCGTTAGCTCGTCGGTGATGTAGCCCTTTTGTGGAACTCGTTCGCCGTTGACGTTGAGCGTGTATTTTGGACCCGGCGACAGATAGTTACCTTGGCCACGGAAGCTGATCCAGTGATCAAACCCCGGACGCGGGTCGTCGTGATCACCTCCCATGTGCCACTTGCCGATGAATGCGGTTGAGTAACCGGCGGCTTGGAGGTACTGGGGGAAGAAAATTGTTCCGTCGGGTACCGCTCTGTTGTTGTCAATCACACGGTGCTTGTGTGTGTAAAGGCCCGTCAGGATCGAAGCACGACTCGGGGAGCAAAGTGAGGTCGTGACAAACGCATTCTTGAGGTGCACGCCATTGGACGCGATCGAGTCCATGTGGGGTGTTTCGAGAAACGGATGCCCCATGAACCCCATTGCGTCGTAGCGATGATCGTCGGTCAAAATGAAAACGACGTTGCGTGGCTTGACTCCAGCTCGCTTCCCCAGCGGCGAAATCTCACCAGGCTTCATCTTTTCCGCCGCAGACGCAGAGCTGAACAATGCGACGCAGGCGACGATGCTCGCGAGAAAAAACAACCATGTGGAGTGAATTCTGGGCCGGGACATAAGCTGATTTCGGGCGGTTAGCGTGAAACGGAAGAGAGTTTTGTGGTGCCAATGTAGTCGCAATACGGTTCCAATTGTCGAGATTTAGCCGATGCATTAGGGCTGGCACGCACTTTGTCGCGTAATCTCGATGTGAACCGCGCCAGGCATTTTGGCGTCGGTTATTGAGCATACCGGCTGGATGCCTATACTAGTGAATAGGAAATGCGTGTGGGTGCCTCGTCAGATTCCCCCCACACTTTCGATTTCCGCTGGTGTTTGGCAACTTGTTTCTTTTATTCCGATCACCGTCTCACTGATAAGGATCTTTTCATGGCACAGTACGGAGCTTTCAGCGACGATTTTTACGTGAACATGAACCTCAGCACCGAGATGGAATTGCCTCACAGCCGTGAGTCAGTGCTGCACTTTTTTGAGCAGGTTCGTCGACGGTACCCGAAAATGCAGAACTTCTATGCCCGAGAGAAGGGCGAGTTCGTTCTCGAAGAAGAGAAGGAATCAGGTGCTTATCGTTGGGCTTCGATTGAGGCCAAACGGGTCAACAGCGGCGTCGTCAATCCAGAAACGTACGAGGAAGCCGCCGACCAGCATCGCAAGGTGCTCGAGCTCATCCCGTTCGAGCTGTCGGTCAGCCCCCTGGATTGTGAGTCGCTGAGCGTGATGTTCGGATTCGACTTCACTTGCCGTGGCAATCAAAACGAGATCCTTGCCGAAGCAATCGGTATCGCGCCGGGCCTCGAAAAGTTTTCCCAGCTTCCCTACGGCCAGCTGTTATCGATCGAACCCGCGATTCAATTTGCGTTAGACGAAACTTGCAAGACCCAATGCCGCGTGAGCTTCGAAACACGCACGAACGCTTTCCAAATTCGCGCGGACGATTTTCCTGAAGATCAATTGAGCGTGTATCTAACGGTTCGACGTTACGACAGTCTCGGGCCGAACGAAACTTACGCCCAAGAATTTGATCGACTGTCGGGGCTCTGTCGCGATCTAGTCGACGAGTACCTCGTCAGCAGCGTCTTGCTACCGCTGCAAAAAGCGATTTCGTTGCGGTAGCTCGCGTTCGGGTCGGTTGGCTCTATCACCCGTTGTCGTTGGACCTCTTGAAAGCACGTTGGATATGGAAGCGATTCTCAAAGGACTGACGGACGCCCAACGCGACGCGGTCACACACATCAACGGGCCGCTGTTAATTTTGGCTGGCCCAGGTAGCGGCAAGACGCGTGTCGTCACTCACCGTATCGCGTACATGCTCGCGAATGGCGTGAAGCCCTGGAACATCGCCGCGCTCACGTTCACGAACAAAGCGGCTGATGAAATGCGGATGCGAGTCCAACTGCTCGCACCGAACCAGCCTGTGTGGCTGGGGACGTTCCACCGCTATTGCTCATCGCTGCTTCGTCGTTACGCCACGATGGTTGGCTTGTCGGAAAACTATTCCATCTACGACACGTCGGACTCGAAACAGGCGATGAAGCGAGCCATCGAAGCGGCTGGCGTTTCCACCACACACACGTCGCCGGATCAGATCGCAGCCACAATCAGCCGCGCCAAGAATCGACTCGTGACGGCTGAGATGATGCAGGGACAAGCCATGAAGAGCAGCGAGGCGATCGCAGCTCGAGTGTACCCTGTTTATCAGCAACAATTGCTGACTGCCAACGCAGTCGACTTTGACGACTTGCTGCTTCACGTCGCGATGTTGCTCCGCGAGTCACCTGAAGTCCGAGCCGAACTCGACGCCAAGTTCAAATACATCCTCGTCGACGAGTACCAGGACACCAACCTTGCTCAGTACGCGATCGTTCGCGCGTTGTCGATCGACCATCCAAATTTGGCTGTGACGGGTGACCCCGACCAATCGATCTACGGTTGGCGTGGAGCCGATTTGAATAACATTCTCGATTTCGAGAAAGACTATCCTTCGGTCAAGACTGTTCGGCTGGAACAGAACTATCGCAGCACACCGAACATTCTGCGTTGTGCCGACCAATTGATCGGACACAACCGACGTCGAAAACAGAAAGGTCTGTTTACGGACAACGAAGAAGGCGAGCCGGTCATCTTGCGAATCTTCGAAGATGGCTACCAGGAAGCAGACGCGATTGCTGACGAAATCGCGTCGTCGATCGTGACGAAGGGTCTTCGGCCGCGAGACTTCGCGGTGCTTTGCCGGATGAACGCACTCACGCGAAGTGTCGAACACGCACTGCGTAATCGCGGATTGCCGTACCAGATCGTCAATGGGTTGGAGTTTTACCAACGCAAGGAGATCAAAGATCTGCTCGCCTATCTGCATCTGATCAACAACCCAAGCCACGATGTGGCGCTGATGCGAGTCATCAATACTCCAACGCGTGGCATCGGCGCTGCCACCATTTCGAAACTGCGTTCTTACGCGGATTCGCATCGCATCCCAATGCTACAAGCTGCCCGCATGGCTGGCTTGATCGAAACACTGTCAAAGCGTTCCGCCACTTTGGTTGCGAAGTTTGTCGCGATCTATGACCGTCTTTGTGTGAAAGCCACCGCGACACTCGAAGATCTGCTGCGATATCTGATCGAAGAAATTCGCTATGAAGAGTACTTGGAGCGGACTGAGGTCGAAGGCCAAGATTCCAGTGCGATGGCAAACGTCGACGAGTTCATCAATGCCGCCGTCGAATTCGATCGCATGCACCCCGAGGACGGTTCGCTCGAAGCGTTCCTCGAGCAAGTCGCACTGGTCTCGGATACGGACGCGTTCGAAGACAGCAACGATCGCGTGACGCTCATGACGATGCACGCGGCCAAGGGACTCGAGTTCCCGCACGTGTTTGTCATCGCAGTTGAAGACGACTTGCTGCCGCACGCAAGGTCGAAGCAGGATGAAAACCAGTACGAGGAAGAACGCCGGTTGCTGTTCGTCGGTATGACGCGAGCGAAACACTGGCTGCAACTGAGTTGCTGCAAGCGACGAGCATTTCGTGGGGACACTCGCCCGGTGATCGCGAGCCCGTTCCTGAATGAGTTGCCGCTGCATGAGATGAAGCGGATCGACAACCAAGCGTCACATGACTTCTTCGATGACGATCCGTACGCGGAGGATGGCTTTGACGCGGGATATCCCGACTCGTGGGATTTGCCGGACGTCACCGACCACGGTGGCGAAGTCGCTGAAAGCCATTCAGACGAATTCGATCTCTCACCGGTAAAAGCGAAGCAGAAAAAGAAGGTCGTGATCCCCGACGATGACGATGTTTGCCAACTCCCGGATGGCGAACGAGTTGAGCTTCAAAAGAAGTTGAAAACCAAGCCCCAGCTCGCATCGGGACTCAAGACGGCTTCGGATTTACTGACATCCAACGTGATCCCGTTCGGGGCTTACCGCGAGGGTGCGACCGTTCGACATGACGAGTACGGCAATGGCACCATCGTCACCGTGACCGGGCATGGGCCCAAGCGGACTGCGACGGTACGGTTTGACGACGGCGAGCACCAATTTCGGCTGGCCTACGCGCGGCTGGAACTGGTTCAATAAGCGGCGGTCGGGTAAGCTGCCGGGCTCCGATACAGTTTCCCAGCTTCTCTTACCACGCAAATGGTGATTCTTGGTGGCCGATCCAATTGTCTTCGAGTCGACTGACGCCGTCGTTGGGCTGATCATGGGCAGTCGTAACGACTGGGAAACCATGCAAACGGCGTCAACCACGCTCGAGGAACTCGGCATTCGCCACGAGAAACGCGTTGTGTCGGCGCACCGTACACCCGCACACATGTTTGCCTATGCCCAGCAAGCTGAGTCACGCGGGCTGAAGATCATCATCGCTGGCGCCGGTGGGGCCGCACACTTGCCAGGCATGGTCGCGTCGGAGACGAATTTGCCAGTCATCGGTGTGCCGATCCAGAGCCGTGCACTTCAAGGACTCGATTCGTTGCTTTCGATTGTCCAGATGCCTGGCGGAATTCCAGTCGCAACCATGGCCATCGGTACCGCGGGAGCCAGAAACGCGGCTCTATTCGCAGCTCGAATCCTCTCGCTCACCGACGCCGAGCTGCGAAAGCGACTCGATGCATTCGTGCAAGCACAGAGCGATGCAGTTCTCAAAGCGGCTGAGTTGTAAACGTTAGGACATATATGACCATCTCAACTCAAAAGAGTATTGAAAAGTCGCCGGTACTCATGCCAGGCAAGACGATCGGCATGGTTGGCGGCGGCCAGCTCGGTCGCATGTTCGCGATCGCGGCGCTGCGACTCGGATACGAAGTCATCGTGTTGTGCGATCATGAGCATGACCCCGCCGCCCAAGTGTGTGGCCGCGTGGTCACTGGAGCACTTACCGACGAAGCCACCGTGGAACGATTCGCTCGACAGTGCGATGTGATCACGTTGGAGTTCGAGAATATTCCCGCAGCCACCATGGAGCTGTGTGCGAAGTTTGCGCCGGTGTATCCCGAAGCCAGAGTCCTGGCAACGACCCAAGATCGGCTGCACGAAAAAACGACGCTGCAAGATGCTGGACTTGCTGTCACGCCATTCATGGCTGTGCACGATTCATCCTCGCTAGTCCAAGCGGGCGAACAACTCGGTTGGCCGCTCATCGTCAAAACAGCCACCAGCGGATATGACGGTAAAGGGCAATTTCGCATCGAATCGGCTGCGGATGCGAATGCAGTCCCTTGGGGCTCCGCGGAACGCTGGATCGCCGAACAGCTCATCCATTTCGACATGGAAGTGTCGGTCGTGGTTGCACGTACCGTTGATGGCGAGCAGGCGTGTTTCCCTGTGTTCGAAAATGAGCATCGACACCACATACTTGACACAACCGTTGCTCCAGCTCGCATCAGCAACGCCTTAGCCGACACTGCACAATCCGTCGCACTTGGCGCCGCACAAACACTCGGTGTGGTCGGGCTTTTGTGTGTCGAGTTATTCGTAGACGGCGATCGTGTCATGATCAACGAAGTCGCACCGCGGCCGCACAACTCAGGACACCTCACGATTGAAGCGTGCCAAACATGCCAATTCGAACAACACGTTCGTGCGGTATGTAACTTACCGCTCGGTAGCACCCGAATGATTTCGGACGCCGCAGCGATGGCAAACCTTCTCGGCGACCTGTGGGGCGAAGACAATACCGAACCGCGATGGGATCGTGCTCTCGCTGTGCCCGGCACGCGTCTGCATCTGTATGGCAAGGCTTCCGCCAAACCGAAACGCAAGATGGGCCACATCACCGCCACCGGCGATTCCATCGACCAAGTCCGCCAACTCGTCGAATCCGCACGCAGCCAGCTGGCCAGTATCTTGGTATCCAATCGCTAGGCGATTTTGGGCATTGCCTAGGTCAATTTCGGTCACGGCCGCTCGCTAAATGCGTTGCAATTGCACTAACCGTTACTGCCATCCTAGTGATCGCGGATTCCGCTCAGATCCATACCGGCTGGAAGGAATTCTTGGTACTACACTGCGGGTTTTCGCACGAACTCGATCCGCAGGTTCAACGCTCACCGATGCCGATGTACTTTTTCCTGCTGTTGGTCACGTCGCTGGCTTGTGGTTCTCTACCGCCCATCGAGGCGGATCTGGTGCGAGTCATCTTCGCTTCCATTGGCATGGTCGCTGCGTGGTCCATTCTTTGCCATGTGGCCGCGAGAATGGTGTCCAACCAAGTGCTCGCGGGCGAGTGCGAACCACTTGCCGGAGCTCACGCTCTCGAACGACAACTCGATGTGCTGCGATGGATGGGACTTGCCGTGTCTGTCCTCTGCCTTGCGGGCTTCGGACTCGCAAGAGTGCTCCATTCGATTCCGATGATCGAATCATCGATGCTGTTGCAATCACTGGTGCTGCTTGCTCCAGCTACGCTCATCACCTGTGCGACCTGGTCCGCCGAACACCACTACGGCGTTCGCATGAACTACACCAATGGTGGAATACGAGGATACGTTAAGGCCGTCACAAGTGGATTTCGCCAGGGAGCCGTTTGGTTAATGGCACCCGTGGTGATTCTGATCGCGATTGCTGACGGAGTGAGCAGACTCCCCATTTCATCGACTGCTGTGAATGCCGTGATCGCGGCCGTCGTACTCTTTGGCGTAACGCTAGGATTGCCGTGGATGGTGCGATACTTGTTCAAAACGCGTCCAATGCACCCAGAGGATCTGGCTTGGACCAAGCAGCTTTTAAGCTCAGTCGGTGTGAGTCGAACGCGTGTCGTTTGCTGGGACACTGGCGGTCGCGCATTCAACGCCATGGTGGCTGGGTTCATTCCGCCACTGCGAACGCTATTGGTCTCCGATCGCCTCATCGACGAATTACCGCGTGACGAGATGGCAATGGTCGTGCTGCATGAAGCCGCACACCTCAAACGGCGTCACGTGCAACTGCGGATGGTCTCGGTGCTACCAGCTTGGTTCTTTGCTGCGATGATTACGAAACTCTGTGGCGACGCAGTCTGGGCGATGCCCGTTGGCACAGCGGGTGGCATTTTGATGACAACATTGATTTTGAAATCGGTCGCTCATCGCACCGAGCATGACGCCGACTGGCAAGCATGCAAAATGGCTGAATTGGCAGCAACGCACGTTGACGGGGTTCCCGCGACAACGCAGCAAGCCGCTGCCGCATTGTCTCGGGCGCTCGCGAGAATCACTGCTGACGAACCCTCAGCGACTCAGCCCAGTTGGCTACATCCGGGGCTAACTCAGCGAACGGATTTCTTGCACGAAAAAATCCAGCCGACAACAAATAACGCTGCGGCGGCGACGCTCACGAATCCTGCATAACCATGGATCGAAATCAGACGGTGCAAGTCGTCTGTTCCAGCGAGCGGAAGCATCGATACAAACATCGTGGCAATCGTCACAAACCCGCAAGCGACCAGCAACCAAAAGCCGGAACGCAACGTCGCGCCACGGAATTCAAAATCAAGCATCCGCGGCAACCAAACCACAGCGAATAGCGGCAAAGCGAACACCATCGCGCCGCTGACCATCATGTGCAACATCAATGTGTTGCCATGCAACGGGCCACCGCCCAGCGACGTCGCAAGCAACACCGCGACGATCCCGCAAAGTGCAATCGCGAGAACGGATCTTACGAGATGAATCATGATCGTTTCTCCGAGCTAGCGAGACGACGTGCAGTCAATATCGTCGCGGCCGATCCGAGTCCGGCCAAAAGCACCGCCAACAAGACGGCGAGCGAAACAGCGACCATCACTTTAAAGCTCATGCGACCTGCGAAAAGCTGATTCCAAAGCAATCGCTGGTTCGCATCAATGCCTTGGAGCGACGCCATTGCGATGGGTTGGGAGACGTTTGGCGAGGGTCCCAAAGGCGTCACCGTCGAGGCAAAAATCTTACCGCCGTCACTGTGACATTCCACGCAACCACCGACACCAAGCGACCAACCAGCCGGGCGAACATTGTGAGCCGTCGGCCATGCCACCATTTCGGCCTCGCTAAAGGAAGTCGTTAAGGCTTCGAGTGAATCCGCTCCGGTGTCATTCTTTGTCTTGCCATAGACTTGTCCTGCGGAAACATACACAGCTCGCTCCGCGCCACTCTCCTTCTCGATGGCCGTCAAAGCTTCGAGCACCTTCTCGTCAAACTTTGCTTGGTCACTCGCAAGTTCCTCGATGAAGTCATTGCGGACTCGCAACGACTTGCGGGTCCAGTCATAGACATCCGCTGGCGATCGAGGTTGGATTGAATCGCCCTCGATGGTGCCCCAGTAAGCGGGCCACATGACGCGTTGAGGATAGATTTTCCCATCATCGAGTTTGACGAAGACGGAGCCTTGAATCTGAGGTAACTCAGCTCCCATTCGGTGATCACTCGCACCAAGCGAATGTGCCAGCGACGTCATCATTCGAATCGCTTCCTCACGCGGCGCTGGACCACTGTGGCATGCAGTACACGCCAACCGTTCAAAGTGAACTGGAGGCAAGCCTGCGTGCAGCGGCCGAGGCGAACCAAGCCGGCCAGCCCGCGATCGGATGTCGAGCGACGGGCCATCAGCGTTGTCCGCTTCGCTTCCGAGGTGACAACCATTGCAAGACAACGTCTCGACCGAAACGCCCGACGGATGTGTCTGGCCTTGGTAACCTCGCACGGTTTCGTGTTCGATTCCGTTGCGATGGCAATCGATGCACAGCATTCCGGCACGCAGGTGAACGTCCTCGTCATGCATCCACCGCGCCTCGATCTTGCCGTCGCTCACCTGCAATGAACTGTGACATTGGAAGCACGAGTTGTTGTCCGGTTCTCGCACGAGATCAAAGAAAACTTTGCCGTCCGGAGCAAAACGGCCCGCGTCATAACTGACCTTTGGCATCGCCGCGATGGTCTTGTCGTCGCTCGCGTCCGCGTCATCTTTGATACGAGACGCCTTGCCGTCGATCGACGCGAGGTGCAGTGCCGCCGTGGGCGCCCAAGCAAAATTCTCGTCACTGATTTGGCTGCGACGGGTTTCAAAGTCATACTCGCCGGGACTCGCGTGACACACCATACAGTCCACTTCGAGCGAACCGGTAAAGGCCCATCGGGGCGACAATCGCGGCAACTCTGCTGGCTGGTCCGGCGCGGGTTCCGCACCAGGCTCGCTCGTCTTGGTTTTCTTCGAAGCTTCGCCAAAGCTGCCGCCTGGAAACCGAGCGCCAAACTGGCTCGTCATCTGCCAAGGCGAAATTCCGACTTCGCGTGGGTTGAAAACGTTCGTGCGCGTGGGGCCTTGATCTCGATACGACAGCGGCAATTGGGTGCCCGTGCGAGCGTCCGTCCAAATCCATGGTTCACTCGGACGACCTTGCTTGCTACCCGTTGCAAAGGCGTTGAAATGCCACCCATGCGAGATCGTTTCGTAATCGTGGCATCGGCCGCAAGTGTTCTGAGGTGAATACGGCAGCGTCGAAGCCTCGGTGATTTTGCGGTTCGAAGTGTCGTACAGATCGATCCAGTGGACGTATCGGGCGTCGGAGTCGCTGTGTGCAAACCGGCTTCCGTCCGCCGCAAAGCTGGAACCCACCGCGAAGCAGCTGCCACCCAGGGCCGCGATGACCAAGAGAAATACCTCCAGTCGCACGCGGCACTCGTTGTTCAAGAAGAGCATTTTGTTAGGCTTTAACCTGTGAGATAAGTTAATGAGCAACGCGAGACGGGCGTTCTATTCTTGGGGCCCTATTCTCGAGATCGGGCCCAGGCACCATACTGTCGCGCTCGGGATCGAGCCTCGCCGGGAAATATGAACTCCGCCGGGAAATACGATCCTACCTAAAATCACACATCACGATAATCCGTTACGAATTCAACTTTTTGGAGAGACACGATGGGACGCAGTGGCGTAATCACATTCAAGGGCAACCCGATGACTTTGGCTGGCAACGACTTGGCGGTCGGAGCAATCGCCCCAGATTTCGCGTTGCATTACGCTGACGCAGGAATCAAGACGTTGACGCTCGCCGACTTGAAGGGCAAGCCGAGCATCATCAGCGTCGTTCCGAGCTTGGACACACCCACCTGTGCCATCCAAACCAAGCGTTTCAACCAAGATCTCGGAGCGATGGGCGACAAGGTCAACTGCATCACCGTCAGCCGCGATTTGCCGTTCGCACAAGCTCGTTTTTGTGGCGCCGAAGACGTCAAGACGATGCGCACCGCAAGTGACTACCAAACGCACGCGTTCGGAACCGATTACGGCTTGACCATCGAAGAACTCAAGTTGCTGACTCGCGCCGTGATCGTGCTCAATGCCGACTGCAAAGTTGTCTACAAGGAAATCGTTGCTGAAGTCACTCAAGAACCAGACTACGCGGCTGCACTCGCAGCACTCAGTAGCCTCGCGTAAGGCCCTGTTGATTTCAGCTCTGTTCAATTTGACAGTGCGATTTCCAAATTGAGATTTTCAAAGTAAGTCGGGCACTCTTGCCCGACTGAACGCCGAACAGAACCAAGAATTGACGTCCTACTACAGTTGACGCTCTACGACACGGTGTCGTCACTCATTCAAAAATCATCAAGCCGCAAACCTCGCTGGCTTCTAGTAGCGTGATTTCAATCGGCTCAGTGCTTCGTTGTCACCCACATTTATAAAAGTTCGAGGCGCCCGGGTTCACAACCTGAAGGGTGTCGACGTCGACCTGCCACGCGGCGAGCTGATCGCAATTTGTGGTGTCAGCGGCAGTGGCAAGACGTCTCTCGCGCTCGACACGCTCTATGCCGAGGGTCAGCGAGCCTACATCGAGAGCTTCTCGGCTTACACTCGCCAATTTCTCGAGCGACTCGATAAACCAGACTGTGATTCGATTGAGGGAATTCCGCCAGCGATCGCAGTGACGCGAGCCAGCGGCCCCAAGACCAACCGCAGCACCGTCGGCACCTCGACAGAGATCGCAGATCATCTACGGCTGTTGTTCGCAAAGATCGCAACGTTGACGTGCTACCAATGCGGCCAAAGCGTCGGCCGAGACGACCCAGCGTTGGTCGCTGAGGAACTGAGACGCGACGCGAGCGGCAAACGGCTCATGATCGGATTCACCGTCTGGTTGCCCGATCGGAAAGCCGCCAGCGAGATCTTGCTGGGATTGCAACAAGAAGGTTTCTTGAGGCTCGTCGTCGGTGACAGCTCGTTCCACTTGTCCGATGATGACCGCACCAACCTAGCCAAGAAAGTCGGCAGCAAGGGTGCCGAGTGTCACGTCATCGTGGACCGATTAACCGGCGATACCGAACTCAGCCGCCTGACCGAGTCGCTCGAATCCGCCATGAACGAGGGGCACGGCCGAGCGATCATTTTTGCTGAGGCGAGTTCTGGTTCGAGTGATGCGGCCCCCGGCGATACCGTCATTGATGGAAAGCTCTGGCGAAAGCGAATCGCCAGCACCGAGCGACGCTGTGACGCTTGCGGGATCGACTATCCCGAACCCGTCGCGCGGTTATTCAACTTCAATCATCCGCTCGGCGCTTGCTCGGCGTGCGAAGGTTTTGGCGACACCGTGGATGTCGACATGGACCTCGTTGTGCCCAATCGCCAGCTGACCATTCGCGAAGGTGCGATCGCTCCGTGGAATTCTCCGGCTTACCGACATGAGCTGGATGAGTTGCTCGCGCTGGCGGACGAATACGACGTCCCTGTTGATGTTCCATTCGAGAAGCTGAAGGCAAAAGCACTGAAGGTCATCCAACACGGAGTTGCAAAACGGAACTTCGGCGGGCTCGACGGATTCTTTGCATGGTTGGATCGCAAGAAATACAAGATGCACATCCGCGTGTTCGCGTCGCGGTATCGCAGCTATCGGACTTGTGAGACCTGTGGTGGCGCTCGACTGAAACCCGAAGCCCTTTCGTATCGCGTCGCTGGCCAAACGATCGCTGATGTGATGCGCATGCAGGCGGATCACCTCGCCGCCTTTGTTAGTTCCATCAAACTTCCCGCGCGTGAGCGCAAGATCGCAAGCGAACCGATCCAGCAGGTTTTGGATCGACTCAGCTATCTGCAAGCTGTGGGCCTCGGATATTTGCAACTGGATCGAACACTGAGAACACTTTCCGGCGGCGAGACGCAACGAGTCGCGTTAACCGGTGCACTCGGAAGCAGTCTCGTCAACATGCTGTATGTGCTCGACGAACCGACCGCTGGATTGCATCCCGCCGACGTCGATCGGCTCGTTACGGCTATCGATGGCTTGCGAGAACGCGGCAACACGGTGATAGTCGTCGAGCACGACGAGACGCTGATTCGGCACGCGAGCCACGTCGTCGAAGTTGGACCTGGAGCGGGTGTCAGCGGAGGTGAGATCACTTTCGACGGAACCCCAGAGGAGATGCTTGCGGATAGTAAAAGTTTGACCGGCCAGTTTCTCTGTGGCGAACGCGGCTGGACGCTGAAGAACCGCACGCCGCGACAACCGCGTGGCTTCATCAGCCTCAAGGGTGCCAGCGGGCATAACCTCAAATCAGTTGACGTGGATTTCCCGCTCGGTGTGTTGTGCCTCGTTTCGGGAATCTCCGGAAGCGGTAAAAGCTCGCTGGTCCAAGACACCCTGTTCAACGCAGTTGCCCAGCGAAAAGGGACCGCAAGCGAAAAGCCTCTAGCCTTTGAGTCAATCAGCGGACTGAGCCAAGTCGAAGACGTGATGCTGATCGATCAGTCGCCGATTAGCCGTAGTGCTCGAAGCTGTCCGGTGACTTATATCAAAGCATTCGATTCGATTCGCAAAGTCTTTGCCGAGCTTGTTGATGCACGCACGAGAAACTTTGGAGCCGGCTCATTTAGTTTCAATAGTGTCGATGGCCAATGCAGCGCGTGCGAGGGTGCCGGCATCCTCGAGATCGACATGCAATTCCTCGCTGACGTTTCGATCACTTGCCCAACGTGCCGCGGATCACGTTATCGCGACGACATCTTGCAGGTCCGCTATCGCGACCAATCGATTGCCGATGTTCTGGGGATGACTGTTCGGCAAGCGTACACTTTCTTTCGCGGCCATGCGAAAGTGCAAGCACGCCTCAAACGATTGATCGATGTCGGTTTGGAGTACATCACGCTTGGTCAACGGGCCACGACACTCAGCAGCGGCGAAGGCCAGCGACTGAAACTCGCCGCGTTTCTGGCCTCGGCCTCGCGTCGCCGAACACTGTTTGTATTGGACGAGCCGACCACCGGGCTACACTTTGCCGACATCGTACGATTGGTTGATTGCTTTGATGCACTGCTCGCCGATGGCCATTCGCTCATCGTTGTCGAGCACCACGGGATGCTGATGCAAGCCGCTGACTACCTGATCGATCTGGGCCCCGGCGCAGCCGAGCTCGGCGGACAAGTTGTCGCGTTTGGCACGCCCAACGATGTCGCGAAAGTCAAAGAGAGCAAGACCGGCGAAGTGCTTCGAAAGATGGCGAAATTGGACAAAGCCATAAAATAGCTCGCGGCCCAACATTGCCTTGCGGCCCCATCACGCCGACAATGACCCTAATGCCAGATACCCCAGAACCTATTGATGCTTCCGTCCCAGACGAACTGGGCCCAACTGAATTGGGGCCAGGCGACCTCGCGCCAGACGAACTCGGGTTCGCGTATGCCGCTGCAAAGGTAAAGACCTTTCCGCAGACGCCTGGCGTGTACCTGATGAAAGACGTCGCGGGACGAGTCATCTATGTCGGCAAGGCAAAGAACCTGCGAAGTCGTGCGAGCAGTTACTTCCTCAAAGCTGCTGCCGAAGACGCACGTACGGCGGACTGGATCGGCGATATCGCTGATATTGATTTCGTCCAGTGCGAAAGTGAAGTCGATGCGCTTTTGATGGAATCGCGGTTGGTGAAGGATATCCAACCCAAGAACAATCGTGATCTCAAAGATGACAAGTCGTTCCCGTACCTGATGATCACCACGCGTGAGGAATTTCCTCGCGTCGAAGTCACGCGAGAACCACCGGACAAAGGCGTCAAACTTTACGGACCGTTCCCCAGTGCCGGAGCGCTCCGTGGAGCCATCCAAGTTCTGCAGCGGATCTTCAAATTCCGAACCTGTTCGCTCGACATCAATGAGTCCGACGAGCGATGGCAATGGTTCCGGCCGTGCTTGCTGGCGAGCATCAGCCAATGCACTGCGCCTTGCAATCTGCGAATCGGAAAAGAGGAGTACCGACGCGACATTAAACGACTGCAAACGTTCCTCGAAGGCGGCAAGACTCGGCTGCTCAAAGAAATGCGAACTGAGATGCTCACCGCGAGCAAGGCACTCGACTTTGAACGAGCCGCTGTGCTGCGTGATGAAATCAACATGCTCGAACGACTGGATGAGCGTGGCGAGTTGGAGACTCATGCACAGCCCGAAGTCTTTTACATCGACCCGAAGAAGGGACTCGCTGGTTTAAAGAAGGTATTGGAACTCAAAGAGATGCCTCGCGTCATCGAGGGCGTCGACATCGCGCACCTCGGTGGTGGCGAGACGGTCGCGAGTCTCGTTCAATTCATCGACGGGCTTCCGTTCAAACCAGGCTATCGACGGTTTCGGATCCAAGACGTCAAAGGCATCGACGATTTCCGCAGCATTTATGAAGTCGTGTCGCGGCGATTTCGCAAACTGTCGGATAACCAAGAGTCGTTTCCGGATATTTTGCTAATCGACGGAGGCAAGGGGCAATTGAATGCTGCGATGGCGGCATTCCACGATCAACAGATCACTCCGCCCACCGTGATTTCGCTAGCCAAACGCGACGAAGAAATATTTCGCCCGGGAATTTCTGAGCCACTCAAACTGAGCCGCAGCGCCTACGCTCTCAGGTTGCTTCAATACGTCCGCGACGAATCACACCGGTTTGCCCAACACTACCACCATATTCTCCGCTCCAAGTCGACCCTGGATCAGTGAAGCTGACCAGCGAACCAGATCAGTGAACCTAGGCGGCACTCCTGGCATCTAATTGAGACTCTCGCCCCGATTCGACCGTGTCTCGTTAGCGATTTTTAAGTAAACTAGATTTCCCTCTTCAGCATTAACATTAAGGAACCCCAACGAACCGTGCGAGAATCCACCACGCTCCAAGACTTCGGACCTGAACGCAGCATTTTGGCTCGTTTGATTCTGCCAAAACATATTGTCGAAGCGGACCCGCTCGAAGAACTGTATGGGTTGGCGATCACCGCAGGCACCGAAGTGGTCGACGAGTTGATTCAAAAGCGAACCACACCGAGCGTTGCCACTTACTTCGGCAAGGGCAAAGTCGAAGAACTGCGTTTGATGGTCGAGAAACATGACGCAGATCTAGTGATCTGTGACAACGACCTCAACCCAGCTCAAGTAAGGAATCTCGAGCAAGCGATTAATGCCAAGGTCATTGATCGGACGGAGTTGATCCTCGATATCTTTGCCGCAGGTGCGCAGACATACGAATCACGACTCGCTGTCGAATTGGCTCAACTGGAATACTCGTTACCACGACTGAAGCGGATGTGGACTCACTTGTCGCGACAATCGATGGGTGTCGGGATGCGTGGGCCTGGTGAAAAGCAACTTGAAGTCGACCGTCGGCTCGCTCAAAAACGAATTCACGACTTGAAAGAACTTCTCGGCAAAGTCGAAGATCGACGTGAACGCCAAGTCAGTGCACGTGATCAGTCGCCAACCGTTTCCCTCGTCGGATACACAAACGCCGGCAAGAGCACCTTGATGAATGCTCTCACTGGTGCCGGAGTGAAAGCCGAAGACAAATTGTTTGCGACTTTGGACACGCGTACGCGGCGCTGGCTGTTACCCGGTTGGGGCACTGTACTATTGAGTGACACGGTCGGTTTCATTCGCGATCTGCCTCACTCACTCGTGGCAAGCTTCAAGTCGACTCTCGAAGAAACTCGCCAAGCCGAATTGCTGCTGCATGTTGCGGATGCCGCGAGCCCAGCAGTGTTTGAACAAATCTCTGCGGTCTATAAAGTCTTGAAGGAATTGGATATCGAAGAGAAAGACACGCTCTTGGTGCTCAACAAGATTGATCAAATCGAGTCGTCCGAAGTCCTTGCAAAGATCGTCGATCGCTATCCGAATGCGATCCAAGTCAGCGCAAAAACGGGTGAAGGTTTACCACCATTGGTCGAAGCCGTCGGCGAAGCACTGGGACGTGAGTTCCTTGACATCGAAGTCGACGTCGACCCGTCCAACGGAAAACTTTTGGCCTACTTGGCTGCGAAAGGCGAAGTGCTCTCTCGCGAGTTTGGCGAGTCCGTGATCACCGTCCACGTCCGCATGCCAGTCGGTGCAATGGGGCCAGTCAACTCAACAGCGATCGTCGTCCGACCGGCTGACCAGTCAGCCCCAACGATTAACGCGCCGTCGTCTCAAGAGATCCCAGACGCTTCGAGCGAAGTGGCTTGAAGGTGCGTTGGAATCCGCAAGGCAGTGTCGCGATTGTAACGGGCGCGAGCAGCGGGATTGGGCGAGAGCTAACCTTGTTACTCGTCGACCGTGGGGCAACGGTCATCGCCATGGCGCGACGAGAACATCGTATAAACGAACTGGCACAAGCTTCACTCAGCAGAAATTCGACCGGTCGATTGATTCCCTATGTCGGTGACGTTACCGACCCAGCCTCTCGGCACGGAGCGATCGAACTGGCGTGCGAACAACGTGACGGCGCGATCGACCTGCTTGTGAACAATGCCGGTATTGGTGCGATCGGATTGTTTGCGGACGCGACGCCAGACCGTATGCGACGGATCATGGAAGTCAACTTCTTTGCGCCAGTAGAATTCATCCGTGAGTCGCTGGCTTGCCTTCAACGCGGACGTGCCCCCGTGGTGTGCAACATCGGAAGCGTGCTCGGCCATCGAGCGGTGCCAAACAAGAGCGAGTACTGTGCAAGCAAGTTTGCTCTGCATGGAATGAGCGACTCACTACGAGCCGAGTTCAAACCGCTCGGAATCCAAGTCACCCTGGTCAGCCCCAGCACGACCAAGAGCGAATTCTTTGATTCGCTGATCGAGACGGATCCGGACGCGACATCGCAGAACTTCGGGAGTTGGCCGCCAGCGAGAGTCGCTCGGACCACGCTTGCGGCGATTCAAGCTCGTCGCAGCGAAGTGATTCTGAGTCTCGGCGGTAAAGCACTCGTTTACGCCGACCGCCTCGCGCCACCGCTAATGAATGCGATTTTGGCACGAGGCGAAAAAAAATAGTCAACGTTCAATAATCAGCTGACATGAGTCAGCTGAATTGTGTCAGCCAAATCGGAAACTAGATTTCCCAGCCCGAACGATATTCACGCTGGACGTATTGGTTGACGTCTGGCACGTTGGGGCTGGATAGCGTCTTCGCATCCCACTCGATGCGTTGGCCTTCTCCAGCACGCATGGCCAGGTTGCCGACGAGGATTGTCTCGGTGAGTCGTCCGGCGTAGCCAAAGTTGCTCATCGTTCCAGGCTCATACTCGCCCTTCACGGTTGCAACGAACTCCCACTTTTGACGCTCGTCGGTGCCGCCCTTGAACGGGATCCGTGGCAACGTTTGCTCTGGCAACTTGAAGTCCTTGTACTGGTTCTCTGGCAACAAGCTGTATTGAGCACCGTAGTCGTTACCGGAGAACAACAGACCTTTGCTGCCGACCACCAACGCGCCGCTCGTCTTCTTGCCACCTTCTTTTTGCTTGGCAATTTGTACTTGGAATGACTCAGGCAATTGCTTGACGATCTCATCATCCGGCAAGTCACCACCGTCGTACCAGTTGAACTTGCATGCCGGCAATCCGTCACGCTCAGGGAACTCGAACAAGAGTTGTGAACTCGATGGATACGTTTCACCTTCGAAGATCCCTGGATTCCTGATCGCAGTCACAGCGATTGGATCCCACAGGTTCAATGCCATCACGGGCATGTTCGTTGTATGGCATGCCATATCACCGAGAGCGCCGGTACCGAAGTCACACCAACCGCGCCAATTGAATGCGTGATATTCGTTGAGCTTGAACGGACGCATCGGTGCTGGGCCGATCCAAGCGTCCCAGTTCAAACCTTCGGGAATCGGATCTTCGCCTTCCGGACGTCCCTTGCCTTGTGGCCAGATCGGACGGTTGGACCAAATGTGAACTTCCGATACATCACCGATCGCGCCACTGCGAATCACTTCAACGGCTTCACGAAGTCCGTCTTCGCTTGTTCCTTGATTGCCCATTTGAGTGATCACACCCATTTCTTGAGCCGTCTCACGCATCATCCGTGCTTCACGAATCGACCACGTCAGTGGCTTTTGGCAATACACATGCTTCTTCATTCGCATCGCACGAATTGCTGCAGCCGCGTGCGTGTGGTCTGGCGTACTGACAGTCACGATGTCGACTTTGTCACCGAGCTTATCGAGCATCTCGCGGAAGTCGCTGAATTGCTCAGCGTCTTTGTATTCGCGGCCCTTCTTTTTCAAGTTACCAGCATCGACGTCGCACAATCCGACGATCGCAACACCGTGATCACCGATGTGACTCGTGTCGCTTCCGCCCTTACCGCCAACTCCGATGCATGCAGCCGAAGGAGCTTGTAGTGCAGATTGCAGTGCGTGCGATTTAGCTGCGACGCCCGTGAAGAATCCAACACCTGCGGTCAGTGCTGCGCCTTGGCCGATGAATTTTCGGCGATTGACTTGGTTGCGTTTTGGCTGTTTTGACATGCCGTATCCTTAAACGTTGTTGAAATTGGTTTTGGATGCAATGAAACTGCGATTCAATACGATAACCGCGATGAATTCCACAAACAATCAGCAACACGGGCGGAATCTTCACCGCTGGATTTGTTGCCACAGCACGCGATAGCGTTTAAGTTGCCAGTCAGGTCTTAATCATTGCTTGCCGCGGCCCTTCACCTCAACCACTTGCACTCCCCAATGTCCTACTTCGATTCGTTGCCAAAATCACTTGCCCTGCTCGCCGTCGCCGCTACCCCCCTAGCCGGCTGCAACCGTCCGAGTTGGCAATCCTCGGCGGAAAAGCGAACTGTCAACATTTCAACAGAGATACCTGAGCTCAAATCCCAGCCCAAGCCAGTGAGCAAACCCGCGGCCAAATCTGCAGCGAAACCCGCGGCCAAACCTGCGATCCCATCCGACGACGCAAAGGCCGTTTCTGCCCTCGAAGCGGCCGGATTCATCCTGTCGCGGAACAAAGCTGGCAGTGTGGTCGGTTTTACAATCGCGAGCGAAACGCCGATTTCGGGCGCACTTCAGCATCTATCGGGAATCCCTCAGGCTGAATCGGCCTTTTTTCAAGGCAGCGGTGTCACGGACACTGGGATGGAAAACCTGGCCAGCCTCAAGAAGCTCAAGAAACTCGATTTCGCTGAAACCGCCATCACGGATAAAGCCCTCGATTCCGTTGGAAAGCTCGCAAACCTCGAAATCTTGATCCTTCGCCGAACGGCTGTCAGCGAAACAGGCATCGAGAAGATCACTGGACTGAAAAATTTGCGGATGATCGACCTTCGCAATACGAACATCAACGACGCAGCGATGCCAGCACTCGGGAAAATCAAGTCGCTGGCCGATGTGCAACTCGAAAAATCCAAAGTGACCGACACAGGCTTTGCCGAACTCGCCGGCTTGCCGCTCAAGTCCATCAACGTCAATTACTGCACCTCGATCAGCAACGCGTCGATGGCGGTGCTAGCGTCGATCCCAACGCTCCAAGAGATCCAGGTTGACTATACCAGTGTCGACGATGAGGGGATGAATGCACTGTCGAAACTCGAAAACCTAACGCGTCTTCGCATCCGTGGATGTGACGTCACCGGCGACGGTATCGAGCAAATCGCCAATAACAAGAAACTCAAACGCTTCGAATTGCGGGACTCGTCCGTCGACGACAAAGGTCTCGAAATCATCTCAAATCTTCCCAACGTCACGTATGTCGATATTGCTGAATGCCGTCTCGCGAGCCCCAAAGGCATTCAGCAACTCGCCAAGCTCAAGGGACTGACCTACCTCGGCCTTTGGGAAACCAAAACGAACGACGAAACCATCTCTGGTCTTGTGGACTTGGTGAACCTCGAAGAATTGGATTTGAAGGCAACGTCGATCACAGATGAATCGTTACCGACGCTCATGAAATTCACCAAGCTCAAGAGCCTCATCGTCGCCGGGACTCAACTCAGTGACGACTCGTTCCGCGAACTCGCGACGCTTCCGAACCTCAAGGTGCTGAATGTCGCCAACACGAGCTTTGGATACGAACTCGTTGATGAAATCACGAAAGCACACAAGGGTTTGAAGCTCGTCGAAATTGAGCAGTAACGTCGACCGAAAACAAGAAAGCCGCTGAGGTGAATCAGCGGCTTTCGTCGTTAGTAGCAGTTCAATCTCTTCAGCCAGCTTGATTATTGCTGTCCGGGAAATCCTGGGAGACCAAACGGTGGCATGGATGGCGGAGCCCCATCAGCCGCGTTTTGAGCAGCGTCTTGCTCGAACAATTGATCTCGGCTGATTCTCAGCTTGCGATAGGTGTCCTCAGCAATCACGTAGTACCAATCCGCGAACCGAGCGTTCAAGTCACGAACACGACGCTCTGCCGTTTCGATCCGGTCTTTCCGCTCATCAATCTTGCGTTGATTCTCTTTCGTGATCTTCTCTTGCTCGGCTTCGAGTCGCTCAAGCTTCTCGTCTTCGGACAACTCCTCACCAGCCGCTTGCATCTCTGGCTTCGCTGTCGCATCCGCCGGTTGAACTTCGGCAGCCGCTTCGTCCGCCGGAGCTGGTTTTTCCTCTGGCTTAGCTTGCTCTGGCGCATCAAGCGTCGGCTCGTCCGTTTGAGCCGCGACCAACATCACGCCATTGTCGACACCTGTTTGTGACGAGTCACCCGCAGCAGGTTCAGTCGCCCCGGCTTCCGGTGTTGCAGGTTCCGAAGCTGGCTCTGTGGATACTGGGTCTGTGGATACTGGCTCAGCCTCGGTCGCTTTTTCAGCGGCTGGCTCAACATCCGATTTCTTTGGTTCGTCCGTCGTTTCCGCTGGCTTCGCAGTCTCAGCTGGCTTCTCAGTCTCAGCTGGTTCTGGCTTTGAATCATCAGCCTTCGGTTCTTCCGCTTTCGGTTCTTCCGCTGGCTTCGCTTCTTCCTTCATTTCTTCAGCCGGAGCTTCTGTCACAGCAGGCTCTTCCGCCGCGACGGTCGCTGGTTCAGCGGGTGCTTCAGGAGCAGCAGCTTTCGCCTGCATTGCTTCGAACTCTTCGAGCGTTTGCGGGACCACTTGGAGGTCAGGCGGCGGGAAATGCGAATCGTTGACGCGGGCAGTGACCAGGAGATAACGGTTCACACCGCCAACCGTTGATTCTTCCTCCGAACCGTCTTCCATTTTCTCCGCCTCGTCTTCTTCGGACAATCCCGATGCGTTGCCGAAACGAAGCAAGTACTCAACGCCGTCCTTTAACCCGACCGTCAACTCTCCGTTTGCCGACAGAATCTCAATCTCGTCTTGGGTTCCGCCCGACGCAGGAATGAAACCGCGTTGAATGAGCGACCGCACAGCCTCGTCGTCCGAAAGCAAATCCTTGTTTGCCCTCAAGCTCGCGCTCATCCCGTCTGGCTTTCGAATCACGTTGACGATCTTCAAGTCGTCCAACACATCCTTCATTTCGTTGAGCTTCGTGGAATTCACTTGCGTGGTATCCGCCACCGTAACTGGCTTGGGCTCAGCGAGTGGATTCTTGGAGTCGTACTCAAGCAACTCACCAAGCTTCCACTGAGACCCGTCCATCTTAACTTTCGCAGCATAATTCCGAGTCAACGAAACTTGCATGCCGACTCCAACGGCGGCGTTGTAGTCCTTAATCTCCATTTCCTCGATGTCGATGCTGCTCAGTTTCAGCAAATCGTCTTCGATCCAATCTTGGAACCGGGTTGCGAGCGGTGACTCGTCGAGCTTCACAACGTAAACCGGATCTTGGCCTGGTTTGCGCACGTAAAGTTTGCCTGGTTCGCCTTCGACTGGCTTGCCAATGATGATCGAAGCGAGCGTTTTCTGGGACTCATCCTTGAATGTGACCAAGCGTCCAACGCCTTCGTCACCAACTTGGAGTTCTTCGAGTTTCGGCTCGACAACGCCAAGATCGTCGTGGTCTTCCGCGTTCTCGGTTTGAATGTCGAGAATTTTCAAACCGACCAACGAGTTGGCGGCGTCTCGCATGTGCTCGACAGCGTCCGCTGGATAGCCGTTTCGCGAAGGAATCGTCCAAATACCGGACTCTTTGTCTTTGCGAACTTCGAAGGTATCCAGTTGCCCTTGCAACTCGTCAAACGTGACGACCTTCAAACTCGATGCAACAAGCGGATCTTTGAAATCCGCAAACATCGGTTCCCCGATATCGTTCTGTGAGTCATTGACTTCGGCGGCCGGCCAAGAGAGCAGAGCAGCAAAGCCCAACATCACGACCGCGACGCCCCAGAACACGCCTGTCTTCGTACCTTCGTTCACCTTAACGTTCTCACTATTTCAATTCGACTGTTGACCGCAGACCATTGAAAGTCGGCGGATCATGAGTTTCGGATTTGGAGTTACTTCAATCGGCTCTTGCTAATGTTTTCTCGTTCGCGGAGCCGGCGCGAAGCGAAAACGATCACACCAATGATCAGCGGCGGGATGCATGGCAACGCCACCGCAAACGCCTTCACTTGATTCTGGATCGCTGTCACTTGCTGGTCCGCTTGACGCTGGATCTCGCGAGTATTGCGTTCGAGTTCTCGTTCAGTGGACTGCTTCTTGACGTCGACCAAACGCTGTAACGACTCTTGCTTGATCTGGAACTGCATCACCTTTTCTTGCAACGCAGCCTGTGACACACGACCATCAGCGTTTTCTTTTTGCAGTTTGGTGATGTCTTCCTGTACCGACTTAAGAGCCAATTGCATTTTCTCTTCGGCATCGCGGACCGCGGCATCCTTTTCGTCTTGGAATACCTTCACCTGCTGGCGAACTTCGGTGCTCGCCTCTTCCTTCACGGCATCGATCATCTTCAAGCTAGCGAAGTTCGGCTCGTGTTTGCGAACATCGATGAACTCAGTTTCGCCCGTGAGCCAGTCGATCGTGTTGAGCAAGAACGTGACGTTCTGGAACTGGAACCGCATATCCGTCGCTTGGTCTGGCTCCGCGCGAAGCTGCAGGAAGACTGGCAACATGATGTCGGTGTCCGCAACATAAACAGCCTTCACGCCACGAGCCGCAGCCCCAGCTTCTTCGCCTTCCGCGGGTGCGGCGGCTTCTTTCGCAGCACCTTCAACGGAGATGGCAACGATTTGGCCAGGTGAGCTCTCGTCGATCAAACGCGATATCGCGCCACGACCTGACATCGCTTGTTGAACTTTGTCGAACGTGATCAAACCGCTCAACTCGCCCGTTCGCATCAGCGGTGTGTGCTTCAGCGGTGTATCGGCTTTGGCCCGAATCGCTCCGGTGTAAAGCGTCAACACTTCGCGAAGCCCCGACGTGATGATGTTGTCGTTGCTGAGCGCTTGACCTTTTTGAACACCAGGTGCTTCCTCGTCGACGAAGACCCACAACTCGTTGACATTCATGTCCAAGTTCGGATACGGGTTATAGGCCTGCCAAACGAGGTCCGGTGAATATAAACCTTGCATCCCAGCACGTCCGGGAGCTTCAAGCCCAAGAGCATCCCAGAGCATTCGAATATCACCCTTGGGTTGCGGAGCTCCACCGCCGCCAAACATTCCGCCTTGAGCTTGTTTCTGTTCGCCAGTCGGTGTGATGTAGGAAGCCGCAAACGGGAACGGGTCTTCGAAAATCGCAACGGGCACACCCTCGTTAACCGCCGCAACCAAGCGTTCAAACATCGGCGGCGCGAGCGAAGATGGCTGGACGGCGATCAACGCGTCGTACATATCCGGCGAAACAGGTCCGTTCAAATCGACCACTTCGACGTCGTACTGCTTGGCCAACTCATCAACCAACGGGTGCTTGTCGATACGCTGCATTTGCATGCCCTGCATCGACATTCCGCCCATAAGCTGCGCGTCCGTGGCGACGATGCCAACTCGCTTGCGAGCACCACGAGCGACTGTATTGATCGAACGCACGAGTTCGTATTCCACGGGAATCCCGTACTCGAATGCTGGGACCGTGACTTTCTCTAAACCGCTGCGGAACGCGGCTCCCATAATCAATTGCTTCTGTTGGAACGATCCTTTCTCGCGAACAAGTCGTGTCACAGGCTCGATCCCGAATCGCTCCGCCGCCAAGGCCGCTTCTTCGCTGAACAATTCAATGTTGTCGTACAGATTAACTTCGATCTTGCGATTGTTCTTCGCTGCTTCGCTGCGGAATTCTTTCAACAAGTTGATCAACTCGTATCGCGTGCGAGCGTACAACTCAGGCACATCGCTGCTGATGAACGCGTCGATCACGATCGGTCGGTTGGCTTCGAGGTTCGCGATCATGTTGCGAGTCCCACCGGCCAACGAGCTGACTTTGTTCTCTGTCGCATCGAATCGAACGACGTCCCAGTTTCGCATAACGATCACGGAACCGCATGTGATGGCAATCAGCGCGAATGCACGAGCGATGTAGTGCCACGCCATCGTGTTGCCGTCTTTTCCGCCGGTCCAGTGACGGCGACCGATCAGAACCATGCAAACATAGAGTGCCACCGATGCCACAAAGACAAAGTAAATCATCGACGAGGAACTGATCACGCCCCGTCCAAAATCGTCAAACGGTCGAGCGATTCCAGCGGCTGCCAACCAGGCGGCGAGTTTCTGTGTCGGGCTGACGGAGTCGGCGAGCGAAGCGAACGCGAGCGGTGCGTTGAACAACGCACCCAATACGAAGCCCACTGTCAAATTGCCCGTCAAGAACGAAGCGATCATGCCGATCGCGATCATCGTCAAACCGACGAACCAGTAGCCTAAATACGTGGTAAAGATGAGCCCCGTATCGACGCCGCCTTGCGTCAAAATTGCAAGCGTAATGAACGTGCTGAGTTGGCTGAACACCAACGACGCAGTGAAAATCGACGATGCGGCCATGTACTTGCCGATGACGATGTCAAAATCGTCTGCTGGCAACGTGAGCAGCAATTCGTCGGTGCCTTGGCGTTTTTCTTCTGCCCAGATGCTCATCGTGATCGCTGGGATGAACACCAGCATGATCAGCGGATACCAAAAATTCAGTTGGTCGAGTGTCGCGAGGTTTTGGTTGAAAAACTCATAGGGCCAGAACGCCGCTAGCGACGTGAGGAACACGAAGATACAGAGGAACACGTATCCCGTCGGGTTGCTGAAGTAACCGACGAAGTTTCGTTTCATCACAGCAAAGGCGGCTTGCTTGGTGCCAGCCAAAAGTGCAACCAACGAAACCAGCACAAGCAGGAACACGCCGTCGTAGGCTAAAAGGGACGCTAGCGCCCAAAAAACATTGTTGAGAACCATGTTACAGTAACGTCGACTTCGAAAGTGTTAGGTTAATTTGCTGGAGCGAACAAGTCAGCGGAACAGCTAACGTTCCACCGAAAGGTTGCGGACTAAATCGTGGCGCCGTGAGTGAGCGTGTGGAACGCTTCGTCGAGATCGTCCTTGCCGACATCTCGAAGCCCTTCCACGCTGCCGTCGTACACGAGACGGCCTTCGTTGATCATCACAACGCGACTGGCCATCGCTTCGACTTCTTGCAGAATATGCGTGCTCAAGAGAATCGTCTTGGACTCGCTGAGCCGCTTCATGGTTTTGCGAACCCCGCGAATTTGATTCGGGTCCAAACCTGCGGTCGGTTCGTCCATGATCAACACATCCGGCTCATGCAGCAGCGCCTGGGACATGCCGACACGTTGCTTGAACCCTTTGGAGAGCTTGCTGATCGGCTTGTACATGACGGTCGAAAGGTCACAGATATCGACCACAGCCTCGATCCGATCCTTCTTCTTAGCCTTGCTCATCCCGCGAGCTTCGGCAAAGAAATCGAGCATCGCGACAGGCGTCATTTCTGGATAGAGAGGGCCGTTTTCAGGCAAGTAGCCAAGTCGGCGACTGCCTTCGATCCGGTCTTCCATCATGTTGTGCCCGGCGATTCGAGCAAAGCCTTCGCTCGGGGCGATATAACCGGTGAGCATTTTCATCGTGGTGCTTTTTCCAGCACCGTTTGGCCCCAAAAAAGCGACCAATTCGCCTTCACCGACTGAGAAGGTCACGTCGCGAGTCGCCGCGAAAGGACCGTAAAACTTGCTTAGACCGACCGCTTCGATCATCGGGCGGCGGGACTCTTGAGTAGAAGTCATTTAGTGAATCCGTCGATACCGATTGTTTGTTGGAGTCCAGGTAATCGTGTGTACCACTGAGAGTGTTTATGGCTGCCCAAACTGAGAAAAAACCCGATTTGGACAGTTTTCATGGCGTTTCAGCGGGAAATATAGCCCCACAGAACGTCCCCGTTCAACACCGCTACGCGAGTAGACCACAAGCGGTTCGACTCCTCTAGGATGCGTCCTGGTACTGAACACGGATTCCCTGCTGTTTGTGAGCGGTCTTGGGACCACGCTTTTTCATTGCGTGCGATAGAGCTCGCTTCATGATCGAAACGTGCATGCCCAGGCACCTGCAACCGAACATACCGTCGCATCAAACCGAATTCTTGCTGATTCAGCCTTGCTGAACGCATTCGTGACTGGTGAACTGTCGGCAAATGAATAGCGGAAATGTATTGTCCTTGCCTGGAGCACCCCCAATGAGCGTCAACCCGATCGATTTGTCGATATATGGAATCAATGTCGACGACGTGATTCGCAACGCGACGCCAGCTCGACTCTACGAGTATGCCATCGCTGATTCCCACGCCGCGATCGCTGAATCAGGTGCTTTGGCGACACGCAGCGGTGACAAGACCGGTCGCAGCCCCAAAGACAAACGCATCGTCGAAGACCCCGCCAGCAGTGACGATATCTGGTGGGGCGACATCAACATTCGGCTGACGGAGCGATCGTTCCTGATCAATCGCCAACGCGCTGTCGACTACCTCAATACTCGCCCGCGAATCTTCGTTTTCGATGGCTACGCCGGCTGGGATTCGAATTACCAACTTCGGATTCGCGTGATCGCCGAGAGCGCTTATCACGCATTGTTCATGCACAACATGCTGATCCGACCGACCAAACAACAGCTCTCTGAGTTTGCCGAGCCCGACATGGTCATTCTCAACGCGGGCACCTTCCCAGCCAATCCGTACACGTCCCAGATGACGAGCCGCACCAGTATCGACTTGTCGTTTGAACATGGCGAAATGGTGATCTTGGGCACCCAGTACGCAGGCGAAATGAAGAAAGGTGTGTTCACCGTCATGAACTACCTGATGCCGAAACAAAACGTGCTCAGCATGCATTGCAGTGCCAACGAAAGTGCGACAGACCCGACAAGTGTTTCGCTGTTTTTTGGCCTCTCAGGCACCGGCAAGACGACGCTTTCAACAGATCCGCATCGAAAACTGATCGGCGACGACGAACATTGCTGGTCCGCCGACGGCGTCTTCAACATCGAAGGCGGCTGTTACGCGAAAGCGATTCACCTGAGTCCCGAAAACGAACCCGACATCTACAACGCGATTCGCTACGGCGCCGTGCTCGAGAACGTCGTCTTTGATGAAACCACACACGAAGTGAACTACGACGACGCCTCGATCACCGAGAACACTCGCGTCGCCTACCCGATCGAGTTCATCAATAACGCCAAAGTCCCGTGCGTCGGCGGCCACCCGAACAATATCATTTTCCTGACCTGCGACGCGTTCGGCGTATTGCCACCCGTCGCCAAGCTGACTGCCGAACAGGCGATGTATCACTACATCAGCGGCTACACCGCCAAAGTCGCTGGAACGGAGATGAACGTTACTGAACCCCAAGCAACCTTCAGCGCCTGCTTTGGTGCTGCGTTCCTGGTTTGGCATCCAGCGAAATACGCTGAATTACTTGCCGATCGAATTCGCCAGCACGGCAGCCACGTGTGGCTCGTGAACACGGGCTGGGCCGGCGGCGGCTACGGCTCCGGCAAACGCATGAGCTTGAAAGTGACTCGCAAGATTATCGATTCGATCCACGATGGGACGCTGGCCTCTGCACCGACGAAACCAGATCCGATCTTCGGCTTTGAGGTGCCAACACAATGCGGCGACATCAACAGTGAATTGATGTGGCCGC
Organism: Pirellulaceae bacterium; assembly: GCA_041749955.1. Taxonomy (GTDB): domain Bacteria; phylum Planctomycetota; class Planctomycetia; order Pirellulales; family Pirellulaceae; genus JBBSJZ01. The sequence continues at coordinate 3,179 of JBGTAI010000224.1, read as the reverse complement.
GAGACTCGTGGGCCGACCAGTCCGCGTATGACATGAGCTCCAAGCGACTCGCGGACTTGTTCAACGCCAACTTCAAGAAGTTCGAAGAAGGCGCCAGCGAAGCGATTCGCTCCGCTGGGCCAAAGGCGTAATCGTCGCCCACATTGCGACTATCACGCTGCGACTACAAAATCGCGATTACCAAATCCGCACGCGGTCTTCAGGCTTGAGGTAGAGCGGCGACTCAGGCTTGATACCGAACGCGTCGTACCAAGCGTCCATGTTGCGGACGATCCCGTTCACGCGATACTCACTGGGGCTGTGCGGGTCGACAATCAATCGACGTCGCAGCTCCGGCTCGCGGTACAAACGTCGCCAGATCTGGGACCAACCGAGAAAGAATCGCTGGTCGCCAGTCAAGCCATCGATCATCGGAGCAGCCTCGTCACCAAGTGACAATCGATACGCTTCGTACGCGACGCTCAACCCGCCGAGATCGCCGATGTTCTCGCCAAGCGTTAGCTCGCCGTTGACGGCCATGTCCTCCACAGGCTTGAACTCGTTGTATTGCCCAACGAGTCCCGCAGCACGACGCTCGAACTCCGCTCGATCTGCCTCGGTCCACCACTGGCGCAAGTTGCCTTTGCCGTCGTATTCGCTGCCTTTGTCATCGAATCCGTGGCTCAACTCGTGTCCAATCACAGCACCGATCGCACCGTAATTCACCGCGTCATCCGCAGCCATATTGAAAAACGGCGGTTGCAGAATCGCGGCTGGGAAAACGATTTCATTCATCGTCGGGTTGTAGTACGCGTTGATCGTTTGCGGCGTCATGTGCCACTCGCCACGATCAACCGGCTCATCGACGCGATCCAATTCGCGGTTGTACTCGAACTGGGATGCGGCAATCAGGTTCGCTGCGATTGAATCCGGCGTGATGTTCAACTTCGTGTAGTCCTTCCACTCGTCGGGATAACCGATCTTGGTCGTGAACATCGACAGTTTTTGGATCGCTTGCTTCTTTGTGCCTTCTCCCATCCAATCGCGAGTCTCGATACGCTTTTCAAAGGCTCGCTTCAGATTCTCAACCAGCTCGTTCATGCGAGCCTTGGCTTGGGGCGTGAAGTGTTTTTCAACAAACAATTGACCCACCATTTCACCAAGCACACTGCTCGTGATTCCGACAGCTCGTTTCCACTGGGGCTCCTGTTCATCGACTCCACTAATCGCGTTCTCGTGGAACTGGAAAGCCCGTTCTTCGATCGCTTCGCTCAGCGATGAGGCGTACGTGTCGATCGTCTTGAATTTCAAATACGACTTCCATGTTTCCAACGAAGTCGAGTCCCAAACGCCAGCCATCGCTTCGAAGTACGACGGCTGGTTGACCACGAACGACTCTCGCTTGCCTAAGGCGCCTGCGTCAATGAAGTCTTGCCAGGCAAAGTCACCGAGCATCGAGGCAATCTCAGCAGTGCTCTTGCGATTGTACGTAGCATTTGGATCGCGGTTGGCCGTCTTGGTCCACTGGTTGGTCGCGATCTTCGTTTCCAGTTCGAGGACCGAGTCGCCAACGTCTTTTGCTGAACCAGACTGCAAATAACCGAGCATATCACCGACGTACTCAACAAGCTTCTTTCGCAACTCGGTGTACTCAGGTGTGTCCTCGAGATAGTAATCACGGTCCGGAAGCGTCAAACCGGACTGAGAAAGATAAACGGTGTATTGCTCGCTATTTTTCGAGTCCACGGAGATGTACGTAGCAAACGGACCAATCACACCCGCTTGTGCGAGTTTGCCCATTGTCTTGGCCAGGTCCGGTTTCGAACTCGCACTGTCGATCGTGGCAAGCAGATCCTGAAGTGGCTTGACACCAGCCTCATTGCGGGCAGCGGTGTTCATCACCGATCGGTACAAGTCACCAACTTTTTGGGCTGCACTTCCTGGCTCGCTCTTCGTTTCGGCAGCCATCTCAATCAGCGTGCGGACTTGCTCTTGAGTCTGGTCGTCGAGAACTGTGAAGATGCCATAGTTGGACTTGTCCGCCGGAATGGCTGTCGACTCCAGCCATTTTTGGTTGGCGTAGTCGTAGAAGTTTTCGCCGGGCGAGACACTGTCACTGAACAGCGCCTTATCGATGCCCGAAACTTTCTCGGATGTTGAAGCGGCATTCTCAATCGCAATTGCATGCGAGCCGACGGAGGCGACGATCGCCGCCGAAGTAAACGCTGCGGCCAATTCAAAAGCTCTTATCGTTCGTTTCATCTCAGTCCTTTTTAATCGTTCAACAGGGAGCCAACAGTTCAACAGGGGGAGCATCTCAACAGCGAAGGTCGTTCAACGGGGAGTGTCGTGTGATCAAGTTCCGCGACGATTTCCATACCAATGGATTTGCATGCGATCGCCGTAAGTGAATCCGTTTTGTTCGCACCAGGGACGAAGCCACACCGCAGCCGACTCCAACTCCGAAACGGTAACGCCCTGAGGCATCAACCAAACAGACTGTCTTGGCATCTCGAGCTTCGTCACGACGGACTGGATCTCATCAAAGTCCGCTGGGGAATCAACGACAAATTTCACTTGCACGTCATCCGCTCGAGCGATCAATCGGCGCATCACCTCGATGGGCAATCGCCGCTGCTCATGCAGCTCGTTCCAGCGTGCGTGCTGGGTTGCATCCGGGGAGCTCGACCGCAGTTTCGGGCTGAGTGAAAGCAAGTCGCACTGGATCTCGCGATCGACGGTGCCTGCGGTCTCGATCGTCACATGCAACCCAGCCCCACGGAGCATCGAGCACAATTCGGGGGATTGAAGCGGCAACAGCGGCTCGCCGCCAGTCAAAACGACGTGCGAACAACCGCTCTCCCGAGCCGCCTCCACAAGCGACTCGAGCGTGATCGTCCCGCCTTCGGGGTTCCACGAGGCGTAAGGTGTGTCACAGAACCAACATCGCAGGTTGCAGCCGGTCGTGCGGATGAAAAAGCTCTCCACGCCCGTTAGCACCCCCTCGCCTTGTCGGCTTTTGAAGGTTTCGGCAACTCTCAAGCTTCTGGTGCCCGTGAGCCTCGTCCCCCTGGTCGGTTCGGGCGCCTCATGCGAGAATCCGGCCGAATTTACAGTGGACAACTTCATGACGATTGGGAGCGTAATAACGTGAGTGACGCGAGTGATTTTCGCGAATTATTGGAAGTGTTTGATAACCC
>JBGTAI010000223.1:0-34037 GCA_041749955.1 Pirellulaceae bacterium | reverse complement strand
GACGGTTCGTTCGGCTCGTCGCAAACGTGTAATGATGATTGAACAGGACCTGCCACTGGCAATGGAACTGATGGCGACACTCAGCGAAGCTGGGTTGAGTTTCGACTCAGCGCTTCTGCGAATCTTGAAGACCCGTTTGGCAGGACGGCCGCTGGCAAACGAATTGAGTCTTTATCAATCTGACTTGCTCGCCGGGCGACCCAGGATTCAGTCGTTGCGACGGTTGAGCGGACGAGTTCGCATCGGATCCATTTCGATCTTAGTTTCGGCACTCGTGCAAGCTGAACAGATGGGGATGGGGATCGCCAAGGTACTACGTACGCAAGCCGACGACATCCGAGCTCGTCGCCGCGAGCGAGCGATCGCGTTCGCCAATTCGCTACCCGTTAAGCGACTGTTCCCGCTGGTGATTTGCTTCCTGCCGGGACTGTTCGTCTGGACGCTCGGCCCAGCCTTCGTGCAACTTTTCAAGCTAACAGAAACCTTCACACGCGGCGGAGGCTTCTAGTCATCAAACTGATCAATGCCAACACCGGAGAGGTTTTACTAAAGAACTTGATGTTAGCCGACACGTTTTGGAAGCGGCTCCAAGGTTTGCAATTTGTCCGATCGCTTCCGACCGATTCAGGCTTGCTGTTGACTCCGTGTTCGTCGCTTCATACTTGTTGGATGAGGTTTTCGATCGACGTGATTATGCTGGACATGGATTGCGGCGTGCTGGGGATCAAAACGCAGGTTCGTCCTTGGCGAGTGGTGATCTGTGACCGCGGAACGGCTCAAGTGATCGAAGTCTGTCCAGGTTCAGTGGTCATTGCCAAGGGAACCAAGTTGGAATGGATCAACCAGTGAGCATCGCGTGAACAGCGACACAACGAACCGACGTATTGTGTGAATATAAAATCTTGAAAGCGATGATGATTCAATGCACGAACTAACTCTCGGCCCTATGTTTTTCTGGGCGCGGTGCATGCCTTGGAGCCGGGCCATGGCAAGACCGCCATGCTGGTCCATTTGTCAGGCGAGCGACGGAATTACTGGTATCCGTCGGTGATGTGACGTGCAAGTGGTTTGGCACACTCCGTATCATTGACCGCGATTGCCATGGCGGTGCATTTGACTCGTCACCTCGTCATCGGGACCATCGGAATGATGATAAAATGGCCACAACTGCATTGCAGTGGATCAGTGCCAGCTTGGTTTTGTGCGCCGGTGCGTAGTTGATGGGGTTGGCGTGTAGCCTTGTCCGTCGGCCCTAGCGGCCTATTTCACCAGCATGTCGACGGGATCGCCGGTGGCTGCCTACGCCGTCATCGGCCTGTTTGCTGCCGGAATTGCCTCGTCGCCAACTAGTGTTGGCTTGTTGTTGCAACGTTTCGGCGGCAGTCTGATTCGCAACGAAAGCCGACTCGAAAAATTGCCCTGGCCCTCCATTCGCGCTAGCTTGATCTTGGCAGTCGGCTTGTTCTACCTGTCGCGTTTAACGCTCGCCTGACGCCAAAGTAGCTGAGTAGCTAAACTGTTCACGTAAGCTTTATTTGGAAGCCATGCGATCGAAGGGCAAATGATGTCAAACGCACTGCAGTATTCGCCGCACTATACGGTGGTCGACTACCAACACTGGAAGGGCGACTGGGAGCTATGGGAAGGTATCGCGATTGCAATGAGCCCGAGCCCATTCGGTCGGCATCAGACGCTTCTTTCGCGAATTGCTACCTTGCTTGCGGTGGCTTTAGAAAAAGCAAGCTGCAATGCGGAAATGTTAGTCGAACTCGACTGGATCGTTACCGATGACACCGTGGTACGACCGGATGTGGTGGTCGTTTGTGGCGAGCCGCCCCAGCGGCACCTCGAGCATGCGCCGGCGATTGCTGTGGAAGTGCTCTCAGACTCCACTCGCAACAACGATTTGGTCTACAAGCGAAAACTGTATCAACAACAAGGGATAACCGCATACGTGATCGTCGACCCACAGGATCAAACTGTCGTGATCGACCGACGCCACTCCGACGGAAGCTACCAGACAGAAACCGCGAGCGAATCGGTCACTTTAAACATCTGCGACGACTGTGCGATTGAATTTACAATCAAAACACTCTTTCGATGAGAAAGCAGACTTCACGGTGCTAGGGTGACCAATCATCCTCCCGAAACCATTCGTTCGACTTCGCCTTCGATTAAGTCGATTGAGACGGGGAAGCTTCGCGTGAGCACGGGGCGTCCATTTTGGAAGAGCACGTACGTTGGACAAATGGTGCCGCCTAGTTTTGCAACCCAGGCGGCGTTTGCATTAAAATCAACGCGAACCACGTCCACTCGCTCGGCGAAACGTTCTCCCAATTGCACGACATCGGATTTGACTTGTTGGCAGCGCGGACAGTTGTAATCAACACCGAATTCGACCAGAACAGGTCGCTCACTTTTGGCGACGTAGGACTCCAGTTGCGATCCGCGGACCACCGGGACCACCGGAAGCGAAACGTCGTGTTGCCCCGATTCCGAGGCTATCTCGCTCGAAGCTGAACATCCGATTTGGCACACTGCGAGAGCAACAGCAACGATGGCGTTGATCGAATTAGGCCACATTTTGCATATCCTGGCTGTGAATTAATTTTCGATGTGAATTAGTTTTCGATACGAAAATCGTGTGGTCCGACCAGGACAAGGCATCTTTACGCTGAAGACACCATTTCGGTTCAAGGCGGTTACCTGACCGTCACCCTTGCCATCCTGCGCCGCATCATCTCGTTTGCAAGCAACCCAATGACTCGATCGCGAGTGATCGGCGTTTCACGTTCAAGACTCGACAGTAGAGAGCCTATCTGGCCCGACCGCCGGTCGCTCAGGAACTTTAGTTTGGGGCAAATGGGAGGACAGTAATCGTTCTTGCGATTGTTCCGATCGTTTTGATTCAAGTGGTTGTAATCGTTATGTCGAACACAGAAGAGTCCTTTGGTCGGACCCTTCACTGGTCGCGCTGTTCCGTCAAGGAACCAGACTTCACGCGACAATATGCAACTGTCTGACTGACGGAGAACTCATGAACTCGACCCGGCAACAATATCATCGAAAGCGATCGAGTGTGTTGCTTCTCTTCGGCATCCTTGCGGGGATGACCGTGACAGGTAGGGCACAGCAATCAAGCGGGCGCGACATCGAAGTCTCGCCCTCCATCATTGCCCAACAACAAGCCACCGGACCGACTCCGCTGCCGCTCGTTTCGCCAGACAGCAACTCGACCTACGGTTCACGTTTGCAAAACGATTTTCCGCAAGAGTTGTTCCTGCCACCGCCGAGCGATCAAGCGAAACGCAATGCCGCGAGGTTCATTCCGACCGCGATCGATCCTGAGCTGTCGTTGAAGTTAGTCGTCGGGCGTCCGAAAGTGCTCCAGCTTTCCGAGACACCCAAGCGGATCTACACACCAGCGGATACGATCATCCGCACCGAGATCATTGACGAGCAGAGTGGCAAAGAGGTTGCCGTCACCGGAATGCAACCGGGCACCACGACGCTGATCTTTTGGTTCGAGGATGACAACACGCCCGGCGGTCAAAGCACCGTCGCTTACGAAGTGCGTGTTTACGCAGACCCGCTGCTCGCTCGACCGACGAGAGATCTACAAGCGGATTTGAATGACAAGTTTCCGAACAGTTTCATCGAACTAGACGAACTCGCCGATCGCTTGATTGTTCGTGGTCAGGCGCCCGATGCGATTGAGATGGCACAGATACTCGATGTGCTATTGGGAGCGAGACGAACGCGAAACATGACTGGTCAGGCACTGGAATCTCAGGCCACTTCCACGGCTCTCAATATCACAACGACGGCGGAGCGATTGGACGCGGAACGGGCTGCCGCCTTCGCCGACCGCATGCTCGATGCACGTGCTCTCGCGGAAGCCGGCATCATCAATCAAATGAAGATCGTCGGCGAACAGCAGGTGATGTTGAAAGTCACGGTCGCCGAAGTCAACCGATCGGCGGCACGAAGTATTGGATTGAACTTTGGCGTCGACAACGGCAACGGCCTGAACGTCTTCCAAAGCTTAACCGGTAACTTGGCTCAACCCGGCGGCGCGGGCGGCGGTGCAGGACAATCCGGAGCGAATATTCTTGCGTCGCTCGACATGGGCCAAGCACGACTGGCCATCGAAGCTCTCCGGCGAATGAACCTCTCTCGTACGCTCGCCGAACCGAACCTAGTGGCGATGAACGGACAAGTGGCGAACTTTCAAGCCGGCGGTCAATTCCCCATTCCGATCATCAGCGCCGGCGGCGTCGGCAACAACTTGCAAGGTGTCTCGTTTGTTCCCTTTGGCGTCCAGTTGCAGTTTACACCGTTCATTCAAGATCGTGACGTGATCCGATTGCAAATGAACGCCGAAGTCAGTACCCGCGACGAGTCGCTCGGGACAAATATCGGCGGTGGAGGTGGTGGTGGTGGATCGCAGGTCGCAGGTCTGAACAGTCGCAACTTTTCGACCACAGTCCAGCTTCGCAGTGGCCAAACGATCGCCGTCGCGGGACTGTTGCAGACCAACTACGGCGCCAGTACCGATCGCGTTCCGTTCTGGGGCGACTTGCCGATCATTGGTGCCACCGGCGGTGTGAACCGAACAAGCAGCGGGGAACAAGAGCTTGTCATTTTGGTCACACCGCACCTAGTCGCGCCCGTGGACGCTTGCGAAGCGCCGTCGCTTCCGGGCAGCGATGTTCACGAACCGACGGACATCGAGTTCTTCATCGCCAATCGTTTGGAAAGTCGGCGATCCAAAGACTATCGCTCTTCGGTGCGCACCGACCATGCACGACAAAAACACCCTGAGCATTGCAGTGCCGAACAATTCATGATCGGTGACATCGGGCCGACCGACCGTTGTTGCCCAAGTCCCACGCCGGCACCGCACCAAGCGGTCCCGGCAACTCTTTCCACCATCCAAAGCGAAGTGCCGTCGCCACCAAATTCTGGCATATCGTTCAGACAACTGATTCAAGGGGCGACTAATGAATAATCGCAAAACGCTCACTATCGTCTTATTGATTGCGGGCATGTGCATCCTCGGCGGATGTGCCAGTCGTGGTGGAATCCTCGGCGTTGATTGCTGTGCCGACGTTCCCGCCGGAGCGATTCCCGAACCGGCTGGAACAAAGGTTTGCAACTGGCAATCCCAACAAGTCGGTTCCGCGATCGCTGACCAAACGGTCTTGTATCAAGCTGATTTTGTTGCTTCGACGGCATCGTTATCGCCGGCGGCAGTCCAGCGTCTCTCGCGCCATGCTCAATCAAATTTGGCCAATGTTCAACCTTGGGTGATCGAACCCTCCGGAAACGAAAGCTTGGACTCGCAACGGGTGGCAATGACGGTGGAGGAGTTGTCACGACGAGGAATCACGCCGGTGGACGTTCAAATCGCCACGCCCGCCGCGCTAGGCCTTCGCGGGCCGGAAGCCGAACGTGTTGCTGGTGGTTTTGGCAACAACGGCAACGGCAACAGCGCCGTAGGCGCACCTGTTTCGCGTGCTTCCGGTTTCGGCGGACAAGCACAAGGAATCGGCGGGAATCTGCCTGGAGGAATCTTCTAGTGGATATTGTCTCGCGTCAAAACGCCGTGGGTGCGGTATCCGAGATCGCACTGATGCTGTTGATCTGTGTCGGATGCAACGGTCTGAGCAAAAAGCAAGGAACGGATTTCCTAAAGCCGCTCGCTTCAACTTCGTCTGACGAAGCGAAACGAAATCGCCAACCGATGCCCAGTGAGCGAGCCTTGTGTCTGGAAACAGCCAAGACCGTCGCTCAGCAAGGCCACGCCAATGAAGCCATCAAACTGTACGAGCGAGCCGAAGAGCTCGACCCTTCGCAAAATCCTTTGGACGCCCAGCTCGCGCCGCTATACGCACACGCTCGCAACTTTGACGCCGCGATCGAACGATACCAGCGACTCGTATTGCATTCGCCCAAGGACATTGAGCTGTGCAACAATTTCGCTTGGACGTTGATGGAAGCCGATCGCTACGACGAAGCGATCCAACAAGCCCAGCGAGGACTTGGCCTGGACGCGAATCACAAGCGTCTTTCCTCCACGCTCGCGATGATCTATTACCGTCAAGGCGACCGAGCCGGCGCGATGAAACAGTTCGAGCAAGCTCAGGGCGTCAACGCCGCCCACCACAACCTCGCAATCCTCGACATCGATGCTGGCAACATTGAATCGGCGAACCAGCATCTGCGGCAAGCCAACCACGGCGTGAAGCCACACCAAGAAACCAAAGCGATTGTTGCTGCACTTCAGCAATCCGAAATCGTGCGTTAGCAAGCGTCGCAAGAAACAAGGTCAACGATGGCTTCGTTCCAATATGCGACGAGAGATTTGCAGAAGCAACCATTCGAAGCGAGCTATTCGATGCATCCGACGGAAGTGGGCGGATTCAAGGCAAGGGCAGCGTTCCCCACACGCACGTCAGCTGCAAAATGGATTGGAGTCAGGTGAAGGTTCTTATTGCTGAAAAGCCGTCGGTGGCTCGCGACTTGGCGACGTTTGTGAAAGCAACGTCGCGGCGTGAAGGCTACTTCGAAGGTGGCGGCTACCAGGTCACGTGGGCACTCGGTCACCTCGTCGAGCTGCAGGAACCACATGACTACGACCCAGCCCTGAGGAAGTGGTCGCTTCAAACGTTGCCGTTCGTTCCAACGTCGTTTGAGTTAAAACTGCGTGGCGACGATGGCACGCGGATGCAGTTCGCGATCGTCAAGCGGTTATTCAAGGCGGCTGATTCGCTGATCTGTGCGACGGACGCCGGCCGCGAAGGCGAGTTGATCTTTCGCTATATCCTCACGCTTGCCGGGTGCACGAACAAGCCGGCTCAACGATTGTGGCTCAGCTCACTCACACCCGAAGCCATCAGTACTGCGTTCCGCACGATTCGACCACTTTCGGATTATGACAATCTCTACGCCGCCGCTAAATGCCGCAGCGAAGCGGATTGGATCGTAGGACTCAATGCGACCCGCAACTATACAGTTCGGTTTGGAGCCACTGGGCTGTTGTGGAGTCTCGGTCGAGTCCAAACTCCGGTGCTCGCGATGATCACTCGCCGCGACGACGAAATCCGAAGCTTCAAACCACAGGCGTTTTGGGAGCTGATGACGAAGTATCGCGACGCCAACTTCCGCTACACAGGCGATCGCTTCAGCAAACAGGAGGACGCACAAACACTTCTCGAATCCACAAGCAAGCATCCGCTGGTCATCAAAAAAGTCCAACGCAAACCAGAAACGTCGCTACCGCCGCAGCTATTCGACTTGACCGAGTTGCAACGAGAGATCAATCGTCGCTACGGCATCTCGGCTGCCGATACACTCGCGAGCGCACAGTCGCTCTACGAAAGCAAATTGGTGACGTATCCGCGTACCGATTCGCGATACCTGACGACGGATGTCAAAAAAGAAGTCCCAGGCATCTTGAAGAAGCTGCAATCCATCAAGCCCAAAGAGATTGGCAAACTGGATTTGAACAAGCTTGCATTCAACGCTCGCATCATCAATAACGCAAAAGTCGCGGACCACCATGCAATCATCCCCACGGGCGCGTCACCGAGTGGGCTGCGTGATCGAGACCAGAAAGTCTATGACGCGATCGTCGTGCGATTTATCGCCGCGTTCTATCCTCCCTGTGTGAAAGAGATCACAACCGTTGATGCGTTGGCGAAAGACGTGCCGTTTCGTGCCCGCGGCGTGCGGGTCGCGTCACCAGGTTGGACGGAACTGTATCCGCGCAAGAAAGATGACGCAAAAGACGACAAGGACGGCGAAGACCAGCAAACGTTGCCGGAGTTCGTCTCGGGCGAAAGTGGTCCACACAAACCCTTTATCAAGTCGGGGCAAACAACGCCACCAAAACACTTCACCGAGAACACGCTGCTTGGTGCAATGGACACCGCCGGCAAGCTCGTCGAAGAAGCGGAGTTACGAGAAGCACTCAAAGAAAAGGGATTGGGCACACCAGCGACACGTGCTGCGATCATCGAGACACTATTGAGGCGAAAATACATCGAGAGAGAAAAGAAGAATGTCGTGGCAACCGATCTCGGTCGCTATCTCATTGCGTTAGTCCGCGACGACAACCTCAAGTCACCTGAACTCACCGGCGAATGGGAGTCAAAGCTCAAACAAATCGAAGCGGGCAAGATTGCCTCGTCGGGCTTCATGCGCGAGATCGCCGACTACACGCACCAAATCATCCATTCGAGCAACAATACCCGAATCGACACAAGCACGATTGGCAATTGCCCGGCTTGTGGCCATCCGGTCATTCGCGGAAAGAACGCGTTTGGCTGTTCCGCCTGGCGAGAAGGTTGTGGCTTTGTCATGCAACCGAGCTATCGAGACCGCGAGCTAACGCCACAACAAATTCGCGAACTGGTCCAAATCGGTATCACCAGCGAGCCGTGCGACTTGGGCGACGGCCGAAAAGTCATACTGAGCCTGTTGTCCTCTGGAGCGATCGTCGATATCCCAGTTCCGCAGGGCAACGAACAATCTCGTGACAGTGAGCCAACACGTCGAAAATCAAATGGCAACGCGAAAGACCGAACATCGACGCGTCCCACAACGACCAGAAAAACATCCTCGAAGAAATCACCCGCTCCATCCAAAGCGGCCCCAGCGAAAACGAAGCATTCGCCGATCGATCTTGGTGGGTGCCCGCTCTGTGATGCGCCCGTGATTGAGCAACCAAAATCCTTCAGCTGCAGTCGCTGGAAAGAAGGCTGCAAGCTAACGATTTGGAAAACGATTTCCGGAAAACGCATCACAGCAAACATGGCCATGACCTTGCTCCGCGATGGCAAGACAGGCCTCTTAAAAGGCTTCAAAGCAAAATCGGGCAACCCGTTCAGCGCACGGCTGAAGTTCCAAGACGGCAAGGTTGAGCTTGAGATTGCGGACTAAACTTGCGATTGCGGAAAGATGGTTACGATAGCCAGCCCTTGCGATACAGATAGTAAATCAAACCGCTGGCAAGCAGCCCCATCATGGCCAGTGCAAACGGGTAACCGAACGCCCATCGAAGCTCAGGCATGTTCATGGCTGAAACACTGCTATCGAAATTCATGCCATAGAGTCCCGCGACGAAACTCATCGGGATAAAGATCGTGGCAATGATGGTAAGTACCTTCATTACCGCGTTGTTCTTTTCGCCAAGCATCGCAAAGTACAACTCGCGAAGTTCGCCACAGGTCTCGCGATCCGTATCGGCAGCCTCGATCAATCGGTTGATGTGGTCTTGGCAGTCTCGGAAATAGAGTGCGGTATCCGGCGTCACCAAGTCAGCCCCCTCGCGCATGAGATTATTCAGCGCATCGCGATGTTGCAGCAAGACTTTGCGAATAAGCAGCAGGTCGGCACGAATTTGGTGCAAACGAAGCGGCAAGTTCTGGTTCGAGCTCGCTACATCCTCGGAAGCCCGATCAAGCTCCTTGTCATATGGCTCTAGCACCGGAAAGTAGCCGTCAATGATCGCGTCAATAATGGCGTAGGCCAAATAGTCCGCCCCACGGCGTCGAATACGTCCGACGCCTTTGGTGATTCGGTGACGCACTGGATCAAGGCAATCGCCAGGCCGCTCCTGGATCGTGATCACGATATCGCCAACGAGAAACAAGCTCACTTGTTCGGTAGAAAACTTCGCCTCCATCGTCGGCATCCGCGCGACGAAATACATGTTGTTTCCATAACACTCCAGCTTCGCGTGCTGGTGCACATTGACTACGTCTTCGAGTGCAAGCGGGTGCAAACCAAAGAGCTTTCCGAGCGACTCGATCAATTGCGTATCGCCAGCAGCGTCGACATCGATCCAAGCGATCTTCTTGGCATCATTCATTTCCGCGGCAGAATCATCCGTGGCTTCCGGCGCGTCCAACTTTTCAACGCGAGCTTGTGAACTGGCTAAGCTTCTACGCGGGGAGATACGGCGCAGCACCTCGTTCGACAAGTACTCCTCAAGTGCGGCAACCGACTTGACTGCAATCTCGTCACAGTGACGTTCGTCATACCGAATGACGCGAATGACGCCTGCTCCAATTGCCGAATCCGAACTGATAGCCGATGGACGTCTTGATGTTTGACTTGGCAATCGCTCAGAAGGAGATTTAGGTGAACGAACCGGGACTGCAACTGGCATAAACGTCTCTGTGAAACTCGAACCAATGTGTTCGTCGACTGACGCAATCTACCCGCGATGATTTAGAACTTTTGGCGATCTTCGGCAAGATCGTTCCCACATAGCGTCATGGAAGAATCGAACATTGCGTTGGTGTACGAAGCAGAAGACTTAGCCTACGAGGCCGGAGAGTAAAAGCTACGATCAAAACAGAGAAAGCACACAAGGCGGACGCTGGACCTTTCGCGAATACGTGGGTAACGAGAAAATCTGCCCACGTCTATCGAGACAATGAACTGGATGTTTCACTACGACAACCACGGTACCACGCAAAGAAATCCACCTGCCAATGTTTAAATAGAACCGTGGATGTCACTCCCAATGATTGTGACTGGTAGCGAAAGATTTTTGCTGCCGGATCTCCGCCGTCACTTCGTTCGCGATGCAGCTCAACTGTCACGTTTCCGAACAAAACCGTACTTATAGCTACGGGGGGAGATTGCTGGATTACTCCCAATCGACTGCTTTACAACCGTCATGATCGCTACGCTCAACCGTGACACCGGAGGGCACCAGAGCTTTCCTGAGGGCCCCCAAAAAAGACTCCAATTTTGTGAGCTACGATCCCTTAGAGGTAATTTTTCGAGTAGGGGCAAGATAGCGAATGACAGAAACGGCGCGAACGCAAACACGATTAGTTGCCGTTTTTTCAATGCTGCTTGCAACAGCGGCGAATTGCCCGGCTACGTCTCCAACAATAGATTCGGTACAGAAGCCACTGGATACCGAGACGGTTACGCTTGAGACGTTGCGAATCGGTATGTCCACAGCGCTAAGTGGGCCGGCCGCAGAACTCGGGATCAACATGCGGGCCGGTGTACTTGCGGCTTTCGCTGAGTCCCGAGCCAATCGAAATTTAGCTGACAGAGTCTTAGAGTTGATCGCGTTGGATGACGGTTACGAGCCCGACCGAACGACGCCGAACATGCACCAACTGACAAGTGATCATCAAGTATTGGCGATCGTGGGTAATGTCGGCACACCGACCGCGACGACGGCCATTCCGATCGCAAAACGTTCCAGCACACCGTTCTTTGGTGCTTTCACCGGTGCCGGCGCGCTTCGCGATGACACTTCAAATAAGTTCGTCATCAACTATCGTGCAAGCTACGCACAAGAAACCGCGGCCATGGTGAATGCGTTGATATCACAGGGTATCAAGGCCGAAGAAATCGGTTTCTTCACACAGAATGATAGTTACGGAGACGACGGTTTCTTTGGCGGGCTTGCTGCGATTCGAAGTCACAAGGCGGTGAAGCAGTCAGCGATACCACATGGACGCTACCGCCGAAATACTCTCCAAGTTGAAGATGGCTTGGCCGATCTCATAATGCATCAACCGTTACCAAAAGCGGTCATCATGGTGGGCACCTATGCACCTTGCTCTAAGTTAATTCGATTGGCACGAGAGAATAATTTCAATCCGCAATTCCTCGCAGTCTCGTTTGTCGGCTCCGAAGCACTGCAGCGAACTCTGGGACATCACGCCGACGGAGTCATCGTCACACAGGTTGTACCGCACTTCTCGAGCAACGTACCGCTGGTACAGGAGTATCGCGAAGCCATGCGTGCCTTTGACTCCGATCTGCCACTGTCTTGCACATCGCTTGAGGGCTATGTCGTTGGACGAATCCTTATCAGGGCTGTGGCATCGATCCCGGGTCAAGTCACTCGTGCAAAGATCAACGAGGCATTAGAGAATCTTGGCGAATTCGACATCGGGCTAAGCTTCCCGCTAACACTTGGACCAAACGACCACCAAGCCAGCGACGAAGTCTGGCCCGTCATACTAGGCATCGACGCGAGTCGGCCAATCGCTTGGGAGAGCCTACTACGTGAATGAGGACTTCCCCCTGCCGAACGATTCTTCGACGTCGACAAGATCCCAGACTGCGCACGATACACAGCGGAGAGTGAGACTACTTAGCGCCACCGGCGTTGGTAGTGTGCTGTTGATGCTCATCATCTCGACAGCATTATTCGCATGGCACCACGACAGTCGCAAGGAAGCAAACGACATCGAAGCTCAGCTGAATGAAGCGAGAATGGCGATGAGTCGCGCCACGATTGGTATAAATAGCGAATGGGCGGATCTCGTCACGCACTCACCCAAGTCGAAAGAAAAACAGAAGAACTTGGGAAAATCGCTTTTACGCAAAGATTTAGTGCTTGTCGAGGAAACATGCAATTCACTCAATGCGGCTCTTAAATTCGACCAAGACAGCCAACTTTGCATTACGGTTAATCCGCTCATGATCTGGAGCGAGGAAGCGGAACAGTGGAAGCAAAAGCACGGCTACTTGTCTGAATCCGTCGAACAGCAATACAAGACGCTCGACTCCCTTTTGCTAGAACTCCAGACAGCCGCAGACCAGCAGCGTGGCATACAACGTTTGCAACTAGCAGTCGGTCTACGCAGTCACTTTTCCGAGAATCCAAAGCCAATTGCTGAGATACTCCGTGACTGGGAAGGAACAGCCCTTGCGAATCAATTAAGTGGCGACGTCACACAATTACGTCTTAACCTAAGCCTTCTGATGGCGACCAACAATGTCGACCTGTTGGCGGACATCAGCCAAAACCGAATTCGTCCGTTGCTACTGCGACTGAAAGCGACAAGTGAAGAACTGGGGAACGCGGAAACGATTGACCAGATTGAGACCGCCATTTTCAATCCGGTTTCGGACGCAAACGAACCAGCAACTTCCCCTCCCGGAATCCACTCTCTGCAACACGCACTTGCTGAGCACCGTTCCGCTCAGATGGAACTTGCCTCACGAGCCGAAGCGCATTCGCGAGCGTTAGATAACCAACGAAGTAAACTTGCTCTCTCTGGCATCCAGCTTCAAAACCAGTTGACGCAACGATTCGCGAACACTTTCCGCACAGCATGGAGCATCATCTTCGCATCCGCAATTATCCTAGGAATCTCCTACGCTGTGCTGACTCGCAAAGTATCCGAAGATATCACATTGCAGGTGGATGCCATTGATCGCGTTGCGAAGGAACTCGCGAACGAACAACTTCTGCTGACCTATGTAACCTCTTCACTGCCGATACCATTGTACTGGAAAGATGCAAAGGGTCGGTACCAAGGGTGTAGTCGTGCTTACGCGGAATGGTTAGGTCTTACGTCGGTATCCCAAGTCATTGGAAGGACCGACTTTGATTTACCTTGGGATGAGAAAACCTCCGTTCAAAAGAACGACATCGACAACCATATCATCCGAGCTGGAGCCGAGACAACGAATACGGAGATGATCAAATCGCGATTGAACGGAAAGTGTTCCGTCGTGCTGGCCAGCAAGACGCCGCTTCGCAACACGGATGATGCCATCGCGGGCATGGTGGGCGCTTACATCGACATCACTCATCGAAAAGCTTCTGAGGTGCGACTGAACGGCCTTGCAAAGATCATGTCCGAATGCCCAAGCGAAACGTATGTGTTTGACATGAGCACTTACGAAGTGCTCGAAATGAACCGCGCTGCGTGCCAAAACCTTGGCATTGAACCAGGCGGATATCAGGGGAAACTATATTCGGACTTCAACACTCCGAGCTACGCACAGAGACTACCCGAATTCTTGGTGAGTATCATTGACGGCAAGTCGGTTGAAGTTGAGTACGAATCAACTCACGTCCGTACCAACGGATCGACCTACCCCGTTCACGTACGTGCACTGACCATCGAGCATGGAAGCAAGAAGGTCTTTGTTGCTTGCGCTACCGACTTGACCAGTTACAAGAAACTGGAAAGCAAACTAGCTCAGGCACAGAAACTTGAATCGATTGGTCAATTGGCCACTGGAATCGCACACGAAATCAATACGCCGATGCAGTGCATCTGCGGCAACATCGAGTTTCTACAAACTTACACAGGCCGCTTGCTCAACGTCGTCGACGCGTTAGAACAGCAGCTGACTCACAGCCCGGAAGCGTGGGAGCATCGATTGGCGAGAATGAACGAGTTGATGAAGCAAAACCGATTCGATTTTGTGCGACAACAAGTCCCCATGGCTATCGAAGAATCGGCAAATGCCGCAAACAAAGTGGTCGAGATCGTGCGAGCGATGAAAGTCATGTCGCACCCAGGTACCCAGAACAAAATGGCAACCGACCTAAATGCCTTGATACGCGACGCAGCGACTCTGAGCCGCAATCGCTGGAAGTACGCAGCAGAAGTCGAATTTCAACTGGAAGAAGCCTTGCCGACGATCGAGGCACTCCCCGCAGAGCTGAGCCAAGTATTCCTCAATCTCCTTGTGAACTCGGCAGACGCCATTGCTGACAAACTTGGACCTGATCCCACGGTGCTAGGTAAAATCGAGATTACTACAAAGTCAGACGATGACAATGTGTACATTGAGTTGCGTGACAACGGATGTGGGATGCTTGACGAAGTCAAAGCAAAAGTATTTGAGCCGTTTTTTACAACGAAGGATGTTGGAAAGGGCACCGGCCAAGGGTTATCGATTACCTATGATGTCATCGTAAAGCTTCACGGAGGCTCAATCGATATCCAAAGCACTGTCGGCGAGGGAACGCTTTTTGAACTGTGCCTGCCTCGTTGCGTCAAAGCCGAGAGGAACTCCATCCATCCGCTTGCGATTGTGCCGGTCGTTTCCGGCCCCACAACAGCTCAGGCCGAGACTTTCTAGCTGACATTCTTTAGTGCTGCGACTTTAAATCGACTCTACCGTAACCGGTCCCAGTTCTTGCGGACCCAAGATTCTAGGCAACTAAAAAAACAGATACGCCAACGCGCTGGCAACAGCTGTTATGATGATCGAGGACGTGGTCGCTGGAACCAAAGCGACCGCTATTCGCCGTTAAGCCAAGGTTATTAGCGGCGCTGGCAATCAACTATTGGAAACTTAGGCCATGCTGCCCATGAAGAGCTTCGGCATTGCACTCGTATGCTTCTTGTTGCTGCAAATCCAGTCGAAGACTTCGTTAGCTGAGGATCTCGTCGAGTTACTCAACGGGACTCAACTTTCAGGAAAGATGGTTGGAATTCGCAAGGAAGAACGCGAGTTCGATTTTGAGTCATCCTTCGGCGATAAGCTTGTCAAGCATACCTACGCATACGACAAAGTTCACGCTGTCACGTTCGGCGGCAAACGATTTGTCATCACGCCGATGACTGAATCGGCACCATCATCGAATGCGGGAGCAACAACCAACCGCACAAAGGCGGAAGTCCTCAAGTTCATCGAAGACTTCGGAAATACGGAGCCGGATTGGCTGGCGTCGACACAGATGAACCACCCCAACACGATCGATCTCGACTGGCCGTTGAAAGCCGAAGGGAAATGGGATGAGTCAACCAATGTCGGCCAGTACATCTGGGGTCGAGTCAGCCCCAACGAAGCACGCTGGAAACCAGGTGTCAAGCTCGTATACGAGTGCATGAAACGCCACCAACAAAACCGAACGCTACTCGTTCGCGACATGGAAAAACTTGGTGACATGTACTTCACTCTGTTCCAAGACTACCCAAGGGCAGCGTACTGGCTCCAAAAAGCGAACGCATCCGTCAGCAAAGAGACGGGGATCTTTCTTGCGGAGTGTTACTGGCGATTGGGAAACAAGGAGATGGCACTGGCGAAGCTTCGAGGTGGCCAAGTGCATTTCAACGCAATCAAACTGTACGGCGACATGGACGAAATCGACATGGCGATGAATGTCGCCAACGTCTATGCAAAAACGCAACTGTTCAACGAAGCCTGTTTGAAAGCTGGTGACGCCTTGCGAGGTGCCGGACGTCTCGATGAAGCCATTACGTTCTACCAACAAGTCCTCGATCGAAACGAAGCTAGAAACAAAGAATACCTCACTCGCTATAAGGGTTTGGCACAAGGTGCTATCGATGCGATCAAGTTGTTTGACAAAGCGGATGTGAGCCGCGTTGCCGACGGAACTTACACAGCCAGCACCATGGGTTACAACGGCCAAGTCGAAGTCACAGTCAAAGTAGCGGGATCGCAAATTGAGAATGTGACCGTATCAAAACACCAAGAAAAACAATTTTACGCCGCGCTCACGGACACGCCCAAGCAAATCATCGACAAGCAAGGATTCCAGGACGTGGATGGCACCTCGGGGGCAACGATCACGTCTCAAGCAATCATCAATTCGACCGCTCGTGCTTTGGCCCAAGGAGCCAAATAGCCGCAACAATCGCACTTTCAATGTGTTGACTCTCTAACCACCCTAGCCATACCGATGCAGCCGATTCGCCAACGAGTTCTCGCAATAGCTTTCGCTGTGCTTGCAATCACATGGATGTGGGCTGCAGCGACACAGCAATCGCTTTATCAGAGACTGTTCGGCAATCAGTTTGCACTCGCAATGACGATTGGCGTGATGACGCTTGCGTCTTCGCTGCTGGTTTGGCTAACAACGTATGATCGCGGGCGAAGTCGCGCAGCTATTCGACTTGACTGGTTCGCTCCGGCGCTCAAACGGATGAGAGCCGACCAATCGCCATCACACTCGCTTGCGGGTCGCTGGCTTCGCTCAATTGTTCCGGCTAGCTTTCAATCAGATCATGCGACCAAGAAACGCGGGCTGCTGCGAAAGCTGCTGCGAAGCCTAGGGATCTCTTGGCTTGCATCGCCTGTGCGACGAGTTGTTCAAGGGATCTGCCTCGTCACGTTTCTGGTACTGTTTTTCATTGTTTGTTGGCCATACGGCGCGAGTCCCGTTGCCCCTGGAAAAGTATCACGGGGTTGGTCATTCGAAACCGTCGATCAACAAAGCGGGGAATTTATCCTTGGGCGACCCCAGTCTTCTGTCATCGAAACTGAATCGGACTGGATCGTCTCGTCCGGCGACGGCCTATTCGTCGTCGATGAACAGCACCCGCAAAGAGTGAATGACGCGGCGAACTCAGCAACTGTCGGTAACTTTTTCGTTGCCAGTGGCACCTCGCTACAGATTCGATTGACGCCGCGTCAAGAAATCACACCAGCATTACTCGATTCGTTTTTGGTTGGGACTGGGACGTTTAGCTTGCATGAGCGGGATCCAGCGGGATGGCCCCAACACTATGCCGATAATCTCGCGAGGAAAGAGATCCTTCCTGCCGAGACGTTTTTGATTATCGATCCGCTTGTCAGCCTCTCGACAGCGATCGCATCACGCAGTTGGGTTGGGTCACTCGTTTCGGCCGCAGCGATTCTAATTGTCTGTGTGCTGATTCCACGAGGCTTCTGTGGTTATCTGTGTCCGCTGGGTACAACGATCGATTTATTCGATTGGGCGATCGCTGGCCGAACGAAGATGTTTCGTGTGCCGGACGACGGGTGGTGGGTTCACATCAAGTACTACTTGCTCGCCGGCACGTTGGTGGCTGCAGTGTGTGGGGTGCTGGTGTCTGGATTTTTTTCTGCGATCCCAGTCATCACGCGAGCGATGCTGTTTCTCGTCGAGCCGCTCCAGAATGGTGCGACCCGTGGCTGGCATTTGAATCCGTCGTTTGGCGTCGGCCACATCGTTTCGATCCTCATGTTTTTTGCCGTCCTGTGCCTTGGTTTTTTCAGACCAAGGTTCTGGTGCAAGTATGTTTGCCCGAGTGGTGCCACTTTCTCGCTTGGCAATCTTTTTCGGATCACGGAAAGGAAGGTCGAGTCGTCGTGCATCAATTGCAACAAGTGTGTCGAGATCTGTCCGTTTGATGCGATCAAGCCTGATTTCACGACACGCACGACCGATTGCACGATGTGCCAATCTTGCGGCGGGGTTTGCCCGACACATGCGATCAAATTCGTCGAACGATGGAACATCGTTGAGCTCAAAATCGAAAACGATCCTCCGACGAGGGAAACAGCACTTGGACGCAGAGGGTTTCTGTCGCTTGCAGCCGGCGGCACAGCGGCAGCCGTTGGTGGAATTGGGATTGCTGGGGCGACAAAGGCGTTTGGTGCAAGGCTGGATGATCCGAATGCGTATCGCCCCGTTCGTCCGCCAGGAAGCGTACCGGAGAAAGAATTTCTCGAGATGTGCATTCGTTGCGGCGAATGCTTCAAGGCTTGCCCGAACAACGTGCTTCAACCCGAAGGATTCCAGCAAGGCTTGGAAGGATTATGGACACCGATGGTGAAGGCGGACTGGGCCGGGTGCGAGTCGAGCTGTAACGCATGCGGACAAGTGTGTCCCACCGGTGCGATTCGCCCGCTTCCGATCGAAGAAAAGAAGGTGGCCAGGATGGGCCTGGCGATCGTCAATGAATCAACCTGTTTGCCATTTGCGGGCGTCCAAGCGTGTGACCTGTGCGTTCAAGAATGCGATGCGGCCGGATACCATGCGATCGAGTACACGCAAGTTGGCACCGACGTGGATGCGAATGGAATCCCGATCGAGGGCACGGGCTATCTCGCGCCAGTCGTACTCGAAGACCAATGTGTTGGGTGTGGCTTATGCCAGACGCGGTGTTACGCAATCAACGTCAAGGAAGAGCGTTTGCTCACCGAGTCAGCCATCATCATCAAGGCGGGCGAAGGCAGAGAAGATCGATTGATGAGCGGTTCGTACATCGAACGGAGAGAAAAGGATCGCCGGCGAACGATCACCAGCGAACGGTCCGAGCCTCCGACGTTGACACCAAACCCAGACGCAACTGAAGATCCCTTCGGACTCGGAACGAATCCAGCTGAGTCGGGCGACGACCCCTTCGGACTCGACAATTGAACATCTCGATTTGAGCATCGCGAACTCTCGACCACAGCAATGCGAGTGCCCGGATGCATAACGGGCTTACCATTCGAATGGGCGAATTCATAGCGAGAAACAATGCCAATCAAGAGCAACTATTTCTCCGAGTGGAGTTCGTCAATCACTGTGTTGGATGAGTGAGGAGGGGAGTCGCCTTACGAAGAGAAGCGGGGTCTTTTCAGCTGCCGGAAGCCAACACGACCTGCGTTCCACTCGATCGTCTCCTTCCACTAGATTGACTGCGAAATCGTGGTGGTATTGTCGCGAACACGGCCGTCGCGGTCGACGTGCCAAATTCGTCCGCTGCATGTATCCAATGCGGTCAACCATCCACCGCCGTGGCAATACGTGTCAATACAGATGAAGTGTGACTTGTCGAGAATCTCACCGGATCGTTGTGACGAGTGGCCTAAAATCGCCGTCTTTCCAGAGAAGTGACGCTGTGGTAGTTGAGCTTCAAGGTGCAACCACATCAACATATACGGTTCTTGCTCGACGAGCGGTAAGGCCGCGTCGTAGTTCGCATGTATGAAAATGTGAGTCTCGTTTTCGTAGTGAGTGAGACAAGTTTCTAGAAAGCGGAAGTGTCCCTCATTGAATGACTCTAGGCCATTTTCGGGATCGATCAATGGAAGTCCGTCGATCTCCGTTCGCGAGGAACGGTTATGCAGCAAGAGTTGATCATGGTTGCCAAGCAGTGGCACCAAGTGACACTCGCTGCGAAGTGCGATGAGGCGATCGATAACACCACGACTATCGGGACCTCGATTGACATAGTCACCAAGCGTAACGACAGTGTCGTCCGATTCGAGTTTTAGGACGTCAATGAGGCGAGAAAGAGCGATCGAACATCCGTGAATATCGCCAATCGCGATCGTGCGGCGTGACATTGATTCCTCAGCTATAAACAGTCCACATAACGAATTGCGATCCTCGAGTCTGAGTTCGTCCGAAATCGGACAAAAAGGGGAGCGGGAACCAAAAGGGGAACGCCTCCACCTGAGTTGGGCGACGATCCGTTCGGACTCAACAATTGCACACCTCGTGATCGCGTGTTTTCAATCACTTAATCGAGTGCCTTCAAGAACGCGCCGCCTGAAAAGAAACTGAAATTATCGCCAAATACGACAGACAACACACCGTTGCATTAACACCAAGATCATGTCCACGACTTGAGCCCACGAAGATTAGCTGGCGACCGAAACCCAAAGAGCCTGGCGGATTTAGTTAATTTTAACTGACCGTGAAAATTGTGAGATTTGAGACGACAGAGCAATCCAATGGCACACTGATTGAAAGACGCTCGCATCTCGAACGGGCCCACCCGACAAAAGGGACGCTGATCTTAACATGACGGGGGGTGCCATGTCAAAAAATGTGGAATGGGCTTCGAATACTCCGATTTCCGACAGCACAGAGCTCTGGCCCGACGAATCGCTTTGTTTGGTTGCAGCCGTCAAGCGGGCGCTCGTGTATCAACTGTGGCGATTTCGCAGACATTACCGATCGGATCGAGGCCGACTGTTTGGACCGTCTGAGAAGCAATGCAACATTCCGCAATTTAGATTCCTCATGGTGCAGGTTGAGACCTATGGTTCGTTGGGCAAAAGGGGCTGATATCGAGTTTGAACGCGCAAGCTCGTAAGTTTTTCTTTGAGCCTCGTCCATGTCCTTCCTTCGTCAACTCCAATCATCCTCCAACAAACCATCGGTTTCACGGAAACCGCGGCCGTTGTCGATTGAGCGACTGGAGACGCGCCAGCTCTTGGCTGCGTATGAAGTGACGACTCTCCAAGACATCGTCGACGAAAATGATTCGTTCCTGAGTCTGAGGGAAGCGGTTGAATCCGCGAACTCACAAAGCGGTGAGGACACGATTACCTTTGCGTCTTCATTGACGAAAGACTCGCCTGGAGTGATTGATCTTGCACTTGGTGAAATCATAGTGAACGAGTCCCTGACGATCGCTGGTCCCGGTGCGGATCGACTTTCAATTGATGCGGGCGACGCATCACGAGTGATGACGGTTGACTTCCTTTTCGGTCGCTTCACTTTGAGCGGGCTCACGCTTACTGGTGGAAGAACATCGAGCGATAACGCGATCGATGACGACACAACGAATAGCGGCGGTGCAATACGTTTTCTTTCGAACGGCACACTCACGCTCGAGAACAGTCGCGTTATCGGCAACATGACTGAAGGTGACCGAGCATTCGGAGGCGGCATTTTCTCGCCAAGAGGAACGATTCAGCTCACTGGTACAACGATCGCCAATAATACAACGATTGGAGCTCGATCGTCTGGCGGAGGAATTCACGCGGGTTCGGGTGCCGTCCACATCGTTTCGAGCACACTATCTGGGAATGTGACACAGGGAGTCGACGCCGACGGTGGTGGCATCGCAGCACGCGCCGGCAGAATCACACTAGTCGACAGCACCGTGTCTGGTAATCAAACGTTTGGCTTAGCGGCCGACGGCGGCGGGATCGATGCGCATGCTGGCGAGATTTTGATTTTGCGCAGCACCATCGTCAACAATCATGCCACAGGCAGTTTTGCGAACGGTGGCGGGATCTTCATTCCGAATACAGTCGACAATCCAGAAATGCGAATCGTACTTTCGATTGTCGCACAAAACACAGCAACCGTTGCGGGACCGGATTTCCTACGCGACCCAGACGTCATGCCAGTCGTGTGGTCCAGCTTGATAGGCGACAACACCGACACCGGCTTGGCAAGTTCTCCCGTCGTGGATCTGGATGGCAATCCACTCAATAGCAATCCACTCGATAGTAATCGAATTGGAAACTCGACCGATCCAATCGATCCGCGTCTGGGGCCGCTGCAAGATAACGGAGGAATCACGTGGACACATGCAATCTTGGAGAACAGCCCAGCACGGAACGCGGCCAGCGTTGATGATGGTGGATTGGAATTTGGCGGAATAGACACGACCGCACTTCCAGATTTCGACCAGCGTGGAGAACCGTATCTACGGGTCGTCGGAGACGCCATCGATATCGGCGCGTATGAATTGCAAGTCGACACTTCGCAACCTCCTGGTCCTTCTCGAAGCTGGCATAACTCGCTCATTCCAGGCGACGTCGACAACAACGGCATCGTGTCGTCCGCAGACGCCTTGGCGATCATCTTTGAATTGAATCAACCTCGATACTCGGCGAGCATCACTAGCGAATTGATATCACCGAACACAGTCGATCACTGGCCAAGCCTTTATTTCGACAGGAACGCCGATCATCACGTGTCAGCGCTCGATGCGTTACTTGTGATCAATGACATCTACATACAAGACTCGTTCTCCGAAAATGTGCCGGAAGCCGAGATTATCAACTGCGACGATGTTGCGTCGGTGAACATCGAACCATTGACCGTAGAGCGAGATCATGAACTCGCGTCTTGGCGGGATGAACACTTGGTCGAATCGAAGTTGTTTTAGTCGGTCTTCTGCGCTGCGAAAACAACATTCTTGGTCAAGGCAAGTAACTCGGCCTTCCCAGCTGAGAGGGATTGTCCTGTGTCAGGCTAGAACGCCTGAGGTGCATTTTCCAGGCTGGACCTTAGCGAGTCGTGTTCGTGTCATCAGGGCCAGAGTCATCGCGGCCAGAGTCATCGGAGTCCGATTCGCCTTCTGGGAACTCGGCGTCGATGTCTTCGTCGAGTTCATCGTCGAGGATTTCCGGGTCAAACAGATCGCTGCCGAAGATTTTGTGTGACAGGGGTGAGATCGCGTTTTCGCCGAAGCCTGATGCTAGGTCTTCGTCGTCGTAGTCATCATCCTCGTCGTCAAATTCATCGTCCTCATCGTCTTCGTCTGCTTCACCGATTTCCATCAGTTCTTCGGGAGGCTCGGTGCCGTCTTGAGGGATCCATCGGATGGTGGGTCGGGGTGGATCCGTCAACGCGTCGTTGCAAACCATCGCCATCCAAGAAATACCGCCAGGTCCATCGGCCGTGTCACCATCGTCCACTTCGTCTTCTTCGCTGAGCAGATACAACGACGCGTTCCGCATGAAGCCTTCCACCTCCGCCGGCTCGTAGCGGTCGGCGATATAGATCGCTTCCATATCCGGCAAATCGAATTGACCGTTGCCGACCGTGTCCATCAACGACCATTCTTCCTCGGCACGAAATAGCCGCACGTTGGTCCACATATCCAGTGGCGGAACGTCATGGTTCCAAGCCGAGTTGAGGCCTTGTCGAAGACCGTTCTCGTCGCGCAGTACTTCGCCGCCTGGGTTGAAGTAGCAAATCGCTTCTGGCATCTCGAGCAGCGTCTCGACGGCTTTGGTGAGAAACTTTAGTTCCTCCAGCGCGTTGTAATCGCTTGGGATCAGCGGCAACTCGTCCTCGGAATCTTCAGCAGCGAGTTCTTCGGGTCCGAGTACGTAGCTGACCAGCAGTCGAACATGTGCGGTGTGCTCTTGAATAAGTTTGGGTGCATCTTCCCAACCCCAAGACTGTTCGCTCGCACGTTGCAGACACCCGGGAAACGCCAACGGGCCGAATTGTCCAAGCGACCAAGCCACGAAGCGATCGGGAGACTCGTCGGGGTCGCCCATTTCGTCCGGCCACGGGGATTTTGAGGCCGTGACGAGTAAGTGCCCGCCAACATCGGGGCGGTACGCCAAAACCAATGTTTCCTGTGTCTCGCTACCGTCAACAGCCTCCGTTCGACCGATCAGCGGAAAGTCCTTCAAACGGGCTTCTAACTCACCGATTGCGACTGGTTCGCGAAGAAGGATGCACATTCCTTGTGTGAACAATCCCTTCGCCATGCTGAACCTTTCTAGAAACTCGATCTCAAACCCTAGGTTTTAGTCGAGTTTGGCGGGTCTCACGAGGGCACGCAGCGGCACGTCGTGGGTTTTTCGCGGAAGATCTAATCGCCGATGCAGCAAAATCGCATCCTAAGCCGCCCGTCGCTCGGTGCCCGGTGTTTCCGTTTTCGATGTCTCCGTTTTCGTCGGCAGCGATAGAACCGTTTCCGCCGCGGATGTTTCTGACGACGTCGAGTTCGATTCGCTCAGCCCCGTCCAGCGACCGAAACGTGTGCGTCGAACGCCCGTCTCGTACATCACCAGTGAAACGACCACAGCGATCGCAAATGAGAGAATCGTTTTCACGGCGCTTGGCGTCCCAGGAAGCATCCATTTCAAATCGATATGCACGAGCACCAGCACGGGATGGTGCATCAAGTACAACCAGAACGATGCTCCGGCAAGATACGCAATCGATTTCGGCACGCGTCGAGTTTTCGCGACAGCCCATGCGATCGATGTCACGGTGATCATCGAAGCGGCGATCACCGTTAAGCCGGCAAGCAAAAGATGCGACGCGAGAGTCTCTGTGTCAGTTCCCGCAACCTCCAAATGCCAACGTCCCATCAGTACTGCGGCAAACCCAGCGACAAGCGACACCGCGACCATTTGTGGCTGTGCTAATCGCGACAGTATTCGCAACTGGGGATCGTAGCTCGCCCACGCCAGTCCTGTGATGAAGAACATCAAGCTGTAAATCCACTTGCTTGGCACAGGCTCGAAACGGTGTTGGAATCCCCACACCACCTCAGGCCGCACCAACAACGTCAGTACTGCGACTGTCGCAACGAGTGGCAATAGCACGCTTGGTTTGTGCAGTGCCTTTGCAATCCGAGCAACCAACGCGTAACGCTTGGCTGCGATTGCACCACCAGCAACGAGTGCGATGTAGGTCAGCATGTAAAGCAAGAACCACAGATGGCTCAAACCCCACAAGTCTTGATCGACGTCGCCATCAAACTTCAAGCTCTTGAGTTTGACGATCGGGATGATGCCTTCGGAGACCCAACCGCAAAGCCACAGATAAAAATCAATCGGCAAAATGACGAGCACACCAAACAGCAGTGGCCGAGCCAGTCGCTTCCAACGCGTTTGAAACATCTCGATCGGTCCGCGACGGACCAGTGTCGGTGTTAACAGAAATCCAGCAATCACGAGGAAGACTGGCATGATGAACAGCTCAATCGACCAGAACACTGTGTCCGCAAAATCGCTCGCAGTATCTGTGACCGACCACGTCAGCCCCGGCATGGGATGTCGCAGATACGGAACGCAAGCATGAAGCAGCACGACGCCGAGCGCCGCTAAGGCCCGCACCCAATCCAAACCACCACTGTGCTGTGGTGATGCAAGCAACGGGCCCGAGGCAACCAACGGGCCAGCACCAGATTCTCTGGTTCCGGACCGCTTGGCGTCAGCGTTTTCATCGTTGGTGTACATTTTCAAGACGTTCATCGTCTCGCGCTGATACCAAATCCGAGCGATTGAGCAAAAGATCAAAGCAGCCTGGACTTGCGCAAAGTTAGCGGCCCAGCCATGATGTTGGCTGGAAAAGCACTCGCTTTCCCGTCCTTTTTTGCTGCACTTGGGTTGATTCATGTCCGATGCGCCGTTGAACTCATCTCCAAGAGGGTGGATGGCATTTTTTGCGAGCGGGCGGGGGATGATCTTGCTCGCGGGGCTGCTTTGGAGCACGAGCGGTTTCTTTGCCAAAGCACCTTGGTTTGCGGATTGGCCGGTCGAAGTTCGTGGTCTCGGCTTGGCGTTTTGGCGTGCCTTGTTTGCTGCGATCGCTGTGGCTCCCTTCATTCGCCGAGTCGAATTCAAATGGAGCTTGGTCCCCATGTCTGCCTGTTTCGCAGCCATGACGAGCTCGTTTTTAATCGCGATGGTGATGGGCAACGAGGCAACAACGATTTGGTTGCAGTACGTCGCTCCGGCTTGGGTAGGACTCGCTGGCTACATGGGGCTCACCGATCGACCGCGGCGCGCGGACATGCCGATGATGGTGATCTCGCTCGCGTCCGTCATTTTTATTGTCGCGATGCAGACCACGTACGGCGGCGAACCGCTCCAAGCCCGCGCAGCGGCGCTGGCACTTTTCTCGGGGCTGATGTTTGCTGCGGTGGTCTTGGCGTTGCGTCGGATGCGGTTCATGGATCCAGCATGGTTAGGGTTCGTGAATCACTTGGGCACGGTGATTTGCGTAGCTCCGTTTGTGATCAACCGTGTCCCCATTCCACATGGTGGGCAGTGGTTGGCGCTTGTGATGCTCGGCGTCGTTCAGATCGCGATTCCGTATTTGCTGTTCGCGGCAGCGATTAAACGTGTCGAGTCGGCGGAAGCGTCGCTGCTAACGTTGATTGAACCGATCGCCGTTCCGGTATGGACCGCGATCGCGTGGAGTCATTTGGACAGCTACCGTCCGCCGCCTTGGTGGGTGATGATCGCCGGTGGGTGCATCGCTCTCGGATTCGTCGAAAGGTTCTGGGCAGCCCGTCGATTAAGGCGTGAAAATACGGCTTGAGACGCCATCACAAAACTCGAAAAAAGTTTTGATTAATTCCCTAACAAACGCTCGGCCAGTCCGTTTCCCTGTTGGTGCCGTGACTATTCGCCCCACTTTTCTGTCCTGCAATGACTGACACGTCGAACCAACCGTGGCCCGAGGGGGTGGTGGATCGCTTTGAGCGACCGCTGTTGGCGTATGCCTGTCGGATGCTGGGCGGAGACTGGTCGGCGGCTCAAGACGCGGTTCAGGAAACGTTTTTGAGGCTCTGCCGAGCTGACCGCGCGACGATCGAGCCGCGTTTGGCTGCTTGGCTCTTCTCCGTCTGCCGAAGCCGAGTGATTGACATGCAACGAACACGCACCGCGATGCCGATGGACG
The DNA here is from genome assembly GCA_041749955.1 of Pirellulaceae bacterium. GTDB lineage: Bacteria > Planctomycetota > Planctomycetia > Pirellulales > Pirellulaceae > JBBSJZ01. The sequence continues at coordinate 7,378 of JBGTAI010000223.1, read as the reverse complement.
CGTCGCAAATGCACTTACCCGATCCATCGCCTGACGTGTCGCAATCCCTCAGCGATGCCGAAGACCATGCGAACTTGAGCGAGTGTCTGACCCAACTCTCGCCGCGGCAACAAGAAGTATTGCGACTCCGGCTCGGCGCGGGGCTGAGTTATCGCGAGATCGCCGAAGTCACTGGGCTCACGGTTGGCAACGTCGGCTTCCACTTGCACGAAGCCGTCCGCAGCCTCCGCCAACAACTCGCGACATAACCAGTCGCAACCCACCTAACCGCACACACAACCTACGTTTTTAGGTTTTCAATGATGTCTGAATCCATTTGGAACGATCCGCGGATCACAGCCTACGCCCTGGGCGAGCTGCCCGATGACGAGAAAGAACAATTCGAAGCGGAGTTGGCGACGAACACTGAGTTAGTTGCCGCAGTCGCCGAAGTTCAATCGCTCACCGAGCAGCTACAAACGCACTTCACGCAAGAGCCGATTCCAGGACTGGATGTTGCTCGTCGCAAAGCGATTCTCGCTCAGCCTTCCCCTGCCGAGTCCGCGGATCGATCGGCCCGACGGTCTTGGTTCTCACAGCATGGGATGCAACTTGCAATCGCCGCATCGATTCTGTTTGTGATGGTCGGGCTTGTCTTGCCAGGATCAAAAGTTGTGATCGAGGCCACGAGGCAGAATGACAATCGTGTCGCGATGGAGATTCAGGACGAGGCGATGGTGGAACAAGCGGGTGCGAGTCCGGACGGTTCCGCCATGGGCAGTCGTGATGCAGCACCAGCGTCTGGTACTCAAGCCATGCCGATCGCGAAGCCAGCCCCGGCCCCAAGTTCACCATCTCCATTTGAGGCGAAGGCTGAATTGCAAAATAGCCTTGCGGTGCCTGCACCCGCGCCAAAGTTAAGTGCAAGAGACCTCTGGGCTACCAAAAGTTCAGACGAGTTTCGCAAGTCGATGCCTGAAATGCGCCCGTCAAGCCATGCTCAACTCACAGACGAGCCTGTCCGTACGGCAACGGATAACTTTGGAATGGGGATGGGAGGTTATGCCGATGAGTCGGGCATGAGCGGTGGGGCGATGGACGGGATGGGCATGGGCATGATGGGCATGGGTATGGAAGCTCAGCCAATTGCTGGAGACTTCGCAGTTGCCCCTGTGCCAGAATCCGGGGCGTTAATCGATCGACAAACCCTCGAGACCAATCGTCGGCGTATGGAACGTTCACAGTTGCTGGAAACGAATCCATCGATCGCGGACCCGCCCGATATCAAAGCGGTTCCTCGCGATAACCAAGTCCAGCTCATGGTCACTCCGCGGATCATCATTCAACAAGAGGAGGAGAAGGCTCAGACTGGTGCGATGGATGATCTGTTCGTCGATCTTACACCCGAAGGTCGAGGTCCAGGCATCTCCGGTGACCAATTCGAGCCGATCACGGACAACGCGTTTCAACGCGTGAGCGAACATCCGCTGAGTACGTTCAGTGCAGATGTGGATACGGCGAGCTACAGCAAAGTACGTGACTTCCTGGTCCGTGCGAATCAATTGCCGCGACCGGACGCAGTACGCATCGAAGAGATGTTGAACTACTTCGATTACAACTACGCTCCACCAGCAAGCGACAGCCAACATCCGTTCGCCGCACACGCTGAAATTGTCTCCTGCCCCTGGAACGACTCGCACCGACTCGCTCGAATCGCGGTGAAGGGCAAGACCGTCTCGGCGGAAGATCGCCCAGCTTGCAACCTGGTGTTCTTGCTCGATACGAGCGGTTCGATGGACGCACCGAACAAGGCGCCGCTGGTCCAAGAAGGCATGAAGATGCTGTTGAGCCAACTCAGCGATAAAGATCGTGTGGCGATCGTCGTCTATGCCGGTTCCGCTGGCTTGGTGCTTGATTCGACACCAGCAAGCAAGGACAAGAAGATTCGACGCTCGCTCACGCAACTGGCCGCGGGCGGAAGCACGAACGGTGGTGCTGGGATCGCATTGGCGTATCAAACGGCTCGCGATCATTTCATCCAAGACGGTGTCAATCGCGTGATCCTATGTACGGATGGCGATTTCAATGTCGGTGTCACGGGTACGGACTCGCTCGTTCGCATGGTCGAAACCGAAGCTAAGGGCGGCGTGTTCTTGACCGTGCTCGGTTTTGGAATGGGCAACCACAACGATGCGATGCTCGAACAAATCAGCGGCCGAGGTAACGGCAACTACGCCTTCATTGATACAGTGAATGAAGCCAAGAAAGTGCTCGTCGAGCAAACGGAATCGACACTCGTGACGATCGCTAAAGACGTGAAGTTCCAAGTCGAGTTCAACCCGATGCACGTGTCAGCGTACCGATTGATTGGCTACGAAAACCGGATGCTGGCCAAGGAAGACTTCAACGACGATAAAAAGGACGCTGGGGAGATCGGTGCTGGGCACACAGTGACGGCGTTGTACGAGATCGTGCCCGCGGGCGTCGAAGTGGACGCGGTCGCTCCGGAAGTGGACGCATTGAAGTACCAGAAGAAGTTGAAGCCAACTGAGGCGGCGAATAGCGACGAAACGTTAACGGTGAAGTTGCGATACAAGGCACCCGATGGTGACACGAGCACGCTCGTCGATTTCCCGGTCGTTGATGCGGAGAAGTCGTTCACCGAAGCCGATGAGGATGTGCGATTCGCAGCAGCGGTGGCTGGGTTCGGGATGAAGCTGCGTCGCAGCGAGTATGCTGGAACCTGGACGCTGGCCGATGTTGAAAAGGTAGCGGAGAGTGCCAAGGGAAGCGACCGGTTCGGGTTGCGAGCCGAGTTCCTTGAGCTTGTTCGCAAAGCCGCAGCGCTGTGAAGCATTTTTCGGGGCGAAGCCCCAGCTGTTTACCTAGCCCAGGCCAACGGCCTGGGGCTGAGATACAACACCAAGCGAAAGGGCCAACGGCCCGGCCATTTGTTAATCGACGCGATGATCATGGGCAAACTGGCGGACCTTTGGCCCTATCCTGCCTACCGTGTAACGAATCCCAGCCCGCTGGGCTGGGCTAGGTAAATCGCTGGGCCTTTGGCCCGGAAGAGCATTGTGCCGACACGTCGGTGATGGTCTGCAAACTGACGCTATCGCAAGAACTTGACGGCGGAGGCGTAGACGACCATGGCGACATCGACGCTGTACAGTTGTGAAAACCATGTGCTCACGTTCAACTCACCGTGTCGGTGTTGAATCAGGTCGATCGACGCTTGACGAACGTCGTAGTAGCTCAGGTGTGTCGCGGCGTGGAAACGCGCAATCATGCTTCGCCACCAATCCGAATAATGGCGGCACACGAGACGCTGCAAACGCTTGCTGGCCCACGTGTCCAAGTATCGAGGCCTGATTTTGTAATGAAACAATAGCACCAGCACGATGCTCGTCACCAACGTGGTTGTCGCGATCGCCAATTCGTATTCCGACGAAGCGAACACGGTGGCCATAGACACCACGGTAATCGGCAGCATCCCCGCGATCGTGTAACCGAGCGCATACAGAAACCAGCGAGTCATGTTGTAGACCTTCAGCGGTGAAGCTGGGAACGTCGAATCGATCTGCTTGAGCAATTTCAATGTGACGGCGTGTCGGTGTTGCACCGACGGTTGTTCCGCCTCCGTCTGAAGACGACCAAGAACTTCGTCGCACGCCCAAACCCATGGTGATAGTTGAGCGTCGTTGTCTTCACCAGGATACGGGAACTCTGCGAACAGTAATTCCGGGTGCTGGGCAATTCTCGTTTGACAGCCAATCACTTTGCGATCAGAAGCATCGCCAGGTTCAAGGCAATACGCTCTCAATGCCTCGTCGATCAGCTTGCAAAACGGCCCGCGCGCAGCGAACGCATCGCGTGTCTTGACGTACGCGACCAGCCGGATATTGAATTCATAGTCGTACTCCAATCCAGAGCCTAAGTACTGTGCATGCTCTTCGATGTAGTCAACAAGTCGCAGGGTCGCTTCTTCGGGGGCAAGCCAGGCGGCTCGGCGAAGTAAGTGGCATGAGAAGACGACTTGTCCGCGGACTCGGTGGTCGTTGATGTTGCCGCGACAGGCCTCAAGCACTTGTTCGAACTTGTCCCAGGGCACGAGCTGCGTCAGCCGATCAAATGATCTCTCGGTGTAAAAGTAGAAGTGATCTGTCGTGATGACTCTGGACGCATTGATGAGCACCACTTCGAGGGACGCTTCCGTGATCTGCTTTGTTTGCAAGTAATCACCGAGCAACCTCATCAGCGACGGCTCGTTCGGATGCTTGATGAGCCCAGCGATTAACCACTTCGCGAACATCGCTTCATCGGGCGAATGGTCTGCATCGGATAGGATGGCGAGAGCGTAGAACTCCAGTGGCGAACCAACCGTTTGGGACTGGAGTTCTCGATACAAGTCCTTCGGCGACGTCTCGTCCAATCGAACAAGAAGCTGTTCGAGCGGCGAAAGCTCGGGTGTGGAGGAAATTGAAGTGGTGTTCAGCTCGCTTGGCGGCGTGGGCACTTCGGCTTGCGCCAACCATTGCGATTGCAATTCGGGATCGACGGTAACTTGGGGTGTGCCGTACCGAAGCGACGTATCGAGTTTCTCGTACGCGGCACGAAGTCGTTGAAACTCGTCTGGGAATTTGTCGGGTTTGTAGATCCTCAGCAGCTTGTTGTAAGCACGCTTGAGGTCGCTGCGACCAAAACCTTCGGCAAGCCCGAAGAATTCGATCGGTCGATGCGGAAGCAAGCTCCAATTCGCATCGCCATTCCCAGCGGGATTCACACCCCCATCGCTTGAAGCGTCGTCGCTCATTTCGACACCGCCACAAGAATTCGGATCAGCGAGATCGCAAGGACCCACCAAACCCAAAACGGGACTCGTGACAGTCCCGGAATGACGAACCACGATTTTCCTGGGACGCCGCCATTCACCAGCCCATCGAGCCACAACGGATCAATGGCATGAACGCGAGGAAACTCATTGCGAATGAGCCGTGATGCTCCTTTGTGCTTTCGGCCTTTGAACGTCAGCATCTCGCGAGCCACAATCTCCTTCAAACCACCGATGTCACGGGGGCTCGCCGTGACGGATTTCGCGAGATAGTTCACTAGCGAAACATTTTTTTTCAGTCGTGTGGCGATCAATGCGAAATCGTCGCGAGCCTTGGCCGCGACCATCATTCGCTCGATCGCTACTTCGAGTTCCGGGAACAACTCGACGTTGATGGATTGCAATCGCGATTCCAAGTCCGCTGGTTCGAGCGTCCAAAACTCCGAGCGAACCGTTTGGAACGTGGCCTGTGTTTGCTGGACAAGCTCCGGCGACCGAAAAGTTCGCGTTTGAGAGGATGCTGGGGAATCGATTCGAAGTGCCGCGGCTCGGATCCCCAGAATCATGGAGCTGTCGACGCTTGGGTCGCGTCGTAGTTGGTCACGAAAGTACGCCTTGCCGAGTGGTGCGCTCATGAAGCGTCGTCGTCTTGGGACTCGTAGTCGAAACCGAGCTGTGACAACGTGATCAGCAATCCGTGACGTGCGTTTTGAAAGAAGTCACGATCGCCGCTGCTCATCGCTTGTTCCCAGCTATCGATGGCGGATTCGAGTTGCTCACGCTGCATGGGGCTGATCTCGCCGACGAGCCGTTCACAATACCTGAGCAACCGTTGGTTCTCGATCTCGTCTCGCGGATAGAACTTCACGGCCTGCATCTTCTTCACCGCCGCCGCGATCTCGGCCTGCGTCAGATCATTCGTGGGGCTGGTCAGCACCGTTTGGTACTTCTTGCCAGTCGCCGGGACAAACGCTTCGACTTCCAAGATCCCGTTCGTGTCGTACGTGAATCGCACGACGAATTCGGTGCCGGCGGGGCCAGGCGGTATGCCGTCGATGACCAGCTCGCCGAGCGGCAAGTTGTCTTTGATTTTCCGACTCTCGCCTTGGAAAACCCTCAGCCGCACGGAGTACTGGTTCGCTTCCACCGTCGAGAACGTGCTTTCCTTCGAAACAGGAATCGTCGTGTTGCGATGGATGATCGGCTCGAAGTAACCACCGCTGACTTGCGAGCCAAACTTTTTGACGATCTCAACGCCGAGCGTGTGCGGACACACGTCCGTCATCACCATGTCGTCGACCGCCACGTCTTCGGACAACAGCGCCGCTTGCACCGCCGCACCGAGCGCGACAACTTCGTCGGGGTTGTACTTCGTCAGCGGTGTCGCCGAAAGTTTCTCAGCGACGTAATCATGCAGACACGGCATCCGCGTCGCGCCACCGACAAAGATGATCTCGTCAATTGCTTTCGGGTCGCGATCGCCATCACGCAGTGCTCGATGGATCGGGCCGAGTAAACGCTCCAGCAGCGGTTGCATGAGCTTTGCGAAGCTGTCGCGGGTCACCGTCAGTTTTGCAGCCGACGGATCCACGCGGCCTTCGATGTCGGGACAGCCGATTTCGACGGTATCTTTATTCGAGATCGCGACTTTGGCTTCTTCGCAAAGTTGTCTCAGCCGTGACGTGCGAAGTGGCTCGCGCATCTCAGTGACTTCGAAGTTCAACCCTTGTTGTTGAAGCACGGTGGCGACAAGTCGATCCGTGAAGTCTTCGCCCCCGAGCATGCTTTCACCGGCGGTCGAAACGATCTCGAGTGTGCCTTCGAAGATCTCCATCAGCGTCACGTCGAACGTGCCACCGCCGAGGTCGATCACGAGCAAGTGCTTTTCGACATCGCGATCGTGAAAGCCGTAAGTCAGCGCCGCGGCCGTCGGTTCGTTGATGATGCGGCGAACGCGAAGCCCAGCCATCTCGCCAGCAAGCTTGGTCGCTCGGCGCTGGAGATCGTTGAAGTAAGCCGGCACCGTGATGACCGCTTCTTCGATCGGCATGTTCAGCGTCTTCTCCGCATCGGCCTTGAGCGATTTCAGCACCAGGCTCGAGAGTTGTGGCGCGGTGAAGGTTTCGTCGCCGAGTTTCAGCTCCTGTGGTGTGCCCATGTAGCGTTTGAAACGCGACGCGCATCGTCCCGGTTGTGTGACCTGCAACTCGCGAGCACTCTCACCGACGAGTACCTGTCCATCCTCGAGCACACCCACGACGGACGGAGTCAGAAACGAATCATGCGCATTCGCGACCAACCGAGGCTGTCCATCCTGGAACACCGCACACAGCGAATTCGTCGTGCCGAGATCGATTCCAACAATCATGGGGGATTCGTGGTTGTCACCAGTTGAGAGCTATTCATCACGCAGGAATACGCGATTTCGCACCCGTTTTATCGCGTTTTGCTAGCGCGATGTCCATTGGTTGGGATGATTCCGCAGGGCAAATCAGTTTTTCAAACTGCGAAACGTAGGGTGCCGTGCTTGCACGCACCAGTTTCAGCAAAAGGTGCGTGCAAGCA
>JBGTAI010000222.1:0-1582 GCA_041749955.1 Pirellulaceae bacterium | reverse complement strand
CGTAAAATAACTGGCGACTCGGACCCGTGATCAAGACAGACGCAATCTGTCAGTCACATTTCTCCACCCACCAAACTCTCGGACGGATACTAACATGAAGATTCTCGCACTTGATCTCGGCAAATTCAACACCATGTGCTGTTTTTTCGACACCACTACCCGTAAGCCCAGGTTTCTCACCGCCTCGACCGATCCCGCTCACCTCAATTCGGTCTTCAAAAGCGAAGAGATTGACCTCGTCGTCATGGAGGACTGTGGCCTGCATCGACGATCCCGAGCGATTCGAGAATGGTCGCCAAGTGTCCGCCTATTTCGGACTGGTGCCCAAGCAGTATCAATCCGGCGAAACCGACCGCAACGGACGCATCACCAAACGAGGCAATCCACTAGCGAGAACGATTCTGGTTGAGTGTGCGTGGGCGATGCTGCGAGATGGCAAAGACTGGGACACTCAGCAAATGATCCGTGTCACGGAGTCTTTTGGCCGAATGCCAACGACAATGAAAGAATCGCTTGTAAACATGAAGCCCAAAGAAAACAGCGATCAACGCAAGAGCAGGCTTCGCAAGGAGGCACGCGAAGCAAAGCAGGCCCAAGCGAATCAATCACAAGAATCATCGCCTGCAACGCCAGCACTCAAGAAGGCTAAGAGTAAGCGGCCGGAGTCGAAATCTGTGCCAACAACAGCGGCCATCCCCCGAGCGAAGAAAAGCCGAATTCAGCCAAAGCAGACTTCCGTTCAACAAGCCTCTGCGCCGGAACCCAAACCACGGCGAACAAGAAAGCCAGTATCGGGTAACTGATGCATAACATTGGCGGAACGAATCGGCCTTGTTCGCTTTTGAATCAAGTTACAGTTCAAGAGGACAACCAGTACGCGTTGGCGGATGCATGACATCGTCGTAACGAATCGGACCTCTTGAAATTTCAAACACACTTCATCACTCGAACCATTCGACCCAACTAACCACCACCAAGCCTCAAGGGAATCCAATACAGCACTTACCGCTACTAACATCAAGGCCAAGACCAACCCAAGTGTGTGCAGCACCGACAAGTAATGACAATGAACATTCACATTAGGAATCATCGCGTGAGCGAGAATACGAATGATTCAACAGGTCGCCCTAAAGAATGTGCCACACCGACGGAAGGTAGCTTGCTAAGTCGCTCATTGAAGCCGCCGGGTATAGAACTCGGAGCAAGCCACAGCCACCACGGACAATCGACCGACCAAAGATGGTTGAACCGTGCATGGATAGCTAAGGGAACGCAGTCCGCCTGAGGTGGATCGATAAGAGTGAAATGCGTTCACACCTCGAATAGTCGTTTAATCAACATCCTTGATCAAAAGTCAGCGGTTGGTCGCGTGTGGGGACCACTCCCTCGAAGCCCACCAACAAAGGCACCGGTACCATTCATCTGCGCCGCTTGTCGGTCGCCATTCGCTCCGCTGCGCTGCGCCGGGGCGAGCGACCGACAAGCGGCTCCGACGAAGGCACCTAAGGACGGGACTTACTATGTAACCAAAGAAAATTCAAAAACGCGGGTCTCGCCACTTGCAAACCTCGGACTTCATAGT
>JBGTAI010000221.1:0-26820 GCA_041749955.1 Pirellulaceae bacterium | reverse complement strand
GCACCTTTTGGTAAATCTGGTGCGTGCAAGCACGACACCCTATGTTTTGCAGTTTAAAAAACTGATTTGCCCTGTGTCTGAAACGGCCAAACCCTCCTGATCAAACCACTTCCCGTCTTGTCGACGCGAACGCAAGTGTTGCTGCGAAAGCCGCGAGAAGCGTCAGCACCAAAACCGTTTGCCATACACGAAGCCTGAGTTGCGAGGCAAAATTCAGGTTGAGTTCGAGCGGCGCGTTCTCAGCGACTTGAACGGTACGACTGAAGGTATACACCGATCCCTCTTCGGGAAGACTGATCAAGATCGCCTGGGGTGCTGGTACCGTTGAGCGTTGTTGTTGCACCAAGCGAGCAGCGATCTGTTGAAGGACAGCGTTGTCTTCGGTCGTATTGCCACGGAGCAGTTGGCTGAGTTCCTGGGGACGGAAATTCATCTGGTCTTGCTGCAGGATCGGATTGTCCGCCGCAGCTTCGCGGAATTGTTTGTTCTCGACGAGTGCTGTGTCGTCTCGGCTGTTATCGAGATAGAGACGTTGACGGCGTGTGTTCAGACCCACGATGGCTTGTTGCGTTTGCAGATTCTCTAGCTGCACGCGTGCGTCTTCGTTCGAAGCCGCATCGAGTGCGTATTGGTTGGCGACACTGTTCAGCGCCCAACTCGCTTTGCTTTGTTCGCCAGCCTGAAGAAACTGGTTCGCTTGCTCGAGCAACTGTGCGGCTTGCTTCGCTTGGATTTGTCGCTTCCCACTCGATTTGGAGAGATACGAAAGTCGGTCATACACGCCTTGCAGCGATTCGCGAGTCAACTCAAGATTTCCATCGTTGTCGACAAGTTCAAATCCTTTTGGTGCGATCACGTTCCACAGGATGTTTTCAAGTGGGACATTCAGCTCAGGGCTAACAAGATTTAGACGATTCAATTCTGATCCAGCAACCGAGTACACAAACCGCACTTTTGCGATGCGATCGTTGATACCTGGCAAAATATAGAATTGCCATGTGTTCGAATCTCCGGCAAGTCGAATCGAGTTCACGCTCTCGCCGTTGACAAAGATACTGAACAATTCTCCGCCTTTAGGAAGCCGAACGCTCAGACTGCTCCGCTGGATGACTTCGACCGAGACGTCAACCGCCGTCAGCTGATCCCCGGTGGATGAAAGGACTGTGGTTAGCAATCCCTCGGCCACTCGCAGCTTCAGAGCATCTGCCAAAGAATGCCGTTTTGCATGCACAACGAGTGCGTCGATCGGAGTGACCGCTCGCAATGCAAACGCCGGTGCACTTCGGTTCTCGGATTCACGCAGAGCCGCGGGCACCGTGCTCCAATCGACCCGTTGCCAACCGCTCGGCGGTGTATCGTGCTCGAGCTCAAGCCGACCGCCAGCACGAACGGCGACATAGTAAGCGAGTTGTCGAGCTTGCGGGAATTGAACGGGGCTCAGCGTTTCGTTGTCATTCTCTCGATCGCCTCGCCGCTCGTACTCGATGCGAAAGTCTACTTTGCCGACCACTCGGCGTTTGAATTGCACTTCCCACACATTCGAATCGGCTGCTGTGCGAACGAAGTCACTCACTGTGTCGCCGATCGCTCGAAGCGTCTTGATCTCATCTTCGTCCGTGAGCGGCATCGCGATTTGGAGCGTGCGAATCGATGAGTTCTCAACATTGAAATGGCCAATGATCGCCGTTCTCGTTTGTCCCTCACGCAAGGTCACTTCGTGTAGGACTTGCCCCGTCACCCAGGGGTCGAGCTTCTCGACCGCAAGAAGCAGATTCCAGTCGCGTTGCAATAACCGAAACGCGAGTGCCCCCTGAGCCGCGCCACCCAACGTTCGCGGGTCCGTTTCCGAAACGTTCTGGCGTGAAACGGTTCGCAGCCGAATGCCGGTCGTGGGCTTTACAACGAGATCGCCCGTTTGCCGTGTCGCTTCCGCAAGCTCAAAACGCGGTATCGCCCAGTCGCCAGCGTCAGGAGGTGCAGCGCCAGACAAGGTGAGTGCAAAGTTCTGGGTGCCGATGGTTTTGCCGTTGAGATGCAGAATGATTTTGCGAGTGTCCGCCTCAGTCAACTCAGCCCAATGATGAAGTGCCGCTCCCGATAGCGACTCGACTTCGAGTCCACTTGGCAAGAGAAAACTAAGTTGAAATAGACCGGATCGTGAGATCTCAGCGGTGAAGTTGACCGAGAGTACGACCCGTTCGTCGCCGAGTGAAAGCACTTGTTTGCTGGCGACACGAACTTCCGATTCCACGGGCGCAACACGCACAACCAGTTCACCACCTTCGGCACCATAGCGATACGCACGATGCAAAACAATTTGCGGATTCCAAATCAAACTCGTATCAAAGTCGCCCAGATTGACCGCCGACATTCCGTTCTCAGTGAGTTTCTCCGGTTGGGCCTCGGGGCCGAACGCGACGCCGACTAATCCGACTTGACCCGTTGCGTCTTCCACTTGGAGCGGCGCGAGCGTGACCTCTGCGGGGAGCGGATCGAGGCTACGCTGGGTTTCAATCGTGACCGTGAACGTTTGCGACTGAGTTGGTTCCACTTGCAACTTCAAGCGACCGCTGTCTGCGTCAAATTGCCAGGAACCAATCGGGCCATTCACCGAACTTACTGCGATACCCTGCGGCACGAGTAAGTTCAGCGAGCTGACTAGACCCTGTGACGGTCGTACTTCGATACGATGACGACCATCGACGACACCTGGGCCTGGTAGATAAAGATTAGTGGCCTCGACAAAGAACTGCGTTGTCTCTGCGGAGATGTCACGCGTCTTCGGTTTGAGGATCAAGCTGGCTCGTCCTGGTCCAAGCAGTAACTTTGATTGAGTTGACGACTCTGAATCGCCGGGCCGAACGGCAACAGCCATCTCGCTCTGCACATCCCATCCTGGTTCATCGTAGTGGAACGTGATCTCCTGGACGGACGCGGATCCCGTGAGGACCGGCACGCCTTGCATGGGTGTCAACGACTCGAGTTGGTAGGCAAAGGTCGCAGCGAATTGCGTCGTCGTGGCCCGCGGGTTCGAGCTACCGTCGGGCGCCTCGTCATCATCGGCAAATGGAATCGTCAGGACGTAACTTAATCCCTCCCCATCGATCGCCGTTTTGGTCAAACGCACGCCTTCGCCTTCAAAGCGAGTCAAGACTGCGGGTGATCTCAGCAGCAGGAAACGGTCGCCGGGACGCCCGGACACCGTGACGGTTCCGCTGGCAACAAGGCGAGCGTCTTCATGGGTGACTTGCCAATCTTGGACGATCGAATCAGCCGCCATGAATCCGTCGGGAGCTGCGGCGTTGCTTGTGGATGCGGACGATAGAGCGAGGGCAATGAGCACGAGCGTTGACGCGACCGGTCCAAGTGACTCGCCAGCTTTCGTTTCGCCAGCCTCTTGTTTCGCTCTCCGTTCAGCATCGAGTCGGCGTATCCAGTTCGTTGCGGATGGGAGAAACAACATCATGATGATGGCTGATGCGAGCAGACAGAAGAACCACGCCGCGCCGTCGCCTTGTAACAATACGCCGAGTGCAACGAGGAAGGCTCCCACCGAGCGGATAAGAACTTGGCGGAAAGCCGGCTTTTGGATGCGAAACTTTTTGACGCACGACCCAACGATCGAAACGATGCCGACAAGCAAGAGAGCCAAACCAATCCAAGACAGATTGACTCGCCACAGCGGTGTGCTATTCACTTGCAGCTCAATCGTGTCACCTGCAGCGAGAATCGGCACGCTGAGTTGCAAAGGTAACGGTGGTCCCACTTGCGATAAGGCTAACGAAGCCGTCGAGAGGCAAGCCACGATTGCGACAATGAAACTGATAAGGCCCAACGCACGAACGTAATCCGCTTGTGTCTGGCACCAAACTCCAAGGGCCGTGAACATTCCGATCACAACCAACTGGAAAACTGCTCGCTTGGTTACCCAATCGAAGCCCGTTGGCCGCGTCACAGGCGTTGCTGGTGTAACGGTCCCTCCGGTTGGCACGAGAACGTGATTCTCGTCGCTGACAATGTTCCACTGAGTCTTGAGGACTGGCGCGAAGACGATGGGTAGCGTCAACTCGGGGCTGGATTCGCTGACCGTCGGCTTGCCCAAACGCAAGCTCACTTGAACGGGCTCGTTCGGGTCGGTTCCTCCGGGTAACGGTATCAGGATAGCGTCATCCGCTTGACGTGCGGTAACAGGCTGGCCGTTCACCGAGACTTCCCAAAGTCGAACGGGGGCTGGGGGCAGCTTGACCTTGAGCGTCCGCTGACCGCGTGATTTCACAAAGTACAGAACGTCTGTTACCAGTTCACCGTCCTGGGAAACACGGCTGTTGGCCTCAGAGAACTCGATGACTTGTGTCACTGTCGTACCGGGCTCGAACCAGTTCACTCGCAAGATAAGATCAAACGGTCGCTCGGTGTACTGCCATGTGCCAAGTGCCGGCGCGGTGCTGAGCAATCGGAACTCGGCTGGTAATTCGAGCGGATCGAGTTGCAGCATCTCCTGGGAGACTGACTCCGTGCTAATCTCCACCTGCATGGGGCTGACCACTTGGATATACCCTCGCTCGCCTTGAACGCCGACAGGTGCGACTTGCCCCGCTTGAAACGTTGCCTTGCTCTTGTCCGGCTTTTCTTCAAAGGTCAACAGCAGCGTGTACGCGCCCATCACAGGTTGGTGTAACGAAACAATCAGCGTGTCACCTTCTCGACGCCAAGTTCGAACATCTTGCCCGTCGACCATGACATTGTCGAGGCCTTCGGGGACAGAAATCTTCCATTCCGCCACCGGGGATCCAGTAACGAAGTAATTGATCAAGGCGCTTCCGTAAACAGTCTCCTCACTCAGTGAATAAAGATGAAATACGTCGGATTGGATGCTTCGATCAAGCAACTCAATTTGCATTGTGGCGGACCATCCGGGTTCACGAATTCGAAACGCTTGCTGAAGGTCTGGCGAGGGCTTGGGGAAGTACGACAGTGGCTTTTCGGCGAGCAAGCTCGTTTCGCCGATCGCGATTCGGAAACCTGGAGCACCGATAATCCCGATGTCGCCTCGGACGGTTTTTGCGGACGGATATTCGATACGAGGCAGCACCCAATCTCCCGCAACCGTCGCCTCGCTCTTCTCTAAAAGCAAGGACACGAGTTGGCGGCCGGCAACGTCGTCGCTGAAGACCACTTTCAAATTGCGTTGACCCGCCATAGTTTCTGAAGCGGCAACGTAATCCGCGACGCTCGCCCCCGTGACTGCAACCACCGAATAGTCCGACGGAACAAGAAAGTCCCACTCGCGGATCGGTGCCTCGCGAATATCGAGCTCGACATCGGCTTGGATCACGCGATCAGTTTCAGCGAGTCGATAAAGAACCAACTCAGAAATATTGACTTCGGGTTGGATGCGGTCTGCGGCAATTGTGAACGTGTGCTCGCCAGCTGGAAATCGATACACGAAGACCTGTCTCGCCTCGCTGGCCGCACCCGGAAACTGATCCGGAGCGAGCTGGGTCAATCCGCCGAGTGATGTTGGTTCGAGTCGCACAAGCCCTAGGTTTTCAATCCGCAAGTATCCTGAGTGTCGGATCGAACCGATTGGATTCAAACGCAGCCCCTCGACACGAGCTGGAAATGAACCCACCGGAGTCTGGCTGCGAACCTTGAATTGACTCGTCGCCGTGATCGGTTGGCTGAGCGTGATCTCGAGCTGGCGCTGCTCGCCTTTGCTCGTCACCTTCCACGCCACCATGTTCGGGCCTTGCACATCAAGTATTTCGCCTGGCCCATTCAACATCATGTTCAGCGTCTTGAGTTCACCCTGCAGGACTTGGTAATCGATTTGATGGTCTTGGCGAAGCAGTCCCGTGCCGACCTTCGTTTCGACTTGGGCTGTTGTCGAGAAGAACAATCTACCTTCACCCGTCTGACGTGCCGCTTTCCAACTCAGTTTCGCGCGACCTGTTGCCGACAGATACCCGACCCACGCATCACCGTCACGCTGTGGAACAACCGATTCCTGGTCGCGATGGAACTCAAGGTCCGCCGCCAGCCCAATCAGCGACAACGGAACAATCGCACTCGTCGCGATCGTGAAGTCCATGCCACGTGCGTTGGTTTCCGACGAGATGACCGCGGCCACAAAATCGAGTGCAACTGGAAATTCACCTGGTTCAGCGAACACCAGTGTGTAAACTGCATGCTCATCCGTTGTCGAAAGCTTCAAGCGATAGTTCGGATCGGACGGGAGTTGGCTGACAGCTGCGTGGCCCGAGAGAATGGTGATCTCCGCATTCGCTTCGGTAACACGGGCGGTGCAGCGAAGCTGGAATTTTACCGACTTCCCGCTGGGCTGTACTTCACCCTTCAAGCTCGTATCGACCAACTCGACCGGACCTGGAACCGCGCCGTCGCGCTTCAATGACAACTTGATCTGTCCGCCCGTCGTTGTCTGGAAACTCTCAGTTCGATCTAGCAAACCGTCCTTGCCCGAAGTTAGCGGAGAGAAGCCTTTCACAGACGTCACGGAACCGCTTACGCCCGAGGAATACGCAAGACTCACGATCGAGTCCAAGGCCACTGCCTCACCAGGCGTAAGGTGCGTCACGTCGATCGTGCTGGGAAGTTGGTATGGCGTGGAACGGATTTTGATCACGGCTTCTAGCTCGGTGACGTTCTCATCCAAATGCAGTTCGAGGAACCTCGCTGAATTTTCTTGGCCCCCAGAG
This sequence comes from Pirellulaceae bacterium, assembly GCA_041749955.1. Taxonomy (GTDB): domain Bacteria; phylum Planctomycetota; class Planctomycetia; order Pirellulales; family Pirellulaceae; genus JBBSJZ01. The sequence goes on along the minus strand of JBGTAI010000221.1, from coordinate 20,104 downwards.
TCCTCTTGGCGAATGGACCAGGAACGCAAGCTCTTTCCCTTGACCTCAGTCACTTTGCCTTCGCCGTTCAACCCGAAACTCAAAGTGCTTGCCTTGCCTTGGATCACCGTCACGTTTAGCTGGATTGCTTGTTCGATCTGTTCGAGCCCCACTTGAGCACTGGCTTGGGCACGCGCGGTGAAGAAGAGTGGCGGTTCCGGAAGCTGCCCACTGGCTTCGACGATGATCGTCCGCGTACCATCTTTGCTAATTGAGCTGCTGATGTTCGCTTGCTCCGAAGCTTCTTGTGCAAGGCAAGGAACGCCCAGCAAAGCGATGATCGCAACGAATTGCGATGAGTTCAGTAAGAGGAATCGCAATTTCATGACAGGCCATGTGAACACGTTCATCGTTTATGCTCTAAGTAGAAAAGTAATTGCGTGTGTACATCGTTGAATCTCTTCCGGTCTGTTCGCGTGCCGAGTCCCGATGACTCGAGTGGAACGCGACCACTACTCGCCGCTGATTTGTCTCGCCTGCTCGATCATCTGCAGAAGCTGTTGAACACGCGGTGCGCTGCGATCTCGTTCTGGCAATCCGGAAACCAATTCAGACAGCTCGCTCAAGTCGACGGACGCACCGAGAGGTTCGCCGCGTAGCTTTGCTGCGAGCAGCGCTGCGGATGCCGCAATGCGAAGCGATGCACTGGCTTGATCCGGTCGCGGCGCGTCCGCTTCATACGGGATCGGCCAACGGTTCTCCACCATTTGTGCCGTTGCCAAGTCACGAAATCTCACCGACACCGACCCCACATCACCTTCACCGTCGGGCATAGCTTCAAACTGATAGACAGCGACACCAGCTTCCGCAGCCGCCATCTCCGCGGCGTCGACTTTGTCGTTGCGAAAGTCTTCTTGTTTGAGCAGGTGTTTTTCGAATCCCAGTAACTTGTATCGATTGACTCGCTTCGGGTTGAATTCCACCTGGACTTTCACGTTCTTTGCGGAAGGACGCAGTGCACCAGCGATCTGGCGAGCGAACCCGTCATCTGCCGATTCGAGTGAATCGAGCAAGTAATAGCGGCCATCGCCCTTGCGAGTCAGCGCTTCAAGCACTTCGTCGTTCAAACCTTCAGCACTGATTCCGGCAGCGTCAAACGCGATTCCGGCATCGCGAATGGTCTCGATCATCCGAGACAGACTCTCGGGATCGGCATCACCAAGATTAACGGCGCCATCGGTAAGCAGGACAATTCGATTCTGGGCACCGTCGAGATGGTTCTCACGTGCCTTCTCAAACGCAAGCTGGATCGCAGTTTCGATATTGGTGCCCCCTTCGCTTGGAAGTTCATCAATGAGCCCAACCAGTTGGCTCGATTTCTCACCGCTCACCTTGTCAGCCAACAAACGAGGCTGGCGAGCGAAACTGATGAGCGTCACCTGATCGATCGGCGTCAGTTGTTGAGCGAGCAAGGCAAACGCTCGTCGAACCGTTTGTTGGCGATCGAGACGTTCCATCGAGCCTGAATTATCGAGCAAGAAGGTCAGTCTCAGTGGAGTGCTCGCGGCACGCCCCGCGGCAGCCGTTCGCATCGAGACACGCAACAGATTTCGCTGTTGAAGAAACGGATGGACAACCTGCTCCACGCGACAAGCGACTTTCTCGTTCTCGCTTGGCATCGGGTCGCCGTAGTCGAATGCGTTGACGAATTCCTCGATGCGCACTTTCGCAGCATCCGGCCATTCACCGCGTGCAAGCGCCGCTTGAGCCAACTTGAAGGATACGTCGCTGACATGGAGCGAAAACGTCGAGAAGGCTTCATCCGACGCCATGGTTTCATTCACACCGGCATCGGGGGTAACTTTCTCCTTGAGCTCACTCGTGATTTCACCAAGTCTTTCGAGTCGGCGTCGGCTCATCTGTTCCCAACCTTCAGCCCCGAGGGGCGCAATCGGTCCGTCATCCGTGATACCAGCGATATAGCCAAGCTGATCTTTTCCAAATCGTCCTTCAGAAACGGAGCCAGGCGTTTCGGAAAGTTTTGCCTGCGACTTTTCGGTCTCCGCAACACCAACGTCAGCAGGCATCCCGCCACCAGACAGGCCGCCACCGAACAAGCCTCCGCGCACGTTCGGCGCACTGTCCATCCCCAAATCAATCCACACACTATCGAGCGCGCCGTCCCCGTCACGATCCATATCTTTTGCGTCGAGTGCCTTTCCAGCCTCTCGCGCACTTTCGGTATCGAAGAACGGCGTCGATGCTGCTGACGGACTCGTTGGCTTAGCTTCTGGATCCATTCGGCCAAACCTAGAAGCACGATTACCTTCGGTCGCAATGCCTTGTGTCGAGGTAGACGCATCGGATGCGTAATCACGTGCTTTCTCTTCCAAATCAGGCAGTTGCAAAGCGAAATCATTCGACTGACTGCTAAGGCTTTCTCGCTCGCTGGCTTCTCGCAAAAGCTCTTCTTCAACAGGAACGCTCTGGGTGGCAACCTGAGCCTCGCGAAACATCCAGCTGGAAATATTCGAGTTTCCAGAGTCTACTGGGGCAGCGGACTCCAATGACTGTTCCGAAAGGTGTGCTCTCTCGAACGTTACACCTTTATTGGAAAGCGCCACACGCGATTTTGGTAACAGCAACAGCGTCGACATAGCCATCAAGCCAAGGAAGCCAGCTCCACAAACGGTCGCAGCGATACGAACAAAGCTCCATTTTGATTCACGCTGTGCTAACAGGCTCAAGATCACCGGCTTGTTCGTTTTCGGTGCGATAAGTCCTTTCTCGCTTTCTCCACGAATTGCTGCCAGCACAACATCGCGTCGCTCGGGCGACAACTTCCATTCTTCATCGTCTGCAGGCGAAAACTCACTGGTTCCTACGCTGCGCATCAGCCCATGCACGGATTCGAACTCCGCTTGAATCGCTGCTAGCTCTGGACGCGTCTCGATGAGATCATTTAACTGTGCGCGTTCAAACTCCGACACTTCGCCAAGCACGAGCGCGAAAATGCGTGCTTCGAGGCCTGGATCGATTGGGTGATTGTTGTGTTCTTCTCTCATGACTTTTCGTCGATCCCTAGCTGCTTTAGCTTTGCTGCTAGCTGTTTCAGAATGTGGTGCAAACGGTAGCCAACGTTTCCGATACTCAGTCCCGTCTGTTCGCTGATCTCCGCGTACTTGTGGTCTTCGAAGTACTTCAATCGAACCAGTTCCCGATCTGTCTCGCTGAGTTCCGCCAGCATCTTGCGAAGCGCACCCGTTGCCTCCATCCTCGTCAGCGTTTCTTCGGGTGTGTCTTCGTCGACGTACGAACTCGCCGATTCACACTCGTCGCTCACCAGAACTTCTCGCTTGTTGCTCCGTAGATGGCTGAATGCTTTGTTTCGTACGCAACGCATCAACCAGGCTTTGGGAGTCTCCACTTGCTCCCAATGTGCATGCAACTCCAAGAAAACATCCTGCACGATCTCTTCTGCCACCGCGCGGCGACCAGTCAACGAAAACGCGTACCGCAGCAAAGGTCCTTCCTCGGCATCAAACAGAGCTCGCAGACTGAGTTTGCACTCGTCCTGAGCGATCGGCTGTTGGACTCGAAGAGTCGGCTTCAACATGAATTCGAATCGATAAGCATGGCGGTACTGGATCTCGACCCATCTATCCTCTCACAAGAGAAGACGCGCCACGATGGTTTTTCTTAGGAGGTTTTGGGCGACTTTTTCAAGATTCGCCGCTCAGCAGCGAGAAAGCTCGTTATTTCGCTAGATTCGCCGTGTCCAAGTGTTCTCATAATGTGCCGGGAGACCCGACTGAAGATGGTGGGGTAATCGTTACATCGCTTGTAATCCAGACCGTAGGAAGGCGAATCGGGCCAAGCGTTTGGGGCGTACCTGTGGCCATCTCCCTGAGTGACCTACGGTTATTGAGCCGTGCCTTCATCGATTCCGGGTATGTGCCTTGCCAAGACCTACCCATTTCTGTGCCAGACATGTTTCGAAAAGTTGTCTTCATTGCGTGTGCTCTGGTTGCTGGTTTCCTCGTGCGAACCTCGATCTCGAGTGTCCGTGGCAACGGTGGAAACATCAACAGTGACATCATTAGCACAGTATTAACGTCGCTTATCAAATCCCGGGCTTCCACCGACGACGGGTCGCGCGCGTCTAACGAGAAAAATGCGTCAATCGCCAGTCCGTTTGAATTCTGGCCACCGATTGAAGGTGAACGATATCCGGATTTAGTTCTCGAGGGCAGCAACGGCCAAGTCGTGCGGCTGTCGGATCACGCAGGAAAGGTGATCTTGGTAGAGCTGGCCGCAATTCCGTGTCACGGTTGTCAAGCGTTTGCTGGCGGCAACCAGTACGGCGGCTATGCGGACATGGGAGTTCAAACTGGACTTGATTCAATCCACCTCTATGCCCAGAAATACGCGTCGGTCAACTTGAAGTCAACCGATGATGTGCTGTTTGTTCAGTTGCTTCTATACGGCAAAGCCATGGGGGCTCCAACACGCGAAGAAACAAGCGGTTGGGCCGAGCACTTTCGGATGAATGACAGCCAACATGAGATCGTTCTCCGAGGCGACCCGTCCATGGTCAGCCAGACGACGTACAGCATGATTCCCGGCTTCCACTTGATCGACCGTGACTTCATCCTCCGATCCGATTCGTGCGGGCACAACCCAAAAGCCAACCTCTACAGCGAACTTCTGCCCATGCTGAAAACGCTTTCTCGAATGCCGCGACCGGCTTCGGAAAAAGAGGCGAAAATCACTGCCAATCCGTTCGTTTCGGAATAGGTCGTACGCGACTTGTGTAATTTGGTAGCGGGATTCGCATTGCTTCCGGAAGCTTGAGGAATGCTGGAAAGTACCGCTCTAATTTGCCACAGTATCCGATCACATTCGCAAATGTGCTGTCGCGTGTCGGATTGTTCTTGCTTGCTATAGAATCTTCGTAGAAGTTTTCAGCCGACTGCGAAACGCTTAGTAGGCTGAAATGCTCCGACCAGAATTGGAGCTTTACGATTGCACGCAACTAGAACTTGGCGAAAGAACATTTGATGACATCCCCAGCAAGAAATGCAGGACTTTTCGTAACCACTTGGGGTGTCTTGTGCCGTTCGCTTTTACTTTCCCTGGTGGCATCCGTTGTGTCGGCGGACGATCGGCCGAACATCCTTTGGATTGTCGTCGATGATATGTCGCCGAATTTTTCATGCTATGGCGAGACATCCATCGAGACTCCCAATGTCGATCAGCTGGCAAAGGAAGGCATGCGGTTTTCTCACGCGTATGCGACATCGCCAGTCTGTTCGACGTTTCGGTCAGCGATGATTACAGGAATGTACCAAACCACGATCGGATCACATCATCATCGTAGTGGCCGGGGCGATCATCACATCGTGTTGCCGGAGGGTATTCGTCCCGTTCCCGAACTGTTCAAAGAAGCGGGTTACTACACGTGTATCGGAAGCGGCTTGCCAGGCAAGGACGCTAGTGGAATTGAAACAAAGCACGATCGACAGGGCAAAACGGACTACAACTTCGATTGGCATACGAAGATCTATGACAGCCATGATTGGGCCGGGCGTGCAGAAGGCCAACCTTTTTTTATGCAGGTTCAGCTTCATGGAGGAAAGATTCGTGGCGATTCTACCGCGACGTACGCTGAGACAGAGAAACGTGCAGCGAGGGAATTTGGGCATGCAACAGAATCGAGTCACGTTGAACTTCCTCCGTATTACCCACGAGATTCAGTACTACTTCGCGATTGGGCGACGTACCTCGATAGCGTCAAGCTTACTGACCAACATGTCGGGTTTGTCCTTGATCGATTGAAGCATGAGGAATTGTTCGACAACACGCTTATCGTGTTCTTCACGGATCACGGGATCAGCCACGCGCGCGGGAAGCAGTTTCTCTATGACGAGGGCACTCATATTCCGTTGGTGCTGCATGGCCCAGGTGTCACGAGTGCGCAAGTTCGTGATGATCTCGTTGAGCACATCGATGTTGCCGCATTGTCTCTGGCAGCCGCAGGAATTGAGGTTCCGTCAACCATGCAAGGGAGAAACGTTCTAGCCGCCGACCACGGTCCGAAAGAAGTCGTATTTGCAGCGAGAGACCGTTGCGGTGAAGCGACGGATCGCATCCGCTCCGTTCGCTCCGATGAGTACCTCTATATTAAGAACTTCTATCCCGAGCGTCCGTTATTGATGCCGAGTGACTACAAGGACAGCAAGCTGATTCTCCAGCGGCTACGAGAACTTCATTCACAGGGAAGTCTCCATGATCTGTCGAAATCGCTTCTCTTTTCACCAACACGACCAGCGGAGGAGCTCTACCTCTACCACGAAGACCGCTGGCAAACGAGAAACCTTGCTTTGGATCCAATGCATGCTGACGCACTTCGATCTCATCGTGCCAAGCTAGACGCGTGGATCGAAGAAACGGGTGACATGGGGCCAGAGTCTCCGGAAGTTTACACTCTAGAAACAGACGACCAAATCAAATCCATCAAGAATCGGAACACGCTCGAAGCCTACCAACGGAATGTTGATCTGTATCGGAAATGGGCGAGCCAAGGAATGTAGCTCGATGAATTGATGGCGTGCAAAGCACGGCGGCGAATAGCGGCGTGTAGCTCCAATGTGGTCAATTGGGATCGAAACGTGATCGCTCGCTGGAGATGTTCACCGTTTATTGTAATAGCGGGAAATCCAATCTTGACATAGTGACTATTGACGTTTTGCGCATGTCAAATCGGAAATGAAACTGCTTGGTGTCGATGTGGATCAATGCGAGCAAGCGATCCAAAGACAACGTGTAGATCGGGGTAAGTTCTTTGACCGAATGGTGTAATGAGTGTTTTTGGTCAAACTCAATACTCGACCGCTAGAAACGATTTGGGTCAGAGTCTAGCGAATTTGATCGAGCTTACGCTGAACTTCAGTAATGCAATTTGCGACGTAGTGTGCGTGTTCGGGCCAGCGATCGGCAATGTCCTGGTACGCAAGGATAGCTGCATCCCACTCACCGGAATTGTCGAGTTGGGCTGCAATGTCCATCGCCTCCTCCACATCGTCGATGATTGGTGACTCAATTTCGTCCTCGCCAAAATCGAAGTCTTCTGGCCAGCCGAGCGTTCCTACGTCCATAAAGGCATAGCACTTCGGGCAATTCTGGGTTGTGCCGTCTTGGGAGGCGGGGAAATCGCTTTCAGCCCCACATTCTTCGCACTCAGATGTGATCGGTGGTGCGTTCTCAACTTCTTTTCGGCGTGCGTCTCTTTGGCTTTCAAACACCTGAATCAAGCTCTCCGCACGTGCGTAATCGGACTCACTTACGAAGACTTGTGGTTTGTGAATCTGACTGATGGTGCCAAAGGCGAAAAGGCTAACGCCCGAGTTGTCTTCTACGGCGTGGGCTTTTACGCCGTTTGATTCTAGCCAAGTTACGACCGCGTGAGCTTCGTGATTGCCATTCGCAGTGTAAGCGAGAACTGGCGAACCGATACCGTCACCGTTGTTGGCGTTAGATCCCGAATTCTGATTGTCGTTGAGTGGCGTGTTGGGTGATTGATCTGGGTTCGGGTTCATGTCAGTACCAAGCGTGAGGGCAATTCAGTGGCTCGATGCTGATTGATCCGGTCGACGACCGGCAGAATCGGCATAACTGGAACTGAAAATTTAGCAATGTGATCAGATTGTATTCTGCATCCCGGAGAAAGTTGACCTATCTTTCCTTCCATACGGGATCTTTTACACCTCCCCTCAGTGGTCTCAATGTCAATCAAACCAAGTTATCGAAGAGCGGCTGAACGGCGGGTGATCCGTCGTGGATCGGCCTGCGTCGAGGCTGCAATTTGCTTGCCGGTACTGTTTGGGATCACCATCGCAACAATGGATATTTGTTCGGCTCTCTTTTTAAGAGAGACCGTCACACTTGCTGCCTATGAGGGAGCTCGCTCGGGAGTCTCACGCAGCAAGACCAATGCGGATGCCCGAACTCGCGTTGCTGAATTCCTGGCAGAGCGTGGCGTTCAATTCAATGGTGCCACCGCGGTGACCATCAGTTCGCCGGGTTTTGACGACGCAAACACACTCGACAATGTGACTGTTACCGTGACCGTACCGTGTCAGCCGAATTTGATCATGCCAACTCAGTTGTTCTTTGGCAGCGATATTTCGGCTAGCGTCACGATGCGCAAAGAATTCGAGAACAACTAAGTTGCATTATGAATTGTCAAGTGAGCACGATTGTTCGACCAAAAGCAGCGGTTGGCTGTCGCCGATCCGCTTTGTGGTTGGGACGCTCGCCTCGATGTGATCGGCGTCGCAATGACCGCGTTGGAGCGTCGATGGTCGAATTTGCAATCGTTGCCAACATCGTCTTTCTTTCCGTACTGATTTCGATTGAATTCGTTCGAATGAACATGGTGCGAAATTTGATGCAAGACGCGGCCTACGCGGCTGTTCGACACACGATTGTTCCTGGTGCGACAACCGGCGAGGCAATAAGTAAAGCAGAGCAGTTGATGGGATCGCTTCTCGACACTGGATATAACGTGTCGGTGAGTAACATCAGCGAGGGCTCCGAAAGCGTTTCGGTGACGGTGAGCGTCAATATGAACGAAGTCGCACTTTTTACTCCGCTTTTTTTGAACAACAAAACACTCGAAGCAACTGCATCGCTCGACACAGAGCGGTATGACGGTTTCTATCTGCAGTAACACTCCTCCTCCTCTTCTCGTTCCGTCCATTGAGAGACTAGCTATGGCAATTCGATGCGTTCAATTTGAGCGGGCGATTTCGAATTCTTCTGGTTCCGATCGGTTTGCTTCAAAGACAGCCATCCGCAAAGGCAACGTGCTTACGTTGATGGTGATGGTGCTTCCCGTGGTCGCCATCTTCTCCGCGTTTTGCATCAATGCTGCGCACGTTCAATTAACTCGGACCGAACTTTCAATTGCGACAGACGCCGCAGCACGAGCAGGGGGACGGGCTCTCAGTGAATTGCAATCGGTTGAGTTAGCAAAGAACGCAGCCATTGCCACCGCGGCATTGAACCAAGTGAATGGGAATCCATTTCAACTCAAGTCGAGCGACGGGGCAAACGAGATTGAATTTGGCACCACGTTCCAGCCTAATGGGACGGAAAGTCGTTACGAGTTTGAGAAGATTCCGACCAGTCAAGTGATGGGAAACTCAATGATTGCAAGTGCCGTGAGGATTAACGGCATGTGCACTCCAGACTCCCTTTCTGGTCCCGTTAAGTTTCTCATTCCAGGGATGTTTAATTTCTCGCATTTCTCACCAACTCAACAAGCGGTGGCGATGCAAGTTGACCGTGATATTTCATTAGTAGTCGACCGCTCCGGCTCGATGGACTACATCGAAGATAGATTTCCACGCGGTAAGTCACCGTATACCAATGGGGCCATGAACGCTGGCGTCGCGGCTGGCAAGGCCTATGTCTTTCGGGGTTATCTGTATCCAACAACAACTTGGTCTGCGTATGAGAAATGGGTTTGGCAATACTATTATCGTCTCGGCACTCCACCCAACACCCCTTGGGAAGATCTCGTAATTGCCGTCGACGCATTTCTCAATGTTCTTGATGATACACCTCAAAGCGAGCAGGTTTCGTTGGCTAGTTATCAGAGCACTGCATCGTTTGATATTGGATTAACTAAGGATTTTAACGCCGTTCGCGCAAAGCTCTCGACATTAGGACCGAATGGAGGTACGGCGATCGGCAGCGGTATGGAAACGGGCATTCAAGCACACTTTTCATCTGCGGCCCGTCCTTTCGCCACAAAGACGATGGTTGTGATGACCGATGGAATAAACAATGCCGGTAGCAACCCGATTACTGTCGCCAACTATTTTGCCGCGCATTACAACGTGACGATTCATACCATTACGTTCGGACCGGGCGCCAACCAGTCGTACATGCAGACCATTGCGAACATTGGCGGTGGAAAGCACTATCATGCGGACGATGGCGAGCAATTGCGTATTGTTTTCGAAGAAATTGCAAATAATTTGCCGACAATTCTAACCCAGTAGCCGCTGTTATCCTAAGGTGATGATGGACGTCATTTTCAAGAGTACGAGTTGCGATGAATACTGGGATCGAAAAGCAGAACACTGATGCGGGAATAGTTCGATTCACGATCTATTCTTGGTTTCGTTACGTTATCTTGCTCGTTTTAACGGCTGCGAGTGCGATCTATATCGTCAATGTCTACAAGACGTACCGATCCCCAACCGGCTCGAAATTCGAAAATTCGGCTCGGGCGAGATTGGTTTCTGGTGATAAGTCGGCCAGTAAGCGACTTGAATTAGGTGATGCACCTGGCGAAGAAGAACTCTTCGACTACGCGAATCAAATTGACGAAGAAATTCGTTTTCTGGTAAGTGAGAAGAATGCACGCAATCATCAACGCGTGCCTGGTGGCGAAGTGTTCGAGACGATACGCGAGCTAAGGATTAGTGAGATAAAATCGGAATTGGAAGGATTCACCGAGTTCCCCGAAGGATCCTTGCAATGGCAACGCCTGAATCGCTTGCAGCAACTCGAAAACAATACAAACCACTAATAGGGCCGTGCCTTCGGGTGGAGCTAATTCTTCCTATTCGGTTTGACCAGAGCATGACTCCTGCATGACATCGTCGACGATTCTCAATATCTCTTGGAGAACATCGTCGGGCGTCATTGCGTCGGTGCAGACGATAATGGCGTCATTGGCAGCACGAAGTTGACCAATTTCTCGTGTTTGATCTTCGATGTCACGCTTATTTTGAGCGTCGAGGATCTCTTCAAAGGCAATGTGGCTCCCCATTTCGGCGAGCTGTTGCTGCCGACGACGTGCGCGTTCTTCGCTTGATGCGGTCAAGAAAATTTTGCAGCCTGCGTCTGGGAATACTTCGCTGCCTTGGTCGCGGCCTTCGGTCACAATGTTGCGGTCACATGCGATCTCACGCTGTAATTCCGAAAGGCGATGTCGAATCGCTGGTTCATCGGCCACGAATCGGATCGACGCTGTCACCTCGGGGCTACGTATGGCTTCCGTCACGTCTTCGCCGTTGAGTATGATTCGGTAGTCAGTCCACTGGAGCGTGGCTGTATTGGCGCATCGAACTAATTCGGATGCGTTGTTCATATCGATACTGCTTCGAAGCGCAGCCAGTGTAACCGCTCGATATAGCGATCCTGTATCGAGAAATTCAAAGCCTAGTTTCTCAGCAACTTGGCGTGCAATGCTGCTCTTGCCCGCTCCCGCGGGACCGTCAATGGTTACGATCACAATGGTGTCCCTTGAGTCCTGTTGTTTGTGCCGATCATCGTGTGTTTTTACCTTGAAGACGATCAACATTCTCTCGAACAATCACAAGTGCGGATTCGATCTGAGGTTCGAGCTGTTCGGAAGCGTATGAGGCTGAGTCTTTGCCAAAACGGTAACGATAAAAGGCTGCGGTTAACGTTGATAGCGGTTCTGCAAACATTTTGTATTGAGGATTGCGAATTTCGTCGCTGGTGGCGTTTGTGAACTCAGCGGGTGTTTGTGCAGCTTCGCGATAAAGCCCGAGTCGTTCGAGTTGCTGTAAGGCTTCAGCATAAAACGGGATGCTTGGTTTCGCCACGTCTAGAGAGCCCTTTCGTCTAGAACGACTGCGCAGCCAGCTCGGTAATCGTAATCGAAGGAGCACGACAGTGGTTAATACGAGCCCGACACCGAAGAGAGCAGCTGGGATTGAGAACATTTGTCGACCGGCCAAAGCACCGCCGCCCAGTTCGCCGTTGCGAATGCGGGAAATTTGAAGTTGAATGTAGCCGATGAAAGTGGCGTAGGATTCGCTCATTGGCGTCTTCCCTTGCTGGCCGATTAACGACTTGTCCTGGCGCGTGCGGTCCATGTCCACGACGTACTCGTCCCAGATGTTTTTTGCCAAGTCCATGACTTGGTCCATTCCGCTTGCGGGCATGCGGTTTTCTCGCCCGCCGACTGGAGTTGGATCGAGGCGCAGCCAATATTCCTCGGCTGGAAGTTGGCCAGGAACATAGCCTTCGGCATTGAGAAACTCTTTCGGCACGGAGTCTCTGGGGACTAACGCCTCGACCCACGCATGGGCGTGCAGTTGTCTGACCATGTAGTAGCTTCCGAGTTCATTGAACTCGTCTGTGTTGTATCCAGCGACGACACGAGCCGGAATGTCTTGGCTCCTGAGCATCATCACCAATGCAGAGGCGAAATACTGACAGTGGCCCTTTTTGTCTACCGCCAAGAATTGCTCGATCGGATCGAGTCCTGGGATTGGTTCGAAATCAAGATTCAGTGTGTAACTAAACGAATCATTCAGTTGTAGAAATCGCTCGAGTGCTAATGCGATGTTGTATGGATTGCGTTCGCTAGAGGGCATTTCTTTTGCGATACGTTCCGCGGTTGAAACCGCTGTGCGCTGTGCGTCTAAGTCAATATCGAGTGTTGCTCGGCGGTATTGGTCTCTGCGGTAATTGAAGTTGACTCGGGCTTGCTTTTGCTGCACGACTAGGTCGACAGCGTCATTTCCAGAGAGATTGATGAGCGAATCTATGGGGTGCGAAAGCGGGGTGAGCAGCCGCAGTTGCTGGCCGCGATTGAAAGCCGTGCTACCAAATGCATATTCAAACTGAGGGAAAAAGCCGGCTTCGTTGTTCGATCGATGCGTTGTCCACCACGTAGGTGCATGTCGGACACCAAATGACGGTCCTGTTCGATGATAGGGAGCGATCATGAAGAGCGTGTCCGAAGGCATCGGTTCACAGTGTACTTCCACATCGACCAGATCGAATTGTTCTTGATCGTTGGGGTCAGTCGGGATGTATTGAGGTGGGACCGCTTTCTCGCCCAACGTGTAGTCCGCGATCACCGGTCCCCAGCTCGCATAATCACCTGAACTGTCATCGCCAGCCGTGTAGGATTCCGCGACGATACCCCGCAAGTAAATTGAGCTGTCGACTCGGTAGGGTCGGACGGTATTGTGACGAGTGAGTGTCACTCGCATTGCAAGTGCTGAGTTCTGTAGCATTCGACCCATTTGGCCGAGCTTGAGTTCCTTGGAAAACCCGACCGTTACCATTCCACCCGAGTCAACGCGTTTTGCATTACCAATGCGGGGTAACGCATAAAAGAAAATTAACCCAACGGCGATGACGGCTGGCCCAAAGATCATGAACGCCAATCTTGGGAATCGCATGACGCTCGCATCGAACGACGATGTTGTTGAGGGCGACCATGCTTGGATTGATGCTGTGTCCGAAGCTGGCTGTGGATCAGATTCAACTCCGTCCCAAGTTCCGAGTGCAGACATCAAACAAAGAGACGCAACTGAGAGCATCGTCATCGGGATCAAGATAAACGCATAGTAAATCGCGTTATTGAAAACCGCAGCAACGATTAACTCGAGCAGCGAGAAGATAATCAGTTGCTCAAAGATGCGCCGCGTCTTTATCTGCAACATCAAGATCGACTGGACGTAAACGAGCAGTTAGCCAACCGCGATCATTTGTTGCTGACCCGGCGACGTCATGTCCCAGAATTGCATGACGCTGTACAAGGCCACCATTGTCATGGCAGCATACGCAGCGATCGGTGGCAAGGCGAATAGTCGAAGTACGTCAACAAAGACGTAGCCAAATACAGCAAAGAATATCGCAACGACAGGGATGACCTCCGTATTATCGCCGCTGCTCAAAACGAGCCCGCCGAGACACGATTGTATCGCAAAGATCAACTTCAGCCGATTCTCGACACGCTCTTTGGGTGGCGCGACGTCGGGATCGTGTGACAGCGCGTTCTGGGGCATTAGCTCGCTAGACATTGCAGCTCTCAGGCGTGGTTAGACGCTTGCTCCTGGTACTGCGGTAGTTGATGCCACCATTTGCACGGGAAGTTCTGTTGATCGATCCGTCGAAGTTGGCATTCGCGAGTTGCGTGATTTGGTGGCCGCTAGAGTCGTCGCAGAAGTTCGGCGGACGATGACACGTTCAATGGATGAATCGGTGACGTCGAGCCAGCGCATGTTGGATCGGCGACGCCAGGGCTGGAGCGATTTTGCGATTTCGGGTTGATGCAGCATCGCACCAAATTGTGAGCGTGAGCTGATTACGAGCAAGTCTTGGTCGTAACCGACAATGGCTTTCGCTTCGGAAATGGCGCGATCAATATCGGGCTCTGTGACTGGCGCCAATTCCGCGAGTGTCTTCATCATCCGATGACAGCCGTCACCTGATCCACGTCCAAGTAGAGCTCGTCCGTTTTGGCCAGCCACCGCGAGGACAATTCGATTGGAGGGGCCACTGACCAATTCCGAAACAATCGTCGCCGCGATACTGATCGCCAACTCAACGGCATCCACCTCTCGCGGAAGTGCGGAGCCCGATGGCATAAACGCATCGACGAGGATGCAGGTGTCGTAGCGACGTTGCTGCTCGAATTGGCGTACGATTGGATGGTCGGTTCGCGCGGTGGTGCGCCAATGGATCCACTTTCGACTGTCGCCCGTTTGCCAATCGCGAAGTCCGAAAAAGTCACCTTCGCTCGGTCCACTTCGCCGTGCGGTCGCGTTGCTGCCGCCGTGACGATGATCCAGTTCTCGCTGCCATCCGCGTCGAAGTGTTACAAGCGACGGATAGACGTAAAGGACTTCGTGGTCCAACGATTCAAGCTGGGATCTCAGTAATCCAAACGGGAACGACGTTGAGACGCTTAGGTTTTCAAACTGGTACTGGCCACGTTTGCCAATACAGCACTCGTAGTGTGGTGATACCGTTTGGGAGGCGTTCACGAAGGCTGCTCCACAGGACGCGGTCACGGTTTTCTCGCCTGCATGGCTGCCTGTTGCGAGCTCCTTTACGTTGTCGTCGATCCGCAACATTGCGATCGGGATGAGAGCACTCGTGTTGGTCAGTTGGAAACGAACGCGAAACGGAGACCCGGCAAATGCCCATTCCGGTAGCCGTCGCTCGATCGCGACGGACTCAATTGCTCGGCGAACCGCACGCCATTGGATCAACAATGCCGCAACCACGAGCGATGCCAACACAAGAAGCAGATTGAATCCACGCAGTGAGCCGCCGAGGATTGCGAATGTGCCGACGAATAGAAAGTGCGATCCAAGTCGAGTCAGCCGCTGTTTCCTTCGCGTCGTCTGGTCAGGCGATTTCACAATCAAAAACATCTCCAAATGTTTGAACGCGAACGAAACCTTTCTCATGAAAGAGTCGTCAATACTGGCGTTGGACTTAGACCGGCACTGGAATCTGCTGTACCAAGTCGGCCAATTGCTGCTCCACCGTTTGGCGGCTCGCTCCCTGGAAGATGCCCTCCGGAAGCACGCGGTGCGAGAGCACAGGAACCGCCAAACGCTTGATGTCGTCTGGCGTGACAAAGTCACGGTTCTCGGTGATCGCGCGAGCTTGACATCCACGATAGTAACTCAACGCACCACGCGTGCTGACTCCAACTTGGAATGCATCATGCCGCCGAGTTGCTTCGACAATATCGATGAGATACTCAACCAAGCTGTCATCTACCTTGACCGTTCGAACGGCAGCTTGAGCAGTGCGGATGGCTTCGACACTCACTACCGGTGTCAGCGAATCAACCGGCTCGCCTTGGCGGTGGCTCGAAAGGACTTGGCGTTCGAACTCGCGATTGGGGTAACCGATCGATGCTCGCAACAAGAACCGGTCGAGTTGACTTTCGGGGAGTGCGTAGGTGCCTTCGAACTCGAATGGATTTTGCGTGGCGACCACGATGAACGGCTCAGGCAACATTCGGGTTGTGCCATCGCTCGAAACTTGGCCCTCACTCATCGCTTCCAGCAGCGCCGACTGGGTTCGGGGTGGGGCTCGGTTGATCTCGTCCGCAAGCACAACGTTTGCAAAGATCGGTCCAGCACTGAACTCGAACTCACGGGTATCGCTGCGATAGATCATACTTCCCGTGATATCACTGGGCAGCAAGTCGGGAGTGAATTGCAAACGTGAAAACTTTCCATCAATACTGAGCGCCAATGCTTTCGCCGCGAGCGTCTTGCCGACGCCAGGTACGTCTTCGAGCAAAACGTGTTCTTCCGCAAGCAAGCACACCACAAGCAATTGAACCAGCTCTGGTTTACCCAAAACGACTCGTTCAATATTCTCGCGCAACAATCGTGACGTTTCAAACGCATCCTGCGTCGACATGGGCGACCTGTGAAAGCTAGACAAGTGGGTTGGGAAAGCTGGACAATCGCGATGGCAACTCGACCCCTATGCTAGCGGTATCGGGCGTCCAGTTCTATCCCCGGGAGTACGGCTGGAATTGATTGGCAGCGTGTTCAAATCAAGGAAAACCAAGTCCAACAGGCGCGAAACCATCTGTTCCTGATCATTGGTTTCCGGTGAAAGTCATCACCACCGGAGCAAACTTGACGTGCCGAACCGTTGCCCCTGGGTTGAAAAACTGGGTCTCGTGGAATTTGAGGCCACGAATTTGGCGATGGGTGTGACCGAAAACGACTCTTTGGACCCCGGCAATTTCTTCCGCCAATTCGCTAGTTATGGATCGCCACAACTGAGTGCACGTCGCTTGATGGCGGTGGGCGGACATCGACGCGGCTGTATGCAAACGGGCTAGGACTGCTGCATCATAAAAATGGTTCTGGATTTTTCCCGCGATCCGCTTATTACGCCAGGTTTCTCGATAGGCGGCGAGTGAGGCCCGGTTTCCGGCACCTTCGAGCAAATCGCCGTGCAACATCAACGCGTCACCGATCCGAATCGCGTCCACGTCGCAAATGAAATTCTCGTGCTCTCCCGCAAGTCGTTTGAGGGCGACTTGGAACGTTGCGTGCGCATCATGATTGCCGCTGAGATACACAAACTGTTTCGACGGATAGAGTTCAAGCCAATCACGCAACCAGCGGACGGATTCAGTCACCGTGGCGGCGTCATCGCCGAGCCGAGTCCAGCGGAAATCGAAAAGGTCGCCGCCCCAGACACACATCTGGGCGGCATCGATCGACTCACCAATCGACGACCGGTGTAGCTCGTAACTGCATCGGTTGCTGAATAAGTGCAAGTCGGAAACGAACGTCGCATTCGCAGGCGTTCGTTCCCTCGGCCACTGGAGAAACTCCATGTTGGGTAAAATGTCCTTTTAATACAGCCACACGTAATACAGCCACACGAACCAACGTGAACAGAACAAGCAACGCTCGTTGGCTGAGTCGTACTTGCTCCATCCGGGGATTATAGCCAAGATGACGAGATCAAGCTAATCACGCGAAAAGAGGCCGCGACCATGTTGGATGATGATCGAGATTTGCTGGAACGACTCGGCGGACCGCCCGCGGTTGCTGAAATCGTTCAAGAGGTTTACCGCCGCGTGTTACAGGACACGGAACTAGCGCCGTTTTTTGCACACACCTCGATGGAACGACTCAGCAAGATGCAGTACGAGTTTATCGTGGCTGCGCTTGACGGGCCGGTGTCCTATTCAGGCTCCGAGTTGACGGCTGCGCACAAAGGTCGCGGAATCTCTGGAGCACATTTCGCGAATTTCTGTGGCTATTTTGCAGACGCTTTGGAGGAACGCGGAGTAGATTCGCAAGATTTGAACTTGGCTCTCTCGCACTTGGCCACCTTCAAAGACAAGGTTGTCGGAACCACGAACTCTGACGGCTGAGCGTTGCTCGGTTAATCGCAAGCGTACTATGGAGCGATCTTGCAAGTTCATTACGGTATCGACATCGCGTTCTGTAACGCACTGACGAGAAGCGGTGCTGCGACAGTGATCAAGACGAGTGCGACGGGGTAAGCCGCGACGTAACTCGTCACGGGCTGGCTCGAGTCAGTCGCACTCGTTAGTACCGCAAGCCCAGGCGTCGATGTCATGCCGCCGCAGGTCGAGCCGAGGGATTGAAGCAACGACAACTTGAACCAGTACTTCGCGACAACGAAGCCCACGGCTAACGGAATTATCGCGATTGCCCCCGCCGCAGCACACAGGACCAGCCCGTGCTGTGCGAGAACTTCTCCAACGTTGGCTCCCGCCTTCACCCCCGCATCGCTGAGGAACAACGCTAATCCGCCTTCGGTCATCAGCAATTGGGCTGCCGGTGGAAAGGAGCCGCGAATCGGCCCAATTCGTCGAAAGTGCCCCAAGATCAATCCGACAAACAATGGTCCGCCAGCAATCCCGAGCGACACGGAGAACGAACCGAACTCCAACGCCGCTTTGCCAACAAGAATGCCGAGCAAAATACCGCCTGCCACAGAGAACAAGTCTGTCTCGTTGAGCGCTCGTGGTCGATGCCCAACAACCGCTTCAATCTCAGCGAGTGATTGTGGCTCGCCGACGAGCGTGACTGTGTCTCCAAACTCGATGGTTGTTTGACCCGACGGCACGAACTCCATTTCATGTCGCCGAACACGTACAACGGTGACCCCAAACTTCGACCGAAGCGACAACTCCTTGAGCGTGTGCCCGTAAATGCTTGGCGATGTCACCACCAGCGTTTTACGTTCTCGGTCGGCATCGATGATCGAACCATCGTCCTCGCGAAGCGTCCCAAGCGTTTCAGCCACTCGATGAATTTCGTTGATGGTGCCAACGAGCAGTAATCGGTGACCCAAGACAAAGCGATAGTCAGGTGGCAGCGGACGCCAGCGTCCCTCCACGTTCAAACGTGAAATCTGACATGGCGATGAAGTGAATGCCTCCACTTCACTGGGGCGACGACCAATGATCCCCGGGTTTGCAATCTCGACCGCCTTGTGAACGATCTGGCCAACATCAACGCTAGCCAGCCGACTGGAATGATCTCGCGATGGAAGCAACTTGAAAGCCAGCTGCACGAATAGCACGACAGACACAATGCCGATCGGATAAGCAACGCCGAATCCGACAGCCACGTTGGCTGGCTCAGCGACTGATTCCGAGATCGCCCCGAGAGCTGGAGTGCTTGTTAAAGCCCCAGCCATCAGCCCGCCTGCGATGTCAGCCGGCAAATCCAAAAGCTTGGCACAGCACCATGTCACGGCAACGCCGGTGATCACGATCATCGCGCCGAGGCTGGCCATCGTGCTGCCGTGAGATGCGAGGCCGCGAAAGAATGTCGGGCCAGCAGAGATGCCCACACAGTAAACGAAGAGCGCTAAACCCAACGTTCCGATTCCCTCCGGCACGGTGAAGCCAAAATGCCCAGCCAACAAAGCCACAAACAGAATGGACGAAGTGCCGAACGAGATCCCAACGATGGTGACTCGCCCAACCAGCAAGCCAATCGCAATCACAGCAAGAAGTACAGTCAATGGAGCCAAGCAAAATCCCTTTCTGCGAAAGACCGTCGGAAGCAATTTCGTGCGTTCTATGCGAAGGAGCAAACGCTTGCGAGGGCAGCCAAACGAGCGGTAACGATCGCTCCCTAATACCGGCGGAGTGCCACGAGCATCACCAGCCAAGTCACCACCCCAGAAAGTCAGTTTGGCGGATTCGCCTCGATACCCACCTCGGTGCCCACGGCAAAATCTTCAACATTCTGGTTGACTGGCCGCGATGCACGCCGTACCATGTACCCAGTACACCAGCTAGCTGAGCGAGATTTCTCCCGGCGGCTGCCCAACGCATGGGGTGCGGCATGTTCTTTTCTATTGATACGTCCGACGACGTCGCGATCTACGAGCAGATTGTTCGTCAGGTGAAGTTCGCGATCGCCGAAGGCAGCCTGCAACCGCGCCAGTTGCTTCCCAGTGCGCGCCAGCTGAGCGGCGAGCTGGCGATTAACCCGAACACGGTCGCCCGGGCTTACCAGCAACTACAAACCGACGGCGTGCTCGAGTTAATGCGCGGCCGCGGGATGGCTGTTTGCATCGACGCGACAAACAAATGCCGCCAAGCGCGAAAAACGCTGATCGCCGCACGACTTCGTGGAGCACTTTCCGAAGCACTGCACGGCGGACTCACCGCTGACGAAATTCGCGAGATGCTCCACAGCGAACTGGAATCACTCGACGGCTCGATTCCAACGGTCTCATCTAAAGACGTCTCTTCTTCGACTCCTTCTCCCAACGGTGACCCATCGTGAGTTCGACG
>JBGTAI010000220.1:0-2170 GCA_041749955.1 Pirellulaceae bacterium | reverse complement strand
GATGGTGCGATGATCTCCCCGAGGAGGGGAATTCTAATTGTCGCTGAGCCGGGGAACGCAATCGCGTGAAACCCGACCCAGCGACTCAACAGCGGATTTCTAATTGTCGCGGAAAGGGAAATTTAATTGTCGCTAGACAGGCAGAAACAAGACCAGCAGAATCCAAAGCAATTTGTGACCGACACTGCCGCGTCCCATCAGCAAACTGAAGATGGCAATGGCGTCCAGCACCAGCACAATCATGCCGAGGATGCCATGGCTGGATTGGTATACGTAAGCGAGTAAGTCCATGGCCGATCTTTCGTGTAATGAGGAACAACGGTTCCGATTTCTGGTCGTCCGAAGCAGCGTCCACGGCTGGGACCCAAGGCTTTAGCGACATCAGCGATGTAACTTGCAACGCACATCTCATGCCAAGCAAGATTGGTTGAATACGTGTGTGCGGGCCTGTGCAAATACGGGCAGTCCCCGTTTGAACTGGGCGAAATGTGTTCACTTGGTGTTCTCGTGTCCGCGACTCCGGAGTCTGGAGGCTTCGCCGAAAGTCTACGACGGTGAGTGACCATCGGATTTGCGTTTCTGTTTCGCTTTTTTGCCAAAGTGGTCTTCAACGGGGCGGAGAATAACGAGAACGACAATCGTCATCACGACACTGGTAACTGCCAACGGATACTGGTCTAAACCGCACGCGGTTCCGACGGCTGCGGAAAGCCAGATCGTCGTTGCCGATGTCAGACCGAGCACCTCATGTTCGTGATTCGCCTTTAAAATCGTGCCCGCGCCGATAAATCCAACTCCTGCTGCGATTCCCTGCACAACGCGAGTCAAATCGACTGTGGACTGAGCCGTCAACTCGCGACATGCCAAGACGAATATCGCCGAGGCCAGTGACACCAACATGTGTGTGCGCAGTCCAGCAAAGTGACCGCTGATTTGCCGTTCCATCCCAATCACGCCGCCCAGAAGCACGGCGGCTACGGTGGGGATGAAGACTTCGATGTAGTTCATGCGATTCATGCCGCTTGTGATTGAGTCATAGTGCGCACAACTCGCGCGATATCGCGCGGTTCCTGGCGAAATGCGATGCTTTTGTCCTGGTTTCGTTAACGGCACAGTGATTGCATTTCTGGGGCCGAAACAAAACCCATTTGTGCGACCAATGATGACCAGTGCTTCGTCCAGATGAAGAATCAGGGTTGGCAAAGTGAGCGGGTATTGTGAGCCGCAGTTATTTTGCGGAACCCGACGAAGCACTCGTCGCATGAACTCGCGCCAACCCACAAGACTCGGCAAAGTCAAGCTTTTTGGCACCACAATTGCTCAAGACTCCTGCAGCGTTCAAGCGGACGCACTCATTTTGGCGCTGCAAAACGTAAGGTCTTGCTATGTCTGTAGAACTGAACGAAGTCCGACACGGAAACGTTTTGGAGATACGTGTTACCGGGAAGCTCGATAAAGAAGCTTACGAGCTGTTCTTGCCCTCGGTGGAACGCCAGATCGAAGAGTTTGGGAAGATTCGGATCCTGTTTTACATGCATGATTTTCATGGATGGGATGCAGGCGCGGTGTGGCAGGACATCAAGTTTGATGCAAAGCACTTTAGCGACATTGAACGTCTAGCCATCGTCGGTGAAACGAAATGGGAACACGGCATGGCCGTTTTCTGTAAGCCATTTACGACGGCCGAAATTAAGTACTTCGATCAAAGCAGGATTGAAGACGCTCGTGCATGGATTGCGGAATAACCATGACGGTCAACCCGCGTCATGTGCATCCGATCTATGATCTGTTTCCTGTCGAAATCGACGGTGTTGAGTCACTTGCCGAGCTGGCTCTGGACTTGCGGTCATCATGGAACCACGCGACCGATGAAGTTTGGCGCCGATTGGATGCGGAATTGTGGGACAACACGCACAATCCGTGGGTGGTGCTGCAAACGGTATCACGCCATCGACTCGAGCAAGCTCTTGGTGATGTCGAGTTTCGTGCAAAGGTCGACGAGCTACTCAGCATTCGTCGACAAACGGCCGAGCAACCAGCTTGGTTCCAGCAAACGCATGCCGACTCGCCGCTTGCTTGCGTCGCGTACTTCAGTATGGAGTTCATGCTGAGTGAAGCATTGCCGATCTACTCCGGTGGTCTTGGCAACGTCGCCGGTGATCAACTCAAA
>JBGTAI010000219.1:0-17932 GCA_041749955.1 Pirellulaceae bacterium | reverse complement strand
CGATGGTGCGATGATCTCCCCGAGGAGGGGAATTCTAATTGTCGCTGAGCCGGGGAACGCAATCGCGTGAAACCCGACCCAGCGACTCAACAGCGGATTTCTAATTGTCGCGGAAAGGGAAATTTAATTGTCGCTAGACATGTGTAACTTCTGTGTTGCGTGCTGCGCTGACACGTCGAGTTTGAGCGGTGCCACGTCGAGCTGAGGCCGGATCGATGATTCCTCGTTGATAGTTCAGGCATGTGCGGTCGGTGAAGTTAGCCACGAAAAGCACAAGAAACCACAAAAAAGGGAGCTTGGGAACGATTGATCGTGTTCTAGTTTCTCGTGGCGATCTTTTGCGACGAGGAATCGCTGTTTGTGTGATTGGCGTGTTTCGTGGTTTGGAGCGGAGGTAGGAAAATGGAGGTAGGAAAATTTAGCGGATGCGTGTTGATTGTGGGGTGCTCTTTGCTTGGTCGGGCTTCTTTTTCCACCTTCGTTTTTGCCGACCAAACTCGCTGGTGTTCGTTTCGATTGAGCAACCATTCTTCATCGTTAACGTTTTTGCTTTTAGCGTCGCGTCTTTGCTCTTGCAGGGTTTGGGTTGACAACGGGTAGGCTGCATCTTTGCTGGACATAACGACGGAGCGTGATTAGTACTTTCTCTGGGGCATCGATGACAGTTTTGTGACTTTGTCTGTGCGTTAGAGAATCACGTTTGATCCTGATGGTGCGATGTTTTTCTGTGGTTCTTTGTGAACTTTTGTGGCACACAGTTTGGTCCTGGTTGGGATGTCTGATTGCGTTGGTCGATGGGTGAAAATCCTTGTTGTCTGAAGACATAGATGGCACGAAAGAATCCGTTCAAAAGAATCGTTTGCGACGAGGAATCGCTGTTTGTGTGATTGGCGTGTTTCGTGGTTGGTAGTGAAGGTAGGAAAATGGAGGTAGGAAAACTCTGCGGATGGGTGTTGATTGTGGGGTTTTCTTTACTTGGTCGGGCTTCTTTTTCCACCTTCGTTTTTGCTTTTAGCGTCGCGTCTTTGGTCTTGGCAGGGTTTGTGTTGACAACGGCTATGCTGCATCTGTGCTGGACATCACGACGGAGCGTGATGAGCACTTTCTCAGGGGAATGGTTGAGAGTTCTGTGACTTTGCGTGTGCGTCAGAGAATCACGTTTGATCCTGATGGGGCGATGTTTTCTTTTTGTGGTTCTTTGTGGCGCACAGTTGGGCCTGGGTTGGGATGTGCGTTTGCGCGGGTTGGTGGGTGAATGTTCTTGCTTTCTATATCAAGAGATGGCCCCTACTTGCTACTTGCCCTCGTTCGAATCGCGTATGAACGTTCGACATTGCCCGCACAAGAGCAACAGTCTCAGCTCATCGAGATCAACCGCCGACGAATCGAATCGCTCCAGAGCAATGAGCCTGCGGCATCGAAGGAGTTCATCCTCTGCGGAGTCGATCCGGAAACGATTGCGTTAGAAAAGCTGAAAGAGTAGCCGCTCTTTTCACCAGGTGCAGGCTGGCAGCCTGCCCTACGCATTACTCATGCGACGCTTCGTGAAGTTTTGGTCGAAATGGAAAGCAATTTCGATCGGAAGAACGGCTGAACCTTCTCCGAGTCTTCACCAGAAATTCTTCTTTTCGCCGATCGTGGACGAAGCGGATTTGGGTGCTGGCATCGCTGTAAGTGATTTGCTGTAATACGCCGCGAAGGGCGAATGGGGCATGTTGCTGGCGATTCGGAATCGCTCGTTTCAATAGAGATGACTGCTGGATGCTGAGCCTAACGGACAATCCGATTTTCGTTCGACGCTTGCGGGCTTCGCTCGTTTGGGCAACGTGCATCGTGCTCGTCTTTTTGGACTTTGTCTTTGACTTGCCGGGACCGATCGGGTTCATGTGCACGTTGGTTCTCGCCAACGAGTGGATGCGAACGTTGCCGGGAATGCCAGTTCTCCAGCTATGCGTTCTTGCGGCGTCACTGGCCGCTGGGTTCATCCACCAATCCGAGACAGAGACTTGGTGGACGCGATTGGTTGTTGTAGGGATCACCGGCGCCGTGTTCTTAACCTTCCTTCATCCTCGCTATCGGACTGCTCGAGCGAGTGACGCCGAGTCGCCCAACGGACCCGCCTTGCCGCCCACGGGCACCGCCTACTTTGGCTCGAGTTTCGAAAGTGAATCGCGATTACAAGATTTGATCGAAGACGGCGACATCAGTGGCCCCACTCGGTCGATGCCGCATGTGCCCATGAAAGTTCGGCTGATTGATTCAGGCGTCTTTCCACCAGACGTTGCCAATCAGATCGCAACGCTCATCGCGGAAGCAACCAATCTCGAACTAGGCTGCGATCGCTGTGTCACGGAAGGTTGGATGACTGCGTTCCAGTCCGAGTATGTCAAGAAGGGCTATGAACGTAAGCTACGTGTCGGGCGTTACACTCTCGTGGACAAGCTCGGCGGCGGAGCGATGGGTGTGGTCTACCGAGCCTGGGACCGCGATCGTTTCGAACATGTCGCGTTGAAGCTGTTTCGCGATCGCCGCAATAACTTGATGCTCATTCGTCGCGAGATGACTGTGATCCAAGAGCTCGCACATCCGAACATCGTGACTGCACTGGATGTGGGTGAATCCGACGGGCAGCACTTTATCGCGATGGAGATTGTGGATGGCGAGACACTGCTCGAGCTGGTGCGTCGCGATGGTCCGATCGAAGAGAGTCGTGCGATCGATTACGCCATGCAGATCTCTCAAGCGTTGATCCAAGCGCATGATCGAAACATCTTGCATCGCGACGTCAAGCCAGGCAACGTGATGCTCTCGCCCGATGGGATCTGTAAGCTCATGGACTTGGGGCTGTCTCGACCGCCAGAGCTTCTGAGGGAGTACGACTCGATCCACATCGCCAGCACGTCGATCTATGGCACGATCGGGTTTGTCTCGCCCGAACAAGCAAACTTGACGGATGCAGTCGATTTCCGGTCGGATATTTATGGGATTGGCAGCACGCTGTTTTATTTGTTGACGGCAAAGTCACATGTTCGTGGCAACTCAGCCGTCGAGAAACTGAAGAACCTCACCGTGCTCCAGGATTTCCATACCGCGCGAGAGTTGGGTGTCTCGGATCGAGTCGCTGTGGTCCTTGAGAAGATGCTGGCGTATTCGCCGGAGGATCGCTACCAGAGTGTCGACGAGTTGGCTGGCGCACTCCAAGAATTGCTCAGTGGTCACGGGCAACGTTTTGGTGAAACCGAAGTGCCCGTGCTGGTCGTTGAGAACACGGACTGTGAGCATCTCGTGAGCAAGGAACTGACAGCTCGTGAGAACCGATCGCTTCGGATTTCCAGTGCGTCCTCTGTGAGTCTTGCGATTGAGGCGATCCAAAAGCACCAAGCCGCGTCGCTCGTGCCGGTGGTTGTCGTGGTCGACCTCAGTCCGCTGGATGAGACGCTTTTGCAATTGATCGAGTTGTCGTCGGGCGCTGTTGGCGTCGTGGTGCTGGCGACGGACGATAGCCCCAAGACACGGCAATTGGTCATGGATGCCGGTGCAATCGGCTATCTGCTCAAGCACGATGTTTCCGGACGCGAGCTCGAGCAAGAAATCTTTGCTGCACGAAGCCGCATGTCGCAAGTCACGTCAAGCGTCTGAGCGTTTTCTGAGGCAAGATCGTACGCGACATCGCAGCATCGTTAGGCGTTCTGGTATATACTGGGTCCCTCCCGCCTGCGTTTTCGCCTCCTTGCCCCGCCAAGAAAATGCATCTTTTTCGCACAATATCATTGCTGTTCGTTGTCGCTAGCATCTTCCCGTGCCAGCGGGTTGTTGCGGATTCGTTGACGTTTGAGAAAGACGTTCGCCCAATTTTGAAGGCTCACTGCTTTCATTGTCATGGCGAAAGTGGTGTTCAAGAGGGATCGCTCGATGTGCGATTGCGTCACTGGATCATCCGAGGCGGTGATTCTGGCGAAGCGATTCAGCCGGGTGAGCCAGATGCTTCCTTGCTGCTGGATCGCGTGACATCGGGAGAGATGCCCCCGGGAGACAAGAATCTGTCGCCGAGCGAACTTGCCGTTATTCGCGAGTGGATCTTGCAAGGTGCGACCACTGCTCGCGACGAACCGGAAACGCTCGATGCTGGTGACTACATCACGGAGGAGGAGCGAAACTTCTGGGCGTTCCAACCGATTCGTCGAGTCGAGCCTCCCGCCACTGATCACACTCCGATTAACAACTCCATTGATGCGTTTGTGGCCAATCGCCTCGAGAAAGCGGGGCTCTCGTTCTCTGGCACGGCAGATCGATACACACTGATTCGTCGTGCGACGTTCGACCTGTGGGGCTTGCCGCCTGAACCGAAGATGGTTGACGAGTTTGTCGACGACGATCATCCACTCGCGTATCAGCGGCTGATCGATCGGCTGCTTGCTTCGCCGCATTACGGTGAGCGTTGGGGGCGACATTGGTTAGACGTCGCTGGGTACGCGGACTCAGACGGATTCACAAACGAAGACACCGAGCGCGAATTCGCCTATTTCTATCGCGACTATGTCATCGACAGCTTCAACGAAGACAAGCCGCTTGACCAGTTTGTTTGTGAGCAGTTGGCTGGTGACGAGATGGTCACTGACCTCGCGGACTCGAGTGAATTGACGCCACAGCGAGTCTCGCGGCTTGCAGCAACAGGCTTTTTGCGGATGGCACCCGATGGAACGGCCTCAGGAAGCGTCGATCGAGAGCTGGCAGCGAATTCAACAATTGCCGACACGATTGAAATTGTCTCGACATCACTCTTGGGGCTGACCGTCGGTTGCGCTCGTTGTCACGACCATCGCTATGATCCGATCAGCCAAGCGGACTACTATCGCTTGCGAGCAATCTTTGAGCCTGCGCTCGACCCGAAGCAATGGAAGTTGCCAATGCAGCGCCGTGTTTCGCTTTACACGCCCGACGACAAGCAAGCACGTGAAGCCGTTGAAGCACAGGCAAAAGAGGCGGAAGCAGCTCGCTCGCAGCGCCAGAAAGAACACATTGCACGAACACTTTACGAGGAGCTTTTGGTTGCACCCGATGATCGACGTGAGTCGCTTCGAGCAGCCTACGAGACCGCGAAAGAAGCACGCACACCCGAACAAGCTGCGTTGCTTGAAGAGTTCCCGAGCATCGGCAACATCTCGCCTGGTTCGCTGTACTTGTACGCTGAGCAGCGGGCGCGACGCGCCGGTGACATTGAAAAGGCTGCCGCAGAACGCGAAGCTCGCTATCTCGCACAAGCACAACAAGAACATCCCGATATGTCCATGACGGCGTCGTCACTCGAAACACTTCTTCCAGACGCGTTTGCCGAAGTCCAACGTTATCGTGACGCAGCCAAAGTTTGCCGTGAACAGGACGCAAAGACCGAGTTGGCAAAGATGCAGGACGAGATCAATGCGATCCGCAGCACGGCGCCGAAAGAGAAATTCGTTCGCGTGTTGATGGAGTCGGCCAATCATACGCCACCAACGCATCTGTTCATTCGCGGTGACCACAAGCAACCAGGTCAACAGCTCCAGCCCGATGAGCTGACCGTGTTGAAATCATTCGCCTCCGTGAAGATCGCTCCCAACGATCCAACGCTTCCGACCTCAGGCCGACGGCTGGCGTATGCACGGCACCTGACAAGTGACAAACATCCTCTGCTAGCTCGCGTGTTGATGAATCGTGTTTGGCTGCACCACTTTGGTCGTGCGATTGTGGACACGCCCGGAGACTTCGGTTACTTGGGCTCCAAACCGACGCATCCTGAGTTGTTGGATTGGCTAGCGGATGAGCTGGTTCAAGGTGAATGGAGCATGAAGCGAATGCACCGCATGATCATGTTGTCACGCACCTACCAACAGAGTTCTGTTCGCACCGAGCAACTGGACCAGGTCGATCCCGACAACTGGCTTTACGCGAGAATGTCCGTTCGTCGCTTGGAGTCGGAGGCGATGCGTGATTCGATTCTCTCGGCCAGCGGAGTGATGCTGCACCAGTTGCATGGGCCTCCGGTGCCGGTGAAGGAGGATGCTGTGGGACAAATTGTGCTTGGCAAAGAGATGCTCGATGGTGAACGCAAGCCGAGCGGCGAAGACAAGTCGTTTGATGGCGTGACCAAGCGCAGCGTGTATGTCCAGGTGCGCCGCAGTCGTCCGTTGGCTGTGCTCGAGACGTTTGACATCGCGACGGTGGCTCCGAATTGTACGAATCGAAATTTCTCGAACGTTGCACCCCAGTCGTTAATGATGATGAATAGCGAGTTTGCCGTCGAGCACGCGAAGGAAATGGCGGGCAAAGTTACCGCCGCCGAGAGCGAGCTTTCACAGCAGCTTTCGCTTGCTTGGAGACAATGCTTCGGCCGGCCGATCGCGAACTCAGTGCTGGCTGAGCTGATGGAATTTACGGAGAAACAGAAGTCGCTCTTCTTGGCACAAGACGAAAAGCTGACTCCGGATGATGCTCATCGACTGGCAATCGCAAGTGCGTGCCAAGCGATGTTTAGTTCCAATGAATTTGTCTACGTTGATTAGCCAAAGTTGATTAGCCAAAGACCATGAAAGATCCAAACGCAATGGAACGTTCGACGCGCAGACACTTCTTAGCTTCGACTGCGATGCGTGGCGGACCGCTCGCTCTAGCTTGTATGTTGGCGAGCCGAGCCAACGCCGAGCCGAAGAAGCCTCTGATTGGGCCGCAAGGCTATGACCTGAGAGCAAGGCGGCCACCGCGCCCGGCTCAAGCCAAGGCGATGATTTCGATGTTCATGCAGGGCGGGCCGAGCCAGATGGATCTGCTGGATCCGAAGCCGCTGCTCAACACAATGCATATGCAGAAGTTTCCCGGCAAGATCAAGTATGACAACGCGGCTCAGGCAAGTTCGAAAGTTTTCGGCTCGCCGTGGAAGTTCGCGAAGTACGGTGAGCATGGAACAGATGTCTCGGAGTTATTGCCGCACTTCACCAGCATTGTGGACGACGCGTTAGTCATCCGTTCGATGCATACGGGCGTCAACAACCACGGCCAATCGATCCACGCGATGAACGGCGGGCGTCCGCAAGCTGGCCGACCTGCGCTGGGCAGCTGGCTGACGTATGCGTTGGGCGCTGAAAGCGACAGCTTGCCTGCGTATATCGCGATGACGGATCCGAGGGGCTTGCCGGTCGAAGGTGTGCTGAATTGGTCCAACGGATGGTTACCATCATTGTTCCAAGGAACAGTGATTCGTCCTGTCGAACCGAGAATTTTGAATTTGCAACCGCCACCGCATTTGGACGGCGAGATACAAGTCAACTACTTGGGCTTGCTTGAGTCCTTGAACCGCCGACATGCGGAACAGAGAAAGGGTGAGCACGAGCTCCAAGCCCGCATCTCCAACTTTGAGTTGGCTGAGCGAATGCAGTTCTCAGCTGAAGAAGCCACTGATCTGAGTCGCGAGTCGAAAGTGACTCATGAGATGTACGGTCTCGATCAGGAGGAGACCCGAGAGTTTGGCGAGCGATGTTTGATTGCTCGGCGGTTGGTCGAACGAGGCGTGCGTTTCGTCCAGTTATTCACCCAGAACCAGTACTGGGATCACCACGGCGGGATCGTGAAGTCACTGCCAGCCTCGTGCCGCAAGATCGACAAGCCCGCAGCAGCCTTGGTGCGAGACCTGAAACAACGCGGATTGCTCGACTCCACCGTGGTCCATTGGGGCGGCGAGATGGGGCGATTGCCAGTTATCCAAAACGAAGCCAACATCGGTCGCGACCACAACACAGACGGTTTCTCCATGTGGGTCGCCGGTGGTGGCTTTCGGTCAGGCGTGTACGGCGCGACCGACGAATTCGGACATCACGCAGTCGAGAACATTGTCAATCACTTTGACTATCACGCGACGCTCCTGCATCTATTCGGACTCGAAGCCGAGCACTTGACCTACCAGCAAAACGGCCGCGAGCAAACACTGATCGACGGCCAACCCGCCACAGTCATCGACGGGCTCCTCGCGTAAAGTCGGATGCTGAGGCACGCGTCGAGCCACTGGCAACACTGCGTCGAGCCACTGGCAACACTGCGTCAAGCCGCTGGCAACGATGCGTCAAGCGCCAGTTGTGTTCGGGCTCTGCAAAGCTCGTGATGGTTGACGATCACCGTGTCATCGTGGGTTTGCTTGACCGCGTTCCTGGACCAGTGCGTCAACATGGGCTAGAAGTGGAAACTTCGGCTGGTCTGTGCATCATCGGCTCACACAGATCGACTATACTGGGGAGTCCCACCTACGCGATCTAATCGGTGTCTTCCCCGTGAACACTTCTTGCCCCATTTCGTGCTTTTCGCTCGCTCGTTTACGACGCGAGATTGGCGTGGGTATCGCGACGATGCTCTTTGTGTTCTCGTCGCAAGCTGCGGAAATCAATTTTGATCAACACGTTGCACCGATCTTCGTGTCCTACTGCATTGACTGCCACTCCGGTGACGAACCAAAGGGCGAATTGTCACTCGTCAGTGCCGGTTTAGACGATTCAGCAGTAAGTCTGCTTTGGCAGCGGGTCGATGACGACGAGATGCCGCCCAAGCATCCGCTGAGTGAAAGCGACAAGCGTATCCTCAAGCAATGGATTGCTGGTGGAGCCAAGTGGGGCACGTCGCCGATTGATCCGTTTGCGTTCACCACGGCAACGCGAGCTGGACGTGATTGGTGGTCACTGCAACCGCTTCGCGAGACGAATGCTCCGAAGGGTGATGCGAACCCCGTTGACATGAATCCCGTTGATTTCTTCATGGCTGAGCGACTCGCTGGCCCAGGGTTAACACCTTCGCCTCAGGCCGATCCACGAACGCTTATTCGCAGGCTGTACTTTGATTTGATCGGGTTGCCGCCCACTCCAGAAGCCGTGGATGCGTTCGTCGCCGATCCGACGGATGCCGCCTACGAACGAGTCGTTGATGAGTTGCTTGCTTCAAAACACTATGGCGAGCGCTGGGCACGGCATTGGTTGGATGTGGTTCGCTTTGGTGAGAGCGACGGATTCGAACGCAATTTCCCTCGCGAGAATGCGTGGCCCTATCGCGACTGGATCATCAACGCGTTCAACACGGACATGCCGTACGACGAATTCGTGCGAATGCAATTGATCGGGGACCAAGTTGTCGGTGGAATTGAGGGTGCGGCGGCGACAGGGTTTTGGGTCGCTGGAGTCCACAACACCGTCGTCGGCGGCAGCAAGCGGATGAAGGATCTCGCACGCCAGGACGAACTCGAAGACGTCCTCGCGATCGTCGGTCAGTCGCTGGTGGGGCTGACGGTGAACTGTGCCCGATGCCACGACCACAAATTCGATCCGATCACGCAAAAGGAATACTACTCGCTCGCCTCCGCCATCTCTGGCCTCGGCTACGGCGAACGCGTCGAGCGATCCAAAAGCGACTCCACAAGATTGGCTGAGCTCGAATCCATCCTTGCGACGCTTCGAGAAGAACTAGCGGATCTGAATCGCCAAGCTCGAAGCCTCGTTCTCGCGGCACGTTCAAGTGATCCGTCGGAGTTGTCGGAGTTGCCCCAGCCATTTGCAAGTTGGGATTTCGAGAGTGACTTGAGCGACAGTATCGGAGAGCTGCACGCAACAGCGATTGACGGTGCTCGAGTAGATGACGGTTCGCTCGTTCTCGACGGAAAAGGTTTCGCTTCGACGCCGGTGATGAGCAAAACCGTCGCTGCGAAAACGCTCGAAGTACTTGTGCAACTCGATTCGCTGGATCAAGCCGGCGGTGCCGCGATCTCGATTGAACAAGTCGGCGGAGGTGCCTTTGACGCAATCGTGTTCGGCGAACGCGATCCGAAGCACTGGATGTCGGGCAGCAATAATTTTGCTCGCTACGAACCGTTCGGAGGCACTGCGGAAACGGAAGCCGTTGATCGTGCGGTTCATCTTGTCGTCGTGTATGCCGAAGACGGAACGATCACAGCCTATCGCGATGGCGTGATCTACGGAAAATCCATTCGCAAGTCGCCGATGCAAACGTATCAAGCGGGCAAGACAGAGATCCTGTTTGGACTTCGCCATCAACCTCCGGGCGGGAATCGTTTCTTGCAGGGCAGGATTCATCAAGCCGCATTCTTTGACCGAGCGTTATCCGCAAGCGAGGTCGAGACGCTCGCATCGCACGCCACCAACTTCATTTCGGAGTCCGAAATCATCGAGGTGCTGAGTGCGAGTGAACGTGACCGTCGAGCGAAGTTGCAAACGGAAATTGCTGGGACAACGAAGCTGCGTGAAGAGCATGTTGCAAGTTCGACGCGCAAGGTCTACACGCTGGCGGCAAACCAAGGTGCGACAACGAGTGTGCTGTTGCGTGGCGATCCAGAGAATGTGGGTGACGTTGTCGCACCAGCCGCGATCGCGTCCGTCTCAGGCTTGCCGAGTGATTTCGAACTTGAGCCCAATGCACCTGAGTCGCTTCGCCGTCGCAAGTTAGCTGAGTGGATCACAAACAGCGAAAATCCGCTGTTCACTCGCGTGATGGTGAATCGAGTTTGGCATCATCACTTCGGCACCGGGATCGTGGATACGCCCAATGACTTTGGGTTCAACGGCGGACGACCATCGCATCCCGAGTTGCTCGAATATCTTGCATGGCAATTTCGCGAGAGCGGCTATCGGATGAAGCCGCTGCATCGCTTGATGGTGACGTCGAAGGTTTATCGCCAGTCGCCAGTGGGCATGCCGTCGGCCCAGCGTGCTCACAACGAAACGGTTGATGTCGACAATCGATTACTGTGGCGAGGGAATGGACGACGGCTGGACGCAGAGTCACTTCGTGATGCGATGTTGAGTGTGAGCGGCAAGCTGGGCATCGACGCCGGCGGACCGAGCTTCAAAGACGTCTCCGTCGTTTCGAATAGCGGCACGACGTATTATGAGCCCCTCGACGTGGACGGCGAAGCGTTCTGGCGGCGGACGGTGTATCGATTCAGCCCACGGGGTGGACGCAGCTCACTGCTGGATACCTTCGATTGCCCCGATCCAGCATCGAGTGCTCCCGATCGTGCGGTAACGACGACCCCGCTGCAAGCATTGAGTCTATTGAACAACGCGTTTGTCTTGCGAATGGCCGAGCATTTTGCCGATCGTTTGGTCTCGCAATGCGGGGACGATGCGACGAACCAGATCACACAGGCATGGCGAATCGCGATCGGACGTGAACCGACGGATAAGGAACGCGAGTTATCAAGCGACTTGGTTGCCAAGCACGGGCTTTCATCGCTTTGCCGCGGGTTATTCAACTTCAACGAATTTGTGGCGGTTCAATAATGTTGAAACAAGAAACAAGAATCAATCGACGTGAGCTTTTTGATTGGGGGTTGAGTGGTCTCGGTGCCACCGCGCTGGCGTCGCTGTTATCGAGCGAAGCGACTGTCGCGAAGGCTGCGGCGAGCGGGATCGTGCCGAAGGCCAAACGTGCAATCCACATTTGTTTGATCGGTGGACTCAGCCACGTGGATTCGTTGGACTACAAGCCAGAGCTGAAACGGTTCCACGGCAAGTCACTGCAAACGGACGAGAAGCCCGACCTGTTTTTTGGAAAGGTTGGCCAGCTTCGCAAAGAGGATTGGGTGTTCAAGCCGCGCGGCAAGTCGGGTTTGATGATGTCGGATATGTTCCCGCACATCGCCGAGTTGGCGGACGATTTGACGGTGCTCCGGTCGATGGAATCCAAGTCCGCGAACCACACGCCCGCGTTATTCCTCGCCAATAGTGGATTCGAGTTCACAGGTTTCCCGTCGATGGGAAGCTGGGTCTCGTACGGTATGGGACTTGAGAATGAGTCATTGCCAGCCTACGTGGTGATGAATGACGAGCGTGGGGCGCCCAATACGGGGACTGCGACGTGGAGCAGCTCGTTCTTGCCATCGAATCACCAGGGTGTCGTGCTGAGCGGTGGCGAGCAAGCCGTTCGTGATCTGTTCCCCGCTCGACAATTGAACCACGACGCCGACGTGGCAACGCGTGAGTTCGTGAACTCGATCAATCGCGAGCATCTGGAGCGAACGGGCGAGGACGCGGCGCTCACGGCGAGACTGAAGAGCTATGAACTTGCCGCAAAAATGCAACTCTCGGTGCCAAGCGTCGCCAGCTTTTCGGACGAGTCCGCCACCACATTGGCTGAGTACGGTGTTGACGATGCAACCACAGGCGACATGGGGCGACGTTGCTTACTCGGTCGGCGGTTGTTGGAGCAAGGCGTGCGATTTGTGCAGCTGTTCTCCGGTGGCCCGGTTGCTGGAAGCCCACGTGCGAGCTGGGATGCACACGAGAATGTGAAAGAGAATCACACGATCGAGGCGAGTCGAATCGATAAACCCGTC
Source organism: Pirellulaceae bacterium (assembly GCA_041749955.1). GTDB lineage: Bacteria > Planctomycetota > Planctomycetia > Pirellulales > Pirellulaceae > JBBSJZ01. Next base: position 5,574 of record JBGTAI010000219.1, on the reverse strand, counting down.
GCCGCGCTGCTTCGTGATCTGAAACAACGCGGGATGCTCGACGATACGTTGGTGCTGTTCACGACAGAGTTTGGGCGTACGCCGTTTGCACAGTCTGCCGAGAACGAAGTCGGCCCTGGTCGAGACCACAATCGGTACGGCTTCAGTTGCTGGATGGCCGGAGCGGGGCTCAAACCCGGCTTCGCGTTCGGGAATACGGATGAGATCGGTTGGAAAGCCGTCGAGCGGCCGATCCCCTGGCACGACTTCCACGCCACCGTGTTGCATCTCTTCGGAATCGATCACACCGAGCTGACCTTTTATCACAACGGAATCCAGCGACGTTTGACGAACGTTCATGGCGAGGTGGTGCATGAAATCCTTGCTTAATCGGCCGCTTCGATGCCAGGCCTCGTTGTTGTTTGCCAAGGCCATGTCGCTTGTTGCGATCGTGACTGCGTTTGCATTGAATCCATGTTCGCAAGGCTTCGCCGACTCGATCGATTTCGTGCGTGACGTGCAACCGATTTTTGAGACGCATTGTGTTTCGTGCCATGGCCAAGCGAAACAAAAAAGCGGACTTCGGTTGGACATCAAGTCCGAAGCATTCAAGGGTGGCGACGGCTACGGGCCAAGTATCGTCGCCGGCAGCGCAGCCGAAAGCCCACTGTTTGAACTGGTCACGAGCACCGACAGCGACACGCGGATGCCACCGGATGGCGATCCGCCAGAAGGCAAGGGTCTTTCGGTATCGGAGATCCGCATTCTCGAGCAATGGATCGAGCAGGGTGCGGCGTGGCCACCAGGCGTGGATAAAGCCAGCCTCGAAGATCGCACCGATCACTGGTCATTCAAACCGCGAACGCCCGGCCAATTCTCGTCCATTGATGCCTACATCGACACCAAGCTGGCTGAGATGGGATTGGCTTTCGCACCAGAAGCGGATCCGCGAACGTGGCTGCGGCGAGTCTATTTTGACTTGATCGGGTTACCGCCACAGCCCGCGGAGGTCGCTGCCTTTATCTCCGATGACCGGCCCGATGCTCGTGAACGTGTCGTCGAACGACTACTTGGCTCCCCACGTTACGGCGAACGCTGGGCACAACATTGGTTGGACGTGGTTCGGTACGCCGACACGCATGGATTCGAAGTCAACACGCCGCGTGCGAACGCTTGGCCGTATCGCGACTACGTCATCGACGCATTTAACGGCGATCTACCGTACGACGAATTTGTTCGCCAACAATTGGCTGGCGATGCATTCGGCCGTGATGCGGCAACTGGGTTTCTTGTAACTGCGGCAGCATTACTTCCTGGCCAAATCGGCAAGGACGACGAGTCCAAACGTCTCGCGCGTCAAGACTCGCTCGCCGAGATCATCATCAACACGAGCGAAGCGTTCTTGGGATTGAGCATTGGCTGTGCCCGTTGCCACGATCACAAGTTCGATGCGATTACCCAGCGTGATTACTATTCGCTGCAAGCGTTCTTCGGTGGCGTCCAGTACGGTGAACGCGACCTCCGATCCGAAAGGACGCAAGCCGAACAAGCAAGGCTCGAGCGGCTCAAAAACGAAAGCGAGAAACTTGACCGGTCGTTGTCCAAGTTGTTCGGAAACACGAAGCAACGCGATACGGCCCCCAAGTTGAATGAGGAATCGTTCGAACCCGTGAAGGCGAAGTGGGTAAGGTTTACGATCCACGACGCGAACTTGCATCCGTCACTCGGTTTGATTGAACCGTGTATCGACGAGTTCGAAGTCTTCACGTCCGGCGACTCACCTCGCAACGTTGCTCTCGCTTCCAACGGCACGAAGGTGACTGCGTCGGGAAGCCGCACTTCCTCAGCACACAAGTTGGAACACATCAACGATGGCGTCTTCGGGAATAGCCACAGCTGGATGTCCGACGAAAAGGGTCGCGGCTGGGTTTTGCTTGAGCTTCCAGAAACAACGTCGATCAACAAAGTCGTCTGGAGCCGCGATCGCGAAGGGAAGTTGAGCGATCGCTTGCCGACACTCTACACGCTCGAGGCTGGGGAGACGCTGGAGTCGATGATGCACCTGAGCGGCGTTAAGTCGGAGTACTTAGCCGATGCGAAGGCGCGAATCGACGAGAAGCGTGAACTTGAGAAGCGAATCGCCAAAGCGTCCCAGTCGCCCAAAGTTTTCGGCGGCGTGTTCAAGCAACCGGAGCCGACGTACTTGCTGTCGCGAGGCGATCCCGAGCAACCGCTCGACGAAGTCGCACCAGCCGTTCCCGTTGCACTCGGAAGCGTTTCACTTGCACTGGATGCTCCCGAACAAGAACGTCGTCGAACGCTCGCTGATTGGATCGCGTGCGCCGACAATCCGCTGACCGCACGCGTGATGGTCAATCGGATCTGGCAAGGTCATTTTGGCGTGGGGCTCGTCGAGACCTCCAGCGATTTTGGACGCAGCGGTGCACGGCCAACGCATCCGGAATTGCTCGATTGGCTTGCGGAGGAGTTCATTTGCTCGGGATGGTCGATGAAGCATATGCACCGCTTGATCGTGCTGTCGAAGACTTATGGCCAATCCAACCAAGTGAACCAAGTTGCCAAGTCCATCGATGCGGATGCGAGAACACTGTGGCGGTTCCCTTCGCGACGATTGGAGGCCGAGACGATTCGCGACGCGATGCTGGCTGTGAGTGGTCGATTGAGTCTCGATGTTGATGGCCCGGGATTCGATTTGTTTGGTTCACGCGGAGGATTGAGCGGGTTTCCGCCCATCGAGTCCTTCACCGGCGACGGGCTGAGACGGATGATCTATTCGCACAAGATTCGCATGGAACGCGAAGCCGTATTCGGTGCGTTCGATTGCCCGGACGCAGGCCAGAGTACCGCTCGACGCCGCCAATCGACAACGCCGATTCAAGCATTGAACCTCTTCAACAGTCGATTCACGATCGAAGAGTCCGAGGCGTTGGCAAAGCGTGTGCAACAAGGAGGCGGCGATGACGTGTCCGATCAAGTGACCACTGCGTTCCGCATGGCGCTGGGACGCGACCCGGAGACGGATGAGCTAGATGATGCCGCGAACATCGCCCGCGAGCATGGCTTAGAAACCGTTTGTCGTGTGCTGTTTAATTCGAATGAGTTCCTGTTTCTGCCATGAGAAATCTGACAAACCTCAACCCGTTTTCGCCGAATCGACGTCGTTTCCTCAGTGACGCGACAACGGGCATTGGATCGATCGCGCTCGCCAGTCTGCTTGGTGCGGATCGATTGCTGGCCAACCAACCAGTCATCGATGCCTCGCAGCCCTACGCGCCGCGGCCATCCCATTTCCCCGCCAAAGCGAAGAACGTGTTGGTCATTTTTTGTGCGGGTGCCGTGAGCCAACTTGAAACGTGGGACTACAAACCTGAGCTGATTAAGCACGACGGACAACCGCTTGAAGGTGGCCCTGCGGTCACGTTCCAGGGGCCTGCGGGTGAACTCGCCAGACCCCAATACACGTTCCGTCCGCGTGGTCAAACCGGCAAAATGGTTTCCGATATGATCCCGCATCTGGCTGAGCTAACCGACGACTTCGCCTTTGTGCATTCGTTGACAAGCAAATCGAACACGCACGGTCCAGCAGAGAACTTCTTGTCGACGGGCTTCGTTGAAGACGGCTTTCCTAGCGTTGGCGGTTGGGTGACGTATGCACTGGGAAGCGAGAACCAAGACCTACCGGCGTTCGTTGCGATCCCTGACCCACGAGGCGTTCCACAAGCAAGCGTCAACAATTGGGGCTCCGCGTTCTTGCCCGCCGAGTTCCAAGGGACGCCAATCAGCTCCAAGAACCCGATCCGCAACTTGACTCCGCCAGAACGTATCTCGATCGGACGCGATCAAGCTGCGCGAGGACTACTACAGCGACTGAACCAGCGGCATCAAGCGTTGCATCCAGGCGACGGGAAGCTCGCCGCACGAATCGCGAGCTATGAGTTGGCTGCGCGGATGCAGTTGAGCGTTCCTGAGATCAGTGACTTGAGCAGCGAATCCGCTCACACGATGCGTGCCTATGGTGCCGACGATGAGTCGAATCCGATCAAAGCCGCGTATGCACGCAACTGTATCCTCGCTCGACGTTTTATCGAACGCGGCGTTCGATTTGTCACGCTATTCAACGGGGCTTATGCGAGCGGCGGTGAATTGAACTGGGACGGACACAGCAAGCTCAAGGAGCAGTACGACAAGCACGCTGAGATTCTCGATCAGCCGACCGCCGCGATGATTCGCGACATGAAAGCTCGCGGATTGCTCGACGACACACTCGTCGTTTGGTGCACGGAGTTCGGACGCATGCCCATGTTCCAAAAAGGCGCCAAAGGCCGCGATCACAATCCCGACGGCTTCACCTGCTGGCTAACAGGAGCCGGAGTGAAACGCGGTGTCAGCCATGGCGTCACCGACGAACTTGGCCGCAAAGCCGTCGAAGACATCCATCCGCTGTACGATTTGAACGCCACGATCCTGCATCTACTCGGTTTGGATCATGAACGATTAACCTTCGAACACAACGGAGTCCAGCGGCGACTCACCAACGTCGAAGGCCACATCATCCGCCAGATACTCGCATAATGAATTGCCGCCCTCCACTCCCACAAATGCGTTCGAGCAATAGCACGTCATCCAATCCAGTCGGCTCAGCCTTCCATATCGAAAGTACTCATCACGCTCCATCGTGATGTATCCCTTAAATTTCGGGTGAGCCGAACGCGCTAGCGTCGGGTTCCGCACAACACCCGCGGCTAGCGCCGACCGCTCACTTTGCTAAACCTAATTCTTAGTCTGGATGAAGTCCTAACGTCTCTAGACAGCCAGAACGCCAAGATGCCCACGCAGAACAACAATCCCGCATCGCAAGTCTTAACGCTGTTCTCTTCTCAGCACCACAGCCATAACAAGCCAAACTTTATTGCCGAACGCTCGGTAAGCATGAATCTCAGTGCTGACGCCACGGCAGCCATCACTCTCAGTGCCGAAGGCACGGCATCCATTAGCCAGGGACGCAAGTCCCTGGTTTCCTGCACCCAAGAACGGTAAGTCCCGAAGGGACGACAGGATTCCCTGCGAAACAGGTTCACGTAGCACCTGCCGAGTTCCGTCCTCTAGACCATTTGTTTCCATTCGCGTTTCGTTGCACGCGTTCGCCTATCGTTGCCTCACCGGTCAGCTGCCCCAACCCAACACAGACGTTCGCACCAACATCGATCCGAATCCGACGTACTCCAGTTGCTGGGCCTCTACCGACTCGCAGCCCCCAAAACGCCCATTCCCGCGCCGTCAAGACGATTCGCCAAACAGAACGCTCGCCATTCACAACCCAGCCCCTCCCGCCCAAAACCCGTGCACGACACCCAACGGGTGGCGAGCGGTATTATTGGTAGGTCACCTGTGGATAATGTGCTTTTCACAGCACCTCAAACACTGATAAAATGCTGTTATACCCCACGCGGCTGAGCGTGGCACAAACTGATATGTATTTGGACTGTCATTTTGGGGGATAATCGTGGCCGTGTTGGAGTTGCCTGGAAATTTCTTGGAGACGCAGGGATGCGACGATTTCTATTCACTGATGAA